>CAJUCW010000001.1 GCA_910585275.1 uncultured Muribaculaceae bacterium
GACCTCTCTACAAGCCGAAATTTGATATTTTCAAATTTTTGTCATGTACTTAGCTCTTCGATAATAAAGACGCAATAGCCTAAAAATTGTTACACCCATCCATGCATTTTTCAGAGAATAATGAACGAAGTCGTCTAAACTTTTTACGGAGATTGATTTTATTATGGATTTTTACGTTAAAAAGACCTCTTTCCCAATCTTCCGCCATCTTTTCGGCCGCTTTTGAACCTTTCATCGAACTGAGCGTAACGGCAAGCGCCCGCAGACACCTTCAGCCGAGAGAAAATAGCCTCCCATAATCCGTTTACACTCCAAAAACGGTTATAAACGAAAAAAAACACCGACATTCAACAAATTAAAGATTCTTTTTACTGAAAAATTTCTTTAATTCCGATATTATCATTAACTTTGAATCCAAATATATCTTTGAAGTCATCAAAAAAATTTTTACAATCAGAATGGCAAAGAAACTTCAAATCAGAGATTTGACGCTGAGAGACGGTCAGCAGTCATTGTTTGCCACACGAATGAAACAGGAGAACATCGACAAACTCCTTCCGCTCTATCGTGAGGCCGGGTTTTATATAATGGAAGTCTGGGGAGGCGCTGTGCCCGACTCGGTGATGCGTTATCTCGGCGAAAGTCCCTGGGACCGTCTGCGCGAGTGCTCGAAAGCCATGAAGGGGATTTCCCTGCTTTCCGCACTCTCACGCGGCCGCAATCTCTTCGGATACGTGCCTTATCCCGATTCGGTTCTTGAAGGCTTCTACAAAAAGGCAATCGAGAACGGTCTTAACGTGATGCGTATCTTCGATGCCCTCAACGACATCGACAATATCAAGAGCTCGATCAAGATGATCAACGAGTTCGACGGACTCAACGGCAACCAGGCAATCGCCGACACTGCCGTATGCTATACTATCGACCCGAAAGGGACGCCCGAGGCGGAAAAAATCTTCACCGACGACTATTTCGTAAACAAAGCCATCGAGATGGAGAAACTCGGGGCGAAGATGGTAACCCTCAAAGACATGGCGGGCCTCGTGAACCCTTCGCGTATTTTCGCCCTCATGCCCAAACTCAAGAGCGCACTTAAAGTGCCTGTGGATTTCCACACACACTGCACCCCGGGCTACGGCCTTGCATCGGTGCTGACAGCCATTATCCAGGGCGTTGACATCGTCGATACCAACATCTGGTGGTTCGGTGGTGGTTCCGCAGCTCCGGCCATCGAACTTGTGGATATCTTCTGCCGCAAACTCGGAGTGGAACTCGCGGTCAACATGGAGGCTGTGGCAAAAATCCGCACCGAACTCAAAGAGGCGCGTAAAGCCCTTGCCGCCTTCGACCTCAACAAAGACAAATGGCAGCGTGACTTCGACGAGGCTTATGCCGAGATGCCGAAGGAAATCGACGCAGAGTTCGACCGCGCCATCGAGGCTGCCAAAGCCGACAAAGAGGACGAGCTTCTCGATGCCTGCCACAAAATCGAGGCATACTTCGGCTTCCCGAAACCCAACGAGATTGTCAAGAATGCTGAGGTGCCCGGCGGCATGTATTCAAACATGGTTGCCAACCTTCGCGCCCTCAACGCGGAAGACGTGCTTGAAGAAGCCATGGCCCTCATTCCGAAGGTGCGCCGCGATGCCGGTCTTGTGCCGCTTGTAACGCCCACAAGCCAGATTGTAGGTTCGCAGGCAGTTTCGCTCGCTATGGACCGCCGCAACGGAAAAGGCGACTATTCCAACAAGAGCAACCAGTTCATTTCTCTCGTGAAGGGTGAATATGGCAACACTCCTGTGCCTGTTGACGCCAAGTTCCGCGAGATGATTACCGGCAGCGCGGAGGAGAAACCTTATGACACGGCATCTTACAAGAAGCCGGAGAATCCCACACTCGACCAGTTTGGCGGTGTCAGCCTTGCAAAGAACGAGGAAGAATACCTCCTTCTCGAACTTCTCCCCGCCGTGGCTAAAACTTACCTCACCAACAAGCGTAAAGCCGAATTCGAGGCCAACCCGACAGCCGCTCCCAAGAAAGAGGCGGCAAAAACCGATGCAGCCAACACGGAAGTAAGCGGTCCGGTGTTCTGCGCTCCCATGGGGGGCACGGTAATGAGCATCAAAGTGAAACCGGGCGACACTGTCAAGCCAGGCGACACCGTGCTCGTGTATGAGGCCATGAAGATGGAAAACGACCTTGCGTGCGACCTCGGAGGCGTGGTGAAACAGGTGCTCGTAAAAGAGGGCGACGTAATGGCCACAGACCAGCCACTCATCGAATTCGAAGGTGAAGGGAAAGCTGCTCCCAAAGCGGAGGCAGCCGCCGTTCCCGCAGCTGACGGCCCCGTGATGCTTGCTCCGATGGGCGGAACCGTGATGAGTGTCAAGGTAAAACCCGGCGATGCTGTGAAAGCAGGCGACACTATCCTCGTTTATGAGGCTATGAAGATGGAGAACAACCTCGGGTCAGACCGCGACGGTGTCGTAGCTAAGGTGCTCGTAGCCGACGGCGATGTTATGGCTACCGACCAACCTATTGTCCAGTTTGCCGCCGCAGGTGCCGCTCCTGTCAAAGCCGCCGCTCCGAAACCTGTTGCAAAACCCGCAGCACAGGCACACAAAGTTGACAAGGTGCCCGACATCAAGGTGGCTCCCGTTGAAGGTTACGACGAGAACAAGGCGCTCCATCCCATTGAAGGTGGTTCTGGCAATGCTCCGGCATCGCTGAGAAACTACACGGGCGACATCCGTCTCGCACCCGGCACAACGCTCGACATCAACGTGGCTCCCGACGGAAGCATCAACATCCGCATCACCAGAAACTGATAATTCGTTTTCTTCAATACAAGGGGTGTGTCAGAATTGAAACAAATTATGGCACACCCCTTTATTTTCAAACCCAACGTCCATTGCCATCCTACCATGAACTATCCGCGTATTCATAAAGGTTCAAGAATAATCGTCACCCTGATTATGTTATGTTCGTTTGCACGTGCATATCCGTTTGACATCCAATCAGCCATCGACTCCGTTTCGGCGTTGCCGGGAGGCGGGACGGTCGTAGTTCCCTCCGGAATCACCGTGACCGGGTCCGTTTTACTTAAAGACGACGTCACTCTCCATCTCGATAAAGGAGCCGTGATTCTCGGTAGTGTAAATCCATACGATTATGAGGGATATAATACAGAGGATGAAAAGGATTCAAAAATGGCCGATAAATGTTCAAAACCTCTCTTTGCTCTGATTTCCGCAAAGAATGCAAAGAATATCGCCATCACCGGAGAGGGTCTAATAGATGGCCGCGGACTTGAACTTGCCCTTGCCATAGACAGCCTGCACCACACAGGCGAACGTATCGACCCCAACTATAATTTCAGACGCATGCGTCCGTCCATACGTCCGAAACTTATAGACTTCGATTCGGTCGAAAACGTCACTATTACAGGCATCGGGTTGAAGAGTTCGGCAAGTTGGGGACTGTCACTAAATAAATGCAGCGACGTGGTGATAAAGGGTATCGATTTCGAGAACCGCGCCTATTGGAATAACGACGGCATTGACATCGCGGATTGTAAGAATGTGCTTGTGGAACGTTGCCGCATAAATTCAGCCGACGACGGCATCGTGCTCAAATCTTTCGATAAGAACGACGGCAACGACGGCATAACTATCCGCGACTGCGACATAACAAGCAGTGCGAACGCTCTTAAAATGGGAACGGAGTCGTTCGGCGGATTCAGAAACGTAAAAATCAAAAATATAAGGATAAAAGACACGTTCCGCTCAGCAGTGGCCCTTGAAACGGTTGACGGTGCGGTATTGGAAAACGTGGAAGTGGATTCCATATTCGCATCAAACACCGGAAACGCATTTTTCATGCGCCTCGGACATAGACGCGGAGAGAATCCGGGAGCGTTCAGAAACGTCACCATAAGTAACCTTAGCTGCGACATTCCGTTTGGCAGGCCCGATGAAGATTACGACTTGCGCGGTCCCGATATCAACGTAATCCACAACCCGTTTCCGGCAAGCATCACCGGCATCCCGGGCTATAGGATAGAGAATGTGACGTTACGCGATATTGAGGTGGAATATCCCGGACGCGGCACAAAAGGAATGGCATACATCGGTGCATATAGATATAAAGATGTGCCGGAGCAGATTGACTCCTATCCGGAATTCCACATGTTTGGAGAACTTCCCGCCTGGGGTCTTTTCCTAAGGCATGTTGACGGCATTACCTTTGAAAACGTTACGTTCAAAAAGAGGGAACCTGACTACCGCCCCATGGTCGTGGCGGCAGACGACGTAATCAACGTCACCGGCAAAATCCAAGACGCCTCCTCCAATTAAACATCTTTCCCTCTTGAGAGATGCAAGACGGAAACGACGAGAAACAAATATTTGAGAGTATTTCATCTTTAAGTGAAATACTCTGTCGTACTTTTGCGTTATAATATCAAACACAACATCCTCTGCCATGAGCGAAGTAGAATTATACCTTATCCAAGACGGTGAGAGCTGTACAATCTATACACTACAGTTTCTCCGTGATGTCGAATCCGAATTTGAAAAGTTTGTCGCCAAATTCAGAGAGGATGCCGAATACAGCGAGGATTTCTCGCGTATCGCCGCATTTATCAAGCGTATTGCCAAGACGGGTGCATTAGAACGATACTTCCGTCCGGAGGGAAGTATGAATGATTCTATTGTCGCGCTTCCTGTTACATCTTCAAAACTACGTCTCTACTGTCTGCGCCTGTCAGATAGGATACTTGTATTGGGCAATGGTGGAGTGAAGACAACACGCCGATATGAAGATGACACGCTCCTGAACGGCTATGTGATGACCCTGCAAAAATTCGAGAAATTGCTCAGACAGGAAGTTGCCAACGGCAACGTGAATATAACTGAATCGACCATAGAAACCGACAATGTATTTGAGTTATGAAGCGCACGTCAAGAACACTTGAAGAAATGCTCGGCCCGATTCCGGCAAGCGTTCAGGAAGAGGTTGACCTCTCTTTTGAAATATCCGACCGTATTGATACTCTCATGCGGCAACGTGGCTTATCGAAGAAACAGTTTGCAGACGCCCTTGGACGCCGTCCGAGCGAAATCACCAAATGGCTTAGCGGTCAGCACAACTTTACGATTTCTACTCTCGCCATGCTTTCCACTTTCTTCGGACAGCCGATTATTACAGTCGGTTGATATCTTGTTTCGTAGCAACTTTGATGTCTGTCTTGATGACACTTCAACGTCATCGGCAAAATCCAAGACACCTCCTCCAATTAAACTAATCCTATCTTCGTAGATGAAAGCAAACATATATGAACACACTGAAATGTATCTAATTTGAATCGCTTTTCTTCTGCTTTCTTTCAGCCCGTTTCTTTTCAATCGATTTGTCATATTCCGCCATAAGCTTGTCAAGGAGTTCAACCTCTTCGTCCTTCGCGTCATCCCACATTATATGGTCAATCCAGTCCCTCACCATACGCCATTCTCCTTCCGTCCTGATATATCCGCGTTCCTCTATCTTCTGAATCCGAGCGGCAATCCTCTTGTTGACCGTGGTCAAATCCTCCCCGAACTTTTCCCGAAGTATTGCGTTAAGCTCCTCGATTTGCGAACGACGCATACTCATAGCAAGATCATTAATATCATTGTACACTACCCTCATGCCACGTAAATCCATTCTATTATATGTTTGCATAACAATATCTATAGCTCCCCCCCAAACAGAATCCCCCGGCTCATCATCAATACTCTTGAGATAATCAAGAACTGCAACACACCAGTCTCTCTTAAACTGCAATTCCTGCAATTCCGCCTCCGTCAATTCTTTAGTTTTTCTCATATTAGACTTTATTATAAGTATATAACTGTTCGTTTCAAGCAAATATTACATAACTATCATTTATTTAAAGGAATGGAAGGCAAAAGGCAAGCCAAAATCGGAAAATCGGTCCTAAAGGACCGATAACACAACAAAGACACCTTAAGCTATGCCAACAGTAGCGACACTTCAAACAATTCAATGTGAATTCGGGAAAAATAGGCTTGATAATGCGGATACGATGCTATCGGGGGAGGTGGATGCGGAAGCGGGTGATGCCGTCAGGGGTGGTGGCGAGGCGGAACGTGGCGCCGTGGCGGTTGAGGATTTCGGAGGTGAGGGTGAGCCCTATCCCTTTGCCGTCTCTTTTAGTGGTGAAGAAGGGACGGAACAACTGGCGCGATACAGCCTCGTCTATCGGGTCGCCATCGTTAGAAATCTCTATCACCGAACTATTGCCTTCGATTCCGGTAATAATCCAGATATTGCCGTTTTCGCGCGAAATGCTCTCCGAGGCATTCTTCACGATATTCACAAAAACCTGTTGCATAAGCTCGCTGTCGATTTCAACCGTCACGGCACCCGCCGCCGGTTTGAAATCAACCGCAACTCCCGGCTTTACGATAAGCCCGAGGAAGGGGATAAGTTTACCGATTTCCTCGTTAAGATCATGGGGCTTTTTCACAGGGTCGGGCAAACGAACAACGTCGGCGTATGAACTTACAAAACCGCACATCTGCTCGCAACGCACGTCGCAACTTTCAATGACCTTAACGATGTCGGCATCGTCGGTGACATCGAGCAACGTGTCGAGCACCGACCTCACCCCACCCATCGTATTGTTGACTTCATGCGAAATCGTGCGTATCACCTTTTCATAAGCCTCCCTTTCCGCCTTCATCACCTCTTCCGTGAGGCTTTCAAGCAGATAAAACTCCCTTTGGAAACCCATCTGCACAAAACTTAGGTGGTAGCAACGATACATCCTGATGTCGCCGAACCTCACCACCTCGTTCTTACCCAATTCCACCTTCTGCATCTCCCGGGCCAGACCCTCCGGCGCCTCTTCCACAAATTTACCCACAAGCTGCTTCACATCGTTTATGCCCGTGAGTCTGAGAAAAGCGTTGTTTGCCATCGTGACCTTACCGTCGAAATCAAGCATCATCACCCCCATGGGCGACGCATCTATCAGAAGCTGAAGGAAATTCTCCTGTTCCCTGTTGTGCAGACGTTCATTGCGGAGACGGTCAATCATAGTGTTGAACAACATGACAATATTGTCCGCATCATGCACGCCGGTCATGGCAAGGCGGTTGTTGAAATCTTGCGAGGCAATCAGCTCCATACCCCTCGTGACAACACTATTGGGCATTATCACGTTTTGCAGCAACATCATAAGCAAGACAAACGCCAAAGCGCATACCGGATAGACATACCAAAGCCTGTCGGGAGGAAGCAACGCCACCATCGCTGCCACGGCAACGATGCAGACACACACCAGCACAAACCACACTTTCGTACGCATAACCGACTTCCAATTCTATTTCAAACCATATTTTTCCATACGCCGATAGAGTGTCTGGCGCGTTATTCCCAACATGCGGGCAGCCTGAGTGAGATTGCCATCGCTTTTTTCGATGGCCTGCTCAATAGCCGTTTTCTCCATGTTGCCGAGAGTTCCCGCCGACGGGATGCCCACCTCGTCTTCCACTCCGGTCTGATTCGAGAAATCAGCTTTCTCAAGCAAATCACCTCCTATAAGCACCGCCCTCTCCACCATGTTCTTCAACTGCCGGATATTACCCGGATAGGAAAGACGCGTGAGGTATTCCATCGCCTCCGACGAAATCTCAGGCATCGAAATCCCTTGGTTTTTCGCGGAAAGTGATATGAAATGGCGCACGAGAAGCGGAATGTCGTCACGGCGTTCCCTGAGTGCCGGGATGCGGAGGGTGATAAGGTTTATCCTGTAGAAGAGGTCTTCACGGAAAGTCCGTTCCCTCACCATGGCCGGGATGTCGGCATTGGTGGCGCACACAACGCGGATGTCAACCTTACGCGGACGGCTTTCGCCAAGCACTTCAAACGTGTGCTGTTGCAACACACGAAGCAACTTCACCTGGCATCCCATGTCGAGGTCGCCTATCTCGTCAAGGAATATCGTGCCCTTGTCGGCAAGTTCGAAACGCCCCTTGCGCGCAGCAACGGCTCCTGTGAAAGCGCCCTTTGCATGTCCGAACATCTCGCTTTCGAAAAGCGACTGTGCGATGCCTCCGAGATTGACCATCACGAAAGGATTGTCCTTGCGCCGGCTGTTAGCATGGATGGCATTGGCTATCATCTCCTTGCCAGTTCCGTTTTCGCCCAATATCAGCACCGGGGCATCGGTAGGGGCAATCCTTTCAACCGTGGCAAGGAGGTCGGTCATCTCGCGATTGCGGCAGATGATTCCGCAACGGTCAAACTGTCCAGCAGCTTCATTATCGCCGGAAGAGTTGAGGTCCAAAGCGGTCTCTATCCTTTGGAGGAGCACACGGTTGTTCCAGGGCTTGGTTATGAAATCGTAAGCTCCCGCCTTCATACCCTCCACAGCAAGTTCGATGCTTCCCCAGGCCGTAATCAGTATCACCGGAGTTTCCGGTTGAAAAATCTTTGCCTTGCGAAGCAATGCGATTCCCTCCTCTCCCGAAGTGGAACGACTGTAGTTCATGTCCATCAGGATAAGGCTATAGCGCGTAGCCCGGATTTTGTCGAGGGCATCCACAGGATTATCCGATGTGTCAACGGCATATCCGGCCCTTTTCAGCAGCAATCCAAGCGACAATCTTATCGCATCGTCATCGTCAACTATAAGAATCATACCCCAAAATTACTAAAAATCCGATAATGTTATTTCATAATTTCGGCGAAATCGGCATCAATGCCCGTATTTGCCTGATAATCCCACAATGTAAGACTGCGAATCTGATAATAATATTGCCAGAACAGGTAAAGCTCGTTGACGTATTCACGCCGTGCCTCGTCTTTCTTCACCCGGGAGTCGTTGAGGTCGAGGGTGGAAATCTTACCTATCAGAAACGTCTCCACATTTGTGGCATAACGTTTCTGCGCGATTTCATCGGCGCGGCGTGCGGTCTGAAGCTGACGGAGCTGGTTGCCGTAACGCTCCACAAGGATAAAAAGGTTCTGTCGGAAATTCATGTTCTCCTGACGCACCTGGCTTTCCACAAGTTTGCGGTTGCTTTCAGCCACCTTCACTTGCCCCTTGCGCCTTCCCCAGTCAACCAACGGAATTTCAAAACCGATTTCCACTACCTGATTGTCTTTCAAATTCCGGTAGCCTCCGGCGAAAGTATGGTCGGTGCCGGTATAGCCAATCTGAGCGAAAAGGTTGATTTCACGCTGCGCTCCTTTGGCTTTGGCCACATTATAGTCGGCTTCAAGCTGGCGACGAAGCATTTGCTTGGCGAATTTATTGTTGGCAAGAGCCTTGTCGAGGGCATCGTCGTAGCTTATTTCCACTTCCGGCACATCGAGAGGGATTTGAGGCTCGATATCGACGTTTGAATCATAGTCAAGAAAAGAGCGAAGCTGAAACATGTTGCTCTTCAAAGTGCTCTCGCAATCGGTCATGTCGGTCCTGGCATTGAGAAGGTTCAATTCCATCTGCAGGAGGTCGTTCTGGCTTATGCGCCCCATGTTGCGCTTCTCCTTTGCCACTTCGTATAGTCTTTCGGAATTCTGAAGGTTCTGCACAGCAATCTGATAATTCTCCTTCGCCATAAGGAGCGAGAAATAATACTGTATGGCAACACCGGCCACGTCTTCCGACGCGCTCAGGAAAGCCGCCTTAGCCTCCTCATATCTCACAGGCTCGATCTTACGGTTCCATTTAAGGTTGTTGACCCCGAAAATAGGTTGGCTCAACGTGACCGCCACCGGGATCGACATATAGCGGTTGAAGGCTCCGTCGCCCAACTGGCGGTAAAAGTCGAGTGAACTGTTCACAGCCACCTTTCCGCCGGTGAGCCATATATTCTGAGTCACCGAAAGCTCGCCGTTAAGCTGGAGATAGTTGTTGCGCACAAATTCATAACTCCCCTCGCTGTTCATATATGGGCTATACTGCTTGTGATAAGCGGGCAGCGTGGCATTCAACGACACTTCCGGAAGCAACTCCGCGCGATATGACCTATAGCTCCAGTAGGAACTTTTGAGCTGATTGAGAGCCACCTCGGCATCAACGCTGTTGGTCCGCGCCCGAGTCATCACCTCCGGCAAAGAGAGGGAGAGGGTCTGCGTCTCCTGCCCCAAGGCAGGAAACGCAACCGTCGCAATTATAAAGATTTGAAAAAACTGTTTTATTACTTTCATAATATCCATTTCTGTAAATAATCTATAGGCAATGCATAAAATCCTTATGCATTTCTGTCTTGTGCAATCAAACATGCCGGAGGCATGTCCCTACATTCATGATTGCACAAATATTTTGTATTTTTACTTATCCATAAAAATCGGTCAATCGTCTTTTATAGCCAACGCCGGTTCTATTTTTATTGCTCTCGACGCGGGCCACCATATACTCAAGACCACTCCCGACACCACTACCAGAATAGAAATCCCTTCCGCCATAAATGCCTCCATGATTTCAGAGGGAGAAAGAGTGTCGATGTTGAGCAACGTGACCCAGCCGACGCATCCCGACAACAAAGCCGACAAAACCATGAGTATCATCCCTTCCCCTATCAAACGGCGAAAAATGTCGCGGTCGGTGGCGCCACACACCTTACGGATTGCAATCTCGCCCGTGCGCTGCTGCACCCTGAACCAGAAGGAACCGAGCAAACCGAGGAAGATGATGACAAACAGAAAGACAATAAGCGAAACGAAAAGCCTTGCGTTGACCGTATCGTCACGTTCAGCCGCTTCCCTGTCGAACGCCACCTTCGCCGGCACTCCGAGACTTACGTTATGAAGCCGCTGCATTTCGCGCCGGCTCTCATAATCGCCTACGAAAGCCTCGCCCCGTCCGGGTTTCACCCTCACCATTATCTCCGTAACACGGCCCAAATCAGCGTCGCCAAGAGGCATAAGAAACATACCCCGCGGAGTGTGGAACCTCGACTGACGAATCACATCGACCACATCACCCACCACGTATCCGGCATCGCCGTCGGGATTATCCTTTACCTTCTTCCCCTTGTAATCTTCGGGAAGATGTTTACCCGATTCTCTCAGTTCCCCTTCCTGCCGGGGCAAAGAAGTAATCAATATCTTACCCTCTTCGAGCATCTTTTTCAGAGACTCCCCCGATTCACCGGTGGCGCTTTTCAATCCAAGCACATCCACCATTTCAGGAGAAATACTCTTTGAAGAACCGATATAGCCCAAAGAGTCGGCTTCGTCGGCAAGAAAGCACGTCCAATAGCGACTGACCATATAAGGGCTTCCGCAAGAAGAGATGGCAGCCGCCTCAACGTTGGGATTGGAGCGGTATTCCTGCAGGAGGGTGCGGATGTCGTTATCGCGCATCCCGGCGCCGTCTTCACCGTAATCCACATAATCTTCATTGTCGGCGGAGACATCGCCGACGGCAACGATATAAAGGTCCTTGTCTTCGAACCCCATCGGGAGGAATGCATATTTCAGCGTCCCGTATAGTTGCGCACCGAGCCCCCATACCGCCAGCCCTACTACCGACAGGCCTATGACGAGCCAGAGGTTGTCGCGCCATTCATGTCTCATTTGTCTGTATAACGCCCTTTTCATCTCATTTAGATTTTTGAATTAGCTATGGCCTGTGCCGGCTCCACTTTCGATGCCCTCAACGCCGGGAAGAAAGAACAGAGAAGATTAAGCACGAAACACAACACCAACGCCACGACAAAATTACGCAAATCGAAAAGCATAGAGAACGTCGGGCCGGCATAAATCCCTTCGAGAGCCGACATGTAACTGTAGTCTATCATAGTTATGAAATAAGGCGACAAAAGCCACATGAAGAGCAGGCACAACACCATCCCTATCGCCCCTCCGAGAAGGGTAATCACAAAGTTCTCCCCGATGAGCTGCGCCATAATGGATTTCCGCGATGCTCCGAACGCCCGCCTCACCCCTATTTCGGAAACCCTGTGGCGAAGGCGGCTTCTCGTCATGCTTCCGAGCGTAATGGCAGGGACAATCAGGAAAACACCGTAATACATCCACATTTTCGTCGAATGGAAGTCGCCTCGATCCATAATGAAATCTTGTGGTGTTCTGTAAAGGGTTTCTTCGTTCGTGTAGGGTTGTCCGGCATACACAAGCCTGTATTCCTCTTTCCCTTCGTCGGCGGCAGATATCGCCTTCACCCTTTTTTCAACCTGTTTTTTCACGCTTTCGGGATTTACTCCGGGTTTCAGCAACAGGCGCACGTTGGTAAGCCCCTCGTAGCTGGAATAATCGGAGTTTCTACCGTTGAACGGAACATAAAGGTTTCCAAACAATTCGCGCAAGACAGGACTGACATCTTCGGTCACCCCTATGATGCGAAACCGGTCGTGACCTACACTGATTTCACGCCCCACCACGTCGGAGTCTTTGAAAAGGCGGCGCGCCGTGCTTACAGTGACGACCGCCACTTTGGCATCAGCATCCACCTCCGCCTTGTCGAAACTCCTGCCGTCGATAAAACTGAAATCATAGATTTTCCAGAACACATCATCCACATATCGTGGCTGGAGCGACAGGTATTTACCACCTTTTACACCGACATCTACCAGAGGTTCCCACGACTTCACCAGCGACATCTTTTCGACGCCGTCGAGGCCTGAATACAGGCGAAGCGCCAGTTCACGCGACAATCCCGAAGAAAGCACCAGCGAGTTTCCGTCATACTCTGCGGAAAGATAGCTTCCCGTGACTATTCTGTCGCGTTGCGTGGCGGGAGCCACACTGCAATTCCGGATTCTGTCGGTCAGGAAGAATGCCATCACCAGAAAAACGGCTATCGCGGTGCCGCAGACCGACACCCAAACCATAATTCTTTGATGCTTCATCTCATAGCATACCTTCTTGATATAGTTCATACCGTTTCCTGTTGTTTTATTAAAAATATTATTCCTCTTTCACGGCGACGGCCGGCTCTATGCGCATGGCACGCCATGCCGGATAACCGACGCTTAGGATTATTCCGATCGCAACGATAACCGTAGCCACCGCTCCAGCTACAAACAAGGGAGTCAGGGTGTGCCATGCCAATGCTTCGATTTTACCATATTTCACCAAAGGCACCGCAACCGCAAAAGCAACCACAACCGCCATAACGAGCAATATCAAACCTTCCGACAATATGCGACGGAAAACGTCGCCTCGGCTTGCGCCGCACACTTTGCGGATGGCTATTTCGCTGACACGCTGCTGCACGCGGAACCAGAAAGTACCCAACAGACCGAGAAGGATGACCACAAGGAACACCAGCATAATGCCTACAGAAGACCTCACCGTAGAATCCGCCTCGCCAAGTGTTTTATTTCTCCTATCGGTGAGCTTAGTCAAACGGGAAAGGTAGAGATTACGGTGTTGCTGCATTGCAGGAGTGTTGTCGAATTCTTCGGCGAAAGCCGCACCTTTACCAGGTTTCACGCGGAATATTATATCCCATACATCTCCGGGGTCATCGTCGTCAATCGGAATAACCACCACTCCACCCCACGGAATCTCATAGTCGGAACGCCTTACGTTGTCGATTATGTCCGCCACCCTGTATCGGCTCAAGGAATCACCTCCATCTATCACATTCCTGCCAAGCATCTCTTCGGGAGAACGGGTATTTTCATTTCTATACGTAGTGCTCACCAGCAATTCCCCTTTTGAAAGAATCCCGGCAAGTTGCTGCGGCGTCTTGCCGCTATGGCTTTTCAGATTTAAAACCCTGGCAATATCGGGACTTCCCCTTCTGAAATTTCCCATATAACCGATAGAGTCTTTCTCTTCATCGATAAGATAAATGGCGGAGCCCCAATAACTAAGATCGTATGGAATAAAATTCTGACTCCACGCCGCAGCCTCCACATTAGGACTTTGCCTGATTTGCCGCATCAAAGCGAGACGATCCTCCTTTTCCATGGCAATCCGTTCTTCACCGTAATCCACATACTCAGGGCTCTCGCCGGGCAACGACTCTACTTTCAAAGTATAAACGTCTTCCGAATCGAACCCCAACGGTTCCACTATTCCCTCAATCTCACCCCATAGCACAAGCGAGAGAATCCAGATGGCAATCAAAACTATCGAGAGCGCCAGCACAAGCCATAGGTTGTCGCGCCATTCGTTGCGCATCTGTTTTATCAATATCCTTTTCATACCTTTCATTATCTTGATTTAGCTATCGCCTGCGCCGGCACAGTTCTCGAAGCCCGCCACGACGGCACGAAAGCGCTAAAGAGGTTTAACACGAAACAGAACACCAAAGCCAACAGGAAAGACTTCCACGTAAAAAGCATCCCCAAGGCGGGGGCTACATCCGAAACAAGTCCGGAAGCGGATTTCGCATAAAAGAACACATTATAAAGCATCATCATGAATAGGAAACTGAGAAGCAAACCTATGACGCCGCCTGCCAAAGTAATGATGAAATTCTCTCCGAGCATCTGCATTATTATCGAGCTTTTACGCGCTCCGAAGGCGCGGCGCACCCCGATTTCCGACACTCTGTGACGCAAACGGCTTCTGGTCATGCTACTGAGGTTGATGGCAGGGAGAAGGATCAGCACCACATAGACCATGTAGCGGTTTCTTTTACGCCCTTCAAGGTCTGGGGTCGTGTTGGAGCCATAGTCGCCGAACGCCATTATCTCGGCGTTGTATGGCTGGCCGTGATAACCCAATTCTTCCTTCTTTTCTTTTAAAGTGCCATTGATTCGGGCGTAACGGGCCTCCACCTGTTTCTTTACACTCTCTTCCTCCACACCGGGCTTCAAAACCATCTGTACACGCACGTTGCCCATGTATTCATTATACCCTCCCGCTTTTTTCTTATCAGGTCCGAAAGGAATGAACAGGTCGGTACCTGTGGTCGCCAACAGAGGGGAAACATCTTCCACCACACCACACACCACGTAAGGCACATGCTGAAGCTGGATTTCCCTCCCGACGACATCGTCCTCCTGAAACAGTTCGCGCGCCACGGAACGGCTTATCACCACTTTCTTTTCGCCGGAATCGCAGGCTGCCCCATCGTAGGGTTTGCCATAAAGGAACGTGAAATCATAAAGTTTCCAGAACTCCTCATCCGTGAATCTCGCACTCATGGGCACAGTCTTCTTTCCGGGGATACCCACATTGAACGTTTCCGGCCAGTCGGTCATAAACGACATTCTCTCCACCCCTTTCAAACCGAAATAAAGCTTCCTGCAAGTTTCGTATGAGGCACCTCCCGAAGATGAACGATGGTTATCCGGATCCGTACTCCTTAACTCGATATAATGCCCTGTAAGGATTTTATCACGATTTGTTTCCGGAGCGAACCCAATGGTTTTAGCCTCGTCAGACATGAAGACAGCCATGACCAGGAAAATAGATAGTGCCGTACCTCCGATGGAGACCCACGTCATCATCTTCTGATGACGCATCTCATATATTATCTGCCTTATATAATTCATTTTATTTCAGTTAATTTCCATTATATGCAATCAAAGAAGATGCAACATAATCAATAATAATAATACAGAGACATGCCCCCGGCATGTTTGATTAACATCTGCTTTCCAAACACTACATGCCAAAGGCATGTCTCTACTTATTATTCAGCTTTTATGGCGATTGCGGGTTCTATATCCATCGCCTTTCTCGCCGGATACCACAAGCTCACCACAATGCCTGCAGCCACCAGCACCATCGTGAAGCACTCCATCAGAAGGGCCATATACCATTTTTCGCCCATATATCCGAATTCATCCGACGAAACCAACGGCCAAATACAAGCCGAAGCTATAAGCATACCGCATATGAGAAGAACCATCCCCTCTCCTATTATTCTCCGGAACACCTGAGAGCGCGTCGCCCCGCTCACCTTGCGTATGGCAATTTCGCTGATGCGCTGCTGCATGCGGAACCAGAACGTGCCGAGCAATCCGAGGAAAATGGTGACCAACAGGAATGCGATAACAACGAAATACATCCTCACCTGAACATCCGTACCCCGCTGACATGCCTCCCGGATATCGGCAAGACTCTTAAGGTCGGTAAGATATACGTTGCGCTGACGCTGGAGGTCTTTGTCGGCACGGAACGACTCTACAAACTCACGTCCTTTGCCGGGTTTTACTCGAAGAGCCATCTCCGAAGTCCATCTTTTATCCTCATCGAGAGGGATGATAATCGTGCCACGATACGGAGGCTCATAATCCGAACGTCTTACGCATCTGATTACATCGGCCACTTTAAATATTTTAGTAGAATCTGCGTTCATAATCATTTGTTGCCCCTTGTAATCAACAGGGTCGCGACCAGCATCCTCATCTATCATATTGTCGGAAATAAAAATCTCTCCTCTTTCAAGGGCAGCTTTAAGCTGCCTGCGATTAAGTCCGGTAAGACTTTCGTAACGCAACACGTCAACCATATCGGGAGACACGCGGCGTGCATTTCCCATATAATATATGGAATCTTCACGGCCAAAAGGGGATAAGGTCCACCCACTGAAATTATAGTTATAAGGGAGTCCGTTGGAGTGGATAGCCACAGCCTCTACATAAGGATTCTCGCGAAGTCGCCTAAGGAGGTCTTTTCGGTCGGCATAATAATCGACGTCGCTGCTGTCGGCGGGAGCCACATACTCCGGACTTTTATTATCTATACGTCTGACGGAAAGATAATATACGTCGTCAGGGTCGAATCCTCTCGGAGAATAATTATATTTCACCCTTGCATAAAGCACGAACACAAGCATCCAGATGGAGGCAGCCACCACAGCCAGCTCTATAACGAGCCAGATATTGTCTTTCCACTCGTTTCTTATCTGTTTCAACAAATTTCTTTTCATAGTCGGAATCATTTAACTTTGGCTATCGCCACCGCAGGCTCAACGCGCGATGCCTGCCATGCCGGCACAGTGGCACTCAATATGTTAAGAATCAGGCAAAGCACAAACGCCACAAAAAAGTTTTCCCAAGTGAAAAGCATACCGAACGTAGGCTTTGCATTGATTATGTCGAGGGAATTTACCGATAGTCCGCCGGAATATTGGAAAAAAAGATTGGATGCAAACAGCACGAACAACACGCTAAGGAGAAGTCCGATAACACCGCCGATAAAGGTGATTATCATGTTTTCACCCATCATCTGACCCAGAATGGAACTTTTTTTAGCTCCGAAAGCGCGACGCACACCGATTTCCGACACCCTGTGGCGCAGACGACTTCTGGTCATGCTGCTCAGGTTGATGGCGGGGAGAAGTATCAGAATGGCATAGATAATCAGCCTCCCCCTTCTTGACGATTCCACATCGGGAGAATTATTGCTGCCATAACCGCCGTCGGATATTATTTCGGCACTATACGGCTGCTCATGATACACCAGTTCCGCACCTTCTTTCGCCACTTCGTTTCCCATTGTGGCATAGCGGCTTTTTACTTCGTTTTGCAACTCTTCGAAAGTAACTCCGGCTTTCATTAGCAACGCCACCTGCGTATTGCCGAAATATTTGTAATTGCCGCTGTTACCGATTTCCGGAGTAAAGACAAGATAGAAATTGGCGAAAGTAGTGTTAAGCAACGGTGAAACATCCTCCACAACGCCTGCCACGACATACGGCATGGCATCCACGAGCACTTCACGCCCCGTTACATTCTCTTCTCCGAAAAGCGACCTTGCCAAGCTGCGCGTCAGTACAATCTTTTTCGCTCCCGCATTGCAGTCGGCTTCATCGAAAGGTTTTCCGTCAAGAAACCTAAAATCATAAATTTTCCAAAAATTCCAGTCAACCCATTTGGGCAAAACCGTAAAAGTATCTCCTCCCTTCACGTTTATATCCGCATTATCAGCCCATTGCGACATATAGGAAGCGGTCTCCACGGATTTGAGGTTGCCGTAAATCTGTTTTATGGTTTCATAATGGGCAGCTCCTGAACTATCGCCCCAGTTACCACCTGTGAGATGGATATTCTGCCCGATATAAATAGATTTCCTGTTGGATTCAGGAGCCACCTCCACCGTCATAATCTGGTTAGTCATAAACAAAGCCATAACCAGAAACATGGAAAGGGCCGTTCCGCTGATTGAGACCCACGTCATCATCCTCTGGTGACGCATCTCATATATTATCTGTCGTAAATAATTCATTTAGTCGTTAGAAGTTGAAAGTTTAAGGTTGAAAGTTTAGAGTTTAGATAAATGTTTTTTCTTTTGATTTAGCGAACTCTATTATCAAAACTTTAAACACTAAATGTCACTATACATTAGACATTGCAATCACAATTACTAATCACTTATTACCAATTGCTTATTGCTAATCACAATTACTAATCACAATTACTAATTACTAATTGCTAATTGCTAATTATTCTACCTGTCGGCCGTCAAAGAAGCGGATAATACGGTCGGTCATGCGAGCCTGGCTCTCGTTGTGGGTAACCATCACGATGGTGCGGCCGTCTTCCTTGTTGAGCCGGTGAAGGATGTCCATAACCTCCTGACCCATCTTTGAATCAAGGTTACCGGTGGGTTCGTCGGCAAGCACTATCTGCGGGTCGCCGATAATGGCGCGGGCTATAGCCACCCTCTGGCATTGACCTCCCGACAGCTGTCCGGGGAAATGGCGCATCCTGTGGCTCAGTCCGAGCCTCGTGAGCACTTCAGCCACCTTTTCATGACGTTCTTTAGAACTGATACCGTCGCGATAGGCAAGCGGAAGAGCTACATTGTCGGCAACGTTGAGCGACGGGATAAGATGGAAACTCTGGAACACAAAACCGATGTTGCGGTTGCGAAAATGGGAAAGCTGCGCATCGTTCATCTTTCCGGTGGCATCGTCCATGATTGTCACCGTTCCGCCGCTGGGCACGTCGAGGAGACCTATGATGTTAAGGAGAGTTGACTTTCCGCATCCCGAAGGACCCATGATGCTTACAAACTCCCCTTTCTGAATCTCAAGGTTTACATTTTCGAGAGCGAGGGTTTCTACTTCTTTTGTGCGATAAACTTTATTTACATCTTTTAATGTAATGATTGCCATGATTCTAAAAATTTGATTGTTATTTTAATGAAATTGTTTTTTTGTTTTTATAGGATGCCATGTCGCTGACCACGACCTCTTCGCCCGCCTGGATGCCGCTCTTCACTTCGACGAAATCGAAATTGCTGTCGCCGAGTGTAACGGCACGGCGTTCAAGTTTTCCGGGTGCAGTCTTGACGAAAAGCATATATGAGCCGGGACCTTGGAAATAGGATCCGTTCGGAATCCTTATCACGCCGTCGTGGATGTCATAGACCACGTTGAGTTCCGTACGCAGACCGGAGCGAAGAATCTTGTCGGCATCATTGTCGAGAAGCACCGTAAATTCCACCATGCCGTTGTGGCTCTGCGGCGAAATGTTGCTGATGTGTCCTTTTACCATGTTGCGGTTAATTCTGACGTTTACTGCCGACCCGATGGAAAGCTTTCCGGAATTGCTTTCCGGAATCTCCCCGTTGATTTTAAAGTGTGAAAGATCGGACACCACCGCCAGTTTCTCTCCGGCGGCAATGCTCGTGCCGAGACTTTTATTAAGATAAGTCACAGTGCCTTGACGCGGGGCCTTGATGCGGGCATCGTCGAGAGTGCGTTGCATAGCTTCAAGATTTCGCACGGAAATCGTGCCTTCAAGCTGCTTGCTGCGGAATGAAGCGGCATGCGACTTCTTCTCGTTCACGAGTTGCATTTTAAGCTGCTCGAGTTCGAGGAGCCCGGTTTCGTATGCAAGCTGAGCCTCGCGGATGCGGTCGCCCGTTCCGCTACCGATGCTGTCAAGACGGCGTTCGTTTGCCACTTCCGCTTTAAGATGGCTCACAGCCATCTCCTTAGCCTTTATACGCATCTCAAGGTCGGTGATGAAAGTGGCATTGTTCAGGGCTGCCTGTTCTATCTCGTTGCGCTTCATGCTCACCTCGTCGCTCATGCGCTGATACTCGGTTTCGGTTGACTGCAAGTCGAGTTTCAAGAGAGACTGGCCCGCCTCCACGCAGTCGCCCTCATTGCAATAGACCTCCATGATTTTGGTGCCGACGGGCGAAACGATAGCTTGCTCGTAGAGCGGCACGATTTTTCCCGAAGCCGACACACTGCTTTCGATTGTGCCGCGCTCCGCCGCACTGATGGTGAGCTCCTTCTCGTTGACCTTCTCGCCAAGCATGAGAATCACCACCGCCACAATAACAGCGATAGCTAAAAACACCCCCACCACTTTCATGCGGTTTTTCATACTTTCGCGTCTGCGTTCTTCTTTTGGAATTTCTCTATCCATTTCCAATATTTGACATTTAATTTATTTTTCTTCGAATCCACCCGAAACCGGGCGAGACACCAAACAGACTTACAATATCCGTGCCAAAAACATCATTTATTTGATTATAAAATATTTACCTTTAAACCCAACTGTCCGATTCCGTACGCTTGTCCGCATCTACCGACCAAAATATTACAACATGCCATCCACCGGACACCATACGTTTTCAAAAGTTTTGCAGTTTTCAATTTCTTTTACTAATTTCACGCAAAAATCATACATCATGAACTCAAATCCGATTTATCCCCCTTTCACCATAGGCATCGACCTCGGCGGCACCAATACCGCTTTTGCCGTGGTTGACTCCGTCGGCCACATACTTGCCAAAGACTCCATCCCGACACGCACGCCATCTGTTGAACACTGGGCAGACACGCTCGCTTCAAGAATCTCGATGATGATTTCCAACCTCGACCTTGACGGACACGTGGAAGGAATCGGAATCGGGGCGCCGTGCGCCAATGCCATAACCGGATGTATCGAAGCTGCCACCAACCTTCCCTGGCCATCGCCCATACCGCTCGTCAACATGATGGAAAGCCGCCTCGGGCTCCGCACAGTCATCAGCAATGACGCCAACGCCGCTGCCATAGGCGAAATGACCTACGGGGCAGCCGCCGGACTGAAGAATTTCATAGTCCTCACACTCGGCACGAGCGTAGGTGGTGGAATCGTTTGCGACGGACATCTTCTTTCAGGCACAAGAGGGTTTGCCGGAGAACTCGGCCACGTCACATTCCCCTTCGCCTCCGACAGGGAATGCAGTTGCGGACGGAAAGGATGTCTGCACACGGTGGCGTCAGCCGAAGGAATAACAATGACCGCAAAGAAGATGCTTTCTGAATCAGACGCCCCATCCGAATTACGCGAAATTCCGGTCGAAGAGCTGACCCCGAAGAAAGTGACACAAGCCGCCAACAACGGCGACCGCCTTGCGAAACATATATATGACTTCACCGGACATTGCCTTGGGAAAGCCGCTGCCGAGTTTGCCGCCGTCACCGACCCGGAGGCCATAATCCTTTTCGGAGGGGTAGCGAAAGCCGGCGACCTTTTGCTCAAGCCGATGAGGGAAGCTTTTATGGCAAACGCTCTTTTCCTTTATAAAGACAGGGTGAGGTTCCTGCTTTCAAAACTCGACGACGCGGATGCCGCCATCTTGGGAGCGGCATCGTTACCTTATCTCTGACAAATCTCTACATTACCGACTCATGAAATTCATCGATATAATAAAATCCGGACTGTTTTCACTCCTCCCGCTTTGCACCTTCGGCAGCAATGCCGCCGACTACGTTCCCACGCCCGAAGTGCTGGAATCGAGACGGCAGTTTGCCGACGACCGTTTCGGCATTTTCCTGCATTGGGGCATCTACAGCATGTTCGGGCAGGGGGAATGGTATCTCAACTACGGCCCTAAGGCGGAAGAGTATATGAAAGCCGCCAACGGTTTCTATCCCGCAGATTTCAATGCCGCGGAGTGGGTGGCGGCCATCAAAGATGCCGGTGCCAAATATATCTGCATCACCACCCGGCACCACGATGGGTTCTCGATGTTCGACACCGCCGAAAACGACTATAATATCGTTGACGGCACCCCCTTCAAACGCGATATATTGAAAGAACTCTCTGAAGAATGCCGTAAACAAGGCATCGCCCTCCATCTCTATTATTCGCATCTCGACTGGGTGAGGGATGACTATCCGCAAGGGAGGACCGGACACGACACGGGGCGCGACGCTTCTAAAGCCGACTGGGATTCATATTATGGTTTTATGAACCGCCAACTCACCGAACTGCTTACCAACTACGGACCGATAAGGGCTATATGGTTCGACGGATGGTGGGACCATGATGAAGACAAGACACCTTTCGACTGGCATCTGCCGGAACAGTATGAAATGATCCACCGCCTCCAGCCGGCGTGCATGGTAGCCAACAACCACCACCAGTCGCCGTTCGAGGGAGAGGACATTCAGATTTTCGAGCGAGACCTTCCAGGAGAAAACACCGCCGGCCTTTCCGGTCAGGAGGTGAGCCGACTCCCTCTTGAAACATGCAACACGATGAACGGGATGTGGGGCTACAAAATAATGGACCAGAATTACAAGGATGCCCGCACATTGATTCGCTATCTCGTGAAAGCTGCCGGCATGGGCGCCAACCTTCTCCTGAACATAGGTCCGCAACCGAGCGGTGCGTTGCCCGCCACGGCACTTTCCAGACTGAAGGATATGGGAGAATGGCTTCGAGCAAACGGAGAAACAATCTATGCCACCGAAGCAGGGCCATTCCCCGCCCAGTCCTGGGGAACATCGACAAGAAAGGGCAACAAGCTGTTTCTGCATGTCATGACACCTGAAACAAATGCCATATTGATTCCGGAAGGAGTGAATATCAGGAAAGCCAAGACTTTCGAATCAGGGAAACCTGTAAAAATTAGCCGTGCAGGCAAAAACACGGTTGTCCATCTCGATTCAATTCCCGATGCAACGGATTTCATAATCGAATGCGAAACATACTGAAACGAATCTTATAAAATGGAGAATATAGAACTTGAAATATGTTGCGGCGACCTTGCGAGCGTCTGGGCAGCGAAAGAGGGAGGGGCCAAAAGAATCGAACTTTGCTCCGGACTTTCGGAAGGAGGTCTGACCCCTTCCATAGGGTTGATAAAAGAAGCGGTCAATTCCGGCATTCCTAAAATTAACGTGCTTATACGTCCACGCACAGGCGATTTCCTCTATTCCGACAATGAAATCGCACTCATGGAATCAGACATTGCCGCCGCGATAGAAGCCGGGGCGACGGGAGTAGTGATAGGGGCTCTGACCCCGGACGGCGACATCGACACCGCAACGTGCAGCCGGCTCATAAATGCAGCAAGAAGAGACAACGATGCGATCAACGTGACGTTCCACAGGGCCTTCGATCTTTCACGCGACCCGGCGACAAGTCTTGAAGACGTGATTGTCCTCGGGTGCAACTGCCTTCTGACCTCCGGAATGGCACAGTCTGCCGTAAAGGGGATTACGATGCTTAAACAACTTTCCACTCAAGCGAATGGCAGGATTACCATAATGGCAGGGGCAGGCGTAAACCCCGCAAACGCGGCAGACATCATCGCGGCCTCGGGAGTGACAGCAATACACTCCACAGCCCGCAAACCGATTCCAAGCAAAATGAAGTTCCGGCGCCTGTCTGTTTCGATGGGCACTCCCGGCACCAACGAATATGCACCGCTTTCCACCTCCCCTGACGTTGTGGCGGCATTGCTTAAGTTAGTATTTAAAAGGTTTAAGGTTTAAAGTTTAAGGTTTAGATAATAGAGTTTGCTTAAGTCAAAATAAAACACACTTATCTAAACCCTAAACCATAAACTTTAACCCTAAACATTAAACCTCCAGAAAACATCATGAAGAGAATCATATTCACCATATTACTCATGTCTTATGCTATCGCAGGGTTTGCACTGTCAAAGCGTGAGGCCAAAGATTTCCTTTATTCCACGATGTCTCTGCCCGACAGCGCAGATTATTCCGTGAAGTTCTACGAAGAGAATATCGATGCATCGTTCAAGGCAAGGGAAGAAATGCCTTGGGGAAAGACCGTACCCGACAGGGAATTCCTGCATTTCGTGATTCCCGTCAGAGTCAACAACGAAAGCCTCGACATGTCGCGCAAGGCATTCTACGAAGAATTAAAACCACGTGTTAAAGGACTTTCGATGAAAGATGCCATCCTCGAGGTCAACCATTGGTGTCATGAAAAGGTGACTTACCGCCCTTCGGACGCCCGCACATCCTCGCCACTTTCTTCCGTGAGCCAGGCCATAGGGAGATGTGGAGAAGAATCCACATTCACGGTTGCTGCACTTCGCTCGGTAGGCATTCCGGCAAGGCAGATCTATACACCCCGCTGGGCCCACACCGACGACAACCACGCATGGGTGGAAGCCTGGGCCGACGGACAATGGTATTTCTTAGGGGCATGCGAGCCGGAACCGGTGCTTAACCTGGCATGGTTCAACGACCCGGCCTCGCGTGGATTGCTTATGAACACGAACGTGGCGGGCGACTATAAAGGCCCCGAAGAAGTGCTCTTCCGAGAACCGCTGACCACCCGCATCAACGTGACAGAGAATTACGCACCCGTCGGCTTGCTCAATGTAAAAATCGTGGGCAAGGACGGCAAACCGGCCTCCGGAGCTAAGGTAAATTTCTGCATATATAATTATTCGGAATATTACCCCGCCGCAACAAAGACAACAGGGAAAGACGGAACTGCTTCCTTGAAAGCGGGTCTCGGCGACATGCTCGTATGGGCAACCGACGGCAAGAATTTCGGATTCGCAAAAGGTCGCCCCGGTCAACCGACGCCCATGACCGTGACGTTGGATAAAGACGGGATTTGGACCGGTACCTCAGAATTCGATATAATCCCTCCTGTTTCCGGGTCTTCAACCCCTTCGGTAAGCGACGCACAACGTAACCTCAACAATATCCTCACACACCGGGAGGACTCAATCAGAAATGCGTATGTCGCAACGTTCGCAACTGAAAAAAGCGCTGCCGAAGTCGCCAAAAGATTAAATCTCGATGTCGCCAAACTGACCAAAGTTCTTGTAGAATCACGAGGAAACCACAACAACATTATTACTTACCTGACATTCCTCTCACCCCGCGACCGCGAAACCGCCTTAAACCTTCTTCTGAACGTTTCGGAAAAAGACAGGCGAGACATCGACATGAAGACAGTGTCAGACCACGTCGCCAATGCGGTTGCTCAAGATGCAGTCAAACAAAAAATCACTCCTGACAATTATAACCGATATATCCTTTCGCCAAGAATAGAAAACGAATTCATCCGACCCTGGAGGTCGGAGATTGCCCAATCCGAAGAAATCAAAAAAATCGGCAACAACCCTTACAAACTTGCGGAATGGATTGAAGCCAATATCTCTCCCGCCGACAATGAAAACCCTCTTAAACTCAGAATGAGCCCCGGAGCAGTCCTAAGAGAAAGAAAGGCCGACAAAGTATCAAGAGACATTTTCTTCGTGGCGGCGGCACGCACGCTCGGAATTCCGGCAAGAATCGACCCTGTCACAGCCAACACGGAATTTCTTGACGGAAACGGAAAGTGGCAAAAAGTGACATTCAAAGGAAACGACGAAGTAAAGAAGGAAACGACGGCTCCAAAAGGCACGTTGCAGCTTACGTTCGAACCGAAAGGACACATCGTTGACCCTAAGTATTATTCACAATTCTCAATCTCCAAAATTTCGGACGGCATGCCGCGCCAACTCGAATTCGAAGAAGATGGCACCATCTCCTCCATTTTTGCATCGCCCGTAGAACTTGAAGCTGGGCAATACCTTCTGACTTCAGGACAACGACTCGCCAACGGCGGGGTGCTTGCCAGAAGCGAAGTCTTCACGATTGCTCCCGGAGAGAATCTCAAGAAGAAACTCGTAATCCGAAACGACGAGAGCAAAATTTCCGTTATAGGTTCGCTCAACGCCGAAAACATATACCACGATATCGCACTCGATGCCGACAAAAGCCTCCTGTCAACCACAGGACGCGGATATTACATCTTAGGACTGATTTCTCCGAACCATGAACCTTCCACCCACGCCCTCAACGACATCTCCGCAGTTAAGAAACAACTTGAAGATTCGGGTCTTAAGATAATGCTGCTTTTCGATAACGCCAGTTCGGAATCAAGGTTCAATAAGTCGGCCTTCACATCCCTGCCCGACAACGTAGTGTTTGGCATAGACAACGGCTCGACAAGCAGAAAAGAGATTCTCGAATCGCTGCATATCAAGGATGCGGTGAACCCCGTTTTCGTAATAGCCGATACCTTCAACCGCGTGGTGTGGGTATCAACCGGCTACACAATCGGAATCGGCGACCAGCTCCTCAACGTCATCTCGCGCATAAAATAAAACCGACGGTCAACTCCCGGAAGAAATTTCACTACTATATAGATCTTCCGGGAGGCCCGAGAAATTGAATTGAAATGTCGAAAATGTTTGGATATTAATGAAAAAATGCTTAATTTTGCGCCAAAATAAAAGACAAAGGTATTTTTTCCGGCGTCTTCATATTTGATGTCGTGAATGTTAACACGTTCTGATACAACAAATTAACCTTTAAAACTCAAATATAAATAACCCTTTTCCAAGGCAGCCTGCCGAGATGGCAGTGACAGCCGTAAGTAAAATTAAAAAAAAATGGAAGAAGAAAAGAAACCTAAGCGTCCCAGAATCAGCACGGCTCCAAATGCCGCTTCAAACGAAGCAGGGGAAACAGCAAACCGTTATGAAAAAGTAAATTATCCCAATGATGACAAGGCACCGCAGCCGGGCGACCGCATGCAGGGTCCTCGCAGCTATGGCGACCGTCAGGGATACCAGCCGCGCCAATACGGCTACCAACAGCGTCCCGGCGGCTACAACCGCAACTACAACAACCATTACAACAACCAGAATTCCTACCGTCCGGCATATCAGCAACGCCCCATGCAGCAGGATTCTGACGATGAAAAAACAGAAAACGCAACAGAACAAGGCTTCCAGCAAAACAACGAGGGTGGCTACCAGCCCCGTCAGAACAGCTACCAGCCCCGTCAAAACGGCTACCAGCCCCGTCAGAACGGCTACCAGCCCCGTCAGAACGGCTACCAGCCTCGTCAGAACGGCTACAACAACATGAACCGCCAGGGCGGTTACAACAACATGAACCGTCAAGGGGGCTACAACAATATGAACCGTCAGGGCGGTTACAACAACATGAACCGTCAGGGCGGTTACAACAACATGAACCGTCAGGGTGGTTACAACAACCAGAACCGTCAGGGCGGCTACAACAACCAGAACCGTCAAGGCGGCTACAACCAGAACCGTCAGGGCGGTTACAACAACCAGAACCGCCAGGGCGGCTATAACAACCAGAACCGCCAGAACAACTTCCGCAAGCAGCAGAATGTGAAGTTCACCCCGCGTCCTCGCCAGATAGACTACGTGATTGAAGACATCGATCCGAACGAACAGATCCGTCTCAACAAATATATGGCGAATTCCGGAATCTGCTCACGCCGCGAAGCCGACGAATATATCACACAGGGTCTTGTGAAAGTGAACGGTGAAGTAGTTACCGAACTCGGAACAAAAATCACACGCAACGATGTTGTGGAATACGATGAGAAGGTGGTGACACCCGAACGCAAATGCTATGTGCTTCTCAATAAGCCCAAAGATTGCGTGACAACCAGCGACGACCCCAACGGACGCCTCACCGTGCTCGACCTCGTCAAGAACGCCTGCCGCGAAAGAATTTACCCGGTAGGACGCCTTGACCGCAACACCACCGGTGTGCTTCTTCTCACCAACGACGGCGACCTCGCTTCGAAGCTTACCCATCCCAAATTCGTGAAGAAGAAAATCTATCACGTTTGGACCGACAAAGACATCACCGAAGAGGATATGCAGCGCATAGCCGACGGCATCACGCTCGACGACGGTGAAATCCATGCCGACGCCATCAGCTACGTCAGCGAGACTGACCGCAACCAGGCCGGAATAGAAATCCACAGCGGCAGAAATCGCATCGTACGCCGCATATTCGAAAGTCTCGGATACCGCGTCACCAAACTCGACCGCGTATATTTCGCCGGTCTCACCAAAAAGAATCTTCCCCGCGGACGCTGGCGCTACCTCACACAGGAAGAAGTCAACTTCCTGCGCATGGGCAGCTTTGAATAATGCATGCCGCGCATGATTCTTATATAGAAAAATATGGAACAGGATTTAAAAAGAAAGACAGTAGCAACCGTTCTTGCCGAAGGCACCGATGCCGTCGGCAAGAAGGTTGACGTCAAAGGTTGGGTGCGCACCCGCCGTGGCAATAAAAACGTACAGTTCGTAGCCCTCAACGACGGAAGCACCATCAACAATCTCCAGATAGTATTCGACCTCAGCAAATTTTCCGACGACCAACTCAAACCCATCACCACCGGGTCGAGCATCCACGTCCAAGGGGAGCTTGTGGCATCTCAGGGCCAAGGACAGAGCGTAGAGGTGCAAGCAGAGGAACTTGAAATTTATGGCACAGCACCCAGCGACTATCCGCTGCAAAAGAAGGGCCATACCCTCGAGTTCCTTCGTGAAAAAGCCCACCTCCGTCCGCGCACGAACACGTTCGGGGCAGTGCTCCGTATCCGCCACGCATTGGCATACGCAATCCATAAGTTTTTCAACGATAAAGGGTTCGTATATTTCCACACTCCACTTATCACGGCATCGGACTGCGAAGGAGCCGGCGCCCAGTTCCAGGTGACCACTCTTCCGCTCAACAATCTTCCTACAGATAAAGATGGTAATGTGGATTATAGCGAAGACTTCTTCGGCAAACTTGCATCGCTCACGGTTTCAGGCCAGCTTGAAGGAGAACTCGGAGCAACCGCGCTCGGACTCATATATACGTTCGGCCCGACTTTCCGTGCAGAGAATTCCAACACACCGCGCCATCTTTCAGAATTCTGGATGGTGGAGCCGGAAATGGCTTTCTACGAGATTGCCGACAACATGGACCTCGCAGAGGAATTCATCAAGTATTGCATATCATACGCCCTTGAGAATTGCAAAGACGACATCCAGTTCCTCAACGACCATTTCGACAAGGAACTCATCGACCGCCTTAATTTTGTAATCAACAACGATTTCGTGCGCCTCCCCTACACGGAGGGCGTAAAAATCCTTGAAGAGAGCGGCAAAAAATTCGAATTCCCTGTTTATTGGGGCGTTGACCTCGCTTCCGAACATGAACGTTATCTTGTGGAGGAGCATTTCAAGAAACCGGTGATTCTGACGGATTATCCCAAGGAAATCAAGGCTTTCTATATGAAGCTTAACGACGACGGCAAGACTGTGCGTGCAATGGACGTGCTCTTCCCGAAAATCGGAGAGATTATCGGAGGAAGCCAGCGTGAAGAAAGCTACGAAAAGTTGTCGAAACGCATCGAGGAACTCGGGCTTACCGGTATGGACTGGTATATGGACACCCGTAAATACGGCACCGTCCCACACAGCGGCTTCGGTCTCGGCTTCGAACGCCTCGTGCTTTTCGTGACCGGTATGCAAAACATCCGCGACGTGATTCCTTTCCCCCGCTACCCAAAAAATTGCGAATATTGACAACGTTCTTAAACCGGACTCTTTACCGGAAACCGCATGAGGTGTTGAAAACCACATCATCAAATAGCAAAACCGTCGGCGCCATGGCAATCTTGATTGTCATGGCGTTGTCGTGGCTTTGCGCGTCTTCGTCGGCGATGCCTTCGCTTCGTCATATAGAAGCTGAAAAAGCCGATTCTCTGACCGTTAGCCTCATCACATGCTATCCGGGACCGGAAATCTACGAACTTTACGGCCATGAGGCAATTCGCGTGAGGGGACTCGGGCGCGACTCCGTATGGAATTACGGAATTTTCGATTTCCGGGAGCCGAACTTCGTATATCGGTTCGTAAAAGGTGAAACCGACTATATGGTGGCGGGATATCCTTTTGCATGGTTTATGCCGGAGTATCAGGAAAGAGGTTCCAAGGTGGTGGAACAAGACCTTAACCTCTCGCAGGAGGAGGCTCTTAAGCTTCTTTCGCTGTTGCAGACGGCATCCCTTCCGGAAAACCGACGCTACCGTTACAATTACGTAAAAAACAACTGCGCCACACGTATCCACGAACTCATCGACTCGGCGGCCACATCGAGGGTAATATACCCCGACAGTGCAGCTTACGGCACATTCCGCAACGAGATGAGAGCATATAACCGCAACTACCCGTGGTATCAGTTCGGCATAGACATAGCCCTCGGATCGGGCATCGACTACAAATTGAAAGCCAAAGAGGAAATGTTCGTGCCGGTGGAAATGATGAAAATGGCGGCAAGCGCGCGAATGGCCGACGGACGAAGACTCGTCAGGGAGCAAAGGGTGATCAACGAAGGCAACGGCGACGCTACGCTTCCTCCTACGCCATGGTATGCCGCTCCGTTGTTATGGTCGGTGGTTATATTTTTACTTTCCGCATGTCTCTGCACATACAATCTGACACGCAAGCGTATAACACGATGGGCCTACTCCCTCTGGTTCCTGATTCTCGGGCTTGCCGGAACCTTAAGCGCCTTTCTGGTGTTTATATCAAGTCATGAAGCCACATCGCCAAACACCCTTATCATCTGGCTGAATCCACTACAGCTTGTCTTGGCGGTGTGTATCTGGATACGCAGGCTCAGGCCCTTGGCGACAGCGTTGGCTTGCTACAACGTAGTCGCGATGGTATGTCTTCTTGTAGTGTGGCCTTTCCAACACCAGAGCGGGAATCCGGCGTTCTTCCCTTTGATGGGAACCACGCTTGTTCTGGCAGCCACATACGCAATAATCATCTGGAAACAAAGTTATAATTATAATGGGGTTACCTCTACTGCGAAAGGTGTAGGCACCAAAGGGAAAACGCCGGTTAAAACGGCAGGCAAACCTTCCGGAGGAGGTAAAACCGGAAAAAGAAACATAAAAAAAGGAACTTCATCTAAATGAATCGACTGATAACATCGGTGATATGCGGACTTGTGGGCATCAATACGATGCTCTGTGCCGACCCGTCGCGCCCCAAACTGGTGGTGGGAATTGTGGTTGACCAGTTGCGCACCGATTATATTGAGTCTCTGCAGAGCCTTTTCGGTGAAAAAGGTTTCAAGAAGCTCATGAAAGAGGGGGCGTTCCTTAAAAACGTTGACTTCAAGGTCAACAATCTCGACCGTGCAAGCGGCACCGCCATGCTTTATACCGGAGCCTATCCGCGACAGACCGGAGTGGCCTCTGCCATGGTCTATAACCCGGACAAGGCTGAAATGGTGGCTGCCCTCAACGATCCCTCTTCAATAGGCAATTTCACAACCGAAACATATTCGCCATCCGGACTTCGTCTCTCTACAATCAGCGACGAAATTGCCATCGACGGTGCAGGCGTAGCCGCCGTTTATGCCATAGCCCCTGATGCGCAACAGGCCATCATCATGGCCGGACATGCCGGGAATTCCGCATTCTGGATAAACGACAACACGGGCAAATGGGCCACAACGACCTATTACCGCGACACGCCCAGAACCCTTTCGCAAAGGAACTACAGCAATTCCATTTCATCGAGAATCGACACGATGCAATGGAAACCCGCGCTCCCGCTCTCACGCTATCCCGGACTACCGGCCCAAAAAAGAATGTATGATTTCAAGCATACTTTCTCAATGGCCGACCGCAACGTATATCGTGCCTACGCAGGCTCCCCGCTCGTCAACACGGAGATTACCGACGTAGCCATCGATTATCTGAAAGACCTAAACATCGGCAACCGAGGCGATGCCATCGACATGCTAAACGTGGCATATACGGCAGCTCCTTTCAAAGACGTAAAAGACGGAGATTTCCGGCTTGAACTTGAAGACAGCTACGTGAGGCTCGACGGACAGTTGTCGCGTCTGTTCGATGCTATCGACAAATATGTCGGCCTTAACAATACTGTAATCTATGTGTCATCGACCGGCTATTTCGACGATGCCGTGGTTGATGACCCGAAATATAGGATTCCAACAGGAGAGTTTTCCGTAAAAAGGGCGCTTTCGCTTCTTAATTCCTACCTTTCCGCCAAATATGGCAACGGGGATTACGTGGATACCTACAGCGGAGGGCACGTCTATCTCGACCGTAAACAGATCGAGGCCCATCAGCTCAGCCTTGACGAAGTGGCACGAGTGTCGCGTGACTTCCTTGTGCGTATGAGCGGTGTGAGCGATGCCTTTACCATGGACGACATCATGTCGTCGGCACTCCCGGGGATGGAAGCTCTCCGCCTCGGCACCGACCCTAAAACAGGCGGAGACGTAGTGCTTGAGTTTAACGCCGGTTGGAAAGTGGTCAACGACACTAAATTCCCCAACGACACCCAAGTGATGCGTTCGAGCATGGCTCTATTCCCGGTGTTCATCTTGGGGGGAGGAGTCGTGCCACAGACCATATCCGCTTCGGTTGACGCCACGGCAATAGCACCGACCGTAACACAGGTGCTACGCATACGTTCCCCCAACGGAGCGACCACGAAGCCTCTCCAACTCGACCGACAATATTAAACCAATGCAGCGGCGGATTTTCCCGGCTGCCATTTAAACTAAAAAATAAATAAATCCATGGGATTAAACAATATACTTAAAAAAATATTTGGAGATCAAAGCGAGCGCGCAGTCCGTCCGCTTTGGCAACGCCTTGAAAAGGAAATCAACCCCGTCAGCGAGGAAATCAAAAACATCTCAAACGACGAGCTTCGCGGAAGAATCGACAAAATACGCGACAGCATCCGCGGAGAAGCCAAGGAATATAAAGACAAGATGGTCGAAATCCGGACGGAACTCGAGACCCTCGACTATGACAAACGCGAACCCTATTGGAAGAAAATCGATGACCTCCGCGAGGATATGTTCAAAATGTATGCCCGCAGACTCGACGAGGTGCTTCCCGAAGTTTTCGCCGTGGTGAAAGAAACCGCACGCCGCTTTGCCGGAAACGAGACACTCGAGGTTACAGCCACCGATGCTGACCGCGAACTTGCAGCAGCCGGCAAAGACTTCGTCAGGATTGACGGAGACAAGGCTATTTACAAGAATTCCTGGGTTGCCGGCGGCAATCTTATGACCTGGGATATGATTCACTATGACGTGCAGCTTATAGGCGGCATGGTGCTCCACGGAATATATAACGGAGAAAAAGCATCCAACAACATTGCCGAGATGGCCACCGGCGAGGGTAAAACCCTTGTGGCTACATTGCCGGTATTCCTCAACGCTCTTACAGGCGAAGGCGTGCATGTGGTGACGGTGAACGACTATCTTGCAAAACGTGACTCCGAATGGATGGGCCCGCTCTATCAGTTCCACGGTCTCACGGTAGATTGCATCGACAAGACGGAACCCAACTCAGAGGAACGCCGCAAAGCCTATCGCTGCGACATCACTTTCGGAACCAACAACGAGTTCGGCTTCGACTATCTCCGCGACAATATGGCGACGCAGACAAGCGACCTCGTGCAGCGCGACGAGCATTATTATTCCATCGTCGATGAGGTCGATTCCGTGCTTATCGATGACGCTCGTACTCCCCTTATCATCTCGGGGCCTGTGCCAAAGGGCGACGACCAGATGTTCAACGAGTTCAAGCCCAACGTGGAGAAAGTGGTCAACGCACAGCGTAAACTCGTGCAGGGACTCCTTCTGGAAGCAAAAGAAAAAATCTCGGCAGCCATGAGCGGCGACCCCGAGAAGGTTGCCAAATATGACGTAAACCGAGAAGAAGGGAAAAAACCACTCACTGCCGAACAACTCCTCGAAGACGGCGGCTTGTCGCTCTTCCGCGCATACAAGGGCCTTCCGAAGCACTCCCCTCTCATCCGCTATCTCAGCGAAGAAGGTATCAAGCAGCTCCTCCTCAAGGTCGAGGCTAAGTATATGGCCGACAACAACCGCGAAATGCCCAAGGCGGTAGAGCCGCTTTTCTTTGTTATCGACGAGAAAAACCATAGCATCGAGCTTACCGACAAAGGTATCGAGGTTCTCACAGGCACCACACAAGACCCTGACTTCTTCATTCTCCCCGATATTGCCGCACAACTTTCGGCCGTAGAAAACGAAGAAGGCACCAAGGAGGAACATCAGGAAAGGAAAGACGCCCTCCTTCAGAACTATTCTGTGAAAGCGGAACGTGTGCATACCGTCAACCAGCTTCTCAAAGCTTACACACTTTTCGACAAGGATGTGGAGTATGTGATCGACGATAACAAAATCAAAATCGTTGACGAGCAGACCGGACGTATCATGGAGGGTCGCCGCTACAGCGACGGACTCCACCAGGCAATCGAAGCCAAGGAAGGGGTTAAGGTAGAGGCAGCCACTCAGACTTATGCTACGATTACGTTGCAGAACTATTTCCGCATGTACCGCAAGCTGGCAGGTATGACCGGTACGGCAATGACGGAAGCCGGAGAGTTCTATGACATCTATAAACTTGAGGTGACGGAAATTCCCACAAACCGCCCCGTAATCCGCAACGACCAGAACGACCGCGTATATCGCACCAAGAAAGAGAAATATGCAGCTGTAATCCAGGAGGTGGAAGACATGGTTAAGGCAGGCCGACCTGTGCTGGTGGGCACAACATCTGTAGAGATTTCGGAACTACTCTCCAAAATGCTCCAGCTCCGCAAGATTCCCCATCAGGTGCTCAATGCCAAATATCATCAGAAAGAGGCAGACATCGTTGCACAAGCCGGTAAGACAGGCACAGTGACCATCGCCACCAACATGGCAGGTCGAGGCACCGACATCAAGCTTACTCCGGAGGTCAAAGCTGCCGGCGGTCTCGCCATCATAGGCACGGAGCGTCATGAGTCACGTCGCGTTGACCGCCAGTTGCGCGGTCGTGCCGGACGTCAGGGCGACCCGGGTTCGTCGGTATTCTTCGTTTCGTTCGAAGACACCGTGATGCGTCTGTTTGCCAACGAACGCATCGTCAAGACGCTCGACAAACTCGGATTCCAAGAGGGTGACATGATCGAAAGCAAGATGGTGACCCGCTCCATCGAGAATGCACAGAAACGTGTGGAAGAAAACAACTTTGGTATCCGTAAGCGTCTCGTGGAATATGACGACGTGATGAACGCCCAGAGAAAGGGCGTATATGGACGTCGCCAGAACGCCCTCAAGGGTGAACGAATCGGCACCGACATCGCCAACATGATATATGAAACGGCTCTCGAACTTGCATCGCGTAAATACGAGGGAGGGTTCCGGGAATTTGACGAGGAAGTGCGTAAGGCTCTTGCCGTGGAATTGCCCTTCACTGAAGAGGAATACTCGAAGCTTGACGTGCAAGACATAACCGACCGTCTCGCCGACACTGCCATGCAGACCTACGTCCGCAACAAGCAGAAGATGGCAGAAGGAGCAATGCCTTATATCAAAGAGTTTGTAGAGGAACGTGGTGCCACCGGACTCGTTGGTGTTCCGGTGTCTGACGGCCGCCGAATGTTCAATATCCGTTGCGATATCAAAGAGGCTTATGACAACAACTGCGGGGCACTCACCAAGGCTTGGGAGAAGACGGTGCTTCTTTCATCTATCGACAAGGCTTGGCAGGAACAGCTCCGTGAAATGGACGAACTCCGCAAGTCGGTGCAGAATGCTTCTTACGAACAGAAAGACCCGCTCGTAATCTATAAGCTCGAGGCTTACGAACTTTGGAAGAAGATGCTTTGGGATATGAACTCCAAGTCGGTGGCCACCCTCATGCGTGGCAAGTTGGCAGTGCCTGATTATGCGGAAGCCAAGGCTGCCGAGGCTGCGGCACGCGAAGAGCAGGAGCGTCGTCAGGCTCAGCAAGCTGCCGCAAGGCAACAGCAACAGGAAATACGTCGCGAATACAGCTATGCGGGCACTCCCAACCCATACGCCAACTACAGCACCACACGCGACAGCTATCCCGGGGAAAGCGCACAACGACAGGCTGCACAAAACGTCAACCGCCAACAGGCTTCCAAACAACCTATGAAAGCCGACCCGAAGGTAGGTCGCAACGACCCTTGTCCTTGCGGCAGCGGAAAGAAATACAAAAATTGCCACGGCAAAGGTTTATAATCCTCTCCGCAGCGATAATTCATAAAGGGAAAGGAACCGAATCATCGGTTCCTTTTTTTATTGACATTTTTCTTTGTTAGAAAAATGTCAATCTCTGTAAAAAAGTTTATAATTCATTCGCAATGACGGGATTATTTGTTATCTTTGTGAAAGATTACCAAAACGGCAGGATTATGGAAGATTGCAACAGATACATACGTTTTGATTGGGCGGCAAAACGGATGCTCCGCGACAAGGCGAACTTCAGCGTGCTCGAAGGGCTGATTTCCGTCCTACTAAACCAGGACGTCAAGATTCAGGAAATCCTTGAGAGCGAAGGAAACCAGGAACAAGAAGACTCCAAGTTCAACCGTGTCGATATAATGGCAAAGAACCACAAAGGCGAACTTGTCATCATCGAGATACAGCTTTCCAGACAGGTCCATTATCTCGAAAGGATATTTTTCGGAGTCGGCAAAGCCCTGAGCGACCACATAACGAAAGGAGATTCTTACAAAAAGGTAAAGAAGGTATATTCAATCAGTATCCTATATTTTGACCTCGGGCAAGGCGAAGACTATGTATATCACGGACAGACTGTATTCCGGGGAATACACACAGGCGACATTTTCCAACTCAGCGAGAGGGACAGGGAAATCTTGAAGATGCGCTCCCCGAAAGAGGTCTTTCCCGAATATTATCTGATACGCGTCAACGAATTCGACAAGGTCGCGTCCACGCCGCTCGAAGAATGGATCGACTACCTGAAAAACGGACACGTACGTCCCGACACGACGACACCGGGTCTTAAGGAAGCAAAAGAGAAACTGAATTACCTACGGATGAGTCCTGAAGAAAGGCGTGCATACGAACATTACCTCGACAATCTCCGCATCGAGGAAGACTGCCTGGAATCCGCAAAACTCGAAGGAAGAGCCGAAGGTGAGGCCAAAGGAAGAGCGGAAGGTGAAGCCAAAGGAAGGGCGGAAGGTGAAGCTGCCGGATTTGCCAAGGCAAAAATCGAGATGGCAAGAAACCTCAAATCAATGGGCATATCAACCGATGTAATAATCAAAACAACAGGTTTCTCTCCGGAAGAGATTAATCAGTTATAAAAAGACAAAGGAGAAGCTGCTGCTCATCCTTCGTCTTTAGATGTTGACATTATATTTTATTTATAATATTTAAGGTTGGATCCACATAAAAAGTATAATTATCATAGTTGACTTCTACAAAATCATGATCTTTTGTAAAGTTATTCCATTTCTGTGGAAGATATTTTGAAAAGCTGTTAAGATTAATACCGTTCCATTTTACAATCCCTACTACCGGAATCGCTTTACCGTTTATATGATTGACTTTAAACGCATAGTTACAAATTGTAGAATAAACTCGTGCGAATCCCACACAATGCATCTTTGTCACTTTCCTGTCATCGAAAGGTTCACATTTTGTTGAAAACCGTAACAACTCATTAGTTTTCTTATTGCTATATTTTATTATGTCATACGCAGTAAGGTTTATTGTATTCGATTCTATCTCTTGTTTTAAAGTTGAGGATAGAGCCACCGGATTATATTCCCTATATTTTTGTTTTTCCAATTGTGGTACTGCAATGCTGATACACCCCGCAACAATTATGAAGAGAATAATTACCGCCACTCTTTTATTTTTCGTTTTTATCATATCTTTTTTATTTAAGAGGATATCAATATGTGCCATAGCTTGTCTTAGCGCAATCTACGCTTCACTTGTCATAGACGGAATAGAGATATATCGATTTTTGTTTTTTCATAAGGTCACATATCAGGTTGAATGTTTCTGTGGATATGGCGAAACATCCCTGACTTATGTATTTGCTCACCGGAATCGGCATCCCAATCGATATCGGATCAGCTACAAAATATGCCTCATGAATGACAATCCCCCTTGCAAAAGCATTCGAGTTTGTTTTATCAAGACCCTTTATCCTGACGCAGCGGATATCATAATTATGGAGTTTATCAATATTCAATAATTTGAATGCCCCTAAACATGAACATCCGCTACCACTGACATTTGAAAATTTCGGAACATCTGTCGTGCTTCCTCCACCATAGCCATGGGCGCATTTTGAAGACGACAGGATCGAATCGTTTTCATTGTCATAAACGAAAAACCGAGGATAAGCCGATGATAAAGCGAAATCAACATATATGGATATATCTTCCCCATGTTTCCCAATATTTTTGAACTTTTCCGTATTGTTTCCCTCAATTGTCCGACACTCCTTTTTATTTACCGCAACTGCCACGCACAATAGAGAAGAAAGCACAACAGCAGCCCCCAACCAAAATTTCAACGGCATTTTATGAAACAATTTATTAACTTTCATATCCTTAACTCAAATAATCGAATCAAATGTTTTAAATTGTTTAGACAAATAGATATAATCCATTTATTGAATAATACCAACCTAAGCCCAAAGGTAAATATTTATTTACAACTGTCAAAACGAAATAAATCCTTTATCAATAGTTGCCCCTTGGTATTCCTCAACCAAAAAGGAGAGACTACAATATTGAATATAGGGAACCATGGAATCAAAACATCACTCATATAGCATCGTGCAATTCTCTGAGCCTATCCATATCGGGATGGTCACCCAATTTTGAATAAAGCTCATTTATTGCATCTGTAGCTTTCTGAGTATGTGGAATATCAAAAAAGTCCTTATCAGAGAAGACTGCAAACCAAACACTCCATTCCGGATATTTATTATCGTTAGTCCATAATTCAGGACAGAAAGCACAATTCATTACAGCTGATGCCATTTCGGAATCTTCTGCATTAATCGCAAGATGCATCATCTTTGAGAACTGAGCAACACAGTCGGGATCTTCATTATCAGTATATGTCTCAGCGAAATTAATGAAAGCATCCCTGAACTCTTCTTCATCGTCAGGATCTCTTAACGCTTCCTGATAATGATTGGCTATGCTATCCCAAACGTATTTGTGATCTTGTGTAGTTCCAAAGAAAGAAGTCAAACACAGTTCGCCTGCATCCATAAAAGTATAGTATGAGACATCTGCATCTTCATCGCTCAAGATCCCCCATAGCTTCTTGAAATCGTCAAACCCTTCGTTGGAATCTTCCGATCTGTCCCACATTTCTTCCTCGTTTTGATTGACCTTGTCAATCAGTTCGCGATAATAATTTTCATCCATAATTAAATCATTTGTAAAGAAGTATTGATTTGTCTTGCCGTAAGACAATATTTATATTAATAATGTCAGATATAAGAGTTAGCTTAGTTCATTCTGTTACATCGAAATGAAGCTTGTCTCTTGCAATGAGGACATATTACCATTTCTCCGGAACGACCACACATCAATGCCCAAGTCCAATCAGGTAAACGGAAAAACAGTTTAATTCTTTCACCACCGCAATCAGGACACTTGTCAAAGTCAAACTTTACATGTTCAGGATATTTGAGAAGACTTAAAGCTATGTCAGACCATGGAAAAGTCTGATGATCTTCTTCTCTATCTTCACAATCTTTTTTCCATTCTTTAATCTGAGTAGCCAACTCTTCAATTCGCTTAGTCTTCTCCCTATCAGAAATTATTTCAATTAAGCAATCAAGCTTTTCTCTTGCAATTTCTAATTTTTGAGTCCAATAAAGTTCTCTGTTTTTCAGCGAATCATCTCCATTATTGCAACTAATCCCACCCGTATTTAAATTTGCTAAACACTCTTTAATTTCGCAACAGACTGGCATTAACTTATCTTCCCAAACGATTTTCCCTCGTTCAAGAAACTCTTTATCCTTTTCTATCATTTCCCTTATTTCATGGGAGAATAGATCCATATTGTTAAATTTTTATGTTTGCTATAGAATACCGTTAAACATTAAAAAGTAAATGATGCAATGACAAATCTATTCGATTTCTTAAAATGTCATTGCATCACTCACGACTAATCAACGTACCTTTTCAAATTATCCACTATAATCGGATATTTTTTAAGTTAAGTACGTTCTCTTTACTGTTCTCACAAGCTGTTATCATTGAAGCTGGCCAGAGTAAATCATCATGTATCGTTGATAGCTTTTAACTGCAGGAATAAATTTTGTATTATACGTTTTAAATTATTTACTCCATACAAATTTATAAATTGTGCTTCCTGAATAGATACCATAACCATCAACTTTCATTGTTTCCGGATAGCCTTCTTTATTGAAATCAGGATAACTAATCTCGATAGTATCTTCCTCTCCATTACGAACAATCTTCGAAGGTAAATTATTTGGCATTTTACCAAAATACCCTTGGGCACAAAGAATAGAATCTATCATTCTTCCGTCATCATTATCTAAGAATGCATCATATATATCTACTGGAAAAAAAGCAATTGTGTTTGCGTTAGCGGTATAGGAGATAGAATAAAAAGACCCATATTCCTCATATGAAACTAAATTTCCATCGTTCCAAGTACAAGTATATGATCCATTATCACTATATTTAATTTTTACAATATGATTATCATCGTCGTAAATATAGTCCCATTTGTTTTCCCACCTATCTTTAGCAGACGTAATCAATCCATTCTCCAAATTATATGTTACGGTAATTTTTCCATCTTCATCCATAACCTTTATATAATTTGAAGAATAAACGTAACGTTCATTCCACCAGACATTATCATCGGATTCTCCTTTATAACTTTCAATCATTCCATTTGAATCAAATTTGAAATCCGAATAATATGTAAACCATCCGTCTTCTTCACACTGAGCAGATACAATTCTGCATTTGCCCGAATTTGAAGAATCCGGTTCGTTCCCATCATCATTGTTACATGATGTTAATGCAATACATCCTAATAACGAAATTAGGACATAAAGAAAAGATTTTCTTTTCATTTGTTAAATAAGAGTTTCTCATCCTCCGTTGAAACGTTTACAATTGGACATAAAAAAGGTGTGAGGAATGTATCTTGTTTTATCTTAAAGTCAGGTCTTGGCGTACCCTTGTAGCAGATAAAACAATAGCCCCACACCGATTCAGCTTTATATGTGTCCTACCGGACATGTATAAGCCATCGATGTAGGCGCTATTGCTAATCTTACCCTCGCTACAATTCAAACCGCCAAGTTCGACCTTAGAGAATAAAATTTCAATAACACCTTTTCATTAAAATGTTGATTCAGTCTTTACTATCTCTATAGCCATTCTGAATCGTGTGCAAATTTAATCAAAAAATGTTATCGTCGGGGCAGTTTTCCTAAATTTTTTAATCAAACATGCTGTAAAACATCTTTCTGACACGGCTACATTGTTTGGATTAAAGATTGTTATTTTCAATCGGGAAATAACGTCACGATGTATGACCTGTTCTCCTGATTGCCGGTGCAAAGTTAAATCACGGATTGATGAAATAGAGAAAGAAATTTTTTCAAAAAATTCTATTTTAAATAAGAATGTTATGTAAAAATAGCGGTTAATTACTTGATTATTTGAGGTGTGTAGTCTGTAAAATCCCGCATTAGTTTATCGAAGATTCCATTGCTGTCACGATGGCATGTGACTTCCGGATTATCGGTTTTCTTATGATTTATCGAACCTATAAGCCACAGGACGCATAAACCAAAGTTACGTTCTGCCTGGGAGTAGCAACCCTTTTTTTGTTTTATTTGTTTTATGGGGAGGTTCGTCAATAATGTGAGTAGAAGAATGTAGTCGATTTCGCGTTCTTTCTGAGACTTGGTTTCAATCAGCGTACCGGCCAATATCCCTGATTTCTCATATAGTGATATGAACGCCTTGATAAAGGCTTGGTTATTGAATGTGAAATGTTTCTTACCCACATGAAAATCCAAGGATATCGGGTCTTGGGGATAGTTATTGATTCTTTTTATCAAGGATTTAAAGATGTCGTCAACCGTAGTTTGGTTCTGCTTGCTGTCCCGTTTCTCTTTAAGTATATTCCACAGATATAGGATAAACTCGAAAGTCGGTTTTGAAGACAGACCCAAATCTGAAATTGCCTTCTGCATTATTTCAAAATGATTGAACTCCGTTTCGGATAATCCGGTATGTTCCATCTTCTCTTTGCGCCATCTGTAATGGTTGAATGCATCTTCGGAGATAAAAAAGCTTTCCCCGTCGTAATCCGGATATTTGAGTATGTATGGACGGAGGTATTCAAGACGCTCCCTTATATCATCATGTTCTGATTCAGGATAGCTTTCAAGAAACTCTTTAAAGACTTGCTCCTCGTTGTCTCTGACATATTCATTGATTACGGGAGGTTCCGGTATCTGTGGTTTCTGTTGTAAATATGCGTCAATCGGTATTTCATTATTGTGTTGTTCCATTTTGATATGTGTTTCAGTTATGCAAAGATAAGCAATAATCCCGCCAATCGTATAGACTTACGGGATAATAATCAGAGTAAACTTTTCATCGCGTTATCTACTTGCTCATTGTCGAAGCTATCAAGGTAGATCTGTGTAGTAGTCAAATCTGAATGACCAAGCGCCTCACTTATCAAAGCTATGTTTGTGCCGGACTTTTTCAAAACACTTGCAAAAGAATGGCGTGCCACATAAGTTGTAAGATTCAACTCAATGCCTAATCTTTCACCTAAACTTCTCAAACAACTATTGACTTTCACCAACACCTTATGTATCCGATTCTGTTTTTGCTGAGCTGTTTTGTGAATTGATTTGTCAAGTATCGGAAATAAGTATCCATTACTCTTTTCTTCATATTTTGCGATGATCGCTTTTGACTCATCACTCAATCCAATAGAAATCGCTTTTCTTGTTTTCCTTTCCGTCTTTGCACACACGTAGCATTAGAGGATGTTCGCCATTTGCAAGTGTTTTTGATTTGTAGCAAACGACTGTAAATGTAGCATTTGACATTAGAATGTAGTTTAACTCCCGGTTTAACTCACATGATATAAATAGGATGTTTAGACATATAAAAACACAAAAATCAGATAGTAGAAAGCTCTAACTATCTGATTTTTATCGGAGCGGTAAGCGAGGCTCGAACTCGTGACCCTCAGCTTGGGAAGCTGATGCTCTACCAACTGAGCTATTACCGCGTTTGCGATGCAAAATTAAGCATTATGTCTGAAGTTTCCAAATTTTGACAGATAATTCTTCATATTTTTTTATTACCTTTGCGTTGTATATAAATATATACGCAAGGGAATGGTGCATTTCCTAAGCAGGGACATGCCTTTGGCGTGTTAGATTATTCACAGTCAAGATGTACGCATCCCTTGGAGTTATCTAAACTGATAATATCCGCATTCCTCAAAAAACAGAAATTCATTTGCGATGCAAACACAATATTTTCTTATAGTAAACGAACAGCAGGCAGGCCCATTCTCAAAAGAAGACCTCGCTGCCCGTCACATCACATCGGAAACACTTGTATGGCGTGCCGGCCTTCCCGACTGGACCAAAGCCTCCTCACTTCCCGAACTCGCCGACATAATCGCCATTGAAACCGGCTACGAAGACCTCGGCACCGGTGAAGACTCCCGTTGGTTCGCCATGATCAACGGACAACAGGTCGGCCCATATACCATCGAAACGCTTATCTCGATGGGGCTGACACCACACACTCCGGTTTGGAGAAACGGTATGGCAGACTGGGCGGAAGCATCGTCCGTGCCCGAAATCATGAAACATTTCTCCTCCACCCCTCCGCCCCACAACGGATTCAACAACCGAAGCCAAGGATATGGCAACCCAAATTACGCCAGGCAAACGCAATACGGGCCCAACACATCCGGCAACGCCTACAACAACGGATGGAACAACGGCTATGGCAACCAATATAGCAACGGAATGAACAACAACGGATGGAACAACCAGGGACAACGTATCAACTGGCTTCCTTGGGCAATTGTAGCCACCATCGTCGGCTTCTGCTTTTCATGCATCGGTGCCATTTTCGGTATAATCGGAATCGTCAACGCCAATAAAGCCAACGGTCTTTATGCCGCAGGATACGACGACATGGGCGACCAGGCAAACAATACCGCAAAAATAATGACCATCATTGGCTTCGTGCTTGCAGGAATCGGACTTCTCGGCACGGGTTTCCTATATAGAAATTCATTGTTCTGATGAAGTATTACGCAATGATCGGCGGCGAGCAACTTGGTCCCTATGAACTTCAAGAACTCGCCGAAGCCGGAGTCAGGCCTTCCACCTACGTATGGTGCAAAGGGATGGCTGATTGAGAAAAAGCGGAAGATGTGGCCGATGTGTGCCGCATGTTCCGCAACCGCATCCACGACCTTATGCATCCCGGAAGCGTTGATGCGCTTCGACGTATTGAAACACAAGATACAAAAAATAGCGTCACCGCCCAAACCGAGGCAAGCTCACCTTCGCGGTTCGACCGATATCTCCAGGACCAACCTCAACTTCCATCGCTTGAAGAAATCGATGAGTCGAAAAACACCGACCTTCCCCCGACTCCGATGGTGATATGGGCCGTGCTCGCCACAATATTGTTTTTTCCGCCCACCGGAATCGCGGCCATCTATTTTGCCGTAAAAAGCAAGAAAGAATGGGCGGCAGGCAACAATAAAGAAGCACATGACCTCTGCAGCAACGCCAAGATGTGGACAGGTATAACTTTTTTTCTTGGATTAATAGCCTACGCTGCAATCATGCGGTTTGCATGACGGGAATATAATGTAAACGTACACACCTATTTATACGACATAAAAGGATAAGACTCATAATCCAAACTTATTACTTCTTTGTTAGATTCATAGATTCTCTCCGAATCGATTAACCCTTGATTCTTCAATTATCTATGAATCTTACTAAACTTTTACCATCCGTCCTGTTGCTTTGTGCCATGCCGGCGACGGCACAGCAAACAGTAAGCAGACTCAACGACGAGTTGCCCCGGCAATGGGAAAAAACGCCACAAACTTCGGAATCACTTCCGGAGGATAATTCCTGGTGGCATTCTTTCAACGACCCTATTCTCGACTCCCTTATAAACAAAGCCGTAGCCAACAACTATAATGTGGCGGCCGCTGTAAAGAGAATCGAAATGGCACGTCGTTCCATTCAGGAGACACAGGCGGGATACTTCCCCACCCTATCACTTAACGGAGGATGGGACAAGTCACAACAAAGCGGTGCCATCGAATCGCCGAAAGTTCCCTCCACTCGAAGTTCTTATTTTTCGCTGGGAGCCACCATGAATTGGGAAATCGACATTTTCGGCAGGGTGAAAGCCGCCGCAAATGCTAAGAAAGCGGCATACAATGCAACGAAAGCCGAATACGACGGTGTAATGGCAAGCCTCTGCGCCCAGGTTGCCACGGCATACATACAGCTACGCACATATCAGACGCAGCTTGAAGTGGCAGAAAAGCATATCGCCTCTCAAAAGAAAGTTGAAAGTATGGTAATGGCAAGATATGAAGCCGAACTTGCCGACATGTTCGAGGTGACACAGTCAAGGACCGTGCTCTACAACACCGAGACGAGCGTGCCAGGACTCCGGGCATCAATACGCACATTAATCAATTCCATATCCACCCTCATAGGCGAATATCCCGGCGAAACAACGGCAGCCCTCTCGAAACCCGGAAATTTACCGCAATATGACCATACCATTGAAGCAGGCATCCCATCCGACATTCTACGCCATCGCCCCGACATCGTAGAAGCGGAAATGACCCTTTCGGAATATGCCGCCAACGTCGGCATTGCAAAAAAAGACTTTCTCCCCGCACTTTCTCTCAACGGCACCATAGGCACTTCCGCACACAAAGCCGGCGACCTTTTCGGTTCCCATTCATTGTCTTATTCGATATCGCCGCAACTGTCGTGGACTCTCTTCGACGGACTGGCCCGCAACTACCACACGGCGGAAGCGAAACTACAGCTTGAGTCAGCCGTAGATTCCTATAACCTCACGGTGATGAATGCCGTGGAAGAGGTTGACAACGCCCTCATCAAATATGACTCGGCCCTTCAGAGTATCGACCTCCAGAAAAAAGTGGTGGAAGAAAGTGAAAAATCCCTCCAATTTGCAGTTGATCTGTATAAAGCAGGCTTAACAGACTTCTCAAACGTGGTTGACGGACAGTTGAACTGGCTTGAAAGTCAGAACACTCTCGTGGAACTCGAAGGGAAAGCCCTTGCCTCCGTAGTAACGATATACAAGGCTCTCGGGTATTAGTTGTCAGTTGTCAGTTGTCAGTTGTCAGCTTTCATTCCTTTATGAGTCTGTCTTTAGTCATTAGAATAAAAACATTCGATTATGAAAAGATATTTATACGTTATCGCCACATCTGCGGCATGTTTAGGTTTTATTTCCTGCTCCCATAAAGACAAGGATTCAAAATCACAAGCTTCTCCCGATATTCTGGTTGCGGAAGCCTTTACCGATTCTGTCGTTCTCCACAAGACTTATCCGGGTTATCTTTCCGCCCGAAATAGCGCCACTGTGGTGGCGCAGGTGAGCGGACGGCTCGTTTCAATGAACTATACTCCCGGAACCTACGTAGCCAAAGGAAAACTGTTATATACCATCGACCCCACCCTCTATCGCGACGCGGTCAACAAAGCCGAAGCTGCACTTGCTTCCGCCATCAGTTCGAGAGACTATGCGTCAAGCCATTACAATGCCGTCAAAAAAGCTTTCGAGGCAGATGCAGTCTCAAAAATGGAAGTTCTATCGGCAGAAAGCTCTTTGCAGCAGGCGGAAGCAAATATAAAGGAATGTCGAGCCGCACTCAGCACCGCCAAAACGAATCTCGGCTACTGTTCGGTGGTGGCGCCGATTTCAGGGTATATCTCAGAATCAACCATTTCAGAAGGAAACTACGTTGACGGAAGTGCTTCGCCTGTCAAACTCGCCGATATCTTCGACAATTCATCGTTTAATGCTGTATTTGAGATTGAAGATTCCCAATACGAAATGATGGTCGGACGCAACGACGGCGTAGGAGGCAAACTCTTCCGCGCCATTCCATTGCAATTCCGCGAGAACCTTCTCCACAAATATTCCGCCGATCTGGCCTATGAGGCCCCGTCGGTAAATAAAGGCACCGGCACCATAAAACTCAAAGGTGTGGTCAACAATATCGACAACGAACTGAAAGACGGCATGTATGTCACCGTTTCTCTGCCCTATGGAGAGAATCCGGCCGCTGTCTTGATAAAAGACGTTTCCATAGGCACGGACCAGCTTGGCAAATACATCTATGTTGTCAACGACTCCAATAAAGTGGTATATACCCCAATCGAGGCCGGAGAGCTTTACAGAGATTCCCTACGGGTGGTCAACAAAGGGATAAAGGCCGGCGACAGATATGTTACCAAAGCTATTCTCTCTGTGCGCAACGGAGAAACCGTCAACCCAATTCTCAACAAATAAATCGGTAAGGTTATGTTTTCTAAATTTTTTATTGACCGCCCCATATTCGCCACCGTGCTTGCCTTGCTGATGATTTTCGCCGGCATACTCACCGTGCGTACCCTTCCGGTGGCGCAATATCCCGACATAACTCCCCCCACGGTGATGGTCAGCGCCACATATCCCGGAGCCGATGCCGAAACCGTGGCACGTGCCGTAGGCGTTCCAATCGAGGAGCAGGTGAACGGCGTGGAAGGGATGCTATACATGAGTTCCAATTCCGGTTCCGACGGAAGTTATTCGTTGACAATCACTTTTGAAAACGGCACTGACGTTGACCAAGCTGCCGTGGAAGTACAGAACAAGGTTTCTGAAGCCAACGCCCAGCTCCCTTCGGCAGTTACGGAACAAGGCATCAGCGTCAACAAGCAGAGTAGCAACAATGTGCTGTTCATCTCTTTGGAGACCGATGACCCCGAGCGCTACGACGCGCTCTACCTCACCAATTATGCCCAGCTCAACATGACCGACCCGCTTTCCAGAGTGAAAGGCGTGGGAGGAGTCGGGGCATTCGGCGGCGGTGAATACAGCATGCGCGTATGGCTCGATCCCGAAGCCATGAGAATACGCAACGTCACACCTCAAGACGTTGACGCCGCCATCCAGGCGCAGAATATGGAAGTATCGGCAGGTGCCGTTGGTACGCCACCCTCCAACAGCGGCGCCCAGTTCGAGTTTACCGTCACAAGCCGCGGCCAACTGAGCAACGCTGAAGAATTCGGCAACATAATAATCCGCAGCGATAATTCCGGATTATTAAGGCTTAAGGACACTGCAAAAGTGGAACTCGGGAGTTCAAGCTATTCGGCCGTGGCGAAAGTCAACGGACAGGAAACCGCCCTTATAGGTATAGAACAGTTGCCCGGTGCCAACGCTCTCGACGTAGCGAAAGGAGCCATTGCCGAGATGGACCGTCTTTCACAATATTTTCCCGACGGAATACACTATAAGATTGTGCAGAACTCCACCGATTACGTCAAGGAATCTATTTCCGATGTAATCACCACCTTTGTTTTGACTTCGCTTATCGTGATGGTAGTCATCCTTCTCTTCCTGCAAAACTGGAGAGCCGTCATCATTCCGATGCTCACCATCCCGGTGTCGCTCATCGCCACGTTTGCGATAATGAAGATAATGGGGTTCTCGCTCAACACTCTTACGCTGTTCGGCCTCGTACTCGCCATCGCCATTGTGGTTGACGACGCAATCGTGGTTGTGGAAGACTGTTCGCGCCTTGTCGATAAAGGTACAATGACACGGCGGCAGGCGGCCGAGAAGGCGATGCGCGAACTTCAAGGGCCGGTGGTGGGCGAGGTTCTCGTGTTGCTCTCCGTTTTCATCCCCACTGCATTTGTGAGCGGAATCACCGGTGAACTCTACAAACAGTTCGCACTCACCATTGCCGTTTCAACCGCATTTTCGGGATTCAACGCTCTCACCCTCACCCCGGCGCTTTGCGCCCTTTTCCTCACTCCGAGAAAACCAACGAAGTTTTTCATTTATAAATGGTTTAACAAAGGATATACCAAAACCGAAAGCATCTACGACAAAACCATATCACGCATGCTTGCACATCCACTGGTGTCGATGCTTATATTCATGGCGATTGCAGCCGTGGCGTTCTGGGGCTTCGTAAAATGGCCTACGAGCTATATCCCCGAGGAAGACATGGGATATTTCATGACATCCGTGCAACTCCCCACAGGCGCCTCGCTCGACCGCACGGAGAAAGTGGTTGACGGGCTTGCCGAAGAAATCCGGAAGATACCCTACGTAAAAGACGTGATGACAGTCTCAGGATTTTCTTTCATGGCCGGAGGGTCGTCGTCCAACCTTGGCTCCATCAATGTGATTTTAAAACCCTGGAAGGAACGCGGACGCTCCGGTTCCATCAACAAAGTCATGGCCATGGTCGATAGCATTTCCGCACGCTGGCAGGAAGCCATTGTATTCTCCATCAATCCTCCGGCCATTCCCGGCTTAGGCATGAGTTCCGGTTTGCAGATGCAGCTTCTCGACATCAACAATCTCGGGGCGGCGGAAATGGAGAAAGCGCTTGCCGAAGTTGAGGAAAAAGCGAAATCCGATCCGCGCATAGAATCCGTCACGTCGCTATATCAAGGACTCGTGCCGCAATACTCCGTAAAGATTGACCGCGACAGAGTGGAGCTCCAGGGCATCGACATAGAGGATATGTATGGGGTGCTTTCATCCTATCTCGGAGGCGGATTTGTCAACGACTTCGTGGAATTCGGACGCACGTTCCAGGTGACGATGCAAGGCGACGCAGCCACCCGAAGCAACCCGGAAGACATAATGAAACTGTCGGTCAGGAATTCCGCGGGGGAGATGGTGCCGTTCAGTGCGTTCTGCAGCATTGTGCCGGCCATGGGCGAGCCGAGTGTGTCGAGATACAACATGTATTCCACCGCATCACTTACGGCCACACCGTCAAAAGGCACCAGCACATCGGAAGGCATCGACGCCATGGAAGAAATCGTGAAGAACACGCTTGGGAAGAATTATTCCTACGCCTGGACCGGTATTGCCTATCAGGAAACACAGGCCGGCACAACCATAAGCTTTGTGTTTATCTTCGCCATCGTGATGACCATTCTCGTTCTCTCGGCACAATATGAGAGTTGGACCGACCCCATCGCCGTAGTGCTGAGTATGCCTATAGCCGTACTTGGAACGGTGTTGGGATGCCTCCTGATGAATCAAAGCATAAGCATCTATACACAAATCGGATTGATATTGCTCCTGGGAATGTCGGCGAAAAATGCCATCCTTATCGTTGAATATGCAATGGACTTCCGAAAGTCGGGGGTAAGCATCCGCCAAAGCGCGCACGATGCCGGTGTGATAAGGTTCCGGCCGATTATGATGACTGCCATGGCCTTTGTATTCGGAGTGATGCCGATGATGTTTGCCACGGGAGCCGGTGCCAACAGCCGTATCGAGTTAGGCACGGCAGTAGTGTTCGGCATGGCGATGAACGCGCTGATCGGCACCCTGTTCGTACCAAACTTCTGGGAGCTTATGCAGACCGTCAACGAGCGTTACCTTTCCAACCTGTTCAAAGACCCAACTCCCCCGGCGACAGACACCGGCACGACGACAGGAGCCGGAAAGGCTGCAACATCCACCGCCGGAAACAATACCCCGCCATCGGTATGAATATCCCTGAAACTATAAATACCCTGAAATAAAGCTTGAGGCGTAATATCTCAGAGATATTACGCCTCAAGCTTTATTTCAGGATTTAATTGTTTTCAGATTCCTTTATTTGCGAATTTTCTTGCCGCCCACGATATAGAGTCCACGGGGAAGGGACGCAATCTGCTCCGGAGTTGCATTACGAATCAGCAAAACTCCCTGCATGTTATATACGTCATTCGTGTGGTTGCCGTCTTCAACGGCGATATCATCTACTCCGGCCATAAACTCATCCTTGTCAACGCATCGGAATTCTGCCGGAGAACCTTCCGGCACCGACAGATAGCAACTGTTGGCGGGAATGAATTCAAGGTCGGTGGCAGTCACGAAACCAAGCGAACCGTTGGCCAACGTACCGAGCACACGCATCGTAGCCGGATTGTATCTTGTCACTTTATAATGCTGCGAACCCTGATACACGTCGTTGCGGCAGAAATAGACTCCGGTGAGCTTATTGTCGGTAAGCTTTGATGCGGAGCCTCCAATATGAAGTCGGTTGGTAGTCGGCCGGTCAGTGGCACATTCCATAATCACGGGAGTGGAAGCCGGTACGGTGCCGTCGATTTCTTCCAGACATGCCATGTCACCGAACACTCCAGACACGTAATAAGCCTTAACTCCATCGGAATACGCACTGAACGGAAAACCGCCAAAGAACGGGGCATAATATTTCCCGTTGCTCTCGATAGTGGTCTTCACTCCGAAATAATTGTCGCCGTCGTCAGAAAGGGGGCGGATAAACCAACGCCTGTAATCCCCGCTGCAGTTTGTCTGCATGTCGCCGATTTCCTGAAACGGCATGAACTGCGCGTCGCCAAGATACTTCGTGGAGCCGTGCATGGTGCCTGAGCACAAATAGAGCTTCTCCCCTTTCGAGGTGCCGTTTTGTGTAAGGTCGGCATAATGGCCGATAATCTGCTCAATTCCGGTGCCCTGCGCCTCCATCTGATACTTGCTTCCGACTGGGAAGATATAAAGCACCGAGCCCGGGTCGCTGATCACATTGTCAAAAGTCTTGTGAAGTCTTATAGCAAGCAGGTCGGCTGTGGTGTTGCCATAATCTATGCGGCCGTAGTTATCAACCACACTACACCATCTCTCAGTCTTCAAATTCCTTACCCGGTAATAGCCTGCACCGTCATAATCGGCATTGGCCGACAAAGCGGCCAGCATAGCTACGGAGAGAACAATCGATTTTTTCATTGTAGAAACTATTCAATAACAAAAAAATTTACAAAAACAATTATTGCAATATAAAGTCACGCCTGCGGGAGAGTGTCATCCCACAGGCGTGACTATGATTTAACGTAAAAACCGCATGGGTTATTTTACGCTGTTTGAATCTTATTCGGCAATACAGATTGCAACGCGGTTCTGTACGGGATCGGGATAAGGCTGGTCTTCAAGGTCGCCCATGCTCTTCACAATCATGCGAGAAGCAGGAATGTTGAACTTGGTGCGGAGAGCCTCGGCCACAACCTCGGCACGTTTTGCAGAAAGACGGAGGTTGATAGCCTTCGAGCCAGTGCCCTTGTCGGCATAACCCGTAATCGTAACTTTGGCATTGGGATGCGCGTTGAGGTATTCAGCCACGGCTGCCACCTTTGTCATCTCCTGCTGTGTAACGATGGTCTTGTTGATCTTGAAGAATACGTCGCGGCGGAATACGCTTGCTTCCTGCTTCTTCTCCTCAACCTGAACAGGCACCTCTACAATCTTCTCCACAATCTTCTCGATAATCTGCGGCTCGCAAGGAACCTCAGGCTCGATCACGCGAGTGCGGGTAGAATAGCGGGGACCGAACGCATATTTCACACCTACGAGAGTGTTGAAATACCAGTCGGCGTTGCCGGCCTTCTTCGAGTTGTAGTGGTCATTGAGAATGTTTGCGTTTGCCTCAAGGCCAATCTGGAGACGCTCTGTGATGTTGAAGTTCACATCGAAACCAAAACGGCCGGTGAAGCGGGTGTGGGTGCCGTCCCATACATAGCCGAGCATATTGTAGCCGTCATGGTTCGGGACAATCTGGCCAAGACCCTCATGGATGAGGTCGCCGTTCTCGTTCTTGCCAAGCTCTATCTCGGGGAAAAGCCCCTGCATCTGCTTGTTGACAGCGTTTGCCTCATTGTTCTTCCAGGCAACATTGATGCCGATACCTGCGAAGAGGTTAACATCTACAAGACGCTTGGGATTGTAGCCACCGAAGAGGTTGGTCATATTGAACGTTGCCTCGATTGAGGGAGCGATATATGTCCAGTGCCATTTATAGCGCATGTCGCGAAGACCGGATTCCTCCTTGAATGTGAGTTTGCTTGTGGCGCGGCTTCTCCAGCTGTTGACAGAAACACGGGCACCGAAAATCGGAGTGAACTGATAGCCGCCCGCGAGCTGTGCGTTAGGACCTGCGAGAATGTCGAAGGCTCCTTCGCCGAGGGTCTCCTGGGCACCGAACTGAGCCTGTCCGTACCAGTAAGGCTGGAAGACATATTCGGTGACCTCCTCCTGAGCGGAGGCGCAAAGGCCTCCGAACAGGATTGAAGCGGTCAAAAGAATTTTATTTAATTTCATTTTCTTTGTTTGCTTTTGGGTTCTTGTAATTCTAAATACCTTCAGATCACTTTACTGTCAGATAGTAGAGGTTGGTTGAGGTATAGCCACGGTAGTCGAGTGAAGTATAAACAATCTCATACTTGTAGCCAGACTTAAGACCGGTGAGACCGAATCTCTGCTGACGGCCCGGACGAACCACATTGAGGTGCTCACTTGCAGTGTTAACATCCTTAGCTACCGCAGGAGCCTCAGTCTTTGTGTTGACATTCCATGCACGTGTCACAGCCACAAACTTGAGATAAGAGGGAGCAACGAGTTCTGCAGTGTAAGAAGTAGCGAAGAGCTCGATAGAGTTACCGCCGGCCTGGTTGAAGTAAGACGGGTCATTGTATGAGTTAGAGAGCTGATGGAGACCATCGTTCTTCGTCTCATAAGCCATCATAACCTGGAGGTAGTTGTTCGGGTTCTTGAGGAAGTTGTTGATCTTGTTTGCAAGAGCGTTATACTTGTCAACAAGCTTCTCAACGCCATTAAGCTTACCTGCGAGCTGATTCTCAATCTTGTCAAGGATTGTACCAATCTGACTGTTGATCTGACCCTCGATGTTGTCAATCTGATTCTGAATCTGACCTACAATCTCATCAACAAATGGATTCAACGCCACATCGTTGTCGCCGGCATTCCATACCTTGTTGCCGTCATAACCGAGCTTAATCTCAGCAGGATCATCGAAATGCTTCTGTTCGCCATCAACCGTAATGGTAAGATTCTTTAGAGAAATAACGATTGAAGTCGGATTTACTGTAATCTCAGAATCTTCGAAATCAAATTTCGCATCTTTCTTGATATCCTCAAAAAGATTGTGGAGAGCATCCTTGAAACGTCCGAAAGTAGGAAGTTCCTTGCTTGTGCCTTCGCCATAGAGGAACTCATAACCGAGAGGATGAACCGTAGCGGCTGCGATGTTGTAGTTGGAATATACAGCGAACTTCTGAGTTTCGGTAGTATTTTTGCCTTCAGCATCCTTTACATTCACGGGAGCTTCCCATTCAGCCTTCAAAGCATAAGCGGGGCAAATATCCTGCATCTGGTTGAAGAGCACCTTGCCAAGAGCAACGAAATCCTGTTTTGTATGGTCAAGAAGAGCGTCTTTCATCGCGCCTTTGAGACCATCCTCCACATGAATAGCGAGCTTTGGAGCGTCTGAGGCTGCGATGTTAGCCTTAGCGGCGTAGAAACCATTGTTGGCACGAGTATTGAAACCGAATTTAAGTTCAGTGTCGTCATCCTTCTCTGCAATCACATCCAGAGCCACATCATCTTTGCTGTTGACAAGTGAAAGCTTGCTGCCATTGAAGTTGATGTTGTTAGGGTTGATGGTCACATAGAGGGTACCGAGGTTATGGTCATTATCGTCCGACATATAATAACCGGAAACCGGCTGAGCTGTATAACCAAGAGTTTCAATAGCATCCCACACTTCACGGTTGTTAAGCACGCTCTTGTCACCGTTATACTCGGTGCCACCGAACGGGAAAACAATCTGCTTGTCAGTGTAACCGTAGTAGTTGGCAACGACATTGCTCTGCAAACCGATAGGAAGATTGATAGAGCCGAACAGAGGATTGTAGGTCTGCTGGGTGATGATGCTTGTGATGAGCTTGTTCAGACGATTGTTGATGGCATCAATCTGAGGCTGGAGTTCATCAAGAGCAGCTTGAAGTTCGGCAAGGGCATCCTCAACAGCCGGGACAAGATCCGTGAGGATATTGTTTGCCTCCAAAGCAGACATGTATGCTTCATTAGCGCGGGCAAGAGCAGCCTCCACATTAGTCTCAATCTCCTCGTTCGTCTTCTTCTGCTCAGCCATGAATTCATTCAATGCCACGATGTCATTACCCATCTTGACATAGTCCGAATCGGTGCTGTGAACAAGGTTGGACAGATTGGGGCTATTCAACCAGCTTGTATAGTTGGGTCCAAACGCTCCAATCAGAGCACCGTCGATCAAGCCATTGATCTTATCGCTCACAGCATTATTCGGATACTTGCCATCTACGCTGGCACCCAGGAATTCCCTGATAGCTGCAAGAAGAGCCTTCGTATCCTCAGGGCATTCACAGCTATTTATGTTCGTATCAATGTACTCGATGAGCTTCTTGTAGTACTCATCCTGGGAGATGAGAACCTCATTCTTGAAGTCCTCGTCCGTGTCCTTGCAGGAGGTGAAAGTGCCGCAGCCGACCGTAGCACAGGACAGCAACAGCAAGCCGTTGACTAATTTTCTATTCATTCCTTTAAGATTTGAATTTATTATAATTATGAATTTGATTTTCGTGGAAAAATCTATATTTGTCGCCCCGAGTCAAGACAAAAATAGTTGTGGAACCGTTTGTCTTAATGAGGGTTATTAAGAGCCATTAGACAAAAAGCAATGCCTCAATGCGTGGGCATGGAACCTACAATCATTGAAATTAGGCACAAAGTTAAGACTCTTTTTCTAATCTAACAAATTTTTAGCTAAAAATATTAATAGAGTTATATTTTTAACACTTTTAGTCAAAACCTTTTATATATAAGAGGCTTCACAATCCAACCAAATGTTAATTTTAACAAACAACCAGAACAACCGGCTTTACTCAAACCAGAACAACCAAGAACAACCTGAACAATTATATCAACAAACCAGGATAACCAAGGACTACCAGAACAATTATATCAACAAACCAGAACAACCAAGGACAACCAGATTATTATTAAAAATCTCTGGTTGTCCTTGGTTGTTCTGGTTGGAGCTATGCCGTTGTCCTGGTTGGAGCTAAAAAGGTTGGACCGGTTGGATTAGAACATGTCGTAATCGATGGAAAGGACTTGGAATTCCGTGCGGCGGTTTATCTGGTCGGCCGCTTCCCGGTCTTCGGGCGACAGAGTCTCGATGAATTCTTCGGTCAGCACTGTGCCTTCCGGGAATTGCGGGTATTCCCTGTTGATGCGCTTCGTGACGGTTTTCGGCACGCTCTCTCCATACCCTTTAGGGCTAAGACGGTCAGGGGCAATCCCTGCCCCAATCAGATAATCGACTACACTCTGCGCACGTCTTTCCGAAAGCCTTATATTATACTCGTCGCTCCCCTTGCGGTCGGTATGCGCACCCATCTCTATAGTGACGTGCGGGTTCTCGCGAAGCATCTGCGCCATTTCGTCGAGCGCAGTTTTCGACTCGTCGCGGAGCGTAGCCTTATCGAAATCATAGAAGATATTTTCCACAACCTGAGGCTTATTGATGGCTGCAAGTATGAAGTCCACGCCATAGTCGGCATCCTCTTCCGCCGAGTCGCTCTCGAATTCTTGCTTTACATTGAGATAACCCGGTGCTCCGGCTTTCATCACATACTTCACGCCACGGTCAAGGTTGAATTTAAACGACCCGTCGTCTCTCGCCACCTCCTTCTGGTTGCTTCCGTCGTCGCCTACAATCCTTATTATCGCGTTGGGCACCGGTTCCTCGTCCTTGTCGAGCACCCATCCGGATATTGTAATCCTGATGTCAGGCAATTCAAAACTGAATATATGGTCATAACCCTTGGCGTCGCCACGGTTGGAACTGAAAAAACCGCTCTCCCCGGGGCCGAACGTAATTCCGAAGTCATCGCCCTGACTGTTGACAGGCTGCCCCATGTTATCCACACTCCAGAAATCGCCGGTAGTGTTCAATTTCGCCCGGAAGATGTCGAGTCCGCCAAATCCGGGATGTCCGTCGGAAGAGAAATAAAGCAGCGAATCGGTGCGCGAATAGGGAAACATCTCGTTGCCGGGAGTGTTGATCTGGCTTCCCATGTTTTCCAGACTTCCGGCCCGGTCAACGAGCGATATGCGCCAGATGTCGAGTCCGCCGTAGCCCCCCGGCATGTCGGAACAGAAATATAACCAGTTGCCGTCCGCGCTTACGGCAGGATGGCCCACGGCGGAGATAGTGTCGGCCGTTATCTCGAATTTCTGCGGCGCGCTCCACGAGGCATCGCTGCGCTTGGATGTGTAAATCTCCACGGAAGTGTTGGAGGTTTCCGAACGACGCGCTTTGGTGAGATACATGGTCTGGCCATCGGGCGAAAAACTCACCACGCCTTCATCGGCATCGGTGTTAAGTTCGCCTTCCACAGGCTCGGGCTGTTGCCATACTCCTCGCTCGTTCTTTTTGCTCACATATATATCGCCCTTCTTCATGCCGGTGATTTCCGACTTTTTCTCGCCTATGGCTTTCTCGGAAGTAGAAGTAAAGAAGAGCTGGTCATATTCCTTGTCGAGAAACATCGGAGCGAATTCCGAACGGCGCGAGTTGAAATTCTTGGCAGCTTTCACCACATATCTCGTCTTGCCTTTCTCCTTTGCCGCCAAAGCCATCCGGCAGCCGTTGATGCCCTCCTTCGCGAGCCTTATGCGCGCCGGCTCCTCCCCTTTCGGGGTGACGCTATCGGAGAAACAGGCCAGAAAACGCTCGTAGGCGGCAACAGCGGGGGCATACTTCCCCTCCGCCTGAAGCGCACGGCCGAGATAGAGGTGGGCGGTGGAATCGGGATACTCATAGCGAACGGCGTTCTGATAGGCGGCGGAAGCTTTTGCAGCCATATTCAGTTTCGTATAGCATTTACCCATCTTGAAGGCGATTTCTCCGCGAAGTGGACGGTCTTCGCGCTTGTTGCGCTTGTTATAGACCTGACGGTAAATTTTCTGGGCATCAAAATACTCTCCCCGTTCCAACGCATCGTCGGCATCGGAAAGTTTCGCTGACCGACAAGCGGAAAACCCGAAAAGAAGCGTCAACGAAAGAGTAAACGCGATACACCTTATATATATAGGGCAACGTGAATTCAAATAAAAATAGCCATGAGTCATCATGGCTATTAAACGTGAAATCCGCACCTTATATTGCAGTCAAGAGGATTCATCCCTCTCAGCAATCAGACATGTGAAGACATGCCTGATTGTGCATTTCAATATTGTGAAAGCAAACATGCCGGAGGCATGTCCCTACATAAAATCGGGATGTTGCCTATTATTTCTTCTTACGGTGTACGCCGGTCTTTTTCTCAAGGCCGGATGCAATCTCGTTGAAAATATCGTCAACTATTCCCGAACCGTTAATCTTGAGATACTTCCCTTCGTTCAGGTAAAAGTCACGGAGCGGGGAAGTCTGGTTGTGATATACGTCGAGACGCTTCTTTATGGTTTCAAGATTGTCGTCGGCACGGCCCGTTTCCTTACCACGGTTGAGCATTCTCTCCACGAGCTCCTCTTCAGGCACTTCAAGGCCCACGACGGCATGGAGGTCGGTGCCGCGTTTGCGGAGCAATTCCTTTAGAGCTTCCGCCTGCGGAATGGTGCGCGGGAATCCGTCGAAAATGACGCCATCCTTTCCTTTCGCCTCCTTTTCGAGCACATCGTCGAGTATGCTGATCATAAGGTCGTCGGGAATAAGCTGGCCTTCCGAAATATATTGTTGTGCTATTTTGCCGAGTTCAGTCTCCCGCTTGATATGGTCGCGGAGCACTTCCCCGGTCGAAATATGATGGAGTCCGAATTCGTCGATGAGCTTAGCGCTCTGGGTGCCCTTACCGCTGCCGGGCGCGCCGAATAAAACTAAATTGAGCATTGTTATGTTTCTTTGGGGTTATTCTTCTATCACGTAGATATCCTTAAGGTTTCTCACCTTGCCGTCAAGGTCAAGGCCGTAGCCGATTATAAACTTCGGAGGGATGTTGAAAGCCACATAATCGGGCTTGAAACCGGTTTTGGAACTTTCCGGTTTATTAAGAAGAGTCACAAACCTTATGGAATTGGGGTTAAGTTTTTTAAGGTCGCCGACCATCTGATATGCCGTAAGACCGGTGTCAACGATATCCTCTATTATCACGACGTCCCGCCCGTCGATAGGCTCGGAAAGTCCCATCAGCTGCTTCACCTTCCCGGTAGAGCTGAGGCCTTCATAACTTGCATACCTCACAAACGAAATAGGAGCATCGTTAAGCCCGGCCTCCCGAATGAGGTCTGCTGCAAAAATAAACGCGCCGTTAAGCACGCAGAGGAATACAGGTTTCTTCCCCTCAAGGTCTCTGCGGAGTTCGGAAGCAACCCTTGCCACTTCCTTCTGAATTTCCTCTCTTCTTAGATACGGCACAAAGGTAAGGCCGTCAACTGTGACTTTCTCTTCCATCTGGTTTTCTATGGTTTTTCGAAGTTTTACGGACTTCATCGCACGCAATCGGGCGACGTTATGCAAAATTATAAAATAACCCGGTTATTTGCAAATTAAAGTTGTCGGTTGTCAGTTGTCAGTTGTCAGTTTTTTGCGCTCACTTCGTTTGCGCCACAATCAAGAACTGACAACTGACAACTGACAACTGACAACTAAAAAATGGTATATGAAATCTTAAACGACACACTTGGATAAACCGGAAGAGCCTTGGCGAAGCGCAGATAATCGCCCACCTTCCCTTTCACGTTGACAAGGTCTTTGTTCATGTTTACGCCGTCATGAAGAATAATTTGAGGAGCCTGCCCCCAGAAGAGCACACCGGCTTCCACCCCGACGTTCCACCGCTTCGCAGGGTCAAGGGCGCCGCTATAACCGAATCCGAGATAAGGTTTGAAAGCGTTCACCATAGCCCGTGCCGTGACGGTGCCATTGGTTTTCGGTTCCATATAATAAGGTTTGCCATCCTTGAAATCGCCGATATGGATACCCAACCGGCCGTAAGACATGAACTCGTTATATTTCTCTTCCGTAAGATATATGTCGCCGAAAAACGGCTCTTCGTAATATTCATGCCCGCTCATGCGGTCATAGAAACGGTTGTAGATGCTCATGGCAACAAGAGTGGAGGTCGATTCGATGCTGTTGAGTGCTGTGGCAATCTTCGACGTGCCCCAATAAAACCCGGCAGTGAAATGCCAATGGCGGTTGTTTTGGAAAGGATAAACATCAACGAGGAATTTGAAATTTATCATCCTCGGTTTGCCGATCATCTCGACTTCATCCTGCATTTCGTCGCCGGTGATTTTATACATCATCTCCTTAATCTTATCGAAATTGTTGCTGACCTTCCCGTCGGCATATGTAGAAATCGGGAAGTCCATAGGGAGATGAAACTGGGGCATACCCTCTACACCGACACGCACGTTTGTCCAGCGCGTAACGGGGGTTGCCACTTCAAGGCCGAGACCGGGAGTGCCCACGGTAAAGGCCACATCGAGATTGTCGAACACATGGTTGCGTTTAAACCAGGAAGACTCCTGCGCGCTCACCGAAAAAATGGCGGCAGATGCCGTGAGCAATAAGGATAGAAATTTTCTCTTTATCATCAATGAGAGAGTTTTTGATATAATAATATCGTTTACGGAACCATGCCGCCCATAGCGGTTTATCATCGAATCCGAACAGCGATGTAAATAAAATCTGCTGCAACAGAATTGCAAAGTTAAGAAAAAAGGCCGAATTAATACAAATTAATTCGCATTTTCACTCAAAGGCTTGCTCTATGCTTAATTCATAATTCATAATTCATAATGCATAATCAGATGATTGTAGAGATAAAAGACTAAATAACGTCCAACCAACCAATCTGCAAATAATTATGCATTATGAATTATGAATTATGCATTGAGAATTGTGAATTATAAGTCAATCAGAGATTTCATCGATGGTATAGTTGATGAAATCGTTGAAAGGCTTCGCAATACTGAATAACTTCCCCGTCTTTTCAACCAAATCGGAGCTGCACATCTCTTTATCGCTCAAAGGATGTGACGCAACGAAGTCACGCGGGCGTACAAGCGCCACATATTCCCAGTCTCGCGGAATGCCTTTGGGAGCAGTCTTCACCATATTCTCTCCTATTTCCGGGAAAGCATCGTGAAACTCCTTCTCATTGATTATGTCAAGATATTCGTCCACATTATCATATATTGACCGGCGGATTGCAGTGACCGTTTTCGAAGGAAGGCATATAGTGCCGACGGCGGCCAAACTACGGCCGGGCTCTATATGAAGATAATAACCCATACGGTTGCTCTTTTTTCCCATGGGAGGATTGATGAAGATGCCGATATGCGTTTTGTAAGGGGTTTTATCGAGAGAGAAACGCGTATCGCGATATATGCGGTAGGTGCAGTCGACCACTCCGAGATAAGCGGCATCCGGATCGAACGCCGCAACTTCATTAATCAGTTTCTGCGTCAGAACCTCTATTTCGTTCTTCACTTCAAGATATTCTTCCTTATGGTTGTTAAACCATTCGCGGTTATTGTTAGCCGCGAGCGATTCTAAAAATTTTAATATTTTCTTCATAACTTCATTATAACGAATTTTTATGCACGAATTACAAAATACAAAACTTAATAAATGTTAAATCGCAAAAATATTTTATGTTTAAGAACATAGTTTGAAAAATAATTTGTAATTTTGCATCGAGTTTTTCATGGTATTAGATTTTAAGGTTAACAGAAGATTGGTTGTCGGGACGACAATCAATTTTTTTTTATAAACTAACCTACAATTTGAAATTCAGCACTTAATACTCCACCAATTCGCCATATCGTTTAAAGAATGGTACGAAAATCTGAGCAATAATTATATGAGCAATAATTATATAGGGGTGTAACTATGCTGATAATCAGCATGGTTCTGTATTTGCAGTGTACTAATAGTGTACTTTTGGGGAAGTTGAGGGAAAGTGAAGGAAAATGAGTTTGATATTTTTATGGGGCGTTAAGGATATTTAACTGCGTTGCTTTTCCTGTTTTTTTCGGTTTAGTACACCTAATTTTTTTGAGATTTCCACTTTCTCCATTTCAGGAATTATCTTTTACATGTCTTGTTGATTTCGGACAATCATCAGCGCGATATATATATCAGATACATTTCAAAGCCAAGTTAGCGATACGATTCACAAGGTCGAATCTTTTAAGATTTGACTTCCCAATGACCGTTTTTGTCGCTTCCTTCTCTGTTCAACAATCCCATTTCACGAAGAGCCTTTGTAGTTCTCTTTGCTGTTTTTTCAGTTACAGTCATAAGGGCGGCAAGTTCCCTATGCGTTACGTTCGGATTGGATTCGATTATTTCTAAGGCCTTTTTTTGTGTTTCAGTAAGATTTACAGGGACATTTACAGGGACATTTACAGGGACATTTACAGGGACATCATTTTCCTTCGTTGTCTTATTTACCGGCGGATAAGCTCGGGCGGAGACCTTTAATATAAAGGCATCAAGATGGTAAGTAGGCGGCAACATATTCACAGCCTCCATTTCTCTGCTCATACGATCAACACCTTCTCCAAATTCCTTTACAAACTTGTATGCTTTCAGAAACTGTGCAATGTGAGGATTGCGTGAGAAGTGCGTGTGACGAATGTTGTCAGGCTTCACATTGCCTGGCAATGTGCCGGGACTCTCAAATACAAGACGGTCATCGAACATCTTTACTTGTATTTCAGTGCCACGGATCGCATAATCACGGTGGCATTCGGAGTTGACCGTGAGTTCTTGTAGTACAAAATGAGGATATTCCCGTTTGGTTACAAACCGTCCGTCCTGCCCGAGATAGGTAGGCTCGTCAATCTGTAATTCAAGCAGTTCAACCATCTTGTTTATCTGATTGAGAATAGTGCCCTCAAATGTAATGTCTTTGACTACATTCATCTCGGCTCCGACTTTCTCCTCTGTACCTCGATACTTTATGAAACGGATTCTTGCACGGGGAAAGAATCGTTGAGGATTATTTCCGAACAAAAGAATCGCAGCCGCACTTATTCGCTGGCCTAAATCGGATTCAATTACATAATCGTTGTTCTCGGTCAGAAACTCCATTACAGACTTCCCATATCCGAGGACATTCATATAATCCTTTACAGCAGACAGATCCAAATCCTCTATCGTTGCGTTTGCAACAGGAGTATCTTCAAAAGACTGCACTCCTTTGTCGTACATCAGTTGCATACGTTCCAAAAAAGTCAATTTTCGCGACTTGTCGCCTATTCTAAGATAGCACTCGTCATTCTGAGTGGCGTGGAGATCAACGCTCGGCTGGATATGAAAAAGCAATATTTTATCATGCTCTCCATTCCTGTTAGTGCAGTCCATTAGGTCAAACGTAGCTTTTACCGTAGGATTACAGTAATCATAAGGTACACGGAGTAGCTCATTCAAATGCTTCTCACTTGAACATACACCCTCAATCTCCCGTTTGCGGTCAGAGATACCGACTGCGAGTTCTCCACCGTCAGCATTAGCCATAGCCACAAAAGTGACGGCCAGACCTTTCGGATCAATTGCAAAGCTCTTGCAATCAAAAGTCTGACCTTCCTCACGAGTCAATATGTCATCAATAGTCATGTTCATAATCAGCTATGGCATCAATGCCAACAATGCAAAGTTACGAAAATATCCTGACATATTGATGATTACAGCGAAATTATATCATCATAAGCATTTTACAACTTTAAAATAAAAGCGGCAAGAGAGGGAGCGGCCTTAATTGTTGGCGGCGGGATGCCGTCAAAAGGTGACGGTGCAGGCACTGACACCCATTGACCGCATCGCACCTATGGGCACCGGCGGAACACCGATAACCGGCAACGCCTCCGAGGTAAGCATCGGGGACGCTGCTTTTACCTCTGAGACTCTATGCCGTTCATCCGTGTTCTTTTTCGCCGTTGCTGGATAAGGATTTTTACGACCGCTCCCTCACTTACCGCCTGACAGCAGTCCACGAGCCGAGACAGTGATGTGCCGCCTTCCTGCGTTGTCGGCATATCACAGACTCGCCTTTCCGGGACTGGGCAGTGCCATTCTTTCAGGAACGTCTCCTACCGTAGGTTATCAGATACAAGGCTATGCACATACTTGACAACATTGCAATGAGATTGGTGTCGTCGTAAAATAATGCTCTGACCAACCAATATATTCCTACTATCAATGAGAGAACACCTGCAACAAATCAGGGAAATTTTTACATCGCATGTTACTTATTTAAGCATTTCTTCTAAAGAGAAGACATTTCATTATGTTGCATGTATTGGAATTTCAATATTTTCATGTAAATTTGCGATATCATACATAACCTTCATAACGATGAAAAAAGAAATCAAGAGAGCCAACTACCGTAAACAAGATTCTCAGACAAAAAACATAATTGCAGGAATAATTTGCCTGATATGTCTGGTAGCCGTAATTCTTTGGCAACCTTCCCCGAAATTCGGCAAGCCAGCAGATGTGGTGGTCAAAGAAGACGCCCATGCCTTCATTTACGCCTTTTCGGGAGCGCAAAACAAATGGCGCCTTGACGAAACTGACCGAATCATCCCTGCAGGAACTCAACTGAAAGCCGTAGCTGAATGCTCAACATACAAGTGGGCGGTTGACGATAACGAAGGAAACCGTTTCGCAATCGACAAATCAAAAGTTGAAGGAGACGTCTCGGAACTTAAGACCATAACCCCCGGATATTGCCATGCTTATCGGGGGATGTCACTCGACGGACGCAGGCTTGACGACATAATGAAAGAAGCGGGCGACTACATTTATGCCGATGCCACAGCCGGAAAGTATTATTTCGAACAAATCGTACTCACCAACGGAAGCGAACGTCACAAAGGAGCGTTGCTTACCGTTAACAGCGACGGTGTGGTCACAAACACGGAGCCCACATCTCAACCACAACATAATCTATATACATCGCTGCCATTTTTCGACCGTATCATAAGCCTGAATCTCTACACAAAATTCTTACCTTTCACACAAGATGCCGAAACAGAACCATACGAAGGTTTTTCACTGAAAAAAATCGGTTCATCGCTATGGGGCATCATCACTTCGATCATAACATTCATCCTCCTGATTATAGCAATAACAATCGCATTCGGTCTTTCCGTAGTAATTACATACGGAGCCGGAAACCTGCTGTTCAACGCCATCGGACGTTTTACGAAGCTTAAAAACAGCGTTATCACCACAGTGGAATATATCTACATGGTTCCATGCATATATATTATCCTCCTTTCCATGTTTTTCGCATGTAATGACATTTGGCTTCTCATTTTGCCCATAGCAATCGGAGTGACGGTATTTATGGTCCAGTTTGTCGAAAGCCATTCAATCCGAGATGCCCGTTGCTCCGAATGCCGTTCCCTTAACACCATTGACGTAGAGGAAATCACATATTCCACCGGCTACGATGTCGAGGGGAAAGAGGGAAAAAGCATGGATTTAGGGAAAGAGGAGGATATCGACACTGTGCGTGTAATCGAACACCGCCTTGTGGAGACCCACACATGCTGCTGCAACTGCAATCATACCGAAGATTCAAGCAGAACCTACGACGATAAAGGAGAATGGGTGAAAATCGAGACAGTGGCGTGTCCGAAATGCGGCAAACACACATTGGACGCTTTCTCGACCGTAACGGAAAGCACCGCCCAATATGTCACAGAGACCTACACCTCCAAAGGGAAAATGAAAGACAAAGGCATTAACCTAAAAACGCTTGACCATGAATATGAGAGGGTTGACCGCGAAAGCACCTACGGGCACTGGACCGGCTACGTGGTATATGAGAAACACGTATGGTGTACGGAATGCGATTATTGCAATACAGTCGAATTCCGTTACACGCCCGACACCTCATCGCATAAGATATCGGAAGCCCAAATTAAAAACAGATTCAAGCCGAAAGAAGATATTATCAACGATCTTTTCAACTGAATTCCTGATGGCTCCCTACCGTATCGCAGCAATTATGGAGATGTGTCGTTTTTATCAGGAAAAAATCGAAGAAAGAATCTTGTCAGATGCACCTGTTTTTTCCTGAATGTATTCTCCGGCCCAACGGCCACGTTTCTCCAATTCCTTAGGGTCATATAGGAGTCGGTCGGCATTCCGTTCGTACGAAGCGGCATCCACCACTTCTATACCACCCCCAAGGGTCTTGAGTTCCTGTGCCTCTATGAACTTGGAATTTTCAGGACCGAATATCACGGGAATGCCATAAACGGCTGCCTCGTTCATATTGTGGACGCTAACTCCGAAGCCACCGCCGATATACGCTACGTCGGCATACGCGTATGCGCTCGACAATAAACCGAAACAGTCTATCACAAGCACACGTTTCCCTTCACCGGCAGCCGGATTCTCCTTGAGCTCACTCATCAGCACCACCTCACCCGGCACCAATTCCTTGAGTTTTGCGAGACGATTCTCATCGAATTCATGAGGGGCAATCACCGCCTTCACTCCGTTGCGTCCGCGAAGCCACGCGCCATACACCTCCTCGTCTGCAGGCCAGCTGCTTCCGAACATTATCACAAAAGGAGCGCGATTTTCATCACCCTTCTTCCCGACGAATGCATCCAGTTCCGGAATATCCTTTCGGGAGTTAAGGATATCGGTCACACGGTCAAAACGGGTGTCGCCTGCCACCTCAACGTTTTTAACCCCAATTCCGGCAAGTAAGTCGCGGCTACGACCATCCTGTACGAAAATCTTCGTGTACCATTTGAGCCAATGGCCATACCATGCGCTCCTCTTCTTGAAAAAGAACTGGTCGGGACGAAAGACGGCACTCACCAGGTAAGTCGGAATCTGGCGCTTCCACAATTCATGGAGATAATTGCGCCAGAATTCATACTTCACAAACACCGCCATCTCCGGATTCACCTTATAAAGGAAGCGCCTCACACGTTTCGGAGTGTCGAAGGGCAGATAGCACACACAGTCGGCCCCTGCATAATTCTTGCGCACTTCATAACCCGAAGGGGAAAAAAAGGTAAGCAATATCTTAAATTCCGGACGAAGCCTGCGAATTTTCTCTATCAAGGGCCTGCCCTGTTCGAACTCCCCGAGAGAGGCGGCATGAATCCATATATAGCGGTCGCCGGGAGATATGGCGGCGTCAAGACGCTCCCATATCTCCTTTTGGCCTTCATTCAGTTTCTTAGCTTTCGGATTGCCCGATGCAGCAAGCCTCACCCCAAGCCTATATGCGGAAATCCCCATGGTATAAAGGGGCTGTTCCAAAAGTTGGCGTGCAGCTTCGGCAAGAAAAGACCTTACCTCTTTAAAAGAAGTGACTTTCATTTCTCCGGTGCGGGTATTTCCTTGATGGCACGACGTATGCGGGAAATAACCTCATCCTTGGGCATAAGCTCCGTGATGTCGAACATATGCGGACCACGGCAAGCACCCACCACGGCAAGGCGGAAAGCGTTCATCACGTTGCCGAGATGGTATCCTTTTGCGGCAATCCAATCGAGCACTATCTTCTCGGCATTGGCCGACGTCATGTCGTCAATCCCTTCGAGCACCTCTATCAGTTCCTCCATGATGCGGGGAGTGTCGGCTCCCCAGCGTTTCTTTACATCCTTCTCCGCATATGCCTCGGGCGCACGGAAGAAGAAGTCGCCCTGCGTCCAAAGGTCGGGGACAAGGTCGGCACGTCCCTTAACCATCCCTACGGCTTTAGCCACATATTCCGGATCGGCATCGGTTATGCCGTTTTCCACAAGCACAGGAATGAAAAGTTGTGCAAGGGTGTCGTTGTCGGTCATTCCGAGATATTCATGGTTGAACCATATACCTTTCTTATAATCGAACTTGGCGCCGCTCTTGGAGCAATGAGCAAACGAGAATTTGGCGATAAGTTCGTCCATCGTCATCAGTTCGCTGTCGTCGCCCGGATTCCATCCGAGGAGGGCGAGGAAATTCACCACGGCCTGCGGCAAGTAACCCTTCTCACGATAACCCGAAGAGATTTCGCCGCTGGAAGGGTCGTGCCATTCGAGCGGGAAAACAGGGAATCCGAGTTTGTCGCCGTCGCGCTTTGAGAGCTTGCCGTTGCCCACGGGTTTGAGAAGCAGTGGCAGATGCACGAACTGAGGCATGGTGTCGCTCCAGCCGAACGCTTCGTAAAGGAGCACATGGAGAGGTGCGGAAGGCAACCATTCCTCACCGCGGATCACATGGCTCACCTCCATCAGATGGTCATCGACGATATTTGCGAGATGATAGGTGGGAAGATCGTCGGCACTCTTATAAAGCACCTTGTCGTCGAGAATGTTGCTGTTGATAACCACTTCGCCACGGATAAGATCGTTGACCTTCACCTCACGGTCGGGGTCAATCTTGAAACGCACCACATACTGGACGCCGTCAGCAATAAGACGTTGCACTTCATCGGCAGGCATCGTCAGGGAGTTGCGCATAGAGCCGCGGGTGGAAGCGTCATACTGGAAATTGGGTATGCGCTGACGCGCCTCTTCAAGTTCTTCCGGAGTGTCGAAAGCGATATAGGCCTTTCCGGCGTCAAGGAGCTTCTTAACGTTCTCACGATATATATCGCGGCGTTCGCTCTGCTTGTAAGGGCCGTAAGCACCCCCCTCGCGCACGCCTTCGTCTATGCCGATTCCGAGCCACGCAAGACTCTCGTTGATATAATCTTCGGCCCCCGGCACAAAACGGCGGCTGTCGGTGTCTTCGATACGCAGAATCATATCGCCGCCGTTCTGGCGCGCGAATATATAGTTATAAAGCGCGGTGCGCACTCCCCCGATATGGAGGGGGCCCGTCGGCGACGGTGCGAATCTCACTCTTACTTTTCGTTCCATGTTTCTTTATTCAAAATTGTCAGTTTGCTGTGTTGTTTTCATTTATATTTCCCGTTCCACCGTAGAGTGACCTCCGGCTTCAAGAAAAGCTTCACTATATTGTAGTCGTCAACATCCATGAATTCCCCTACTGTAAGACGCGCGGAAATATCATTATTTTTAGCATTGGCCGAATATTCCACCGTAGGGAAGGGTATCATCTCCCTGATTTCCTTCATGGTAGTGGCAGAACCCTTGGGAATGTCGAAAAACGCTTTAAGCTCGGGGGCCTTGAAATATTTCTTTGTGTCGAGCGGGGCAAGAGTCGAGTCGTCGGCATAGAAATCCACCTGGCTGTCAGACGCCTGTGCGTTGCCGCCCACAGTATATACCGTCATAGCCAGAAGTTTATCCTTATCCTTAAGAATCTTAATCTCGAAAACACTCACCGGCGTAAGTTGCACTTTCAGATAGTCAGGGGCGACATCGATAAGCCACGACAAACCCGACATGGCGTTCTTGGCGCGATACACGCTGTCGGCATCCCAATAATCGAGCATGTCAAGACGCGTGGATTTGCCAAGAATGTCGAGTGCAGGAGCCTGCAAGCGTTCAAACACCCCCCGGGCAGACGTCAAATCCGGAGTTATGGAATCAGCCTTCTCCCCTGCAAAAGCGAGGGAAGAAGCAAAAAACGCCATCACCGCCACGGCAACGACACGCCATAACGACAACTTATTTTTTCTTCTTATAGAAAATCTCATAGTTTCCATTATATTCCGGCTTTTTGGCTTTCGCCCCACCCTTTTTTTCCTTTTTCACTTTCTTCTCCTTTTTCTCCTTCTTCGGTTTTTCCGAAGCGAAGAAATCGTCCTTGCGCTTACCGCGCGACTTCGAAGATTTAGCAAACTCCTCCTTTTCCTGTTTGCGCTTGCGTTTCTCCTTTCGGTCTCGGGCATCGCGCGCATAATCGCGGTCGGTGGCAATTTCCGGACGTATGGTCGTGCCAAAGAAATCAACGTTGCAGAGAGCGTCGAGCACCTTCCTGGCATCGTCCTTGCGCACATCGAAAAGAGTATATTCCGGCATGAGGTCGATTCTTCCGATATCCGGCTTCCCTCCCACGACGTTGCGGTTTACAAGTTCCATAAGATTTCCCGGGAAGAATCCCTGGGCCTTACCTACGTTCACCATGAGGCGTTCGTAGCCGTCTTGCGCCTTCCGGCGGTCTTTATCCATCTTTTCTCCCTTGCGACGCTCCTTCTCCTTCCGTTCGCCCTTTTCCGGGGCGTTAAGGTCGATGTCGGGCATGTCCTGGTAATATTGGAGAAGACGGTTGAATTCGAGCGAAAGCACGCGCTTGAGAAGGTCTTCCTCCGAAAGCCATTCGAGCTTCTTCCTCACGCCGGGCAAATATTTCGAGATTTCATCTTCGTTCACCTGCACCCGTTCGAGACGGTCGGCAAGATTATAGAGCTGCTTTTCTATGATATGCTCCGGGGTAGGCACTTTCTTATATTCGAAGGTTTTGCCTATTTTCTTCTCAATTTCCCGCAACTTCCCTTTTTCTCGCGAATGGATTATCGCCACGGACACGCCCGTCTTGTTGGCGCGTCCCGTACGTCCGGACCTATGTGTATATACGGCGACATCGTCGGGAAGACCATAATTTATGACGTGGGTAAGGTCGTCAACGTCGAGGCCACGGGCGGCCACGTCGGTGGCCACAAGAAGCTGTGTCACATGGTCGCGGAATTTCTTCATGGCCAGGTCGCGCTGCGCCTGCGACAGGTCGCCGTGCAGACAGTCGGCATTATAGCCGTCGGCTATAAGTTTGTCGGCAATTTCCTGGGTATCTTTTCGTGTTCGACAGAATATTATGCCATAAATGTCGGGATTGTTGTCGGCCACGCGTTTGAGGGCGAGATACTTGTCGTGAGCCTTCACCATATAATATATGTGGCGCACATTCTTGCTGCCCTCATTGCGGTTTCCGGCAACGAACTCCACAGGGTCGTGCATGAACTCCTTGGCTATTCCCGCTATCTCCTTAGGCATGGTGGCGGAAAACATCAGCATCTTTCGGTCGGCAGGCACATGCGACAGAATCTCGCGGATGTCGTCGAGGAAACCCATGTTGAGCATCTCGTCGGCCTCGTCGAGAATTACGGTGTGCACATCGTCGAGCTTAACTTCTCCACGCTTGATAAGGTCGATAAGACGACCCGGCGTTGCCACAATCACTTGCACCCCCTTCCGGAGCGTGCGTATCTGGCTCTCTATGCTCGACCCGCCATAGACAGGAAGAATCCTGACATCATCGATATATTTTGAAAAATCGGCAAGGTCGCCGGCAATCTGAAGACACAGCTCTCGGGTAGGGGCTATTATCAATGCCTGCGGCACACTGCGTGAGGCATCGATGCGCTGCAGCACAGGCAAACCGAAAGCGGCGGTCTTTCCCGTGCCCGTCTGCGCGAGGCCCACCACGTCTCCTTCCTTTTCAAGGAGATGGGGAATAACCATCTCTTGAATGGGCATCGGGAGTTCGAAACCCATTTCCCCGATAGCTTTCAGCAAGCGGGGCTCCACACCAAGGTCTTCAAACGACCTTGCGACTTTATTTTCGTCCATAGCGGTAATTAGTTTAATTGTCAGGCGTAAGCGTGTTTCCCTGAAAGGGAATCACTTCAAAACACATTAATAATCTCATTCAGAAGCGCCCACGCATATATATAACATCCAACTACCCCGCTATTCCTTTCCGGTGTCGAATTTTAAAAAGCCTGACGCTATTCCACTGCAAAATTACTAAATAAATTCCGCACCACCAATTAACATCCCCACCGAAGTTACAAGCAACGACACGTTTATTCGCTATATCACCCCCCTCAACCTATTATCCAGGAATCCAGAGTGCGGGTTTTCGAAGAGAAATTCACCCCGATTTTAAATATTTTCTTCCCGTCATGCCGGAATTGTAAAGGATAATCTTTCGCTTCAATCTGTGAAAAGGCCTCCTCCGCGCTACCGTTTAATTTTAGCTCAATCACATAAAGAAAATGCGGCGTGTCAATAAGAAGATCGATTCTGCCGTCGGAGGTATGCCATTCCGTATGCGCGGTAAGTCCAATCAGACGGAATATGATGTACAGATTGTTTTCAAAATATATCTCCGGTTTGTTGCGGGTGAGATGATAAGGAATCGAAGCCATAAAAGACTGCAACCTCGACATCATGTCTTCCGGCTCACCTTTTCTCGCCGAAGCCTCCATACTTCTGATTGCCGAAAGGCCGGAACCTCCGGTATCATCCGCATAGACGTCGAGCATTTCTTTGAAAAAACCGTCGGCTACTTCCTTGTTGGGCAAACCGAGTTTAAACTCCCTGTAAAAACTGTCATATCCCTTTATGGTGAGATATCCGGTCTGAAACAACAATGCCACAGGATTCTTCCTATAAGAATCGTTGACCGACAACGCAACCTCGTCAGCTTTGCCGTTGAGCAGGCGGGGGAGATAGAAATCGCCGTTCCGCATTGCCTTTATCAAAAAGGTAGGCGAACCGGTGAGATACCAGTAAGATCCGATTTCTTCCTTGCTTAAAGCGGTAAGGAGGCTAAACGGATTATATACATCGGGCGATTTTGCACTGAAATGATATCCGTCGTAGTTCCTTTTCAATTCCACGAGTGCTTCGCTGTATCCGATTCCAAGTTCCAAAGCAAGATTCTCTATGCCCGGACGCAACCGAGATTTAAGTTCCTCTTCGGTTATTCCGCATATGGCGCTGAATTTCTTGTCGAACGTGATATCCATCAGATTGTTGAGCCCGCTGAACACACTCATACGGCTGAAACGGCTCACCCCGGTCAGCATTCCGAACCTTATATACGCATCCGAACTCTTAAGATTGGAATAGACCGACTTCAAAAGTTCAAACATCTTTTCATAAGACTCAGGCTTATCGAGCGTAGATACAAGGGGTGCGTCGTATTCATCAATCAACACCACTGCACGCTCTCCCGTCCGTTCGTAAGCCCGGCGCAAAAGCAGTGCAAAACGGGAATTAAAATCAAGCGTCTCTTCCGTTTTACCATATAGCGATTCCCACTCTATAAAATGCCTTTCAAGAATATAACCCAAGCTTTCGGAAGAATCCGGATTAAAACCGGAAAAGTCAAAATGAAAAACCGGACATTTCTTCCATTCTTTCTCAAGATTATAAATGGCAAGACCCTTAAACAATTCTTTCTGACCTTTAAAATATGCTTCAAGGGTTGACATCAACAGGCTTTTACCGAAACGGCGAGGTCTGGACAAGAACACATATTTACCCGTATTGACAAGATTATAAATGTACTCAGTCTTGTCAATATACAAATATCCGTCCTTAATCAGCCCTTCGAAGTTCTGCACCCCTACAGGATATTTCTGCCTTGCCATAATTGAAAAACGTTTAACTCCCGGAGATGCCGGAAAGCATCGGCACATCCCGCTTTGATTCAACCACAAATTTATAAAAAATTATTGTCAACCACAACCATAATTCAAAGGAGGCTTGGAGATTTGGCGGTTTTTATGTAAATTCGTGGCATGAAACGCAATTCTTTACTACTATCAATCATGCTTCCGGCCTTGGCCATGACCCAGGCGGAGGCACTGGCATGCACCAACCTTATAGCAGGGCCGAAAGCCACCGCCGACGGCTCGGTGATGGTGACATACGCCGCCGATTCACATAACCTCTACGGCATGCTTACCCATACCCCGGCAGCCGACCATGCCCCCGGCACAGTGCGCAAGGTGGTGGAATGGGACACGGGGAAACCGCTTGGTTCCATACCACAGATACCCCATACCTACAATGTGGTGGGCAACATCAACGAGTATCAGGTGGCTATCGGCGAGAGCACATGGGGTGGCCACGAGGAACTGACCGACACCACCGGCAATTCGGTGATAGACTACGGTTCGCTCATACAGATTGCTCTTGAACGCTCGAAGACCGCACGCGAAGCCATCCAGGTCATGGCCGACCTTGTTGACAAATACGGCTATGCAAGTTCCGGAGAGTCATTCTCCATCGCCGACAAAAACGAAGTGTGGGTGATGGAAATGATTGGAAAGGGTGCGGAGAAAGGCGCGGTGTGGATTGCCGTGCGTATTCCCGACGACGCGATTTCAGGCCACGCCAACGAGCCGCGCATCAGAAAGGTCAACATGAAAGACAAACAGAACGTGATGTATAGCAAAGACGTGGTTTCGTTCGCACGCAAGCGCGGCTATTTCAACGGCAAGGACGAAGACTTCTCTTTTGCCGACGCCTATTCCACACACGACACCGGAACACGACGCGGATGCGACGCGAGGGTGTGGAGCTATTTCCGCAGGTTTAAACCGGAGACCGACAAGTATTACACCTGGTGCAGCGGCGAGAGCGACGAGCCTATGCCCCTCTACATCGTTCCCGACCGCAAGGTCAGCCTAAAGGAGATGCAGGAAAGCATGCGCGACCATTTCGAAGGCACCCCGTTTGAAATGACATCCGACATCGGTGCGGGTCCGAACCATGTGCCCTATCGCTGGCGCCCGATGGACTATGAGGTTGACGGCAAAGAATATTGCAACGAACGCGCCATCGCCACGCAACAGACCGGATGGAGCTTCGTGAGCCAGAGCCGCGCCGATTTGCCCGACCCCGTGGGAGGAGTGCTTTGGTTTGGCACCGACGACACCAACACGTCGGTATATATGCCATTCTATTGCAGCATGACCGAAATCCCCGTCCAGCTTGCCGAAGGCGATATCAATACATTCTCGTTCGATTCCAATTTCTGGATGACCAACTGGGTGGCAAACCAGGCCTACAACCGCTACGACCTTATGATTCCCGACATACGCAAGGTGCAGGGTGCCCTTGAAGACAAATTCCAGTCTTCGCGTGCAGCAAGGGAAAAGGAACTTGTTGGCCTCCTTGACTCGGGCGACGATGCAGCTTTCCGCAAAAGCGTGAACAAAGAAGGTAAAGAAATCGCTAAAGAGGCCACCGACGCCTACCGCGACCTCGGCATTTATCTGTTTGTGAAATTCATGGACGGCAACATGAAAAAAACCGACGAAAAGGGAAACTTCCAATATAACGAATACGGCATCCCGATGTATCCCTCATTCCCGGGCTACGACAAGAAATATTACGAAAACATTGTGAAAGAAACCGGCGACCATTTCCTCATCAAGAAATAATACCGTTTTCTAAGATAAAAATATCAGGGAGGAGATTCGTTACGAATCTCCTCCCTGATATTTTTATCTTATCGGATGTCAGAAATTTGCAGCGATGTCGGATGCAATTTTCTTCATCTTTTCGGAATCCGGATCGCTTATCTTTTTCTTGAAATCCATGTCGCCCTCCTGCTGCAATGGCACAAGATGGATGTGGGCGTGGGGAACCTCAAGCCCGAGAACCGTAACGCCGATTTTGCGGCACGGGATAGCCTTCTTCATGGCCACGGCAACTTTCTTGGCGAAGACCATCATCTCCGCAAGCTGCTCGTCGTCGATGTCGAATATATAGTCGGTTTCCTGTTTGGGAACCACAAGTGTATGTCCCCAGTTCACAGGATTGATGTCGAGGAAGGCATAGAAACGGTCGTTTTCCGCCACTTTGTAAGAAGGGATTTCCCCGGCTATGATTTTAGAAAAGATTGTCATATCCTTCTTGTCTATCAGATTTCAATTTTAAGAATCTCAAACTCAAGGACGCCGACGGGTGCGGTGACTTTAACCACGTCGCCCACCTTATGCCCCATAAGGCCCTGGGCGATAGGGGTGGTTGAAGAAATCTTCCCTTCACGGAGATTCGCCTCATTTTCTGTGACGATGGTGTAAGTAACGGTCATTCCGGTCTTTACATTCTTGATTGTCACAGTATTAAGAAGCTGCACGATTTCTGTATTGAGATTGCTGTCGTCAATGATACGGGCAGTGGCGATCAACTCCTTGATTTTTGATATTTTCATTTCAAGCATGCCCTGTGCCTCCTTGGCCGCGTCATACTCGGCATTCTCCGAGAGATCGCCCTTGTCGCGGGCCTCGGCTATAGCCTGCTTGATTTGCGGACGCTGCGCTTCAAGAGCGGCCAGCTCCTTCATTTTTTTGTCATATCCTTCCTGGGTGAGATAAGTTGCCATTTTTATAGGGATTGATTTTGATTATTATTTTGGGATAATTTGCGGGCACGAATGAGTTCCGACAGGTATTAAAAAATAAGGAATCTTTTATTTCCGCCCTCTTGCCAGCAACGCTGTGCATTTCAAACGGCCTTAAAAGACCCTCTCCGATGCCCCTGTGGCATCACGTCCCGTATTTTCTGGTGCAAAGTTAACACTTTTAAATTCCATCCACAAATTTTAACGGTTAAAAATCCTAAATCGCCATCCTTTTCACATTGCAGTTTTGATGCATATTTGCTAAATTTGCAATCAAACTAAACCTTCGACATGTTTTTAAGACAAATAATTGTAGCATTCTTCCTTTCTGCGGCGGCTTCCCTAACTTCCGCAGCTGTCAACAACCACCCTGCGCAACGCCTTGACCTTACCGGGGAATGGACGTATCGGCTCCTCGACGCACCCGATTCCGTGGCAAGCTACGGCACCCTTGTTTTTCCCGGCACACTCGACACCAACGGGGTCGGGATTCCGGTGCCGCCGTCAGACGTCACCACGCAGTTGTCGAGAAGAGTGACCTACACCGGAAAAGCCACCTATTCCAAGACCATCGACATCCCTGAATCAATGAGCGGGAAAATATTGGAACTGACAATGGAGCGCACGCGCCCCTCTTCGCTAAAAGTGGATGGAGTGGATGCCGGTTTCAAGAATTCCATTTCCGCACCGCAGACCTACGACCTCACATCGTTTCTTTCTCCCGGACGGCATACGATAGAAATAACGGTTGACAACGGCGAATCAATACCCCTTGCGGTGAGAAACAATTCGCATGCCTGCACCGAATCGACACAGACCAACTGGAACGGAATAATAGGCGACATCGCCATAACCGCCTCCAACCCTTCAAGGTTTGCCGACATTCTCGTGACGCCCGACATCAAGACAAAATCGTTCAGAATTTCAGGAAGCATACACAATCCCGACAAAAAGGATGGGCTGACGGTGACGGCGTCGAGCGGAACGTCTGCTGCAAACCAACACCTCACCACCGAATCGTCCGGAAGATTCGACATCTCGCTCCCTATGGGGGAAAACGCTCCGCTCTGGAGCGAATGGTCGCCCGCGCTCCATGATATAAGGATAGCCATTACCGACAATTCAGGAAACACACTCGACGAACGGGAAATCAAGACCGGACTCCGTGACTTCACTACTTCCGGCACCCAATTCACGATAAACGGAGAAACGACTTTCCTCCGCGGCAGACACGACGCATGCGTATGGCCCCTGACCGCCCACGTGCCTATGGACATCGAGTCATGGCGCAAATATTTCAAAACAATCAAGAGCTACGGCATAAACCACGTCAGATTCCATTCATGGTGTCCGCCGGAGGCATGCTTCGCCGCCGCCGACGAAGAGGGCGTGTATCTCCAGCCGGAACTGACGATATGGGGAGAAATCGACAAAGACACCAAGCCACTGCTCGATTTCCTCGACGAAGACATGGAAGCCATACTGAAGGCATATTCCCACCATCCGTCGTTCACCATGTTCGCCATAGGCAACGAACTCTGGGGCGACACCGCCATAATGAAAGAATTCATCGACAAGGCAAGGGAGACCGTCCCGGGACTGCTCGCCACCTACGGTTCGAACATATATCTCGGATGGAACGGCCACATTCCGGGCGAGGACTTTCTCGTGACCTGCAGGGTTGGCGGAGGGGAAGGATTTTCCACCCATGCACGCGCCTCATTTTCGTTTGCCGACGCCGACAACGGCGGAATCATGAACTCCACATATCCCAATACGAAAACCAATTTCTCGCGGGCCATCTCCAAATCGCCGGTGCCGGTCATAGGGCATGAGACGGGCCAATATCAGTTCTATCCCGATTTCTCTGAAACAGGCAAATACACCGGGGTGCTTCGTCCCGACAATCTCGCCACGTTCAGGAAGAGGGCGCAGGAAGCCGGCACGCTGCGCAAAAGCGACCGTTTTTTCAAGGCGGCGGGAGAATGGGCCACACGCCTCTATAAAGCCGACATGGAGATGAACCTGCGCACCCCCGGCATGGGAGGGTTTCAGATTCTCGACATTCAGGACTATCCCGGACAAGGCACGGCCCTCGTCGGCATCCTCGACGCCTTCATGGATTCCAAAGGGTTCATAACTCCCGAAGAATGGCGACAGTCGTGTTCCGACCTCACCGTCCTGGCGGAGCTTCCGAAACGCTGCTACACGTCGGGCGAGATAGCGCAGATTCCACTCAAGCTCGCCAACTACGGCACCCGCAACCTCGGAGGTTCGACCGTTGACTGGGCTTTGCCGTTCGCTCAAGGCACGACTACCGTTGAAGGCAACAAGGGGCTTCTCGATGCAGGTATGATATATCTTCCAATCCCGGAAGTGAAGAAACCGGGGAAAAACACCCTTACGCTGACCGCCGACAACGGAATGACCGTCAACAGCTACGATATCTGGGTTTTCCCGAAAGATTCCGAAGCAAAAAAAGTGAACGACGTAACGGTCACCGGCAACCTCGACGAGGCACTCCAACTGCTTGTGAAAGGAAAAAGGGTGATTCTTTGCCCGGACACATCCCAGACATCGCGCTCCACACTCGGGCCTCTCTTCCAGACGGATTATTGGAACTACCGCATGTTCCGCACAATCTGCGAAAACATCAAAAAGGAACCCTCTCCGGGCACTATGGGACTTCTCATTGACAACTCCCATCCGCTTTTTTCAAGATACCCCACAGATTTCCACACCGACTGGCAATGGTTTCCGGTGGCGAGCAATTCACGGCCGCTTATAATCGACCGGCTTCCGCAGACCTTCGACCCGATTGTGGAACCGATAGACAATGTAGAGCGCAATTACCGCCTTGCCCTCATCTTCGAGTGTTGGGTGGGCAAAGGGAGGCTGATGGTGATTATGGCCGACATGGAGAAAGCCTCGGAATATCCGGAAGGGAAATGGTTGCTGCAGGCGGCGAAGGAATACATGGCATCAAAGCAATGCAAGCCCGACCTAAGCCTCACTCCGGCACAACTCCGCGACATCCTGACGCGCCCTTCCTCCGCGCGTCTTATCCGGGAACTCAACAATACCTCCTACCAATGACACATTCTTATTGTATATTAGGAGGAATTTAATTACTTTTGCATCTGTAATCAACAGGGGCGTGCGGCGCCACCCCGCACCACACATCCCACAAAATGTTAAAACGATGACCATAAACGAAACCCAAGACGAAATAATCGAGGAATTCGAAGGGCTTACCGACTGGATGGACAGATATGCGTATATCATCGACCTCGGCAACACCCTCCCGGATTTCCCGGAAAACGAGAAAACCCCTCAGAACCTGATAGAAGGTTGCCAAAGCCGCGTGTGGATTACTGCCAAACGCCAAGACGACGGCAAAATCCATTTCGAGGCTGATTCCGATGCCCTCATCGTGAAAGGGATAGTGGCCCTGCTAATGAGAGTGCTCGACGACCGTACGCCGGATGAAATACTTGAAGCCGACCTTTATTTCATTGACAAAATCGGACTCAAGGAACACCTCTCCCCCACCCGCAGCAACGGGCTCGTGGCCATGGTGAAGCAGATTCACAACTACGCCCGCGCCTTCAAGATGCTCGAATCATAAAAAACGATTGAATCAACAAGGAAAGCCTCACAAGCGAACCTGACTAATCTAACACTAAAAACATTTTCCCATGTTCAAAAACCAACCAAAAGGGCTTCTCCCTGCGGCTTTAAGCAACATGGGCGAGCGGTTCGGATATTACATCATGAACGCCGTCCTCGTGCTTTTCCTTTGTTCCAAATTCGGACTTTCGGAGGAGACCAGCGCCCTGATTTATTCTTTCTTTTACGCCGGCATCTATGTACTGAGCCTTGTGGGCGGTCTTATAGCCGACAAGACACAGAACTACAAATCCACTATCATCTGGGGACTTCTCATCATGACCCTCGGATATATCGTGCTCTCCATCCCTATTTTCGCCACTTCGGAAAACCACGTGTGGCTTCTCACCCTCACCTGCGCCGCCCTCTTCTTTATAGCCTTCGGCAACGGCCTTTTCAAAGGTAACCTTCAGGCTATCGTGGGCCAACTCTATGACAATCCCCGCTACGCGGCACAACGTGACTCGGGTTTCCAGATTTTCTATGTGTTTATCAACATCGGCGGCGTTGTGGCACCGTTCGTGGCCCCGATGCTTCGCTCGTGGTGGCTCGGCGAGAACGGATTCCTCTATAATGCGTCGCTCCCGGCTCTATGCCATGAATACCTGAGTCTTACCGACTCAATGAACACCCAGAACGTAAACAACCTCTATGCGCTCATCACCCAGGTAGGCGGAGACGCTGCCGGAAATATCTCGCAGTTCTGCTCGGAATATCTCAACGTGTTCAACACCGGCATCCACTACTCCTTCATAGCGTCGGTATGCGCCATGCTCATATCCCTCTGCATCTTCCTCTTCACAAAGAACGGACTTCCTTCCCCCGCAAAGAAGAGCAAGGAAGAAAACGTGACCTACACTGCCGAAGAGAAGCAGAAAATGGCAGCCGAAATCAAACAGCGTATGTATGCCCTTTTCGCAGTGCTCGGCATCGCTATCTTCTTCTGGTTCTCTTTCCACCAGAACGGCACCTCGCTCTCCCTGTTCGCCCGCGACTTCGTGAAGACCGATTCCGTGCAGCCCGAGATTTGGCAGGCACTCAATCCGTTCTATGTGATTATCCTCACCCCCTTCGTAATGATGCTCTTCTCCCGCCTCTCCAGAAAAGGGAAGGAGATTTCCACTCCCAGGAAGATTGCGATAGGCATGGGACTCGCCGGAGTGGCATATATCTTCCTCGCCATCTTCTCCGCCCTCAAGGGATATCCTTCGGCAGATGCATTCAAGGCACTCTCGCCCGACGTGGCAGACTCGCTTAAAACCGGTCCGTGGGTGCTTTTCGTGCTCTATTTCTTCCTTACGGTTGCGGAACTTTTCATCTCTCCCCTCGGGCTCTCGTTCGTTTCAAAGGTGGCCCCCAAACACCTGCAGGGTCTCTGTCAGGGTCTCTGGCTCGGCGCCACAGCCGTGGGCAACCTCCTTCTGTTTATCGGTCCGCTCATCTACAATGCCTGCCCCATCTGGGTGGTTTGGACGGTCTTCCTTTCCGTATGCCTCATTTCTATGGGCGTGATGTTCGGTATGCTCAAATGGCTTGAAAGAGTTACAAAATAATTATTCATCCATATTTCAGCTCAGGGACTTTCTGAGGTCCCTGGGCTGATTTTTCATTAATTCAGCACCATGTTTAAAAACCAACCTCCCGGCCTGTACGTCCTTGCCCTCGCCAACACCGGCGAACGTTTCGGCTACTACACGATGCTCGCCATCTTTCTTTTGTTCCTGCAGGCGAAGTTCGGATTCGACTCCACTGTATCAGGACAGATTTATGCCGTTTTCCTCGCGCTCGTCTATTTCATGCCCCTCATCGGAGGATGGGTGGCAGACAAGTGGAGCTTTTCGAAATGCGTGGTCACGGGTATCGCCGTGATGTTTATCGGCTACGCCGTGATGGCAATCCCCACCGACATCCGCTCCACCTCCTCGCTCGTGATTCTTTGCGGAGCGCTCTTCCTAATCTCGGTAGGCACCGGACTCTTCAAAGGCAACCTCCAGGTGATGGTGGGCGACCTCTATAACGAAGCAAGATACAGCGGGCAGCGCGACGCCGCATTCTCGCTCTTCTACATGGCCATCAACATCGGCTCGATGTTCGCGCCGATGGCCGCCACCGCCATGTGCAACCTTGCGCTCAACGCAAAAGGGTTAGTGTATAACGCCGACCTCCCGGCACTTTGCAACAGCCTGCTCGACGGCACCGGTTCAGCACAGTCCGTGGCTGCTAAAGCCGCTGAAAACGGCATGGCGGTTTCCGGCGACGTTTCGGCTTGGGCCTACGATTACATCACCACCCTCGCCACCGGCTATAGCTACGCATTCGCCGTGGCGTGCGCCTCGCTTATCGTCAGCTTCCTCATTTATTATGCGGGCAGAAGCACTTACGCCCACATCATTACCGACAAGAAAACAACCGGCGGTAAGACCGCGCAGGTGAACAACGGTCCGGAACTTACGCCGCAGCAGACCAAGGCTCGTGTGGTTGCTCTCCTTCTGGTGTTTGCTGTTGTCATCTTCTTCTGGATGGTGTTCCATCAGAACGGCGCCTCGCTCACCGAATTTGCAAAGAGCTGTACGTCGCCCGAAGCTTACGGGTGGACGCGCATCGGCTTCAACGTTTGGGCGCTCCTTTCGATAGCCGTAGGCGTATATGCCATTTTCAACGTGTTCCAGGCAAAATCGGGACAGGCGAAGATTGTCAGCTCCGTCATATTTGCGGTAGCCCTCGGCGCGGTGGTATATTTCCTCAACTCTACCGACAATCCACTCACAGGCATCCAGCCGCAGCAATACCAGCAGTTCAACCCCTTCTATGTGGTTGCGCTCACTCCGGTGTCGCTCGCCATTTTCGGTGCGCTTGCCAAACGCGGTAAAGAGCCGTCGGCTCCCCGTAAAATCGGCTACGGTATGGTGATGGCCGGCGTGGCATATTCGATTATGATGATCGGGTCGTTCTCCATTGTCGGCACATCGGCTGCCGTATCGCCCAACTGGCTTATCTCTACATATCTTCTCCTCACGTTTGCCGAACTGCTCCTCTCCCCGATGGGCATTTCGTTCGTATCGAAAGTAGCTCCCCCGAAGCTTAAAGGCTCCATGATGGGAGGATGGTTTGCAGCCACAGCCATCGGCAACTACCTCGTGTCGATTCCCATGTTCCTCTGGGGTAAAATTCCACTTTACCTTCTTTGGATTATCCTCATCGCCATCTGTCTGCTCGCAGCCGGCTTCATCTTCTCTATGATGAAGAAACTTGAAGCCGCCACCTCCGACGAACCGGCTCCCGCCGCGAAGGAACTTGCCGAAGCAGAGAAGATAGCAGCCGAGGCCGAAGCCTGACAAATAAAAAGGACAATATTAAATGTAACATGGAGGGGCATCCGGCCGGATGCCCCTCCATGTTACATTTAATATCGTATTTGCTACATTTGTATCATTCTCTTTAATCGCGATTTCATAACTTTGCGATTATGAAACGTTATCGCATTTTACTATTATCGGCATCTTTGCTACTCGGAGGAATTACCGCAGTAGCGAAAAACGCTACCGAATGGTATAGACTGATTCCGGGCGACACTGTGGCTGTGAAGGCGTCTTCCCCGGTAACCCGCATGTATGGTCTTGCCCACAGGGACCGTCTTGAAAAAATGGGCATGGCAGTGACGGAGACTATCGAAGAAAGGCCCCGCTTCCCCCTCCGCATTCTAAACCATTGGGATAATCTCGACGGCACAATCGAACGTGGCTATGCCGGGAGGTCGTTATGGCGATGGGATGAACTTCCAGATTCTGTTTCGCCAAGATATAGGGAATATGCGAAAATGTGTGCCGCCGTCGGCATCAACGGCACGGTTCTCAACAATGTCAATGCATCGTCTGAAATCCTTTCGCTCGATTATCTTGTGAAAGTGGCTCGCATAGCCGACGAGCTTCGCCCATACGGCATCCGCGTATATCTTTCAGCCAACTTTGCCGCGCCGATGCAGCTCGGAGGTCTTCCCACGGCCGACCCTCTCGATAAAGACGTGCGCAGATGGTGGCGTGATAAAGCCGACGAGATATACAGCTTGATTCCCGATTTCGGCGGTTTTCTCGTAAAAGCCAATTCCGAAGGACAACCGGGGCCATGCGACTTCGGACGCAGCCACGCACAGGGTGCCAATATGATGGCAAAGGCGTTGAAAAAACATGGGGGAACGGTTATCTGGAGGGCGTTTGTCTATTCTCCAGCCGATGACGACCGCGCAAAGCAGGCATATATCGAGTTCCAGCCGTTGGACGGTAAATTCGAAAGCAATGTCATCGTGCAGATTAAAAATGGACCGATCGATTTCCAGCCGCGCGAGCCGATAAGTCCCTTGCTACTCGCCATGCCCAAGACCAAGACGATGCCGGAACTACAGATTACACAGGAGTATCTCGGCCACAGCAATCATCTCGCCTTCCTCGCGCCGATGTGGGAAGAATTTTTCAGACACATTGACCCAGCCACTCAAACGGCAATAGCAGGCGTGGCGAATATCGGTGACTCACCCAATTTTACGGCGCATCCTTTTGCCCGCGCCAACTGGTATGCGTTCGGGCGGCTGGCGTGGGACCCTACGCTTACATCAGAAGAAATTGCACGTGAATGGGTAGCATTAGACTTGGATGTCACCGACCCGAAGGCCACGGATAAGATAGTAGAAATGATGCTTGGTTCGCGCGAAGCGGTGGTAGATTACATGATGCCTATGGGACTCCATCATATTTTCGCGTTCGGCCATCACTACGGGCCCGAGCCATGGTGTGACGTGCCTGGAGCCCGGCCCGACTGGCTTCCCCGCTACTATCACCGTGCCGATGCCACAGGAATAGGCTTCGACCGCTCATCGTCTGGTTCCGACGCAGTGTCGCAATATCCCGATTCCCTGGCAAGAATATATGACAATCCGGAAACCTGTCCCGAAAATTTGTTGTTGTGGTTCCATCATCTGCCGTGGGACTATCGTCTCCCATCCGGCTCGACTCTTTGGGATTCCCTATGCCGTCACTACGAGGCGGGCTACCGCTATACCCTCGAAATGCTCCGCACCTGGGAAAAAGTGGAAGATGCCATACCGGACAAGGCATTGTATGCCGACGTTCATCGTCGCCTGATGACCCAAGCCCGCGACGCACAATGGTGGAAAGACGCATGCCTGGGCTATTTCGCCACATTCCACAATCTCCCCATCCCCGACGATGTCACCCCCTCCGTCCACAACCTCGAAGAACTGAAACGCATCCACCTCGGCATCGACAACTACACCTGCCCCTCCCCCCTTCTCCTCGACTCCGTCCGCTAACCACCTCCCCAATCCCAAGCAACCGGCCAAGACACTTAGCGAGAACCTTTGCGGACTTTGCGGCTTCGCGTGCGTTTTATTTACGCGAGGGGATTTTTCGAAATTTAGAGTAATCTTTGGATGGGGATTGAGGGATGGATTTTGAATTATCCAATATCCCTATGGGGTTTGACGTTGTTATATTATTATAGGCATCGTTTTTTTGCAGACAATGCAAAAAGTATTTGTGCATCTCGTTTTGTGGAAACAATTTTTGCGTTCACAGTGGAAGCAAACAGGTTTGCCGAAGGGTGCAATCAGGCATTCATTGTGCGGGCAAATATTAATTGCGCAATCAAACATGCCGGAGGCATGTCCCTACAGGGATGTGCAAATATTTACGTATCAAAAGTCAATAATATTATTAAGTCATGGATAATTTCACCTTTCATTCACCCACGGAGTTCGTGTTCGGACGGGGTACCCAAAATCAGACCGGAAAACTTATCAAACAATACGGGGGAGGAAAAACGCTACTCGTCTATGGGGGCGGTTCCGCGGAAAGGAGCGGCCTTATCAAACAGATTACGGACTCCCTTAAATCCGAAGGTATAGATTTCGCAGTTCTGAAAGGGGTGAAACCGAATCCTACCGATGACAAGGTGTATGAAGGGATTGCCTTGGCTGTGAAGGAGGGTGTTACGTTCGTGCTTGCCGTAGGGGGAGGCTCGGTGATAGACACAGCCAAAGCCATCGCAATGGGAGCCGTGTATAGCGGCGACTTCTGGGATTTCTATTGCGGAAAAGCCACACCCGTGGCCGCACTCCCCGTGGGCGTTGTGCTCACCATCCCCGCTGCCGGAAGTGAGGGGAGTCCCAATTCCGTGATAACCAAGCTCGACGGTCTTCACAAAGTATCATGCCGTTGCCAGCTTACCCGACCTAAATTCGCTGTAATGAATCCGGAACTGACAATGTCGCTACCATGGGAACAGACGGCTTACGGAATCACCGACATGCTTTGCCATATATTTGAACGCTATTTCTCCAACACGCCGGCACAACTCGTCAACGCATACTCCGAAGCCATCATGAGAGATGTGATGGACAATGCACTGACCCTCAAAATCAACCCGGAGGATTATGAAGCCCGCGCCGACGTGATGTGGGCCGGAACACTCGCCCACAACGGCATCTGCGGCGTAGGGAAAGAGGAAGACTGGGCCACCCACAGAATGGAACATGAAGTGTCGGCCATCTACAACGTAGCCCACGGTGCAGGCCTCGCCTGCATAGCCCCGGCTTGGCTGACGTTCGTGGCCAAACGGAATCCGGATATGGTCTGGAAGTTCGCCATCAACGTCATGAGCGTGAATCCGGAGGGACTTGAAACAGATCAAATCATCGAGGAAGGTATTTCGCTGCTTAAAGATTTCTACCATGACCTCGGACTCACCACATCGCTCACGGAGCTTATAGGGAAGGAACCGGACATCGATGCGATGGTGAAGAGCCTCGAAGGGAATATGGGAAAGTCGCTCGGATTTTACGTACCCCTCACGATGGACGATTGCCGGGAGATATACAAACTCGCCCTTTGACATAAGAGAGAATCAGATTGGCAATCAAACATGCCGGAGGCATGTCCTTACAATTAAACATGTCCCCACAATAAAGCATGTCCCTACAATTAAATCGGTAAATTATGATAGAAGTCACAAATTTCATCAAGATATACGAGCGGAGTTTCATTGAAAACTGGGACCTACCCGCCCTTTCGGAATATTCCAAAAACACCCTCATCACCTACGGCGACCTGGCAACGTCGATAGCCATGACCCACACACTCTTCGAATCGATCGGCATTAAGCCCGGCGACAAAATTGCATTGTGCGGCAAAGATTCCGCCGACTGGGTAAAGGTCTATATGGCCACAATCACCTACGGGGCCGTTATTGTGCCAATCCTTTCCGACTTCAACCCTCTCGACATAACCCATATCGTAAACCATTCGGGAGCCGAACTGCTGATGGTTTCCGACAATATCTGGGAGCATATCGAGCCGGAAGCATTGCTCACTGTCAAGGGAGTCATGAGCCTCGAACACAAGACGGTGCTCCATGAAGCGGCGGGCGTGGAGATGCAACGCCATATAAGGTTGCTCAAACGCAGGTTCAACCGCCGTTATCCCAAGGGCTACACGAGTCAGAACGTGAAATATATCGACCGAGACAACAGCGAAGTGGTGGAAATCAATTACACCTCAGGCACTACGGGCTTCTCCAAGGGAGTGATGCTCACCGGGGAGAACCTCGCAGGCAACGTATGCTTCGGCCGTTATTCCGAACTCCATTTCAGAAGTTCGCGTGCATTGGCTTTCCTTCCGCTCGCCCACGCCTACGGTTGTGCGTTCGACATGCTCACGCCTCTTGCCGTGGGGTCACACGTCACCTTGCTCGGCAAGACACCATCGCCGCGTGTGCTCCTCAAAGCGCTTGCCGAAGTGAAACCTAACCTTGTTATATGCGTGCCCCTCATCCTTGAGAAAATCTATAAGAACCAGATTCTGCCGATGATTTCGAAAGGCACGATGCGCTGGACGCTTGCCGTGCCGTTTCTCGACTCGCTCATCTATTCCAAGATACGCAAGAAGCTCATCGACGCTTTCGGCGGCGAATTCGAGGAAGTCATCGTAGGTGGCGCGCCGCTAAACCACGAGGTGGAAGAATTTCTGCACAAAATCAAATTCCCTTTTACCGTGGGCTACGGCATGACCGAGTGCGGACCGCTGATTTCCTACACCCCGTGGCGTGAGTTTGTAGTGTGCTCGTCGGGCAAGACCCTCCCGATTATGGAAAGTAAAATCATATCTCCCGACCCGGAAAACGTGCCGGGCGAAATTTGCGTGAGAGGCACCAACATGATGAAGGGCTACTACAACAATCCTGAAGCCACAGCCGCTGTAATCGACGAGGAAGGATGGCTACACACGGGCGACATGGGCACACGCACGCCCGACGGCACCCTCTTCCTCCGCGGACGCTCCAAAACCATGCTTCTATCGGCATCCGGACAAAACATTTATCCGGAGGAGATAGAAGCGAAACTCAACAATATGCCTTTCGTTGCGGAAAGTCTTGTGGTGGAGCGCGACGGCAAACTCGTAGGGCTCGTATATCCCGACTTCGAAGCGGTCGATAAGTTCGGCATCTCAATCAACGACATGGATTCAGCCATGGAGAACGTAAGGAAGGAACTCAACAAGCTTGTGGCGCCCTACGAACAAATCGCCAAGATTGTGCTGATGCCCAACGAGTTTGAAAAGACTCCGAAGCGAAGCATAAAGCGATTTCTTTATACCCGATGAAGGGTTGGAGATTAAGGACATTAAGGTCCTTAAGGACTTTAAGGACTTTAAGGACTTTAACGTCCTTAAAATCAAGGACTATAAGCCAAAAACGAAAAACCGCTTGCATATATCGTTTTTTTGTAGTAGTTTTGTCGCGAATTTTGTTATAAAGTGTTAAAGAAAACAATTCTTATCTACACTGGAAGCCATGCATAAGCATGTTATAAGATCAAGACGATTCAATTTCGCGCTGATATGTGCCTCGCTTGTGGCACTTGCAGTTTTCTCGTGCGGCAAACCTGAGAAAAAAAACGATAACCCGGGAGCCGTGAAGACAGTGCCGGAATATTTCCATGCCGACAACGATATTGCCATGACCGTCAGGAGCCTCGCCGACGCACTGAAAGTGGGAGAACCGCTCGACTCGGCGGAATATGACTTCGAAGGGGTGCTGACCGACGGACAGGGAGCACCGCTCTATACCGACATACAGGGCTCGCCCGGAGCCTGGGTGGTGGATGTGCTCGACAAGAACAGCGTTATGATTCGCAATCTTTACTTGGGCGACCTGCTTCCCATCGACCTTCAGAGCTATGTTCTCCAAAGTCTCCGCGTTTCGGAAAGCGACCGACTCGAATTTACGGCACACGAAGCCGTTGACGACGACGAAACCGACATCGTGGTTTATGATTGCGATGGTATTTTCTTACGTTTTGAAGTGAGGGCAGGAATCGCGCCCAATGGCATAGAGGGTCCTCAACTAAGCATCATCATGAGTTCCGACCCTCCTGTCGGCGTCGAAACACAAACCAACGCGTAGGCTCGAACCTCGGGAGGGCCATAAGCTGCACGTCGGCTTTACGGTCTTCTATGGTTTCCATGGCATTTCCTACCTTTTTCCCTGCTTCCGTCAAGGCGTCGCGCACTGCCGCGAGCGCTTTCTGCGGCGTGTTGTTGTCTTGCGAAAGATGGCAAAGGAACACGTGTGTAAGGTCGGGGTTGATGATTTCTTTCAGGAAAGCGGCGGTATGGGTATTGTCCATGTGCCCCTGTTCGGTCTGTATCCTTGCCTTCAGATACTCGGGATAACGCCCCATCTTCAGCATCTGGAGGTCATAGTTGGCCTCGATTACAAGATAGTTTGCCCGGCTCATGTAATGACGCGCACGCTCGGTCACTTCCCCGAGGTCGGTGGCAAGCACAAATCTCCTGCCATCGAATTCCACAGAGAAACCCATATTGTCGCTGCCGTCGTGAGGCACCTCGAACGCCGTGATTTCAAGTTCACCGAGTTTGAAAGGTATCTCCTTAAAAACGGGCTGGTGATAGTCTTTAATGCGCTTCGAAATGCTGTGGCGTTTCAGGATACCGTTGAGCACACGGTTGGTGCAGTAGAGACGGAGATGACGGTTGTTGCGCAAAAGTGTATAGACATAGCGCACATGGTCGGAATGATCGTGGGTGAGGAGCACGCCTACCACTTTCTTCATATCCACCCCGTTGGCCTTCAAAGAGGATTCTATAACGTCGGCTTTTACGCCGGCATCTATCAATATGCCGCCGGTGCTTGTGCCCAAATAACAACAGTTGCCACTTGACCCTGAGCCGAGCGACATATAATATAGATGTGTGTCATTGCCTCTCGGCTCACCCTTTTTAGGCTGGGGAATCTCAGCCGCGGCATATACGTTGCGGCGCAGAGGCACGGCAGGCCGTTCAACTTCCCATTCCTCGAACGGGAGTTGCATTTGTCCTTCAAACGATATTTTACGGCGTGCCATAGCAGAGACTCTTTTTAATGTGAATATATAAGGAAAATAGCCGGGCGTTTGTCGAAGTCGTATTTGGCTCCCTTCCATTTCGCCACCGGGCGCGACACGATTGTCTCCCTTTCAGGGTCGGTGATATCGCAAGCCACGCAGAGCATCGTGTCGCCCCTCAGCGAGCGCACGAGACTTTCCACCATCTTGTTGTTGCGGTATGGCGTTTCGATGAAAATCTGCGTCATGTCGAGCCGGCGCGACAAAGCTTCAAGGTCTTTCAACCTCTTTTCCCTCTCCTTCGGCTCGATGGGGAGATAGCCGTTGAAACTGAATCCCTGGCCGTTGAACCCGGAAGCCATCAACGCCATCAGTATGCTCGAAGGCCCTACGAGAGGCACCACCTTCAATCCTTCCCTCTGGGCTATGCTCACAGCTACGGCCCCGGGGTCGGCCACCGCCGGACATCCCGCCTCGCTCATAACCCCTACCGGCAGGCCGCCACGCAGAGGCTCAAGATATGAACCGACCTCCGCGAGGTTGGTGTGGCGGTTAAGTTCATAGAATGTGGTGGCGGCGATGTCGAAAGCCGGGTCGCATTTCTTAAGAAACCGTCTGGCCGTCCTCACGTTCTCCACTATGAAATGGCGTATGCCCCTGATTATGTCGATGTTTCCGTCGGGCAACGTGTCGCGGAGCGGGGCGTCGCTTATGTTCACAGGAATGAGGTATAGTGCTGCTGCAAGTTTCATAAATACAAAATTAATAAAAAATTTTTACTACTTTTGCAAAATCAATAAAGTAATTGTTTTTTCCACAATTATGGAGCTCCCTTCAGGATTCATAGAAATGATGCGCCGCCTTCTCGGCGACGACGCCGACGCCTTCTTCCTCGCCATGGAGAAAGCCCCAGTGGTGTCGGTGAGGCTCAACGGCAGAAAGCCGTCGGATGCGTTCGACGGTTGCAGGGCGGTGAAATGGTGCCGACAGGGGCGTTATCTCGAAAGCCGCCCCATATTTACGCTCGACCCGCTGCTTCATGCGGGGGCATATTACGTGCAGGATGCCTCGTCGATGATCCATTATGAAACAGTAAAGAGGATACTTGCCTCGCTTGCCGGCAACGGTGAGGGAGATGGCAACGACATTCCGCTCAGCGTGCTCGACCTTTGTGCGGCACCCGGTGGTAAAACCACGGCGATGATTGATGCGCTACCCGACGGCTCACGCATCGTTGCCAACGAATATGTGGGGAAACGGGCCGCCATCCTTAAAGAGAACCTTACCAAATGGGGTTATCCCTACGCGAGTGTCACCAACCGCGATTCCTCATGGTTCGCCGCCAACGGCGACCGTTTCGACATCGTAGCCGTGGATGCCCCGTGTTCCGGGGAAGGGATGATGAGGAAAGACCTCGATGCCGTGGCCCAATGGTCGCCGCAACTGATTGCGCAGTGCGCCACGCTTCAAAGGGAGATTTTAGGGAATGCGGTGAAGGCTTTGAAACCGGGTGGGTTCCTTATCTATTCCACCTGCACGTTCAACACAGAAGAAAACGAGAGGAATGCGGAATTTATCAGAGACGAACTGGGATTGATACCGTTCGACCTCGATTTCCCGAAGGAATGGGGCATTCCGGGGGGTATCGGTACGTCGCTTCCGGTGTATCGGTTCATGCCCCACAAAACGGAAGGGGAAGGATTGTTTCTGGCAGTGTTCCACAAACCGGGGGAATTCGAGCCAAGCAACCTCTCGCGAACGGTTGCGGCGTTCCCGACTGTCAAAAGGAGGGAGACAGCGGTTTCTAAGAAAGGGGGACGTAAAGAGAGGGGTGTAAAGCCGATTGCCGGCAAAAAGGAAACCCAAGACATACCGGAAATGGAAGAGATTCTGTCGGTGGCTTTCGACCGCTCCCGTTATCCCTTGGCAGAGCTGACGAAGGAGCAGGCGGTGGCCTATCTTAGGAGGGAATCGGTGGTGCTGTCGGCCGACGTGCCGAAAGGGATAGCGATAGTCACCTACAAGGGGTTGCCGCTCGGCCCCGTAAAAAACATCGGCACCCGCGCCAACAACCTCTACCCCAAAGCGTGGCGCATCCTCATCCAACCATAACAACACCATCCACTCCAACACCTTTACTCCAACCAGAACAACCAGGACAATTATATAAACCAACCAGAACAACCAAGAACAACCAGAGTGTTTTTTAATAATTCTGGTTGTCCTTGGTTGTTCTGGTTGGAGCATCAACTGTTGGCCAGGTTGGTTATTTATTGGGTTGTTCTGGTTGGATGATTTGGTTTTATCGGATTATTGTTGTATTTTTGCAGCTACAACATTAACTAATGTTATTGTTAATGCCATTTTAATACTATAAATATAAAGTTAGCTATGTTTATAAGCGAAGCATTGGCTCCTGCCGAGATTATCCGTAATCTGGGGATTAGATTCCGGGAATACCGGATGCGTAAGAACCTGACACAAAAAGAGGTGGCGGAAATGACAGCTATGAGCATACCGACCATCTACAAATTCGAGACCGGACGTATGACCGATATGTCGATGGCAACATTTCTCAAACTTCTCAGAGCAATCGGTATCGAAAACAACTGGCAAACCCTGATTCCGGAACTTCCGGAATCACCTTACATGTATAAAGCCGACAAAAAGAAACAACGGATAAGACACCCTCGAAAATGAATATACTTAAAGTAATGCTATGGGGAAATGAAATAGGTCGCCTTGTTTGGGACTCCGCCAAAAGAACAACTTATTTCATGTTCAATCCGGAATGTGCCAACATACCGGACATAGCCCCCCTTATTCTTCCGAAAAACAAGCGCGACATTACTATCCCATCTTACGGCGACTCAAGACGATTGTATCAAGGGCTGCCACCATTTATCGCAGACTCCCTACCTGATTCATGGGGAAACAAATTATTTGACAAATGGATCCGTCACAATCACATCTCCCGTGGGAACGTTACGCCCTTATATAAACTCATGTTTATCGGTAAACGTGGAATGGGCGCACTCGAATTCGAACCGGCAGCAAAAGAATTGAAACATACACAAAAAGTGGATTTGCAGGCACTCTATAACATGTCTCTCGAAATTATGAACGAACGGGAAAATATAAGATTTGATGCCTCCGACAATATTACCCTCCATACCCTTCTGGCTATGGGCACTTCCGCCGGAGGCCGACAAATGAAAGTGATTGTGGCATTGAATCCTTCCACCGGAGAGATTCGTTCAGGACAAATAGACGGACTTGCAGGGTTTGATTACTGCATAATTAAATTTGAAGATGAAATAATGCCTTCATCGGAAATCGAGATGGCATACCATGACATGGCAATCGATTGTGGCATTGAAATGGAGAAATGTGCATTGTTCAAAATCGAAGGGATTTATCATTTTCTCACTCACAGGTTCGACAGAAAGGCCGGTAAGAAAGTCCATACACAGACTTTGGCGGCTATAAATCCGGAAGCGGATTCGTATGAAGATATTTTCGCCACATGTCGTTCTCTCGCCTTATCGGAACAGGAGATTAATCAGATGTTCCGTCGTCTTGTTTTTAATGTACTTTCCAACAATACCGACGACCATAATAAAAATATTTCCTTCATTTTGGAGGAGGGAAAAAAATGGAAACTTGCACCCGCTTATGACTTGACATTCATATTCAACAGACATGGCAATGGTCCGGACACATACAGGTGTATGTCCATATATGGAAAGACCGAAGATATTTCGTGCGAAGACCTACTCTACTTTGCAAAAGAGAACAATATACGCAACGGAGGGGCAATAATCGAAGAGATTGCGAGGGTGTTGTCAAAATTTCCACTATATGCTGAAAGATACGGCATACCATTCCGATGGGGCGATATAATTCACCGCTCACTAACTAATAATCTAAGAAATTTTGGGTTTATAACTGATTTGGACCGGCTTACAGAATTTACCGGATCTTCCGGCCGCGTTTTTAGCCTTATCAATGTGTCAACAAACTCAAAAGGTTATTATGAAGTGTCAGCTACCGTCAACGGTAAAAAACGAAGAAGATTTATCAAACCGGATACCGTCGCATATTCCCGTTTATTAAAATTTGAAACCGGCGAATTAGGTAAATCCGACACTGTCAATCTATTTGAAGAAATCTTCTCAGACTAAACCCAAACAACCAGTATATTTTAACTCAAACCAGGACAACCAGGACAATTTTATAAACCAACCAGAACAACCAAGTACAACCAGAGCTTTTTTAAACTCAAACCAGAACAACCAAGGACAACCAGAATTATTTAAATCAATCTGGTTGTCCTGGTTGTTCTGGTTGGAGCAGCAACAGTTGGACTGGTTGTACTTGGTTGTTCTGGTTGGAGCAGCAACAGTTGGACTGGTTGTACTTGGTTGTTCTGGTTGGAGCAGCAACAGTTGGGCTGGTTAGATAAATATTTTTGGGGGATGGAGCGTTGTTATTGTATGGGAAATAGAATTGAAAAAGGTGTGTTCCCGGTGACGGGAATGATGTGCGCCGTGTGCGCAGGCACGGTGGAGAAGACCGTGGCCGGATGCGACGGAGTCTCCGAGGCTTCCGTGAACTTTGCGGGTTCAGAGGTTTCTATCTCCTGGAACCCCGACGTAACTTCCCCTCAGAAAGTGGCGCAGGCCGTGAGGGAAGCCGGCTATGAGATGATTGTGGAGGATTCCGTGGCAAAAGCCGTGGAAGAGAAAGAGAAGGCGGAGCAACGTCAATACCGCCGCATGAAGCGCGACCTTATCGTTGCATGGACACTTACCCTACCCCTCTCGGCGATATGCATGCTGCATATCCATTTTCCGGGCGACTCCATAGTGATGATGCTCCTCTCGTTGGGGGTAATGGCGTTCAGCGGACGACGTTTCTACGTCAACGGTTTCCGTCATCTTGCCTCGCGGCGCCCCGACATGGACTCGCTCGTGGCGGTGTCAACCCTCGTGAGCTTCCTCTTTTCTCTTTTCAACACATTCTTTCCGGAGTTCTTTACCTCGCGGGGCATCCCCGCCGACCTTTATTATGAAGCGTCGGCGATGATCATAGCCTTCGTGCTTACCGGCAAATTCATGGAAAGCCGCGCCAAGCGCAACACGGGGACAGCCATAAAAGCCCTCATGGGTCTCCAGCCCTCGGAAGCGCAGGTGGTTGACGCCAACGGCAACCTCAAGACCGTAAAGATAAGCGAAATCACCCCCGGCACATTCATTTCCGTAAGACCCGGGGAAAGGATACCCGTTGACGGCATCGTAAAGAGCGGAATGTCGTCGGTTGACGAAAGCATGCTCACCGGCGAACCTGAAGGAGTGGAGAAAACACCGGGCGACCATGTGTCGGCGGGCACGCTCAACACCAACGGCTCAATAACGGTGGAGGCGATGAAAGTTGGCACCAACACGGAACTGGCCCGCATCATCGACTGCGTGCGCCGGGCGCAAGGGTCGAAAGCACCGGTGCAACGTCTCGTTGACAAAATAAGCGCGGTTTTTGTGCCTACCGTAATCGGTATCGCCATACTTACCTTCTGCATCTGGGCGGCATTCGGCACCGCCTACATACCGATGGCAGTGCTTGCGGCCGTGTCGGTGCTCGTGATAGCATGTCCGTGCGCTCTCGGACTCGCCACCCCCACCGCCGTGATGGTGGGCATAGGACGTGGCGCAAGGAGCGGAATACTCGTAAAAGAGGCCTCCGCCCTCGAACTGCTCAAAAAAACAGATGTATTGGCCATCGACAAGACAGGGACTCTCACGGAAGGGAAGCCTGCCGTTAAAGCCACCTATCCGGAAGGGGAAGTAGCCTTCAACCTCCTCCAGGCCATTTATTCGCTTGAGAAGCGTTCCACCCATCCCCTGTCGGACGCAATCATCGACTGGGCTACCGCAACCGCGACAGCCCTCAAAGACATCGCGCCGGAGAAGTTCGATTACATACCCGGAATGGGGATGAGAGGCGAGGTGAACGGACATGAGGTGTGGATAGGCAACGAGGCTCTTGCCAAGTCATTGGGGCTACGCATTCCGGAAAAAATGAAAGATACATGCGGGAAATGGGCATCGGAAGGAGCCGGAGTCGTGATTGCCGGCGACGGAAACGGGGCGTTGCTGGCCCTGAAGGTTTCCGACACGATACGTCCCGATGCCGGGGAGACGGTCGCCACGCTCCGGAAGATGGGTGTAAAGACAGTGTTGCTGACGGGTGACCGCCGTGAGACGGCACTCTTCGTGGCGAAGGAAACAGGTATTGAAGAAGTGATTTCCGACGTGCTTCCGCAAGGGAAGCAGGATGCCATAGCACAACTGAAAAAAGGAGGTAAATACGTGGCGATGGCCGGCGACGGCATCAACGATTCGCAGGCCCTTGCCGAAGCCGACGTGTCGATTGCCATGGGAGGAGGAAGCGACATTGCGATAGAAGTGGCGCAACTCACAATTGTATCGGGAAGGCTCATGTATATCCCGAAAGCCCTCAGACTCTCAGCGGCGACGCTCCGAATCATCAAGGAGAACCTTTTCTGGGCGTTTATCTATAATGTGATAGGAATACCGGTGGCAGCCGGCGCGCTCTATCCCTTCACGGGGATGATGCTCTCGCCAATGTTGGCTTCCGCCGCGATGGCGTTTTCATCGGTTTGCGTGGTAGCCAATTCGCTCAGGCTTAACAGAATGAAGGTGTAAGGTTTAGGGTTTAGGTGGGGGTTAAAGTTTAAGGTTTAAGGATTGGGTAGGGTTTAAAGTTTAAGGTTTAGGTAGGAATGGGGTTTAAAGTTTAAGGTTTAAAGTTTAGAGAAGTGTATATGCTTTTGACGCAAGTCAACGCTATTATCTAAACCTTAAACCTTAAACTTTAAACCTTAAACTTTAAACCCTTACAAATAAATCTGCCAAACCTTTACTTAAGGCTCCACTCGACACCGTTTTTGGTGTCTTTCACGTCGAAGCCGAGAGCGGCGAGTTTGTCGCGGATAAGGTCGGACGTAGCCCAGTCTTTCGCAGACTTTGCATTCTTGCGGATTTCCATCAGAAGGTCAACCGCACCTTCGTAGGCCTTGGCTGCTCCGGAATTGTCGGCATCGCCCGCCATCCTCATGCCGAGGATTTCCACGAGGAAGACATCGAACAGATGGCGCAATTTCGCGATATCCTCGCCCGACAGCTTAACGCTGCCGTCAGAAGCGGCGTTGATAATCTTGCAGGCTTCGAAAAGCTGCGCTATCACCTGAGGCGTGTTGAGGTCGTCGTCCATCGCCTCGTAGCACTTCGTAAGGAAGTCGGGCACCTCAACCGACGATTTCTCAGCCGGTAGAAGGGCCTGCAGGCGTCGGTAGCCGTCGGTAATCTTCTGGAGCGCCTTCTCAGCCGCCTGGAGAGCAGCGTTGGAGAAGTCAACCGTAGAGCGGTATTGCGCCTGAAGGATGAAGAAGCGTATCACCATAGGGGAATAAGCCTGCTCCAGGAGGGGATGCGAACCATCGAAAAATTGTTCGAGGGTGATGAAATTGTTGTAGCTCTTCCCCATCTTCTTCCCGTTGATGGTAATCATATTGTTGTGGACCCAATATTTGACGGCCTCATGTCCCTGCGCCGCCACGCTCTGCGCAATCTCGCATTCGTGGTGAGGGAAAAGGAGGTCGAGTCCGCCGCCGTGGATGTCGAAAGTCTCACCAAGATATTTCTCGCCCATGGTGGAGCATTCGAGATGCCATCCGGGGAAACCTTCGCTCCATGGAGAAGGCCAATGCATGATATGTTCGGGCGAAGCTTTCTTCCAGAGGGCGAAATCAAGAGGATTACGTTTCTCCTCCTGGCCGTCGAGGGCGCGGGTGGTCGAAAGGAGGTCTTCGATGTTTCTTCCCGACAGTTTGCCATACCGGTGGTCGCCGTTATATTTCTGCACATCGAAATATACGGAGCCGTTGCTCTCGTAGGCATATCCGGCATCGAGAATCTTCTTTACATATTCAATCTGCTCGATGATATGGCCAGAAGCGTGGGGCTCGATGCTCGGCGGAAGCACGTTGAGCGCCTCCATGTCGTGGTGATAGCGGTTGAGATACAGCTGCACCACCTCCATCGGTTCGAGCTGTTCGAGGCGAGCTTTCTTCGCCACCTTGTCCTCGCCCGAGTCGGCGTCGTGCTCGAGATGGCCCACGTCGGTGATGTTTCTGACGTAGCGCACCTTATACCCCAGGTGACGCAGATAGCGGAAAAGGATGTCGAAAGTGATTGCGGGCCGGGCGTGACCCAAGTGTGCGTCGCCATACACAGTCGGACCGCACACATACATGCCCACATGACCTTCATGAATAGGCTTGAAAGGCTGCTTGATGCGCGTGAGCGAGTTGTAGAGCGTAAGGTTATTGTCCATGTCTATAAATTGATATGAGTGGAAACGCCGGTTACAGGGCCTGCATTTCCACTCTTAACTTTTTTATCAGTCTTTATCAGTTGTTGCCGATTGCCGGGTTCTTGCCGCCACGGGGCTGGATTTCGCCGAACTGGGCCTCATACTTCTTGATGTTGTCAGTGAGAGCGAACATGAGCTGCTTGGCGTTTTCGGGGCTCATGATCACGCGGCTCACCACGGGAGCCTGCGGCATGCCGGGAGCCGCGAAGATGAAGTCGATGAGGAACTCGTTGGGGCCGTGGCCGATCATAGCAAGGTTGCTGTATTTTCCGTCGGCCATTTCAGGGCGGAGCTGAATCTGAAGCTGATTCTTGTTCTGGTTGTTGTCTGGTGTTGCCATATTTATTGTTTGTTAATTTTTGGTTTTTGATTCCTTTTTACGGAACGCGAAGATAATGAAAAAGGATTATATATCCAAATGCGGTTCATCGATTTTAGAAATCATAACACTTTCCGCCGCTTCGCAACCTACGATTCTGCCGTCGGCCATTTCCACAGTACGGTCGGCTATCGAAGCCATTTCACGGTCGTGGGTAACGATGACGAAAGTCTGGCCGAGTTCACGGCAAAGACGCGAAATAATAGACTGAATCTCTTCGCGGTTTTTGGAATCGAGGCTTCCGGTTGGCTCATCGGCAAGCACTATACGGGGTCGGTTGACCAAAGCCCTGGCGATGGCGGCACGCTGCTTCTCGCCGCCCGAAAGTTCCGCAGGTTTGTGCGCCAGACGGTGGCCGAGACCAAGGTCGCCGAGCAACTTTTCCGCTTCGGCAAACGCCTCTTTTTTCTTCCTGCCGGCTATCAGTGCGGGCATCGCCACGTTTTCAAGGGCGGAAAACTCCGGGAGCAACTGATGAAACTGAAAAACGAAACCGATGTGAAGGTTGCGGAACTGCGAAAGTTTCTTGTCTTTAAGCGAGAAGAGGTCGGTGCCGTCGAAAAGCACTTTTCCAGAGTCGGGTCGGTCGAGCGTACCGGCAATCTGGAGGAGGGTGGTTTTTCCAGCACCCGACGGCCCCACAATGGCCATAATCTCACCCTCGGGGACGGTGAGCGAGACATCGTGGAGCACCGTAAGCGGCCCGTAAGATTTTGTAACGTTTTTTATTTCAATCACTTTATTCCTCATTAAAATGCATAATGCATTAATATAACATTATGCATTAGTTAAAACATTATGCATTATTATCTAAACTCCGGAGATTTTCCTTATCACATGATTGGCAAGGAAAATGCCGAAGATGGCCGGTATGGAGGCAACGGTGCCATAGGATGTGCGTTTATTGAGCGACTCCACCTCTACCAAGGAACGAGAACAGGGCTTCTCCGTGCTCGCCACCACCTTCAGTGGGCGGCGCAAGGAAGCGGCCTTCAATTTCTGGCGCACGGCGCGGGCAAGACCGTCTTCGCGAGTGTCCCAAAGGTCGAAATAGCCGATTTTCGTAGGGTCGAGACGCCCTCCGGCACCCATCGAAGAGATAATCGGAATCCCTTTAAGCAGACAATGCGAAATCAACGCCACCTTCGGACTGACCGTGTCGATAGCGTCGATGACGTAATCGAAACGGTTCTTCTCGAAAATCGACGTTAAGTTGTCGGCGGTCAGAAAGTCCATGATTACGTTGATTTCAGCTTCCGGGTTGATATCGTGGAAACGTTCGGCAAAAAGGACCACCTTCGATTCGCCCACGGTGGAATGGGAGGCGATAAGCTGGCGGTTGATGTTGCTTTCAGCCACGGCATCGGAATCGATGAGCGTGAGGTGGCCTACGCCGGTGCGGGCAAGCATTTCAGCGGCATATCCGCCTACGCCTCCCACACCCACTACGAGCACCGAAGCGTCGCGAAGTTTATCTGCGGCTTCCCTTCCGAGAAGCCGCAGTGTCCGGTCGTTCCAATTCTCTTCCTGCGGATTGATTTCCATTTCGAAAGAACAGTTTTTCGCTTTATTTTAAAAGCAGCTAAAAAGGATTCAACGCGTGATCCAGGAACCCTTGAATCCGGTTTCTTCGAGCGTCTTGATTACCTGCGCCGCCTTTTCGGCATCGTCAGGCACACCATGGCATTCGAGCACTTTGTCGGCAGTATTGAGGTCGAGAGTCCATTTCTCGTTGGGGAATTTGGTTTGCATCGCGTTGAGGATTGCCGATGAGCATCCCGCGCATTTTGCATTTGTTTTGAATTGCATAACGGTTGTGGGTTGTTGGTTTTGGGTTGAAGGTCCTTAAGGTCTCTAAGGACTTTAAGGACTTTAAAGACTTTAAAGTCTCTTTAGGAGTAACAATTTCTGAAGCCTTAATGACTTTAGGTATCTCAAATTTTAAGCATTGTTACCGATTGCAAAGATAAGGCAATTCAGCGTTATTTCCAAAACCTATTCTATTCTGATATCTTTCGAATTGACGGTCATAATGCGTTCTACGCCGGATTCCACGGGGGCATCGAGGGCGCGGATTGTGGCTCCTTTCACATCGTCGAGTACGACGGCGGGACGGAAATCGGGACGCATGACTGAGAATGTGACATCATTGACATGCAGACCCTCCACATGGCGGGCATAAAGACCGTAGGCAGGGGTCTGGCCGGCAAACTTCGGCTCGGGGTAGTTGGTGCCTTGTTCGCGGTATTGTTTCGTAGCGAGTTCACGCGCACCGCCGCCACGGTACTGTATGCGGATGTTGTTGAGCCACACGTTGCGAATCGGTTCCTCCGGCAAACCGGTAACGATGATGGAGCAAAGAGAGTCGCAATCCTGAATCATCACATTTGAAATCTGGATGTCTTTGGCCGTAGAATTCTTAGTCACCTCCTTCGGACCTCGGTTGCGGCAACCGGTGGTGATATATATGGGGTAATGATGGACATGGTTCATCGTTATGTTGCTGACGGAGATATTCTCCATCGTGCCTTGGTCAACCTCTTCAAAGGCGAGTCCGCTGGAATAATCGAACGTACAGTTAGACAACGTTATGTCGCGGTAGCCGCCGTTCGACTCCGTGCCGAGTTTGAAGCGTCCGCACACCCACCCCACTTTCTCCGGCACGTATGTGCCGTCGAGGAAAGTGCCGAGCTTATAGCCGGTTACATGGCAGTTGGTGACGGATATATTCTCGCACATCACCGGCTTCTTCAGCGCATAGGAACTTTTCAATACAATCGCGTCGTCGCTCGGTGTGTTGACCTTGCAGTTGGAGACGGAAAGATACTTGCAGCAGTCAATGTCGATGCCGTCGCGGTTGGTGTCGATAGTGACATTGTCGATTGTGCCCCTCTCACACCCCGTAACGATAATGGCGAAATGTCCGCCACGGAAGATAGTAATATCGCGGATGGTGACGTTGCGGCAAAGCTTGAGCGCAATGGCCTTATCGCCGGTGCCTATCGAACCGCCTTGCACGTTGCCGGCCTTCTCCGTGTCTTTCTTGGTGAGCCCTTTGCCATCAATCATGCCGTGTCCGGTGATGCTCACGTTTTCCTCCCCCTCGGCCCAGATAAGGGAATTGTGAAAATAGGTGTGTCCACCGTCCTGGTATTCCGGAAATCCGCCAAACGACTCGCTCTCGTCGTAGGCCTTCATTTCGGCAGGTGCGGCAAGGATGACGCAGCCAGCCGAAAGGTTGAGATTGATATTCGACTTCAGGCGGATACTACCGCAAAGGTAGGTGCCGGCAGGGAAAAACACCTCGCCCCCACCGTTGGCCACCGCCGTCTCGATAGCCTTGTTGACAGCCGGGGAGTCAAGGGTGACACCGTCGCCCTTCGCCCCGAAATCGCGCACGTTATAAACCGCGGCATCCATAAAAAGAGCCGCCTGCATCAATAAAATCGTCAGGATTAATTGTCTCATGATATTTATATTTATAAAAACATAATTTATGTGCAACTACAACTCAAAATCCCAATTTCCGGAACCGACTTCTTTCATTTCCCCGTCGGGAAGAAAGATGATGGCATGGCAATTTACGGGAACCGATATCTTCCAACGGATGCGTCCGTCGTCATTTTTGCGCCATTCGCTTTTAATTACGCCGTATGGAGAACGATGGGAAGCTTTCACTCCATCGAGGCCTGCAACATTAAAGTCAGGCTTCATAACGATTCTCTTAAAACCGGGTTCTCAAAGTCAGGTGCAATTCCTGCAAGCTTTTCATAACACCACGGCAAGAGATCGCCCAAAAGCATCACATGATTCGCGCTGTTCATGTCGGGATTGGCGGTGTCTCCGTTCCATAATTCCCAAATAGTGGTAGCGCCTTGTTTCACCATATACCCCCATCCGGGATATGAATCGGTTGTGGCAATCTTCCATGCCGTATCATTATTGCCGGTGTCTGCCAAATACCTCATAAGCCATTGGATTCCGATTACACCGCAAGCCACATGGTTGTCATATTCATGGTTTATTTTAGATAGCATTTTATTATGAATCTTCACTTCCAAAGAGTCGGGGGCTATACCCATGGCAAGAGGAAGAAGATTTGCCGTAACGGTTGAATTGGAATAAGAATCGCTGTTTAAAAACCTGGAATTAATATTCTTCATGATACTATCGGTTTCTTTTGAATAATAATCTACCAATTCGTCTTTCCCAAGAATCTTACAGTAATCGTGCATCATCTTGCAAAGATAATAATAATAGCATGAAGCCATCAGGCTGCCATCGGTTATTCTTGCAGGATCATCGCTGTGAATTTGTTCTGGCGACGACGGGGGCATGCACCAATCGCCATAACGGTCGTAAGTCAACAAGCCGTCTTTCATCGATTTCCCTCTCACATAACCCAACCATTTATGGATTGCCTGATAACTCCGAGACATAGGTGAAATGTCGCCATATTGTTTGTAAAGCATATCGCAGACCATCGGCAAAGCAGCAGGCCATGTTATATTGTGATTATAGAGCCTCCAATAAGCAGGCGCCACATCGCTGAGAGCTCCGTCATTACGCTGACTCTCACACAAATCTTTTATCCATTTACTATATAAAGAATGGTTATTGACCACATAACTCTCGCCGAGTGCGCCGGTGGTACGGTCTCCGAGCCAAGGCATACGCTCGTCGCGTTGCGGACAGTCGAGCGGCATACCCTTGTAGTTGCTCATTATGCCACGGCGTGCGTTTTCAAGTATTTTACCGAGCATAGGTTCCGTGCTAAAGAATTCAATATCCATATCGGAATCGTCCATACGGTCGGCAATCAGATGACGGCGTATGGATGCAGTGTCAACCGCCTCGTGCGGAGACAATTCCACGTACCGGAAACCTTGCCACGTGAATTGCGGCGACCACTCTTTCCCCATGCCGTCAGACACATAAACATCGGTACATTCGGCACTCCTCAGATTGCCGACATAGAGGGCGGTATCGCCCGGAATAGTCATTTCTGCATGACGTATTACAATGGAATCGCCTTTCACACTTTTGTCACTGAAATGAATCTTTCCGGCATTATTGGTGCCGAAATCTACAAGCCATCCGTGTTGGGTTCTGGTTATGGTTTTCGGTTTTTCCACTCCATATACACACATTGCCGGAGTAAGATTCCCGACAAGCTTACCTCCTGGAGCTTCTACATTTCGGGCGAACGACCAAGATGAATCATCATAGCCAGGTTTGTTCCAACCGGGCATCTCCTTGCCGGAGTCGTAGAATTCTCCGTCATAAATATTCGAATACACCACAGGGCCGTCCGTGGTAAGCTTCCAGGAAGAATCGCTTACTATATTCTCCTTACTCCCGTCGGCATATTCCACACATAAATTCATCCAAAGTTTCGGGCAACCATGCGTGGTTCTTACATTCGTCTGATAGTTTTGAGCCATCGCATAAAAATAGCCTGGAGCAAGCGTAACCCCGATTACATTGTCTTTGCCAAGCAGGGACTTGACATCATAGGTATTGTATATCACGCTCTTCCAATAGTCGGTTGGAGCAGGAGTCAGCACATCGTCTCCTACTTTAATACCGTTGAGGTCGAGCTGATAAAATCCAAGTCCGCTAATGTGAACCGTCGCCTTTGATATCTCTTTGTCAACTTTGAACTCCTTGCGCAAATAACGGGCTCTCAGACGGCTATGCCGTTGTTGCGAATCACCGTCTTGAATAGAGTCCAAGCCTATCCATTGCGCTCCTGCACCATCGGGGTCCATCAGTCCTGTGCTCCATCTTGCGACAGGACTCCAAGGACTTTCGCCATTATCATTCCATACTTTCACACGGAAATAATAGTCATGGTCAGGTTGCAAAGGCAGTCCGTCATAAGCAACCCACTGAGAAACATCGGAATCTACTTTACCAGAATCCCACATATCGCCTTCGGCAGCATTGATTTTTTCGGGGTCTGATGCGACAATCACACGGTAAGCCTTTTGAACCTGATTGTTTTCATCCGATGTAAGTTGCCAACCGAAACGCGGACAAGAATGGTCACATCCAAGGTAATTCGTGCGGCCTTCTACGGTGAGTCTGCCGAATCCAAGAAGACACCCCTTTACTTCGTCTTCGGGGATAAAAGTTATACAATCTATATCGGGCATTGACGCAGTGTCATTGTGAAGCCTTATGCTATTATATCCTTTTTTGAGTTTGACAGTTTGCGAAAGTGTGCAATCGCTATTGAAAGAAAGCGAACCTCTTTCTTTCCCATTGACTTCGATATCAACGCCGGCACGTTTGTCGGTCATAGCTTTGACTCCAAGTATATATTTGCCGGGAACGGTAATATACACGTTGTTCCATACAAGGTCGTTGTCAGGTCTTCCACCGAGATTCACGGCTTTCGCCCCTCCGCTGCAATCGTCATCTTCGGCATAGAATCCGGTTCCATGCCCGATGGGATTTTTAAGTTCCTGATAACAGCCGATATATGCCGTCTCCGCTTCATATCGTCTCCGTTGGAGTCTTTTGTCGGCCGCCAGACGATATATGCGCGTGGCATGCGGAGGCACTTCTACGTTCATACAATCCGTAAATCTACCGGTTTCAACCCCTTCGACCATATTAAACGCCATGACATTGCCGGCAAGTTCGATTTCGCCGAAATATAACGTCATATCCAGGGGCTTATCTGATGAATTGTAAAACGCCACCGCACGCACGTGACCGTTGGCTTCTTCCAAATCTTTAACAAGAATATAACCGCCGTCTTTACGCGACACGACATAAGCCTGCTGCATCAAATCACTTTGATTAAGCGACAAAAGCCATGGATTGGTAAGAAGCGACAATGTGTTTTCATCGAGAGAAGTGAGGTCTTTCCCAATTAGTAACGGAGAACTCATCATGCACCACATTCCGAAATGGGTAATGTCTTCTTCCTGTGTCATACCTCGTCCCACCTCAAGCATATCCATATCATTATATGCCCCGTCACCCGCATAAGCGGAGAGATACAGATTCTGGCCAATGATATTTTTAACGGAATTCCATCGGGGACGTATGTCAGGCGATATTCTCCAAGAAGACCCTACGTCGCGCACCCAAGTGCCGGGATAGTCCCACCGGCACACATTGAGACGTACATCCTTACGTCCTGTGGAGCGGATGGCATCACGGATTGCAGTGTAACGTTCCTTTTCATCAAGCACGGGTTCCCCTCCGAGCCCGTTGCCTCCGCAAAAATCAATCTTGATAAAATCGAAACCGAGTTTTTTGAAAAAGAAATCGGCATCGGCGCGGTCATGGCCATACATACCCACTCCATGTGCTATGGTGTCTTTATCATAATAAAAACCGCAGGTGTTACGCCCGGCATCGCTATATATGCCGGCTTTCAGGCCAAGCGAATGTATATGGTCAACAACCGGTTTAAGTCCATGCGGGAAACGCCGGCCATGGATAAGTAGATTGCCGTCGGCATCGCGGCCACCAAAATAGCCGTCGTCGATGTTTATATACTTGTAACCGGCCTTATCAAGCCCGAGGGAAACGAGCGCATCAGCCTGCCGTTTTATAAGACTGTCGCTTATGTTGACATGGTAAGTGTTCCAAGAGCTCCAGCCCATTGTCGGCAACTCCGAGTTCCGCTTTTTAGCGAACGAAAAAAACACTCCACAGAAAACCGCAACAATCAGGATAGCTTTCTTAATCATGATATCGAATTTATGGAAATCAATCTGTTTAATTTATAGACAACATATAATATATAAGTAGCTGTTAAAAAATAGCAACCATGCTGGAGGCACGTCTCTACACATATCACATATCTTGTCTTTTTCGTTTGCAAAGTTATGAAATATGAGTGTTATGTATATTCCAATCGTGTTGTTTTTAGGTTCCAATCATGTTGCAACGTCCAATAATTGAACGATTAACCGTCAAAAAACGCTTTTAATCGTCAAAAGCCGCTTTTTTTATCTATATTTGCATCATGAATCGATGTCTCTTACTGCTGACCATAATATTGCTCGCCTGGATATCTGCATCGGCTGAAAAAGTCGATGAGGATTCTTTCATGGTTCTCGACATGAGAAACGGATTCCCGGAAAGCCGCATAAGAGACATACTAAATCTGCCCGGAGGAAACATGGCAATAGCCACCACATCCACCATTTCGATTTTCGACAGATGCTATGTTGTAAAGACGGAAGATGTTTCGCCAAAAAACGGCTTGGTGTTGCCCGACTACCGGGGATTCAGAAAACTGAGCTTCAGCAACGACAGCATAATATGGTTGAAAAACAACAAAACCTTACATGCCTTCACCTTCCCCGAACTTGTACCTATAACGAATTTAAAAAAGCTACTGTCGCGCCACGGCATAACCTACACCCCCGCAAACATATTCCCCTTGGGCGACTGCATCGCTTCATTTTCCGACGAAGGGAAACTGTATATATCTGAAAACGGTAAAAACAGATTGGTTTCCGACATGAAATATATGACCGGCAATGCATCGGGGCCGCTCCATATACTCGCCGACCCAACTCGCCTTTACCTCTTATATCAATCAGGCGAACTGGTGGTGTTAAGGCGTGACGGCACCAACAACCCAGTCTATAAGGGAATGACACCCTCTTCCGATATCATAAAACGCTTCAAACGCGGTGTGAACTGCGCCATTTCAAACGACACCGTTTGTTTTTCAAGAAGCAGCCTCGATGAGACTATGGGGGAAATATATTTTTTTAGCGTCGCCAAACTGTCTTGGATAGGCCGGACTCCGGTTCCTTTTAGGATTTCCGATATTTCTTCAGACAGAAAAGGGAATTTCATAGCCGTAGGGAAAGGGGGCATCGCCGAAATTTCATGGAGCGACGGAAAGCCATTGACATCCGTAAAAAACATTTCACCTGAAGCCGGGCAAAACGAAGACCTGAGTTCAATAGAAATGGACGATAATGGGGTAATAGCAATAGGAACCACCGAAAGCGGACTCCTATATTCCGACCCATCACGTGGAAAAAACTTCTTGACACAAAACGGACGGCGTGACATTCCCGAAACGTCGCGCAGCGTTTTCCGTTCACCTCTCCTTGAGACTTTAGCAAAAAAATATGCCGACGGAACAACGAATTGCACACAAAGCGACAGCACAGGATATTCCTATCTCGGCACCTGTAACGGGCTTATCATAATCAAACCCGACAACGATTCCCTGTTCACAGCAGGCAAAAATTTCGGACTTGCGTCAAATAACATCCAATCGTTAATCCTTCATGACGACAGCACGCTGTGGGGCACTTCGTCAAGCAGCGTTTTCAGGATAAGGCATGACCGCAACGGAATTTTTGAAATAAGGAACTACGGAATCATCGACGGCATAGACCTGAGAGGGAAAGAATTCCGCCCGAGGTCAATACGCAAAGACCCGGACGGAACAACAATCATCGGATTCCCGGGAGGAGCGGTCTCATTCCATCCCGATTCCATTGCATGCCATGATTACGGACTCCACCGCCGTCACCACGCCTTGCAGTCAGGCGAAACAGAGGGCGCGGACACCACATCGACAGCCTTACTCGCCGTGGGCATCATGGTCCTGACAATCGCCGCAGTGACAATATTCCCAACTTCAAAAAGCCATCAGGCAACAACCGAATCCGCACCGGAAAAAGAATCGGCCCAGAGTGACGGATTCATCGAACGGCTCACGAGAAATATCAAAAACAATATTGGAAACGAAGAACTGTCGGTGGCATCCCTCAGCACGATGATGGCCATGGAACGGACCGTGCTTTACAGAAAGACACAATCAAGCCTCGGCATGTCACCATCCGCCTATATCAAGAAACTCCGTATAGAAGAGGCGGCACGCCTTTTAAGGGAAACAAATTTCCTCGTAGCCGATATTGCCGTCAAAACAGGGTTCACCACACCACGCTATTTCACGCAGTCTTTTAAAGAAGCCATAGGAATGACTCCATCGGAATATAGAGCAAAGAATTTATCCGGTGAAGGATGATGAATAAGGATTAAGAGCGCATTCCTTGAAATTTTAAGGAGCGCGCTCTTAACAGTTCCTTATTATTGATATTATTTGTCAGAGTTGATGAGGGCGAGGAGCTCTTTGATGGCCTCGGAGGAGGGGATGTTCTTTTTCACGAGGGTCTTCCCTTTGTAGAGGCTTACCTTGCCCGGACCGGCACCTACATAGCCGTAGTCGGCATCCGCCATCTCACCGGGACCGTTGACTATGCATCCCATGACACCGATTTTCAAACCTTTCAGTCCGGCGGTGGCAGCCTTCACGTCGCGAAGCGTGCTTTGAAGGTCGAACAACGTTCGGCCGCAACTTGGGCAGGCGATATATTCCGTTTTGCTTATCCTGAGACGCGCGGCCTGAAGAAGCCCGAGGGCTACCGAGTCGATTTCTTCCTTTGAAAAACGGGGGGCGTCAATCATGATTCCGCTGCCATAACCGCCCAAAAGCAACGCACCGAAATCGGCACCGGCCTTTATCTGGAAATCCTCAAGGTCGGAATCGTCATACCTCATACAGATGATCACGGGGTTCTTTCCGCCGGCAGCCACAAAACGGTCAATCCACGACGCTATCTCTCCGGGTCGGTTCAGATTTCCGGAGCTGACGACCACGGGGAGGTCATCGGGAAATAACTCAGGCCCGGAAGCGGCATCAACCTTATGCCAAGATTCCGGCACTTTCTCGACGTCGAGACCCACCACAATGGGATATGCGACGGCCTCAAACCCTTCTATCTTTAAAGCATGGTCGCGCGAACATCCTTCCGCCACCTTTTCAGGCTCGACGACAGGAGACTGCGCTTCTCTCGCCACAATATATTCGCGGAGTTTCTTAGCCACGGGAATCTCCTTTTCGGGGTCTTCCGTAAGGGAAACGCGAATTGTGTCGCCAATCCCGTAGGAAAGGAGTGCGCCGATGCCCACAGCGCTCTTGATTCTGCCGTCTTCCCCGTCGCCGGCTTCGGTCACGCCGAGGTGTAGCGGAAAATCCATACCCTCCTCACGCATCCTGCGGTCGAGAAGGAACACGGTCTCGACCATCACGACCACGTTCGATGCCTTTATGGAAATCACGATGTCGTTGAAATCTTCTTCGCGACAAATGCGCAGGAATTCCATCACCGATTCAACCATGCCGGCGGGAGTGTCGCCATAGCGGCTCATGATACGGTCGGAAAGTGAACCATGGTTCACTCCGAGACGCACGGCGGTGTGATGCACCTTGCAGATATTCAGGAACGGCACAAGCGTTTCCCGGATTTTGTCAATTTCGGCGGCATATTCCTCGTCGGTAAATTCGAGTTTCTTGAACGTGCGGGCGGCATCTACGAAATTACCGGGGTTTATGCGCACTTTCTCACAAGTGACAGCCGCCTTGAACGCAGCATTGGGATTGAAATGGACATCCGCCACCAACGGCACGCAGCATCCGGCCGCATCAAGGCCTTTACGGATTTCCGCCATATTCTCCGCCTCTTTCACGCCCTGGGTGGTGAGGCGCACAATTTCACCCCCCGCTTCAGCTATGCGGAGTGCCTGTGCCACGCTCCCGGCTGTGTCGAGGGTGGAAGTATTGTTCATCGACTGAATACGGATAGGGTTGTCACCGCCTATCGCAATGTTTCCTACTTTTGTAACGCTGCTTTTGCGTCTGCTGTAATTATATAAGGTCATTGTTGTCAGGTTAGGTTAAAAAAAGGCGTTAAGGGCCTTAAAGTCCTTAGGGTCTTTAGGGACCTTACTGGAAAAGATTTATATCATCGTGAGGAAGAAGACGCTGCAGAAGCCCACAGCGTAGCCGGCGAGCACCTGCCAGACTGTGTGGCGGCCAAGCCATACACGTGCGGAGCCGAGGAGCCCGGCAAGGGCTATAGTCAGGAGCAGCCAGAAAAACAGTTCAGGTTCCGGAGAGCCGTCTTTCTGAATCCGGATAAGCAAAGCCACAATCCCGGCTATGCCGGCTGCATGCGCCGATATCTTCCAAGAGAAATTAATCACCAGGTTGATGAGGCTGGCAAGTCCGCCACCGGCAAAAAACATACTCAGCCAGAGCGGTGCGCCTTTTGCAGCCATGAACCATGCCGTGCCTGCATAACACACGGTGGTAATCACGTAGGGGATGAGCCGTTCTTTCCTGCCGTTAAGCCCGAGGTCGTGAATCAGCCCCATCTTCTTAAGGAGAATAATCAGAAGCATAGGAACCGCCACATCTATGCCGGCCACTATGAGGGTGAAAACTATGCGCATACCCATCGGAGCGACATCGAGAATAGAAAGCCCGAAAGCGAGTATCAGGCCATAAACAGGCATCAACAACGGCACGAGCACCCACGAAAGCACGTCAGACAATCCGGTGGCAAAACGTTCGGCACCGGTGGGCGGCAAATCTTTTTCCGGAGCGGAAGGTTTCGGGGGCTCCGGTTCACGACCACCGTTATCGCCGGGAAGCGGCGGTGGCGTAGGAGGGGTGCCGAAAATGCCACCATCCCTACGGTTGAGACTGAACGAATCATTGCCGCCATCGGGCGACGGCACTTCCGGATAATATGACGAAGTATCTATTGGCATGGCTTTTTCAATGCTTAATAATCTTACTTATTTATCTCCGCTTTTATCTCCGCCCTTTCCCGTTTTAACAGCATCGAGGAATCTTGACGGCACAGGGAGCTCAAAACGCATATCCCTGCGCGTGATGGGATGGGCGAAACGCAGTGTCCTGGCATGCAGACACAAGCGGTGGAGACGGCTTTCTTTGGCGCCATATTTGCGGTCGCCCGAAATCGGATGTCCCATTTCAGAAGCATGCACGCGAATCTGGTTCTTCCGGCCCGTGTCGAGCGAAAACTCCACAAGAGACAGGCCGTTGGCGCGTTTCAACACATTAAAGCGGGTAAGCGCGAGCTTACCTTCGCCAGGCTCGTCGGTGGAATAAACCACAAACTGGGAATTCTCCGCCAGATGGCTCTTCATAAACCCGGAATCTTCCTTCACATATCCTTCGAGGAGGGCAACGTAAAGACGGTCGAGCACCATATTGTTCCAATTATGACGGAGATTCTCCTGCGCCTCTTCGTTTTTGGCAAACATCATAAGGCCCGACGTGTCGCGGTCAAGGCGATGCACCACATAGAGTTTATTGCGGGGGTCTTTCTCCTTCATATAGTTGCGGAGTATGTCGTAGGCGGTTTCCTCTTTTTTATGGCTCTGCGTGCCTACGGAAAGGAGTCCGTAGCCTTTGTTGATGACTATAACGTCGTCGTCTTCATAGACGAGCTGCAGGCGGGGATTCCGAAGCACGACAAACGGACGCGCCACATTAACCTCTACTTTTCCTCCGGGAGGCACCGGCGCATTGAAGGCGGTGTTGACAACGCCGTCGATCATCATCTGTCCGTGTTTAAGCCATGATTTCAAGTCGGTGCGGCTTCTGTCGGGCATATTTTCCGAAACGAAAGCAAGCAGTGCGGCGTCGGAGTCACCGTCGTTGATAAACGTGAAAACCCTGTCTTCACGAAAACCGCGTATATTTCTTGTTTGTCTGTCGCGTGGCATTTACTATTTTTCTTTTCTATATAACAACTTTGATCAATTAATGGTCAAGGAAGAGATGAATATCGCAGCAAGCGATGTCCGAACCGGCAGTAAAGGCACTTCCTCGCTTCGCAGTATTCCCTTTGCAAATGAATCAACGCCTGGCTGCGAAAGGCGCTCCCCGCCTCTAATCCTAACTGCGCCCAACGTCTGGTTATTGTGTTGACTTCGGCAGGAAGGGAGGAAAGGATGTCGATGGCTTTCTCTGCGATATCGGCATCGCCCCTCGTCATGGCGCAAGCATAGAGGAGCGGAACAACGACGTTGACAATAAGCAGAGTTACGCTCGACTGCGAAAGCGTGTCGGCCACGGCCCGTGCATCGACATCGAAAGAGGAATGCGTATGCCAATAGCCCTCAAGCCTCCAACCGAAAATCTTGCGCATATCCTCTTCACTTCCGCGAGAGTCAAGTATTTTCGAAAACATTGAAAAACCATCCTCGCAAGATTTCGAGAGAAACGCTATGCGGCGGTGAGGGAAGTTCTGCGGCCGGGTGCGGGCATATTTCCATACTCCCTGCCGCATCGGGCGCAGGCCGTATTTTTGGGCAAGGAAATAATATTCACGGCAAAGCAGCTGGTAATATTCATCGAAAATATGGAGCGAAGAATCAAGCATCCCTGCCTGGCCGAAAAAAATGGCCTGAAGCTGGAGCGGATTGTCGGAATGATGATGGAGCACCCTCAGCGGGACGGAACGCGCAAGCATTTCGAAGGGTTCGCCGTTTAGCCCGAATCCAAGGCCACGCGCAAGCATAATGAAGCAGGTCTGCTCCCAGTCGCCCCCGCAATTTTTGCAAATATCAAGCACCCTTTCGCTTTTTTTCTGCACCCTCTCGATTGAAAGCGATTCAAGCCAGTCGGTAACCGCGAGTGCAGGGACCGTATGCAACCTCGAAGCGCAACGGATATCTGCCATCTCCGACGACAACATGGCATAAGTGCGGAAAAAATCTTCAGGCATGGTTATCTCCACCTGGGGAATGAGGGAGCCGTCGGCGCGGCGCACCCTTTTATCCGACACGCCGACCACATGGAGAATAACGCCGTCGTAGGCGGGATCGGAGTCGTGGCCGTGGCGATACCAATCGGATGCCTTCACGTGGATTTCCACATTTCCGGCCCATTGCTCGCCGCCTATCCTTATCTTTGAATTAAAGAAATCAGGACCGGAATCCATATTATGCCGTCCGGGGTCGATTACCTCGACCTCGGTTCCGTCTGCAGCGGCAAGACGCCTGCCGAACATACGTGATTTCCAAAGATATTGATAAAGACTTTCCATTCAACGCGCGAGATGCCGGACTTCATTGCTGCGGCGACAATGCCGGAGAGGAGTCAACGTCACTGCAAAAGTAACTATTTTCCAAATAATATCCGTTAATAATCTGAAAAATAAACCGCCCTGTTTTGTTTTTTATGGAATTTACCTTAACTTTGCATCGTGTTTTTCATAGTATAATTAAGATTAAGGTTTCGGTCTATTCCTTTGTGAAAAGGGATAGACTTTTTTTTCGACGCATTGTGAGGTTTAATGCAAAATGCATAATTCAAAATGCATAATCTTTGGTCGTGAGCCATTAGTCGTGAGTCATTAGCCATTAGTCGATACAGAAACTCAAGGAAACCCTTGCGGATTCCCTTGAGTTTGCAATAATCAATAATTAATATGTAATTTTCAATAATCAATAATTGTCTTCCTCCGGCATAAAATGCTGGTAAGGATGTGCGCATGCAGGACATTTCTCCGGCGGCTGGGTGCCTTCGTAGATGTAGCCGCAAACGAGGCATTGCCATTTGATGGGCTCGTCGCGTTTCCATACAGTGCCTTCTTCGATACGCTTGCGCATAAGTTCGAAACGCTCTTCATGACGCTGCTCTATCGTGGCGATGGCGCGGAAAGTCTTCGCGATTTCAGGGAAGCCTTCTTCATCGGCTACTTTTGCGTATGCCGTGTAAAGACCCACTCCTTCGTTTCTCTCCTCTTCGGCAGCTACCTTAAGGTTATCTACCGTGGGGGTAAGGATACCCGGATCTACCGGAATAGGGGCAGACGTAACCGCCCCCTCTTTGAGGAGCTTCAAATAAATCTTGGCATGATGAAGCTCGTTGTCAGCCGTCTCTGTGAAGATATTGGCATACTGGAAATATGATTCCTTCTGTGCGGCCTGCGCAAAATATGTGTAACGTGAATAAGCACATGACTCGGCAATGTAAGAATTGGCAAGATTCTGCTCAGTCTTCGTGCCTTTGATGCTTTTTGTGTCAGCCATAGTATTCGATATTTAGAGATTGTTCTTTTATTTTAACGCCATAGTCACAAAATGGTTTGACAAATACGGTTATTATTCTTAACTTCGCGATATGACTGAAAAATTTGTGGGCATAGTGATTGACATCACCCGCCACTCCGACCGCCACAACATAGTGACGCTCTACACGCGCACCCGGGGCAGGCTTTCGTTTCTTTCTGCAGCCGGAGGTGGAAAACCCGGCAAAATGAGACAGGCGCGTCTGCAACCACTCGCAGTGATAGAAGGCGACATCAATTTCCGGCAGACCGCAGAACTCCAGAAACTCGGTGCTTTTTCCATGCATCAAGTGTGGGGCGACATATATTTCAACCCTGTTAAACAGATGGTGGCACTCTTCCTTTCCGAATTCCTCAACAAATTGCTACGCGCCACTATGCCCGACGAAAACCTCTGGGACTATATATTCAATTCGCTGATGCTGTTTGACAGCATGAAGAAAAAGATCGCTGATTTCCATGTGGTCTTCCTGTCGTCGTTGCTGCCGTTCACCGGAATACAACCGGACCCGGAAGACTATCGTCCCGGGTGTTTCCTCGACATGCAGGCGGGCACTTTTGTAGCCGTCCCCCCCGTACACCGCGATGTGCTTACGGGCGACGAAGCCGCGTTTGCGGCAAAACTCTGCCGGATTAATTTCTCAAACGCTCGGGTGCTCAGACTCAACGGCCAGCTCAGACTTCGAATCATAGACCGCCTGCTCCATTATTACGGAATCCATTTCCCCGGCACCGCCAACCTGAAATCTCTGGCGGTGATCCACGAAGTTTTCTCTTGATTACACAATAGTATAAAAAGGCGGGTAGCCGGAATCTCACGATCCCGACTACCCTCGGATGAAATAATTCATATATTGCTTAATTATTGGATATTTCGATTCCAAATTTGTGCAATCAAACATGCCGAAGGCATGCACCTCGATTGCCTGAGGCCATCAGCGGAGAATCAGCATCGCATCGCCGTAAGCGCCGAACTGATACTTCTCTTTCACCGCCACCTCGTATGCCTTCATCACGGTGTCGTAGCCTCCGAAAGCAGCCACCATCATGAGCATGGTGCTCAAAGGCATGTGGAAGTTGGAGACAAGAGAGTTGCACACCGTGAAGTCGTAGGGCGGGAAGATGAATTTGTTGGTCCAGCCTTCGTAGGTCATGAGATGGCCGTTCATGCACACGGCGCTTGCCACAGCACGGAGCACGGAAGTGCCCACGGCGCATACGCTCGATCCTCGGTCTTTGGCTGCGTTGACCATTTCGACGAGATCCTCGTTGACATACATCTCCTCGCTGTCCATGCGGTGCTTGGTGAGGTCTTCCACGTCGATATCCTTAAAGTTGCCCCTACCGCTATGGAGGGTAAGGAATCCTCTTTCCACGCCCTTTATCTCCAGACGCTTAAGCAACTCGCGACTGAAATGGAGCCCCGCTGCGGGAGCCATCACCGCGCCTTCGTTCTTGGCGAAGATGCACTGATAGCGGTCGGCATCCCAGTCTTCCACCTTGCGGGTGATATATTCGGGCAAAGGAGTCTCGCCCAAAGAATAAAGCGCCTCTTTGAATTCATCGTGCGGGCCGTCGTAAAGGAAACGGAGAGTGCGTCCGCGCGAAGTGGTATTGTCGATCACCTCCGCCACCATGGAGTCGTCGTCGCCAAAATAAAGTTTATTGCCGATTCTTATTTTCCGGGCAGGCTCCACGAGCACATCCCAGAATTTCTGCTCCATATTGAGCTCACGGAGAAGGAAAACCTCTATGCATGCACCGGTCTTCTCCTTATTGCCGTAGAGACGGGCCGGGAAAACCTTGGTGTCGTTGAAAATCATCACGTCGCCGTCTTCAAAGAAATTCAGGATTTCCTTGAAAACATGATGCGATATGTTGCCCGTCTTGGCATCAACCACCATCAGACGGCATTCATCACGATTTTCTGACGGATACTGCGCTATCAGATTGTCAGGAAGTTTAAACTTGAACTGTGAGAGTTTCATTCCGTTGTATTCGCTTGTTCGTTTTTATTTATCGAGGCATCTCTGTGCCCCTTGGTTGATCTGTCTTAAATTATGGAATCCTTTTTCAGTTTTCCTCCGGCAGACGGTAGTCTTCCGGATAAGTTATGTCGGTGTTGGCGATTTTTTCCACCGCCTCGGCTACGCCAAGACAATCTTCCACTCTTATGGAGCCCACCCTCGTGCGCCTCAACGCCGTGAGATGGGCACCGCTTTCGAGAGCTTCGCCTATGTCGCGGGCAATGGCGCGTATGTAAGTGCCTTTGCTGCACACAATTCTCAGCGTTATTTCGGGGAGACTGAAATCAAGGAGTTCCATCTCGCTAATCTCGAGGGCCTTGGGCTTAAGATTCACCTCCTTTCCCTTACGCGCGAGATTGTAGGCGCGTTTACCGTCAACTTTCACGGCAGAGAAAACCGGTGGCACCTGCATGATGCTGCCGGTGAACCGTGGAAGCACCTCCTCTACCCTCTCTTTGGTGATGTGTTGCCAGGGATATTCCTTATCGACTGCAGTCTCAAGGTCGAAGCTCGGTGTTGTGGCGCCAAGACGGATTGTAGCCACATACTCTTTCGCCCCGCTCTGCAGTTCGTCGATTTTGCGGGTGGCCCGTCCGGTACACACTATCAATACACCCGTAGCGAGGGGGTCGAGTGTGCCGGCATGCCCCACCTTGAATTTCTTCAGATGGAGACGGCGTTGTATGGCGCCTCTCACGCGCTTGACGGCATCGAACGACGTCCAGCCCAAAGGTTTGTCTATTCCGATTATCTCTCCGCTAATAAAATCCATATCTTGAAAAGTAGATGTGAAATCATTTGATTATCTCCAAAGGAGGCAGATAACTCCCATCAGCACGCAATAGGCAGCAAACCACACGAGCTTTCCGCGTTTCACGAGATTCAGCATCCACTTGCAAGCACAGCAACCCACTATGAAGGAAGCCGCGAATCCGATAACCAGTGCTGTGGCGCCTACGGCATTGTCGCCCTGAGCGGCCGGAGTGCCGACAATCTCTTTCACATCGAGAAGAGCCTCGCCGAGAATCGGGATAATGACCATAAGGAACGAGAACGACGCCACCTTGTCGCGCTTATCGCCGAGAAGGATGCCGGTGGCGATGGTGGTGCCGCTACGGCTGAGACCGGGAAGCACCGCGATAGCCTGTGCGCAACCGATGACAAAGGCGTCGAGCCAAGTGATGTCACGCCCCTTTTCCGCGCTGACCATGCCGTGGCCGTCGGCACGGCGTCCCGTGAGGTGGGCGAACGTTAGAAGAGCGGCGGTCACAAGAAGGCATACTCCCACTACCGTAAGACCGCTCCCGAAGAAACTTTCGACGAAATCCTTGAAACAGAGCCCGACGATGGCCACAGGTATGCAGGAAAGGAGAATCTTGCATACATAATAGAAATCGTTGTCGCGTTTGAAGCAGAAAAAGCTGCTGCAAAGCTTCGAAAACATTGGCCAAAGCACCACGATGGTGGAGCATACCGTGGCTGCGTGGAGAATAAGGTCGAATTGAAGAATCTTGTCAGAGGGGAGGTCAATTCCCAATATCTCACGGAATATTTCGAGATGTCCGCTTGAACTGATAGGCAGATATTCCGCCAACCCTTGCACTATTCCGAGAATAAGAGCGTCTAACCATTCCATAGTTTAAACCGGATATAGCGGCGACAAGGCGCCGCCTTAAAAATTTCTTTAATTGTTGTTATAATCGATTTCTTCGTCTGTCTCAAGCGTTTCCCCTTTGGCAGTCACCTTGGCGGCTTTCCTTTTTGAAGGGGAATAGACTATGGCAAAAGCCATGAGCAGGAACCCGAGGAAAGAAAGCAATGGTCCCACCACAATGCGCCGGGTGCTGAAAATTTCCGGATTGAATCCGTTTTCCTCAGTGCTTCCGCCTCCGCTCATCAGGATAAAACCGATGACGATAAGGGCGAGACAGCCCCCCATCATGTAATAATTCTGTTTGGAAAACGGACGGTCTTTGGCTTTGACTCTGTCAAGCCCCTGGGGGTCCGGTTTCTCAATGTTTATGTTTATTGCCATATCAGCTTTATATTTTTTCGGGTTATTAATAATGATGTATAATCCATACTTCTCCGCACCGCAACTTTGCATGGGCTATCTGAAGAGGTCTTCATAATCCTGTCGGAGATAGCGGGTGGTGGCAATCCAGGCAGCTATGCCACACAGCAATACGCCTGCCGCGACCATACCGGCTGCCACTATGCCATACGTTTCCCAACTTATATATGAAGCCACGTCGGTAAATCCGCCGCCCGGTGCGGCGGCAAGAGCCACGGCCATTATTCCGGAAGCGACAAGCCCGGAAACCAATCCGGAAAGCATGTTGTTGATTATGAACGGACGGCGTATAAAACCGTTTGTGGCGCCCACGAGCTGCATGGTGTGGATAGTAAACCGCCTTGCATAAACGGCAAGATGGACCGTATTGTTGATCAACACGAACGATATTATTATCATCACAACGGCTATGACTCCGAGCACAAGCGCAAAAGTCTCGATATTGCGGTTCATGTTTTCAACCATCGTGGAATCGGGCAAAGCCACTGATTCAACCCCGGGCATCGCCTTCAATTCGTTTTCTATCTTTTTTAAAGCAGATTCGGAAGCATAGTCGGATTTGACCGTAAACGCCACCTCCGGCGACAACGGATTGACACCGAAAAGAGCTTCGAGGTCTTCTCCGGTGTCGTTTTTCCAGTTTTTAAGTGCATCATCCTTGGTCACGACGTCCACGGAAAGCGCGAAAGGACGCGTAGCCACTTCTTTTGCAAGATTGACGGCGACGGAATCGCCGACGTTGTCGGCCATCACCACACTTACCTGCAGCCGCTCGCGCAGCCTGCGGGTTTCGGTAGCCGCGCTGACCGTGACCAAAGCGATAATCCCTATGATGATGAGCACCAACGTCACGCTCACGATTGTGGTGAGGTGAGCCGCCCAATACGAGATCTTTATCTCTTTATTATGTTTCATATCCTCTGGATAGTTTCATGTGTCCCGCACATGCCGTTCAGGGAAATGCCGCACTCTTCGGAATGCTCATCGGCACGTAAATCCCATAATTTGTGCAAAGTTAATAAATTCATACCCTCTTTGTCAATCTTTTCATACTATTTTTTCATTTTTTCACATATTTACGCTCTTTTTTTCATTTCAACGCCCTAATTATTCCATTTGTTCATAGCATTCATGGCAACCCGCCCATCCCCCTCTTCGATTTTTTTATTAACTTTGCATCATGACCGACAATTCCCAAATTCTTAAAGCAGCCTACTTCACGCTCGGCTGCAAACTCAATTTCGCGGAAACATCCACGATTGGAAAGATGCTTGCGGGGCGCGGCATAATGCGCGCCGCCAAAGGGGAAACACCCGACATCTGCGTTGTCAACACTTGCTCAGTGACGGAAGTGGCCGATAAAAAAGGACGACGTCTCATCCGAAGCCTCGCTGCCCGCTATCCTTCGGCGGCCATCGCCGTGACCGGCTGTTATGCTCAGCTGAAACCTGAAGAGGTGGCGCAACTCCCGGGTGTGGATATCGTAATCGGGTCGAACGAAAAGCTGAAGATGGCGGAATATATCGATTCATGGATGACCGACCGCCGGAAACGGGTGGAAGTGACCCCGGCACTCAAAATCACAGAATTTTCCCCATCCTGCGAAAAGGGCGACCGCACGAGGTATTTTCTGAAAGTGCAAGACGGGTGCGACTATTTCTGCACCTATTGCACGATCCCGTTCGCAAGGGGAAGGTCGCGCTCCGGCAATATAGCCGACCTTGTTAAGATGGCTTCCGAAGCCGCAGCGCAGGGAGGGAAAGAGATTGTCATCACTGGGGTGAATATCGGCGAATTCGGCAAAGACAACGCCCAATCGCTTTTCGACCTCCTGCGTGCGCTCGATGACGTTGCGGGGATAGAGCGTTTCCGCATTTCGTCGATAGAACCAAACCTTCTTACTGAAGAGATAATAGAATGGACGGCAAACGAAGCCCGGGCGTTTATGCCCCATTTCCACATCCCCCTTCAGTCGGGGTCTGACAAGGTGCTTCGCCTTATGAACCGCCGATATGATACGTCGCTTTTCCGCTCACGGATAGAAACCATAAAGGAATTTATTCCCGACGCTTTCATAGGGGTGGATATAATAGCCGGCGCAAGGGGTGAAACGCCCGAAGAGTGGGAGAAAAGCCTCGATTTCGCAGGAAGCCTTGACGTGACGAGGTATCACGTATTCCCATATTCCGAACGGCCCGGCACCAAGGCGCTCCTTCTCGGCGACGCCGTGACGCAGGAAGAGAAGCACCGGAGGGTGGCACTCCTGACCGAACTTTCCGACAGGAAGACGAGCGCGTTCATGGAAAAGGCACTCGGGAGCGTGCGCCCCGTGTTGTGGGAACAGCCGTCGGGAGGCGAGATGATGCACGGACTCACCGACAACTACCTCCGCGTGGAAGCGCCTTATATTCCCGAACTCATAAACACTATCAGCCGCGTCCGCCTCGACTCGATACATACTACGGAACCGGAGATAATCAACGCGTCGCATATAGAATAAGGTTGAAATGAAAAAGCTTGCTGTAATAATTCTCAACTGGAACGGGGAAAAACTTCTAAAGGAGTTTATCCCTTCCGCATCAAAATACACTTCGGGCGATGACGTTGACCTCTTTGTGGCAGACAACGGCTCGACCGACGGTTCGCTCGACTGGCTCAGGAAGCATCATCCGGAGGTGAAGGTGATTGACCTCGGACAGAATTACGGTTTCGCAGAAGGGTATAACCGGGCAATCGACGCCACGCGCTACCCCTATACCCTACTCCTGAACAGCGACGTGGAGGTAACCCCCGGATGGTGGCAACCGTTATTGCAGTTCATGGAGGAGAATCCCGACGTGGGTGCGGCACAACCGAAAATAAAAAGCTACCGCGACAAAGGGAGCTTCGAATATGCCGGTGCTGCGGGGGGATACCTCGACCGTCTCGGTTATCCTTATTGCCGTGGAAGGCTGTTCGACTGCATAGAGCGCGACGAGGGACAATATGACGGCGCACCGGCCGACGTATGCTGGGCATCGGGGGCCGCATTGATAGTAAGGACACCCCTCTATCGGGAACTTGGAGGACTCGACCCGAAGTTTTTCGCCCACATGGAGGAGATAGACCTTTGCTGCCGTATGCATGCTGCCGGGGCGAGGGTTTGCGCGTTGAGCGATTGCGAAGTGTATCACGTCGGAGGAGCTTCGCTAAATCAAGGGAACCCTCAAAAGACTTACCTTAATTTCCGCAACAATCTTTTACTGCTCCACAAGAATCTTCCGAAAGAGAACGGGAAGAGGGTGCTTTTCTTCAGAAGGCTCACCGACACTTTGGCGTTCGGGATGTTTCTCTTGAAAGGGGATTTCGCCAACGCCAAGGCCATTATAAAAGCCCACAACGACTTCCGGAAAATGCGCAAGGAATATACCGTGCATCCGGCCACCGATACCCTCTCTACCCTACCCGGCGCACGACGCCGGATTGTAATAGACCGTTATCTTCTCCGGAAAAGAAAATAAAAACCAATTTAATTGTAAAGGTTTAAGGTTTAGAGTTTAATGTTTAGATAAGTGTTGATTTATTTGTTCAAAAGCAAACACTATTATCTGAACCATAAACTTTAAACTTTAAACCAAACCAAAACCTTAAACTTTAAACCTTAAACCTTAAACTTTAAACCCAACATAAACTTTAACCCACAATATGTCAAAACCGCTTATTCTCGTCAGCAACGACGACGGCATCGAAGCCAAAGGAGTGCATGCACTCATCGACCGTCTTGTAAAATTCGGCGACGTGGTCTGTGTCTGTCCTGACGGTCCGCAATCGGGACAATCCATGGCAATCACTGTCAACTCTCCGCTGCGCATCAATCGCCTCGATGATTACCATGGGGCAAAGATGTATAGCGTCAACGGCACGCCCGTTGACTGCGTAAAAATAGCCATGCACTGCATCGTGGAGCGCAAACCAGACCTCATGGTCTCGGGCATCAACCATGGCTCGAACGCCGCCGTGAATGTGGTTTATTCCGGCACTATGGGCGCGGCATTGGAAGCATGTGCCTGTAAGGTGTCCGCAATAGGTTTTTCGCTTACAACCCACGACCCGGACGCAGATTTCTCCGGTTGCCTTCCGTTTGTAGATAAAATTGTGGGCGATGTGCTTGAGAACGGCCTTCGCGAAGGGGTTTGCCTGAACGTGAATATCCCATACTGTCAGCCCGCACCCACGGAGATGCGTTTCACCAAAGCGGCACGAGGAAAATGGACCGACGAATACAAGGTATATCTCGACCCCAACGGCAATCCGTTCTATTGGCTTACGGGACGGTTCGTCAACGACGAACCCGACAACCGGGACACCGACGAATGGCTCCTTGCACACGGCATAGTTTCCGTAGTGCCGACCGCGCTCGACCGAACGGCCCTTGTAGAATAAGATTCATAAATCCAATAATAGAAAGGAGGGTATGCCACGTTTTATTGCGGCATACCCTCCGGCGTATGGCGAGGGGCTGAGTCGTGTCAACTTCAGCAAGGTCGATGACGAAAGCGAAAACCCGGATTCCCTGTCGAAAACAAAATCAACCTCCGAACAGTCAAGTCATCACAGGTTACAAACAAACCTTGGGAACCCGGCCCGTTCCCTCCGGCTTTCGCCGGAGAGGTGTCAAAAAGAAATTATATGCCGCAAAACCGCGGCTCGACATAATGCTTGGACGACACGACCGCCTTCCTCCTGAGGCTTTCCGGCTCCTTAATCGGGTAGCCGTAGGCCAAACCATACGCCTTTGCTATCAGTTCTTTTTCCCGAGTTCCGACACTTTTTCATAAATGTCGTCGAGCGACTGCGGGATGCGTATTCTCAACGACGCGATCTCTTTCGTGCGCTTGCGGATATGCTCGGCAAGTTTCGCTTCGAGAAGTTTCCGTTCGTTGTTCCAATCGGCCACGGCTTTCGTATATTCCGTCTTCGCGGCCACCTCCGATTCTTCCACAGCCTTCTGGCATTCGTATTTCATGGCGTTGAGACGCGACTGCACATCGCGATATTGCTGCTGGAGACGGAAATACACGTCTTCCACCACCTTCTCGCTTGCAGTGGGGGTATAGGTGTAAATCAACGTGTCACGTCCTGCCCCCTCCACGTCATGCGGTTTCTTTGCCTTCGACTGGAGGTCTTTTCTTGCGTCGGCGAACTCACCGCCGGGATGTATGGCCTTACCCAGCGTGGCGGCAAGCGTTTCGAGGGAATAGTAGCGGCAACGCTCGTCAACCGACTTCGAGGCGTAATATTCATCTTCCGTCAGAGTGTCTCCAATTTTTGGAGGTTCCTTCAACTCTATGCCGTTGGCCTTGGCATATTCCTCAAGAGTTTCACCATTAGCCTCCGAAAGGAGACGCTCTTTCGCCTTTATCGCCTCGCGAAGCCATGCGATAAGCGATTTGGCATCGGCCGTTCTATGAAGAAGGGATATGACCGACTCCACATCTTCGTCGTTCGAGCCGTGGTTGAGCACGTTTGGCGTCTCACCGCTGATAAGAGTGACGGTTGTGGAATAAAGCGTCATCTCGGCAAGCGTAGTCTCGATGTCGCGAATCATCTCCTTGGCAAGGTTTGCCACGTAGTTGGCAGAAGTAGAGGTAAGACCTTTGCCGTCGTCAGAGAAAAATATCATATCTTTTTTCATAGCCGGAATTTATTATTTAGTAAATATATAACGTGCAATCACGTCCATGCTTCCGGCATGGACGGATATGCCTACGGATGCTTGTATGGACATGCCTCCGGCATGTTTGATTGCACATACGCACACCCTATGCGTCTTTTGTGTAAACCGAAATACTATATGCAAAGTTCATGCCAAATTAATCAAACCAGCCGTTTGCATGCTCCAACCAGGTCAACCGGAAGCAACCAGAATTTTGATATTCACGATAACAGACGCAAACCAGAGCAACCAGGACAACCAAAATCTTGATATTCGCGACAACATACGCAAACCAGAACAACCAAGATAACCAGATTTACCTACAAAATCCACAACACGTGTCTTACCTTGACATCTTTAAAACGCCATCCGTAAATTTCGTTTTAGTACAATCCGCACATCCGTTTCGGCACAATCCATACATTCCTTTCGGCACAATTCACACATTCCTTTCGGTACAATTCAAACATTTTTACAATAAAATTTCTGAAATATAAGAATTTATTGCTATCTTTTCAAAATCAAATAACCTCCATCACCTAACATTCATGATGGTTCTTACAGCAGTAGGAAAAATCGCTTATAAACGAAAAGACGGTGTATATGTTGTGCCAATCACATGTATCGAAAACGGAACAGTATCCATGAATTCACCATTTATTATTCCATGAATACTCTTATTTGTGAACATCGGGTATTCATGAAAATTGAAATCATTTCATGAATACCCGATAAATCTACATATTATCCTATGCTTACACCATCGCTGCACAACGTAACAACATGACCGTAAAGCAATATATAGAAAAAGGTGAGTAACTAATTACACCCCGATAATATCACTACCCCCTACTCCTCAAAGAAAACCAAATAGGATGATTTATTGTTTTTCCCCCACGTTCCTTCATATCTATACGTTCCCGATATTTCATCAGAAACAGGATGCAGTCTCCATTCTGATTTCTCAGAACCATGACCTAATTGAATATAGAGATTACCATCGGATTGTATAAATCCATTTAAATCCAGATTAATACCATTATCGTTATGATACCTACCATGAATTTCACCCTCTTCGGTCAGCCAACATCTCACAGTTACATTATGTGATGAAATTGCTCCGGTTGCTTTCAAAGATTTATGTGTGGAACCTGTTTCATTAAAAATCTTGTTATAATTATTTCCTATTTTCAATGGATTTAAAGATGCACCTCCTCTCAATACAAATTCCCGGTCAATTGTAATATCAAGAAGAGACTCATCCGCATCTACTAATCGAACTTCCTCCTCCACATCATCAATACTAATATAATCGTCATCAACAATAACTTCTTCAACAGCTATTTCTTCATCATCGGCATCCTCTTCTGTATAGGAAGACCGCCATCCTTCATCACCATATGCATTTTCTACCCCTTCCTCAATATTCATAATTTTTTCCATATTATGAACCTCAATCTGATTCCAAACATCGAAGACACCATACAGAATTATAGCCACAACAATAGTCCAAAAAACAATTCCTTTCAAAATCTTTTTAAACTTCCCTTCCTTTTTTTTAGGATTGATGCCTGTAGCAAAGTTAACAATCTTTTCAGCAGCTGCATCCATAGCACCATCCGTCACCTTACCGGCAATCGAACCTGTCACGTCGGAAAAATCGAAATCCTCTATCATCCCTTTGGCCTTGGAAAATATCTTTCCCGCCTTAGAAACGACTGATTCTTTGACCACGGAAGCCTGTGATAAAACTCCTGCAATATCTCTCCATTCATCTGGCTCAAACGATATACCAGGGTAATAAATAGTCATTTTTTCACCGGTCACCCTGTTTTTGAGGGAATAACCGGAAACCTCCATTTCTCCGGATGCTTTACTCTCCTCCATATGATATTTCACCATCAAATCCTCCAGAGAAGATGAAAATCTCTTCCCCGACTTTACCGTCATCTCAACAATTCTTCCCTTTATATAAAAAGATTGAAGCGAATTCCAAGGAATAGAAATTTTACCTCTTGAAAAAAAACCTTGTCCAAATTTCAATTTCTTTGCGCCATAATACCTTGCTGTAGTTACATCGGGTAATCCATCAGAATTAAGATAAACCTTTGCTTCACGAGCCGGAACAGCTTCGAGATAAAGATAAATTAACGAAAGAAGTCCTCCGAACAAAACGATGAGGCCAACCGGCATATCAAATAGTTTCAACCAATTTACCGTACACATCAGTACGGTTCCCAAGGCAATAAGGATAATACCGACTATAAGTAATATCCAAAATTTAAGTTTAAGTTTCATAATACATTTACCCTCTATGTTATTCTATTTATTCTCAGAAATTACATTGAGTTTTGATTCAATAAACTCTTTATTATATTGTGTGGGTGCATACTCATATTGTAATATGTCTCCTTTCGTTTTGAACACGACATTCAAGGCTTGCTCGGAATCGTAACCTGCATCCCACGAGTCTGTATCTTCGTCGTAAATAACATACACAAGTTTCGGTTTTTCCAGATATTCCACTGCCAAAATAGAAGCATACAGTATAGCCGGCACTGAAATTTGGGGCTTATTATATTTCCCCATTAAAATTTCACCCCAATCATATTTATCCGTTTCGTCCAAAGTTAACATCCCAAAATCCAATGAACTTCCACTGATAGAGATGGGGACGTTTTTAATCCCTTTAAAGATTTCGAGTGAAATCGTTTCTTGTGATTCATTCTTGAATTTATCTATAAACTCAGGATGTTCGCCAAGTACTTGTATCATTTCACTTGACATTTCTGATATTTCATCAATATGTCCATTTACATAATTGATGTATTTATTATATGTTTTTGCAATCATTTCATTTGTTGAGGTACCGAATAACTCATACACATCAAAGGCATTTCCTCCGCCCCATAAAGCATCGGCAGCATTACGTTCATCAATCTCTTTTTGAAGGTTATTCCTCAAAGATTCCGAATATTCAGAAACAGCATCAGTAAGATATTCGCCAAGTTGGAGACCTACAGCACCGACCTTCTCTTTAAATAATTCTTTAGGAAGGTCGTTAGCCATAACACTCCTTTCATTCTCGCTAAGCTTGTGTTCACAAGCAGTCATGGCCAAAAGAATAATCACACTAATAAATAAAGATTTTACTACTTTCATAAACAAATATCATATAGTTTGACAAAGTATTTTCAAATATTACATATATGTTTTTACTACGAAAAATAAACACTATTTCAATAATCTAATATTCCATTTTCATAGTAATCTCCTTCTACTCAAGACATTTCGTTAAAGTTCATCATGAAACCATTAATATAGCATTCCCACGATACCTCTATACAATAATATTGCGCCAACAACAGCACATCCAAGCCGAAGTATCGCCCCCAGACCCATAGGGAAAGGGATACCAAAAGGCCTACAAATATAGTACGTATAGTCACACGCTGACTTACTCATGCATATACAAAAAATCAATTCTCCAAGCAGAAGAGTCCCAAGGACAATCTGAACAATTAACCACGTCATATTATTATTTGATATAACATTACATTTTTCATGGCGATTGCCTCACGGATGCCGGTTAGTATTATGGTTTGCGCGAAATGAGTGAGGCGTCACGGAAGACTCCCTTCGCGGAGATTCAAATAGCTATGTTTTACCAATGCATTTACGAATCACAAGGGCAAATTTAACTTAAAATATAATAAGTTTTTCAAATGAACCAAAATGAACCAGATTTTTCTTAAACTTTTAACATTTCGGCCGCCTTACAACCAATAATCATACCACACCCAATCTCAATACAACCATAGTTTTATCGAAAAGAGAACAGAAGCAACGGTAGAGAATTTTTCAGACAGGAAGACATAAGGTGATTTTTTAGACAGTAGCAACCAGAGGTGAACTTTTTGACAGGAGAACCGGAGATACAGGAGAAAATGGAGTTTTCGGTTACTAAATTACTGAATATAAATATTCTCTGCGAACTTGGCGGCTAAGCGTGCGAAGAAATTTTTAATCTCCTGTTTCTCCTGTTCTCCTGTCTTTATGTTGACAGAAGCACCGGGAGTAACATTAGGCAATTTTTAGACAGGAAGACAGAACAACAGGAGAGGTCGGGGGTGTTTTACAATACTTAACCCTCCTGGAACGGAGTGCCGGGATTTACCCTTTTGCTTAGAAGAAATGTCCATGTGAAATGCAGTTAAAGCATGTTTAGGGAAGAGAGGGAGCTGCAATTCGTATTTTTGTTGCCGTCGAACTCAATTTTAGTCAAAAATTTATAGCCTTTTTTAAATTTTATTGCTAACTTTGCACCGATATATACCAAAACCATAGAGGGAGTGTCAAAATTGATTGATAAACCCTCATGACACCCAAAAAACAATAGAATTCTTCTCATAAGACCAAATAATCGTTTCATTGACAATTTTATTGTTGCATTAGTAAAGTTATGGATTAATAGTTAAAAATTAGGATTAGGACTTTCAATCCTCTTCGATGCGATTCGAGGAGAATTGTAAAAATTAGGTGCGTAGTGATATGCGCCTTTTTTTGTACCCAACAACTATTGCCACTTATCCGTTTTTATGTTGGCAATGTTGTATAAATGTTGTAACTTTGAACCGTTTTTCAATCCCTATATAATGAAAGCTTCTTTTGCTGACATAGCCCGTCGTCTGACGGCCATCCCCTCTTCCTCCACCGACGTCATCGACACCCTTCTTACAGACTCACGCAACCTGCGCCGTCCGGAATCGTCACTGTTTTTCGCCATCCATACACCCGGCGGCAACGACGGGCATAGATATATACGCCAACTCTACGACAGAGGCGTGCGGCATTTCGTCGCAACCCATATCCCCGAAGATATGAAAGGGGCCGACGATGCCCGGTTCATTATCGTGGAAGACACCGTGAAAGCCCTCCAGGCAGTAGGGGCATCCGCAAAAGCTATGCCGGCCGAAATCGTGGCTATCACCGGAAGCCGTGGCAAAACCACTCTTAAGGAATGGATTTTCCAACTGATGGAGCCACTTTGCGAAATTTCACGGTCGCCGAGAAGTTTCAACTCCCAAATCGGAGTTCCACTCTCTCTTTGGGAAATAGAACCCTCCACCAACCTCGCCATCATCGAGGCGGGAATTTCACGGAAGGGGGAAATGAAAGCTCTTGCCGACTGCATACAGCCCGACACAGTTATCTTCACAAACATAGGCGACGCTCATTCCGAAGGATTCGCCTCGATGGAAGAGAAAGCCAAAGAGAAGGCACTCCTCGCTTCCGGCCCTTCCACACGCAATATAATCTGCAATGCTGACTCTCCGTTGTTGCTTGAAGCGTTGGCTCCCTACAGACCGGAAAAAAGTGTGATCACATGGTCTATAAACGGGTCGGACGCCGATATCTCGGTCTCTTGCGATTCTCCACGAGACAAAGGACTTTCCGACGTAACATATACATATAAAGGAGCCTCCCACTCCATCAAAGCCCCGGTGGTAAACCGGACGGACCTCGAGAACACCGCTTCAGCCCTCGCTTTCATGATTCTTAAAGAAGTGCCGGCCGACACCATCAGGGAGCGGTTTGCCAACCTCCATAAAATAGGGACAAGGCTCAACGTATGCGAAGGTGTCAACTCGTGCTCCATAATCCACGACTCATATACCAGCGATTTCTCGTCGCTTCGTCCGGCCATAGACTTCATGATGCGACGCGCAATGCCTGGGCAGGAACCTACATTGGTTCTCAGCGATATTCTTCACGAAACATCCGAAGGAACAGAGATATATCAGGCCATTGCTCGCGTGGTGAAAGAATCGGGAGTGGAGCGTTTCATCGGAGTGGGTCCCAACCTAAAAGCCCACAGCCATCTTTTCCCCGAGAAATCCACTTTCTTCGAATCGACCGACCGTCTGCTCGAAATGCTCTCCCCTTCCGATTTCGAATCGGAGATAATCCTGCTTAAAGGAGCCCCCGGATTCGAGTTCGAAAGAATCAACGAAATGCTTGAAGCGAGGAAACATGAAACCGTGCTTGAGGTCAACCTTGATGCCATCGTCAACAACTACAATTATTTCAGGAGCCACCTCCCGTCAGGCACCGGCATCGTGGCGATGGTGAAGGCTTCAGGATATGGTGCCGGAAGCTATGAAATTGCCAAGACCCTCCAAGACTGCGGTGCGGCTTATCTGGCAGTGGCCGTGCTCGACGAAGGAATCGACCTTCGCCGCAACGGAATAAGGATGCCAATAATGGTGATGAACCCGAAGGTGGTAAACTACCGTTCGATGTTTTCCAACCGTCTGGAACCCGAGATTTACAATTTCGAAATGCTCCACGACGTTATCCGCGAAGGGGCTAAAAACGGAATCAAGGGTTATCCGATACACCTCAAACTCGACACCGGCATGCACCGCACCGGCTTCCTTCCGGAAGAGCTGCCGAAAGTGATGGACACCATCCTCGCACAAAACACCGTAAAACTTTCATCGGTGTTCTCGCACCTCGCCACATCAGACTGCATCGATATGGACGACTACACGGAATTGCAGCTATCCCGCTTCAAAGATATGACCGAATATATCCTCGACCGCTGCCCCTATCCGGTGAAAAGGCACGTGCTCAATTCGGCAGGCATCCTCCGATTTCCCGAGCACCATTACGACATGGCGCGCCTCGGCATCGGACTCTATGGAGCCAACACCCTTCCCGAGAATATCGAGAAGCCGCTTGCCGTGGTGTCAACGCTGCGCACCGTAATCATAGCCATACGCGAATATGAAGCCGGAGAAACCATCGGCTACGGCCGGCGCGGGGTGCTTAACCGCAAATCGCGCATAGCCACAATTCCCATCGGTTATGCCGACGGAATGAACCGTCATTTCGGAAGAGGCAATATCTGCGTGAAAGTCAACGGCAAGGATGCGCCCACCATAGGAAACATCTGCATGGACGCCTGTATGATCGACGTTACGGGAATCGATTGCAACGTAGGCGATGCCGTGGAGATTTTCGGAGAGCAAGCGTCGGTGCAACGTCTTGCCGACGTGCTCGACACCATACCCTACGAAATCCTCACCTCTGTATCGCCGCGAGTGAAGAGGATTTATTACCGCGAATAATCCCCGCCTCCGTCATCTCCCTATTTTAGCGAGAAGAGCGGCTACCGCCTCAGCCGGATTCGGATCCGATTCAAGAAGCTTGATGAATTGCGAGCCGATGATGGCACCCGAGCTATAGCGGCAGGCTTCGTCGTATGTAGTCTTGTTGGATATGCCGAAGCCGATAAGGCGCGGATGGCTCAGCCCCATGCCGTCGATTCTTTTGAAATAATCGAGCTGAGGGGCGGAGAAACTGTCGCGGGCACCGGTTGTGGAGGCAGCCGACACCATATAGATGAATCCGTCGCAATGCTCGTCGATAAGGCGTATGCGTGCTTCCGATGTTTCGGGGGTTATGAGCATTATCACCGGCAGGTCATATCGTTCGCTGAGTTCCTTATAGTCGCTCATATACGTGGCGAATGGCAAATCGGGAATTATCACGCCGTCGATTCCCGCCTCTTTGGCACGTTTGAAAAACGCCTCGGCTACCATCTGCATTATAGGGTTGAGATAACCCATGGCAACGAAAGGGGTGTCGGGGTTCTTGGCGCGCGCCTCCTCTACCTGGTCGAGAAGCAGACGCAACGTCATTCCGTTGCGCAACGCCACTGTGCCACTGTGCTGGATTACCGGGCCGTCTGCCATAGGGTCGGAGAACGGTATCCCCACTTCTATTATATCGGCTCCCCCACGACAAAGTTCAGTGATTATTTCCACAGTGGAATCCAAGCGTGGAAAGCCGGCGGTGAAATAAACCGACAAAAGATTGTTATTCTTTTTCTCAAGGAGTGATTTCAGTCTGTTCATAGTTTTGTTGGTTTTAGATTGAGTAATGGCTTTAAGGTCCTTAAGGTCTTTAGGGTCTTTAGGGTCTTTAAGGTCTTTAAGGACCTTAAGGACTTTAGAAATATTAAATTTTTATGCTTTGAAACCCGAAAGTCATACTCAACAATTCTTAATTCTACTCAAAAATTGTGAAAGGCGAATTGCGTCTTTAATGCCGGGGGCTGATTCGAAACGGCTGTTGAGGTCGATTCCGGAAAGACGGGGATGTCTGAGCGACAGAATCTTTTCGGTATCTTCTTCCCCTATCCCTCCGCTCAACATAAAATCTACCGGAAAGTCATAGCTGTCGAGAAGTGACCAATCAAATTTCTTTCCCGTGCCTCCCCTCGATGAGGATGAAGTGTCGAGAAGAAACTTATCGACGCAACCGACATACGTTTCCATTCTCTTCAAACTATCGGCGGAAGCCATGGGGATAGCTTTCCATACTTTAAACCCGTTTTCACGAAGACGCCGGCATTCTTCAGGACTCTCATCGCCGTGAAGCTGCAAAATGGAGAAGCCAAGCGAAACAGTCTTTTCAATGGTTTCATCAGACGGCATATTCACCGTCACCATCACAGGTGTGGTTCCTTCCGGAATGGAAGCGAGTATCTCTCTCTTAATCCCCATGCAACAACGCGGCGACCTGTCAAAGAAGATAAAACCCATGTAGTCCGGAGCCAACCTGGCCACATCACGGATGTTACGAGGGTCTTTCATCCCGCATATCTTTATTTCGAGTCTGTTTGCCATAGTCATGAGTTGAAGCGGATAAATTCGCGAAGCCGTTCACCGGGGTCTTGACTCGACATCAACGCCTCCCCTATCAGAAATCCGTCGAAACCTGCCGATTTCAGATTTTTTATGTCGTCGGACGACTTGATACCGCTTTCAGCAATCTTGACCATTCCTGCAGGAAGAGCATCTATAAGCTTGGAACTGTTGGAGATGTCAGTAGAAAAAGACGTGAGGTCGCGGTTGTTGACCCCTACCATATCCGCATCTTCGGGAACGCTCTTAAGTTCCTCAACCGAATGGATTTCTACCAAAGTCTGCAATTCAAGATGGTGAGCCAGGTCGTTGAGCCTTAAAAGCGTGTCGGCGTCAATCATGGCGGCTATCAACAGAACGGCATCCGCGCCATACAACCTCGCCTGATACACCTGATATTCATCGACTATGAACTCTTTCCTCAGCATCGGAAGCCAAGGGGCAGTGGCGCGCGCCACCGCAAGGTCGGTGAGGCTTCCTCCGAAAAAGGGCGTATCCGTAAGCACCGACATGGCGGCCGCGCCGTTTGTGGCGTAACATTCAGCCACATCCGCCACGCAGCTCATGGGTGCTATTTCACCTCTCGACGGCGACCGCCGTTTATGTTCAGCGATAATCGCCACATCACGGTCTTTTATCGAACCGGTCATGGAAACCACATCCCTGTGAACCGAATATGCCATGCGCCTCATCTCCTGTTTGGGAATCATCCGCTTCATAGCCTCCACTTCCATCCGTTTCGACGAGGCTATCCTTTTCAATATATTCTCCGACATGGCCTCAACCGTTTAATTCAACAAACTTTTTGAAACAATCCAAGGCAGCCCCGCTTTCAAGCGACTCCCTCGCTTCCTTCACGGCATCTTTCACCGCAAGCTGCGGTTCGAGGGTGGTGATGGCGAACGCGGCATTAGCAATCACACAGTTCTTTTTGGCTTCGGAAGCACGGTTTGACAACACATCGTCAAACACGGCAGCGGCATCCGCAATAGTTTCGCCTCCGAAAAGGTCGGCCTGCGTCGCCCCCGGCAAACCGAGGTCGGCGGCTTCCATCACCCTTTCCGAACCGTTGGTGGCAACCTTGAACGGGGAAGTCAGCGAAATTTCGTCATATCCGTCGAGCGAATGCACTATTGTGCAGTTTATTTTTTCATTTTGGGCTATATAGCGGTAGAGGCGCATAAGCTTCAGATTATAGACTCCGAGAAGCTGGTTTTTCGGAAGAGTCGGGTTGACCAAAGGACCGAGCATATTGAAAAATGTGCGCATCTTCAGCGAACGTCTCACCGGGCCAACGCTCTTAAGCGCGGGGCTGAAAAACGGGGCGTGAAGGAAACTGACCCCGCACCCGTCGAGCGACCGACGCAGACGTTCGGGATCGGAAGTAAATTTCACCCCATGGAATTCAAGCACATTCGACGCACCCGAAACCGAACTCGCACCGTAGTTGCCATGCTTCACCACTTTCCTGCCGGCACCGGCCACTACGAAACATGAGGCGGTGGAGATATTGAACGTGTTTTTGCCGTCGCCACCAGTCCCGACGATGTCGATGGCTTTGACGTTACCTAAATCCACTGCAACACGACGCAGAAGGATGGCGTCGCGGAACCCCGTCAGTTCCTCCGGAGTTATGCTTCGCATCAGAAACACTGTCATGAAAGCCGAAAGCTGGTTGTCGTTATATTTTCCGTCAGCTATGTTGAGCATTATGTCGCGCGCCTCCTCGCGGGTAAGGCTCTTATGCTCGAAAAGGTTTGATAATATGCGGTTCATGGGAGAATCAATGTTTTAGGAAGTTTTCGATAATCTTTATGCCGTCGGGGGTGAGAAGTGATTCCGGATGAAACTGCACCCCGTGCAGGTCGAGGGTGCGGTGTCGCATCGACATTATCCGCCCTTCGGCATCGCGTGATGTCACCACAAGGCATTCCGGCAATCCTTTGTCGCTTACAATCCAGGAATGATAACGCCCCACCGGGAACTTTTCACCCATGCCATCCAGAATATAGTCGTCGCCACAAACGAATGCATCCGTCTGCACGCCGTGATATACGTCTTCAAGGTTTTCAAGTTCGGCACCGAAACACTCTCCGATGGCCTGATGGCCCAGACAGACACCGAGAATCGGTTTGCTTCCCGAATATGCCTTAAGCATTTCGGGGAGTATTCCGGCTTCGGAAGGAATGCCGGGGCCGGGAGACACAATGATTTTATCGAATGCAGCTATTTCCCCGAGAGAAATCCGGTCGTTGCGTGCCACGGTCGGTTCCACCCCGAGTTCCCTCACGGCATGCACAATGTTGTAGGTAAACGAGTCGTAATTATCGAGAATCAGCAGTTTCATAGCTTCAGGAATTTAACGGTTGAACGATTCAGCGCGTGCCACCGCCTTAACGAGGGCGCCGAGCTTGTTGTTGGTTTCGCAGAGTTCGCCATGCGGATTCGAACGCGCCACTATTCCGGCTCCCGCCTGCGTGTAAAGGCGATTGTCATGGCTCAGGAAACTGCGTATGGTAATCGCCTGGTTGATGGAGCCGTCGAACCCGAAGGTGCCGATACATCCGCCGTAGGTCATGCGGTTGACAGGCTCTATTTCCTCTATAAGCTGCATGGCCCTTACCTTCGGGGCACCGCTCAGGGTGCCGGCAGGGAAAGTGGCGGCAAAGAGACGGTAAGGGTCGGCATCTTCCAGCAAATGCGCCTTCACACGACTCACCATGTGGATTACGTGTGAATAAAACTGTATCTGCTTAAGGTATTCCACACTTACTTTCCCGCCGCTCCTGCTTAGGTCATTGCGTGCAAGGTCAACGAGCATGATATGCTCGGCGTTCTCCTTCGGGTCCTTGAGCAATTCTTCGGCAAGTTCATGGTCGCGTCGGTCGTCGCCGGTGCGCCGGAAAGTGCCGGCAATGGGGTCGATATAGGCATACCCGTCTGAAGTGACCCTCAGATGCGTTTCCGGAGAGGAGCCGAACACTTTGAAACTGCCGAAGTCAAAGAAGAAAAGATAAGGGGAAGGGTTGACTGATCGCAACGCCCTGTAAACGTTGAATTCGTCGCCTGAAAATCCTTGGGAAAACCGACGGGAAATGACAATCTGGAAAACATCGCCGCGTTTGGCATGTGCGATACCTTTCTTCACCATTTCTTCATATTCGCTATCGGAAACAGGCGATTCTATGTCGTCTTTCGCCTTGAAAGGATACACGGCGATGTTGTTGTTGCGGATTATCGAAAGAAGCTCTTCGCTGCGGCTCACCTCTCCCTCCGGGATATTCTCTATGATTGTCATCTCGTTGCGGAAATGATTCACCTGCAGAATAAATCTGTAAAGAAGATACTGCATGTCGGGGATATCGGAGAATTTGTCTTCCTTCTTACCGACCGGTACGGACGGTTCGAAGAAGCGGACGGCATCGTAGGCTGTAAACCCAAGCAATCCGTTGAAAAGTCCGGGCTCCAAACGGTCGTTATCAAACGACCGCATATACGTCTTCAAGGAAGCCGGTACATCCGAAGTGGGTTCCTTCACAATTTTGCCGTCGGGGTAACGGCAAATTGTTTCGTCGCCAAGCACCGTAAAAGAACCGATAGGGTCAACTCCTATGAGGGACACGGAATTCTGCGAAGTGTGATAGTCGGAACTTTCGAGAAGAGCCGAACAAGGATAGAGGTCACGTATTTTCAAGTACAGTCCGACCGGAGTTTCCAGGTCGGCCGATATAACGGTTATATTCTGGTGTAATTTCATAATTGGGTTGTTGGTTGTTGGGTAAGGGTCTTTAAAGTCTTTAAGGACTTTAAGGACTTTAGGGCCTTAAACTGATTATAAATTATGAATTTTGCATTATGAATTATCCAATGCGCAATGTGCCATATACGTAGCCATGTCTTTGTCGCCGCGTCCGGAAACGTTGATCACCACAATATCGTCTTTTCCGAATTTCTTCTGCTTCAAAGCCGCCAGGGCATGCGACGATTCGAGGGCCGGGATTATACCTTCCGTCCTTGTCAGGAGATATGCCGCCTCAAGGGCTTCATCGTCGGTGGCGGCAAGCACCTCCGAACGTCCTTCGGTGGCGAGATAGGCATGTAGCGGTCCGACTCCGGGATAATCCAGACCGGCGGAAATGGAATAAGGCTCAGTTATCTGTCCGTCGGCCGTCTGCATCACCAACGTGCGCGCCCCATGTATGATTCCTTCCCGACCAAGGCGCATCGTGGCAGCCGACTCGCCGCTATCTACTCCAAGTCCGGCAGCTTCCACCGCCACGAGTTTCACCGACGGTTCTTTCAGGAAATGATAGAAAGCTCCTGCAGCATTGCTCCCGCCCCCTATACAGGCTATCACATAATCAGGCAGTTCACGCCCGGTCTGTTCTTTCAGCTGCTTGCGTATCTCCTTGCTTATGACCGACTGAAAACGCGCCACCATCATGGGATAAGGATGCGGCCCGACCGTACTGCCGATTACGTAGAACGTATCGACGGGATTGCAACACCAGTCGCGGATAGCTTCGTTTGTAGCGTCTTTAAGCGTCATGTTGCCCGACGTGACAGGCACCACCTCGGCACCAAGCATTTTGATGCGCTCCACATTCGGTTTCTGACGAGCAACGTCGGTCGCGCCCATATATATCAGGCATTTCAGACCCATCAGGGCGCACACCGTGGCAACGGCCACACCATGTTGTCCCGCCCCCGTCTCAGCTATGATGCGCGTCTTTCCCATGCGCCTGGCTAAAAGCACCGAACCTATGGCGTTATTAATCTTATGCGCCCCGGTATGGCAAAGGTCCTCCCGTTTCAGATAGACGTTAGTGCCGAAATGTTCCGACAGCCTTTTGGCATGATAAAGGGGGGTAGGACGACCAACATAGTCACGTAGTAACTGTTCGAATTCGGCGTTAAACTCGGGGTCATCGACATAACGGGAATAAGCCTCCTTCAGCTTCTCGATATTGCTATGAAGTATTTCGGGAATAAAGGCCCCTCCGAATTGTCCGTAAAAACCGTCTTCATCAACGGGAAGAAATGGGTCTGTAAGGTTATATTTCATAATTGGGTTGTTGGATTTGGGTTTAAAGTTTAATGTTTAAAGTTTAGGGGTTGGAGTCTTGAGGATTACGCTCTCATCGGGAGAATATGTCTTCAACATGTTTGATTGCCGTACTATAACTACCCCTGAAAGAAAAAAGCCACCGGATTATATCTCCGATGGCTTTTATATATTTATTAACCTGTAGATGCAACCAAATGATGCACATTCACACAGAAAAACGCCATCGGAAATCATTGCCGATGCGCCACCAATTCTGTATATTAATGCAATTATTCATATCATTTCTGTTTTATAGCTGCAAAATTATAAATTTTTATCATTAAAACCAAATTTTTATTCAAAAAGTTTAAATAAAAATTTATTCCTTCCTCTCTCCACCCACCAATCCCCATAACCCTCAAAATGCATTGCGAACCATGATCCGTACTCCTACATCTACCGACTTTTAAACGTTACTCAAAAATAATCAGTAATTTATTTGTGTATTGAAATACTAATTTATATCTTTGCGATTGGAAAGTTCCCGGTTTCACATCCCCTACAAGGATACTATTTCCATATTGTCATAACATTGTAAATTTTAACCTTAATTCGCCATGAAACTTATATCCCCATTACTGTTGTTCATATCCCTATCTTCCCTTTCGGTTTATTCTACCTATTTACAAACAGCCCCCTTGTTCTTTCACCCGTCAAACAAGGCAGTTTCGTTTAAATATTATTGAACCTGTTAAAATGCCATACAAGAAATATTGGCGTTTAAATAAATGACAATGTTTATTTGTGGCTCTTTATATCAATTTAAAGCTAAAGTATTATGAATATTAAGTATTACGAAATTCTTATAGACGGTTATTCTAAGGAAGGTGTGCTTTGCGCCCCTATGGATTGTGTCAGCAGGTTTGCCATAGATGGGAGTCCCCTACCTGACATAACAGGCATAAGTTTTGTTATAAAAGATGGATGTTATGCGGATTATATGATGGCAGATGTTAGCGGAAGATTTGTAAGCGAACAATTGATGGAGTTGTTCAAATCTTATCTTGAACCATTTCAAAAAGTTATATTCGTCCCGGTTCAAGTGAGGAGCGAACGATATGGGGATAAAATATATTATCTGATGCATTTCGAGGAGGTTTACGACGTAATTGATAAAGAAAATTCCAAGTACGTCGGTGAAGGGGAACATCGTTCCATAACAGTACCTTGTTTTGATTATCTTAAGATAAAGGATATGGACATTTTCATTTGGAACCACTTTTCCATCGGACTCGTAGTGTCTGAAAAGGTACGAAAGGAGATGAAGAAGAAAAAAATGACCATGGGGATAGAGTTGGTGCAAATGGCATGTATAAACAAACCTTAAACATAGCTAAAATGAACGAGATTAAAACGAGAATTGAGAAATGGCTGGAAGGTCTTGCCATGAGCGAGAACCTTCCGGAAGAAGTCGTAGCGGTGAACATCGGAATGTTTGAAACAGAAGGTGGATATGCACTATATTTGTGCGGCTCTGAAGAATATGACGAGGAAGACAGCGACTGGGCCTGTGATCCGGCATTTGAACTCCCTGAGAATTATCTGATGCTTACAGGAAGAGATTTCGAATCAATCGATTGGGAAACTTTTCTAAAATACGTCATCGATGCGTTGAAGGAGATAATTGATTCCGGCAACCCTGCCATCGATAATTTCTTTGGACAACGTATCGTAACAACCGGATTTGACGATGGCGACCTTATCCGCATAAAATAAAATCTACAGAATATCCCTTTTCTCCTAAGGAGTCTTGGAATCGTTACAGAAAACAACATCGGCAAACTTGATATATGGTAAGAGGAATGAATTAATCACATAAAACAAAAACATCACCTATCTATTATGAAACATATAAGGAAATACCTGATGGCATCGGCATTGGCGTTGGCGATTCCGTGTATGGCGGAGGAACCGGAAGAAGCACCCAATCCCTTAAACGGACATTCATTATTCGCAGCCGGAGGCATAAGCCATATCGTGAGCGAAGTCTATACCACATGGACCACCGGCGAACCGCGTTTAGGGTTGGACTGGCAAGCCGGATATGCTTGGCTGTCGAAACGTAATATCGGAGCCGGATTCCTTTATCAGGGATATTATGCACACGGCGGCGAAACAGCATACGCGGGAGGCTACAACACCGCCAAAATCGATGAGTCAATTTACGTAAACTACTTTGCCCCACAATTCGTAGGCAACATAAGACTCGGGAAAGGAATATGGAGCTTAACATACGGCGCCGGCATAGGGTTTGCAATGATGACACAATCCGGATATGCCACAGCAATCAACGGGAAACCAACAAGCAACGGCCCGATGATGAGGCTCAGCGAATATGGCTGGGGCACCAACGCCACTTTAGGGGTGGAATGTCGCTGTTCAAAGGAAGTGGGCATCATAGCGTCATTTTCCTGGCTGAACTCGTTCATATCGCAGGACCTCGATAAATACTACCTTCCCTCGGGCGTTGACCGCGACAAAACAACCGGCATCTCAAGGCTCTGCATTGATATAGGAATCAAATTGCATCTTTAAGCGTTGAAAAATGCGAAGAAATTTGATTATTCCTTGGCAAAGTCGGAGGGATTTGTTATATTTGCATCACAAGATGTAATGTTATTAAAATCTAAGATTATGGAAATGTGGATTATCTGGCTTATCATCATGGGATGCCTGCTTATTATCGAAGTCCTTACCCAAATGATGTGGGCGTTGTGCCTTGCCGTAGGGTGCATAGCAGGCTTGGTCGGTTCACTGACCGGACTCGACCTTCTATGGCAAATAGTGGTCACTGCCGTTTTCTCCGTGGGTGCATACATCTTCCTTATACCGTATTTCCAGAAATGGCATGCCCTTTCCGTCGATAAGAAAGGTAAAGCTTCGCGAACCGGCATGGATGCTCTTCTCGGACGCCGCGCAATCGTTTCCGAAGAAATTAGGCCAGGCCGCCCCGGAAGAGCACGAATCGACGGCGACAACTGGCAAGTGCGTACCAACATACCAGATGCCGTCATAGAACGCGGCACGGAGGTAGTGGTCACAGGCTACGATTCCATCATACTGAACGTGGAACCCTTACATTGATTTTCTAACTTAAAACTTTATTCCTATGATTACGTGGATTCTCGCAGGAGTTATCCTGCTCCTTGCCATTGTGATAATTTCCGCAGGTGTCAAGGTTGTGCCACAGAGCGAAACACGCGTGGTGGAACGCCTCGGGCGTTTCCACAGCGTCCTCCCTCCCGGCATCAACTTCATCATTCCGTTCATCGACCGTCCGAAACAGATTTACCAACGCACTGTGAAGGTCTATAACGGCCGCCCTTACGTGGCGATGACCACCACCAATATCATCGACCTTCGCGAACAGGTGTATGATTTCCCGTCGCAACAGGTAATTACCCGCGACAACGTCACTACCGAAATCAATGCACTCCTCTATTTCCAGATTGTTGACCCGAAAAAGTCGGTTTATGAAATCGACAACCTACCCAACGCAATCGAGAAACTGACGCAGACATCGCTCCGCAACGTAATCGGAGAGCTTGAACTTGATGAAACCCTCACCTCGCGCGACACCATCAATTCCAAACTCCAGGTAATCCTCGACGAGGCCACCAACAAATGGGGTGTTAAGGTTAACCGTGTGGAGCTCCAGGACATCACACCTCCGGAGAGCGTGCGCGTAGCCATGGAGAAACAGATGCAGGCCGAGCGTAACCGCCGCGCCGAAATTCTTAACGCCGAAGGTGAGAAGCAGTCTCTGATTCTCCGTTCCGAGGGTGAGAAGGCTTCGAAAATCAATCAGGCTGAAGCAACCAAACAGGCGGAGATTCTGCGTGCTGAAGGTGAGGCACGTGCCATAATCCTTAACGCACAGGCTGAGGCTGACGCTATCCTGAAAGTGGCTGAGGCGGTAAGCTCAACGCAGACCGATCCCGCAACATATATGCTCGCCATGAGATATATCGACACCCTACGCGAGATGACCTCCGGCAAAGACAACAAGACCGTCTATATGCCCTACGAGGCCTCGTCGCTCCTCTCCTCCATCGGTTCAATCAAGAACCTCTTCCCCGGTAAATAAAAGAGCAACCTCAAATTGTAAATATTATGACTTATCAAGAATCTGTAAGAAGCGTTCTGTCAAATTACGCAACGTTCAGCGGACGAGCATCGGTCTCTGAATTCTGGTGGTTTTATCTTTTTACCCTCCTCATATCCATGGCATTCTCCGTTCTGGGACTGATATTTCATGATTCCAATGGTGAGCCTGCTCTATGGATTATTATACTGCAAGGGCTTTTTGGCCTCGCCATTCTACTTCCGTCGATAGCGGTGGCCGTCAGAAGGATGCACGACATCGGCAAAGGAGGAGGCTGGATTTTTATCAACTTGGTCCCTCTTATCGGATGGATATGGTTTATAGTCCTTGCCGCAACTCCGGGACAACTTGGAGACAACCGATTCGGCCCCATGCCACGGTAATAACCCTGTGCAATACACATCAAAAAAATCCTTATGCCAAATGGCATAAGGATTTTTTTGATGTGTATGAAGTTATTTCGGTTTTGACTCGCAATATACGCACCGATAACCTCCTGAATTATCGTGGGCGGGACGGAACAGACTCTCCACTCCAACTTCCATATTGGAAATGCATCGCTTGTTGCGGCACGTGAACTTCCCTCTTACGGCATCGTCCGGAACCAGCTTGGTGGTCTTTTCCGGGTCTTGTGCCCATTCGAGAAGTTTGCAGATAAGAGCCATTCTCACGAACTTGCCGTTTTCCACCTGGCGGAAGTATGCAGCACGCGGGTCGGAATCCACGTCGGTGCTGATTTCGTTCACTCGGGGAAGTGGATGGAGAATCCTCATCTCGGGGCGCGCCGACTTCAATTTCTCGGCATCGAGCACGAAGAAATCCTTTACGCGGTCATATTCGTCTTCATCGAAGAAACGCTCCTTCTGAACGCGGGTCATATAAAGCACGTCGAGCTCACCCATCACCTCTTCCATAGTGTCAACCTCCTTGTAAGGCACACCGTTCATATCGCAAACCTCCTGCTTCATGTAGTCGGGAAGACGAAGCTGTTCGGGAGCGATAAGAACCACTTTCACACCCTCGTAACGCGAAAGCGCCTTGATGAGGGAATGGACGGTGCGCCCAAACTTAAGGTCGCCGCAGAATCCTATCGTGATATTGTCGAAACGTCCGATTTCACGTTTGATGGTGAGAAGGTCGGTCAACGTCTGGGTTGGATGGCTGTGGCTGCCGTCGCCCGCATTGATGACAGGAATGTTGGAGTTCATCGCGGAAACCGTGGCCGCGCCCTCTTCGAAATGGCGCATGGCGATAATGTCGGCGAAACAGTTGATTACCTTAGTGGTGTCGGCACACGTCTCCCCTTTGCTCACGGAAGAATTCTTGGCATCCGAAAAACCGAGCACGTTGCCGCCAAGTTCCATCATAGCCGCAGTGAAACTGAGGCGCGTGCGTGTCGAAGGTTCGTAAAACAGGGTTGCCAGTTTCTTCCCCTTGCAACGATCCGAATATTTCTCGCGGTTGTCGATTATGTCGAGCGCAAGGTCAATGATCTCCTCAAGCTCCTGCTTGGAGAGGTCGGTAGGGTCAATGAGATGCTTCATGATAATGTCAGGTATTTTAAGTTAAGCCATCCAGGATTCGTCGGAAGGGTTGGCCATAAATTTCTTAAGCTTCACCTCTTCTTCGGCCGTAATGTATTTCTCTTCAACAGCCACCTTGCAGAGGGTGTCGAAATTGGAAAGTGAATAATTGGTGACGTTGGCTGCGGCAAGACGGTCGAGCCCCTTCTGCATGCCATAAGTGAAAATGCTGACAACACCAAGCACATCGGCACCGGCCTCGCGGAGGGCTTCAACCACTTCGATGCAGCTGCCTGCGGTAGAGATAAGGTCTTCTATCACCACTACTTTCTGACCCGGCTCCAGACGACCCTCGATGCGGTTGCCACGTCCGTGGTCCTTGTTGCCTCCGCGTACATAGCCCATCGGCTTGTCAAGAATCCAGGCGGCGATTGCAGCGTGGGCGATGCCCGCCGTGCTCGTACCCATCAGCACCTCCGCTTCAGGGAATTTCTCTTTCACGGTCTCCGCGATGGCTTCTTCTACAACCTTACGCGCTTTGGGGGCGGTAAGGATAAGACGGTTGTCACAATAAATAGGGCTTTTTATGCCGCTTGCCCATGTGAAAGGCTTGGCGGGGCTGAGAAACACAGCCTTGATGCCGAGAAGTTCGGCCGCTACTTTTTCTGCAGTATTCATATTGTCGTTATTGTCAATTAAAGTGCGAGGAAATCTTTTATACAACGCTTATAAGCCGCCACGGGGTCGGCAGCGGCCGTAATCGGACGTCCCACCACAATGTAGTCGGAGCCTATTTCGCGTGCCTTGGCAGGGTCGGTGATACGCACCTGGTCGTCGGTGGCGGAATCGGCGAAACGGATGCCGGGAGTGACGGTCATGAAATCATTCCCGCAGGCTTCCTTCACGAGGCTTGCCTCAAGCGGGGAGCAAACAACACCGTCGAGCGCCGCCTCCTTGGCATTGCGCGCATACTTGGCGATGGCGTCGTTGATAGTGGCATCGATAAGGAGCTGTTCGCGCATAGCCTTTTCGGATGTCGATGTGAGCTGGGTCACTGCTATCAGCAATGGCCTTGTGCCGTCTTCGCGGGTAAGCCCTTCGAGAGCCGCGCGCATCATCTCCACCGTGCCGGCGGCATGCACGTTGACCATATCCACGTCAAGGTTCGAAAGCACTTTCATGGCCTTCTTCACGGTGTTGGGGATATCGTGGAGTTTCAGGTCAAGAAAAATCTTGAAACCGCGTTTCTTAAGCTCTTTCACGATTTCAGGACCTGCGGCATAGAAAAGTTCCATACCGATTTTCAAAAACGGCTTGCGTTCCTCGTCCTTGAATTTATCGAGGAAAGCAAGACAAGCGTCGGCCGAGCCGAAATCGCATGCTATGATTACGTCTTTTGCGTTCATGTGTTGGTTTATATATTATACGGGACAGTTGCAGGCCCGGGAGATTGCCTCCCGGAGCCTTCAACCATCGGGATTAACAATTCGAAAAAACTTACACAATGCCGACTATTTCCGGGAGCGAGGCTATACCAAGCTTCTCCATCTCCGCCGGCAGGGCTTCTATTATCTCCTTGCAAGCATACGGATTGACAAGGTTTGCGGCGCCTACCTCTACCGCGGTAGCACCCGCCATCATCATCTCGATCACATCTTTTGCCGAAGAAACGCCGCCACATCCTATGATGGGCACGCCACAAGCATGGGCAACCTGATTGACCATCCTTACGGCCACAGGGAATATAGCGGGGCCTGACATACCTCCCATACGGTTAGCCACAACCGGGCGGCGCGTCTTGATGTCGATGCGCATTCCCAAGATGGTGTTGATCAGGCAAAGGCCGTCGGCACCTGCGTCAACCGCTGCCTGAGCTATCGATACGATATCGGTGACATTGGGCGAGAGTTTAACGTAAAGAGGTTTCTTCACCACCTTCCTCACTTCCCTCACCACTTCGCCTATGGATTCAGTGCTCGTGCCGAAACTCATCCCACCTCCATGCACGTTGGGACAACTCACGTTGAGTTCGATGATTTCCACCTGCTCGGCGCGGTCGATTTTCTCGCAACATTCCACATATCCGTCAATCGAAAAACCGCTTATATTGGCAACAATCGGCTGATGGAACATTTTCCTCAATTTCGGAAGCTCGTTATTTATAACGACATCTATCCCGGGATTCTGAAGCCCTACCGAATTAATCATGCCAGAAGGGCATTCGGCAATGCGTGGAAGGGGGTTGCCGAAACGGGCGTCGCGGGTGGTACCTTTGATTGATATTGCCCCAAGCATGTCGATGTCATAATATTCCGCCATGACATATCCGAATCCGAAACATCCCGAAGCGGGAATAATAGGATTCTGGAGTTGCACTCCGCTGAGACTTACGCCAAGGGCGTTGCTCTTCGATTCGTTTTTCACTTCCATATAAGCTCCTCCTTTCTGAATATGGGTCCATACTTGCATATTCCCCTCGGGCCGTTCACCGTCTGGATTACGCAACCCATGCAGGCCCCGAAACCGCAACCCATGCGGCATTCCAGACTAACCTCTCCCGGGAAGTCAAGCCCCGTGCAAAGCGCCTGAAGCATCGGCATCGGTCCGCATGCCTGGAAATACTCACCCTTGATTCCTTTCTCACGGATAACGTCGGTGACAAAACCTTTGGTGCCGAGACTGTCGTCAACCGTAGCCACATAGGCTCTGACGCCTATTTCCTCAAACCACGTTTCCATTCCGAAACAATCGGCGGCAGTATTGTATCCAAGGATGACAATAGGGTCCTTGCCATTATTTTTAAGCGTGCGGGCAAGTCCTAAAAGCGGAGCACAACCTATGCCTCCACCAAGGAGAAGCGGAGTTTCCGACGGAGGATTAACAGAGAACCCGTTGCCGAGGCCGTTAAGCATGTCGAGTTTATCTCCCGCAACCATACGGCTCATGGCCTCCGTGCCCTCCCCTACCGTATCGTAGAGCAACGTAATTTCGCCACGCTCATGCGAAAAGTCACAAATCGAAATGGGACGCCGGAGATATTTCTCCGGTATGGCGATATCGACAAACTGTCCGGGGGCCGTAATGGCTTCGGTATCACCCTGCACGGTCATCACCCACGTCTTGTGGGTAAGCCGGCGATTGGCGAGGATGGTATAGACGTTTTTAATGTTCATGTCATTATATTTTATCAATCTTCGGCATCTATTGTAGAGACTTTCATTGTGATGTCGTCAAGCACGTCAAGAAGGACCTCTACTGTTTCCAACGATGTGAACACCGTGATATTGTTGTCAACGGCCGCACGACGTATATAATATCCGTCGCGATGCGAATGGTCGGCCGACAACTCCATCGTATTTATAACGTAATTCACGTGTCCTTGTCTTAAAGAATCGATAATATCTGTGCTTCCTTCGCTCAATTTTCTCAAAAGACGCGTCCGGATGCCATGCGCACGCAGGAATTCCGCCGTCCCTCGCGTAGCTTCGATATTGAAACCGAGCTGATAGAATCTCTGTATGAGAGGAAGGGCCCTCTGCTTGTCGCTTCCGCCAAGAGTGACGAATATTGTGCCATAATTTGCAACGGTCATTCCGGAAGCCTGGAGCGACTTATAGAGCGCGCGTTTGAGCGACTTGTCATAACCGATGGCCTCGCCGGTAGATTTCATTTCCGGAGAAAGATAGGAATCCATACCCCTCAGTTTGGAGAAAGAGAACGCCGGGGTCTTTACGAACCACCGCTTCTTTTCCTGAGGATAAAGTTCGGTGATGCCTTGCTCTCGGAGACTGTGGCCGAGCATTATCATAGTTGCGATGTGAGCCAAGGGCACCCCTGTAGCCTTAGAGAGGAACGGCACCGTGCGGGATGAACGAGGGTTGACCTCGATGACATATACGTCTTCCTTGCCGTCAACGATAAACTGGATGTTATACAACCCCTTGATGCCGATTTCCTTGCCGAGACGTACCGTATAGTCGAGGATTGTCTGTTTCGCCTTTTCGCTGACGCTGAATGTGGGATAAACGCTGATGGAGTCGCCCGAATGCACACCGGTATGCTCCACATGCTCCATAATGCCCGGCACGAATACATTCTCGCCGTCGCAGACCGCATCCACCTCAAGCTCTTTTCCAAGGATGTATTTATCCACGAGCACGGGATGCTCCACGTTGATTTCAACAGCCGTCTGAAGATAATGGCGAAGCTGCTCTTCGTTGCTCACAATCTGCATGGCCCTGCCTCCCAGCACATAACTCGGACGCACAAGCACCGGATAACCGATTCGTTTGGCAGCTTCCACTCCCTCTTCTATGTGGGTCACGGCCACACCTTCGGGCTGGGGAATCTGAAGCTTCTCCATGATGGCCTCGAAACAGCCGCGGTCTTCGGCATTGCGTATGGCTTCGATTCCGGTGCCGATAATGGGCGCGCCGAGGCGTGCGAGCGGTTCGGCAAGGTTGATGGCGGTCTGTCCGCCGAGCGACACAATGACTCCGACAGGCTTCTCAAGGTCAAGCACGTTCATCACGTCTTCCACAGTGAGAGGTTCGAAATAGAGCTTGTCGCCTGTGGTGTGGTCGGTCGAAACAGTTTCAGGATTGTTGTTGACGATGATTGCCTCATATCCAGCCTTGCGTATCGACCAGATGGCATGCACGGTGGAATAATCGAACTCCACGCCCTGACCGATGCGGATGGGGCCTGAACCGAGCACCACGATTTTTTTACGATCCGTAGGCACCGATTCGTTTTCCTGCTCGTAGGTGGAATAGAAATAATTGGTGGTGGCATGGAATTCCGAAGCACACGAGTCTATCATCTTATAGACGGGACGTATGCCATTCTCTTTACGCATCTTATATATGTCGGCTTCCGTCTTTCCCCACAACCGGCCTATAAACTTATCGCTGAATCCCATCAATTTGGCATCGCGAAGCACTTCCGGATCCATCGGCGATTCCTTGACCGTCTTCTCGAAATCGACTATGCTCTTGATTTTGTCGAGGAAGAACATATCGATTTTAGTACGGTTGTAGATGTGGCCCGCATCCACGTCGCGGCGTATAAGTTCGGCGAGTGCATAAATCCTGTCATCGGTAGCCTTGCGGATATATTCGAGCATGTCGGCAATGGCCATGTCGTCGAATTTCTTATGATGCAGATGGCACACTCCGGTTTCAAGCGAACGGACTGCCTTAAGAAGGCTTTCTTCCATGGTGCGTCCGATGCTCATTACTTCGCCCGTGGCCTTCATCTGGGTGCCGAGTTCGTTGGAGGCATCGGCAAATTTGTCGAAGGGGAAACGCGCTATCTTCGTCACCACATAGTCGAGGGCGGGTTCGAAGCTTGCAGGCACATGCCCGAGGTCGATTTCATCAAGATGAAGCCCCACGGCAATCTTGGCGCTCACGCGGGCGATGGGATAACCCGAAGCCTTCGAGGCGAGCGCGGAAGAGCGCGACACGCGGGGATTGACCTCTATGAGGTAATAGTCGAACGAAAGGGGATCGAGAGCGAACTGCACGTTGCATCCACCCTCTATTTTAAGGGCGCGTATGAGCTTGAGGGCACTGTCGCGGAGAAGCTGGTATTCCTTGTTGGAAAGTGTCTGCGCCGGAGCCACCACAATGGAGTCGCCGGTATGCACACCCACAGGGTCGAGGTTCTCCATCGAACAGATTGCTATCACGGTGTCGTTGGCATCGCGCATCACCTCGAATTCTATCTCTTTGAAACCCTTGATACTTTTTTCCACAAGCACCTGATGCACGGGCGAAAGGTCGAGCGCGGTGCGCATGAGCTCGCGCAGTTCTTTTTCATTGTCGGCAAAACCTCCGCCTGTGCCCCCGAGGGTGAACGCAGGGCGAAGTATGACCGGATATCCTATTTTCGCGGCAATCTCCACGGCATGGTCTATGCTCGTGGCCACATCGCTCGGAAGCACCGGCTCTCCAATGCTCTCGCAAAGTTCCTTGAAAAGTTCGCGGTCTTCTGCACGCTCTATACTGTCGAACGATGTCCCGAGGATTTCCACCCCACACTCATCGAGCACCCCCTTCTTTGCAAGCTGCACGGCAAGGTTGAGGCCTGTCTGGCCTCCAAGCCCCGGAACTATGGCGTCGGGACGCTCATATCTTACAATCTTGGCGACATATTCAAGGGTGAGAGGCTCCATATAAACCTTATGGGCAATCTCCGGGTCGGTCATGATTGTGGCAGGATTGGAGTTGACCAACACCACCTCATACCCCTCTTCTTTCAGGGCCGTACACGCCTGTGTGCCCGCATAGTCGAACTCGGCGGCCTGCCCTACAACAATCGGGCCGGACCCGATGACCATCACTTTCTTTATATCTGTACGTTTCGGCATTGTTTCATGTCCGCTTCAGAAGCGGTAATTCTTTAGCGTTGATGTATCTGGATTATTTCTCTGTTTCAGGAATCATCTTGATAAACTTATCGAAAAGATAGATGGAGTCCTGCGGACCGGGGGCACTTTCCGGATGGAACTGCACCGATATGACCTTGTCTTCTTCACATTGCAGACCCTCGACCGTGCCGTCGAGAAGATTGACGTGGGTAACCCGGAGGGGAGTTCCTTTCAACGATTCCTCCTTAACGGCATATCCATGGTTCTGCGCGGTGATAAGCACGTGGCCGGTGGTAAGTTCTTTCACAGGATGGTTGCCACCCCTGTGGCCGGGATTGATTATTCCGATTTCAGCACCGTATGCAAGCGCTATGAGCTGATGGCCGAGACAGATTCCGAACATAGGCACTTTTCCGCGAAGATTGCGGATGGTTTCCACCACTTCAGGCACATCTTCCGGCGAACCCGGACCGTTGGAAACAAGCACGCCGTCGGGATTGAACGCCATAATCTGTTCCGCCGTGGTGTTCCAAGGCACAACCGTTACGTTGCAACCGTGGGCGTTAAGGCTTCGCACCATGTTGTATTTCATTCCGCAGTCGATGGCCACAATGTCATACTTATAATTGGCAGTACGTGAGAACCAACGCTTCTTGCAGCTCACCCGGCTCACAAGATTAGTAGGACGTTCCACTGCTTTGATTTTCGCCACAGCCTCATCAACGGGAGTATCGATGTCGGTGATTATGGCCCGAATCCCTCTCGCATCTCTCAGAATTGTTGTGAGCATTCTCGTGTCGATTCCGCTTATCGCCGGGATATCGTTTTCATCGAGAACCTCGGCAAGCGTTTTGGTATAGCGGAAATTGGATGGTGAATTGTTGTTTTCCTTTACAATCATTCCGCCGATTGAAGGGAACTTGGTTTCATAGTCCTCGTCGGTGATTCCATAGTTGCCTATCAGGGGATAGGTCATCACTATAATCTGGTCGGCATACGAAGGGTCGGAAAGGATTTCCTGATAACCCACCATCGAAGTATTGAACACCAGCTCGCCCACTTTTTCGGTGTCGGAAGCGAATCCGAATCCGGGGAATTCACGTCCGTCTTCAAGCACAAGTTTCTTTGTGTATGGCTTCATTTTTCGGAAAGTGTATGTTGTATTATTTTGTTACAGTTTACAGAAGCGTATTTCGCCGTTGCTTATTGTCAACACGGGTTTCCCCTTAAGCATCATGCCGTCGTAAGGGGTGCTTTGTCCCATGGAACGGAAGTCGCGCGGATCCACCGTCCATTCTTGACCGAGGTCGAGAAGCGTGAGGTCAGCTTTGTCGCCGGGCCTTATGCCGTCAGCACCCGGAAGCCCGAGAATCTTTCTACCGTTGATTGCCATAGCTTCCACAAGACGGTTGAAAGGCATCAATCCGGATTCCACCATCGTGGTATATACTGCGGCAAACGACGTTTCGAGCCCTACCACTCCCATCGCGCTTTTCTCAAGCCCTTTCCCTTTTTCGTTAGCGGCGTGCGGGGCATGGTCAGTGGCAATCACGTCGATGGTGCCGTCTATCACTCCCCTGCGCAGAGCGTCGCGGTCGGCGCGGCTCCTGATGGGAGGATTCATTTTGAAACGCCCGTGCTCCTGAAGGTCTTCGTCGCAGAACGTAAGGTAATGCGGACCCGTTTCGCACGTAACCTTCACTCCCCTCGCTTTGGCTTTGCGGATAAGATCCACGCTCTCTTTGGTGGAGATATGGCATACGTGGAGACGGCATCCGGTCTCTTCCGCCATCTTTATGTCGCGGTCTATCTCAGCCCATTCCGATTCGGAACAGATTCCCCGGTGGCCATGGCTACGGGCGTAATCACCGTCGTGTATATATCCTCCGTTGAGAAGACTCTCCACTTCGCAATGGGCAGCCAGGATTTTTCCCGTGGGCGCGATTCCCTTCATGGCAGCAAGCATCACTTCGCCGTCTTGCACGCCGGTGCCGTCGTCGGAGAAGCCGGCCACCCATGGTGCGAGCATACGGTAATCCACAAGTTCATGCCCCATCCGTTTTTTCGTGATAGTGGCGTAAGGAAGCACATCCACACAAGCGTCAAGACGGATTATGTCGAGCTGACGCTTAAGGTTTTCCACATCATCTGGAGCAGGGTTAAGGTTCGGCATCGTGCAAACGGTGGTGAAACCGCCGGCGGCGGCTGCGTCGCTTCCCGTGCGGATTGTCTCCTTATACGAATATCCGGGTTCACGGAAATGGACGTGAAGGTCCACGAGTCCCGGTACGAGATACATCCCTTCCCCTGATATTATTTTTCCGGTTCCCGACAACAATGCCGCCTCTCCCACAGCCGAAATCTTCCGATCGTGGATCGAGACGTCGGCGGTTATAAACTTGCCTTCACACCATACGTTGGCTCCTGTGATGATAATGTCTTCCATTTTATCCTTCTTTATTTTCAAATGTCGGCTTCGATGCTCACGTACGAACAAAAAAAAGGCAACTCACCAATGAGTTGCCCTGAATATCTGAAAAACGGAGTTTAGCGGATGGCTGAAGCTTCCGTTTTGCATAATCTGCGATTGCATAACAAACGATATTCGACTGAGATATTTTGCCGTCATTTCATTTATTTTGCCTGCAAAGTTAACAAATTTTTCAAATCCATGCAAATTTCCGATTCATTTGTCGGCGTTTGTCAGCGCTGTTTTTTATCGGAATTAATCAACTTCCTCTGCAACCATGTAATGAAGTTGTTTTATACTTTTTTACGGAGATTGATTTTCTTATGGCTTTTTATGTTAAAAAGACCTCTTTCCCAATCTTCCGCCATCTTTTCGGTCGCTTTTGAACCTTTCATCGGTCGTTTAGCCCGCTAAACTCCCTCTTCAAGTTTCAAAATCGTCTCGAAAATCTGACGAAATCTTGAAAAAGAAAAAAGTTTAAACAAATTCAATATCTGATTATAATAACAGTTATTACGGTTTATCAACCATCACATTTATAATACGGAATACATCCCTGTCGGTATAATAACTTCCATTTTTGTCCGTATTGGGAATCTTATTTGAAAGAAACCGACAACTGCTTCCAACTCTCGAAAGTTCCCCGCGCTCAATTACGCCCTTGCAAGGGTATTATTGTTAGGCTGAGCATAGCAATTGTCGGACAAAAACATATCTCGCACAAGTCTTCAATACAATGGAGCACACGCGAAATCACCTATTACGATACGATTATGATATGCCAAACTCCAAAGTATCAAATAAAATTGCTAATTTTGTATTATAAACCAACCAGATATCTCTAATGGCAAAAATTACGGTTCAAAACACAAATATTACCATCATGAATATGGATGGAGAGGACTATGTGTCTATTACAGACCTGGCTCGTCACAAGAGCGATGATCCTACTGCCGTTATAGGAAATTGGATGCGCAACCGTAATACTATCGAGTTTCTTGGTATTTGGGAGAGTTTGTACAATCCCAGTTTCAAACCCCTCGAATTCGAGGGGTTTAGAAAACAGGCCGGACTTAACGCTTTCACACTCTCACCAAAGAAGTGGATTGAGACGACAAATGCCATCGGCTTAATTTCAAAATCCGGACGTTATGGTGGCACATACGCCCACAAGGACATTGCTTTCAAATTTGCAAGTTGGATTTCAGTTGAATTTGAACTTTATATAGTCAAGGAGTTTCAACGTCTTAAAGCTGAGGAACAAAAGGTATTGGGGTGGTCAGCTAAACGAGAATTGTCAAAAATCAACTCCCGCATACATACCGATGCTATTAAACAGAACCTTATTCCTTCCGAGGTGACTAACGCCCAGGCAAATATCATATATGCCAACGAAGCCGATGTGTTAAATGTGGCGATGTTTGGATTGACTGCAAAGCAATGGCGTGAAGCAAATCCTGATTTGAAAGGGAATATTCGTGACTATGCCTCAGTGAATGAACTGATATGCCTGTCGAACATGGAGAATTTGAATGCCGTATTTATCGAGCAAGATATGACACAAGGCGAGCGGCTAGTCAAACTAAACCAGATCGCCATTCATCAGATGAACATATTGGATAGCGATAACAACGATCTAAAATTATTGAAATGACTTATGGGCAACAGATATTTTTTAATGAAGAATAATACCACCGTCAAGGAAATATTAGAAGATAGTAGATTACCGTTATCAGTAGCAACAAATAAAGAGGGGAAAGCCATAGCTGAAGGATTATATGCTGAAAAACTCCAGATTGGGAATTTTACATTTAACGATGTATCGATTGGTGTAACTTCAAAATTGAAATCTTTTGAAAAATTTGCAGGATTGATAGGATTGAAGTTTTTTCAAAATCCATTTATCATAGATTATGTAAATCGTGAGCTGATAATATTATCGCATTAACAAACTCCGTGCCGAGATTGATGCCATTATACGTGAACTTGAAACCAAAACAGAATGAATAGACAGAATAAACATAGTCTTGTGAAACGGTCAACCGATTTAAATCCAAAACTGATTTCTGATGTAAATAACAGTATTGTGGTGATTCATGATACTCCCGTAATTGCCGATGCTGATGTTGCCGCACTTTATGGTGTCGAGACCAAAAGGGTGAACGAGGCCGTACGCAATAATCCTGATAAATTCCCTGACGATTATATGTTTACTCTGTCGGCTGACGAAGTAAATTATTTGCGGTCGAAATTTTCGTCCACAAAAGTTTCACCCAAAAGCAGAGTCCTTACTAAAGTTTTCACAGAAAAAGGGTTATACATGTTAGCCACTATATTAAAAAGCAAAGAAGCATTAAATGTATCATTTGCAATTATTGAGACTTTTACCAAAGTAAGGGCTTTGAAACGTGAGTTGGTGGAGTTACATCAAGTAAAAGACCCAATCCAACAGACATCAAAGATGCAACATTTCGGCAAAGTCCTGTCGGATATTGTTATGCCAGACTTGGCGATTTCAGAAACAGAATCTACATTAGAACTAAATTTCCTAATCGGGAAAATAAAGCATACTGTCAAGCGTGTTAAAAAATCGGATTCAAAGAGCGGTACAAAAGAAGACTCACTATGAGCAAACTACAAGATTTGATTGACCGTCTTACTCCTAATGGCGCGAAGTATCTGCAAGGCATCCGCATCGACAATCCTACAACCGGATTCTATATAATACGTCGCTGAAAACAGACACAAAAAATCCATCTCCGTTGACAATGAAATTAATTGCACAATCATGAAAATAATATATATGATAGCCGTATGCCTTGCGGCCATTTCCGCAATGGCTCAGACGCAGGATATAAAGGTGAGCTACATTTACAAGCATCCGGACCAGACCATGAGACGGGCGGAAGCCGATATCGAAAACCATTACATACTCGTCACCAATGGAACGGAATCAAAATTCTATTCACCTAAAACGGAATATATCGATTCGATAGAATCAACCCCTGAAGGGTTCGAAAGTTTCAACACCTTCAAAAGAGTATGTTATGAGAAACAACAACAACATCTCATTCCACGTGTGGATGGTTCTTTTTACGTAACCAAACATTTCGGCATGAAGTCAATACAGACTTACGATGTAGCCTCCGGCACCCGTTTCAAATGGAAAGAGCCATTAACCCCTATAACCTGGAACATAACAGATTCTGTGAAGACCATATTGGGATATGAATGCTTCATGTCAACGACGGAATTCCACGGAAGAAGATGGACCGCCTGGTTTGCACCCGAGATTCCCGTTCACGACGGCCCTTGGAAACTTCATGGGTTGCCTGGACTGATTCTTGAAGCCACCTGCGAAGGCAACCAATATCATTTCACCGCTACCGGATTGCAACAGGAACGCAACCTGCTCTATGAGGTCTATAGCGAAAATAATTGGGAACCTATTTCCGGAAACGATTTCTGGAAATTAAGGCGTGACTGTCTCGACAACCCCTCGCGAAACCGTGCGGCGGGAAACGCCACAATAGTATATCGGGGAGTAAACTATGAAAAGTATCTTCCCAAAGAAATAGTCGATTACATAGAAACGGACTATCAATAAATTTCACACACAGTTTAGAGAAGTTTGCACAAAATTGAATACCTTAACAATCAGTCGCCGCCGACGGATTTTTGAAGTTCGCGGGCAGAGTCGAGAAATTCATCGGCACTCATCTCCTTGAAAAAGAGAAGACCATGGGTGGTGCGGATTCGCGGGCTTGAATTCTGATAGAAGAACGGTTTCCCGACCACATGTTGCACCTGCGACAACTGGTCAACCCATATCCGCTTGGCCAGGTCGCTGAATTTACCGTCAAGCTTATGGCTCGGAAACGATGCATCAACCTGGCTGGCATAGCAGTTGGTGAACGCATTGTCGAAAACACCCATCGCATTGAGCGAGACGGGTACGATATGCGTAGCCTCCGATGGCATAAAACGGAACCATACGTTGCGGTAACCCCATATCTTCAGCCCGCTCAAATCCTCCTCGCGGCTCCATTCGCGTATCGCTTCCGCAATGGTTTGGAGCACCTTATAGTGAGTATCGGGGCCACTTCCCTCTGGGTCGAATGCCAAACTTATCACCGTAGGACGAATCTTACGCAACTGTTCCAAAACGGGGCGAACGTCCCGGTCGAGTGTAGGTTGCTGAGTGAAAATATCGCCCGTGTAGAACCCCAAACGCAAATGATGGATGTTGCCGCTCTCTATTCCGAAGAATCCCCACACCATCTCTTCCTCAAATTCGCGGACCATTCCCTTCAGCAACCGAATCTCAGCCGACATTTTCTCTCCGGCATAACTGTCGCGGGTCTCGGCGATAACCTCACCAATCTTTTTCTTCAAAGATTCGACGCTGTCAACTCCCCATATCTCTATGAAATTACGCACAAGCCGATGCGCAAAGCCGCGCCTACGCTCATCCGTATTGCCGGAGGCGACATGGATAAGACAATGGTATATATCTTTATCCATTTTCTCTCGGTATCCTTTCTGGAAAAAATCGGGATATGCGAGCATCTGTATGCGGCCATCCTCGATGAAGCGCAAAGTATCGGTAAGGGCATCTATGAGAAACGAGTTGGTGACTGCATTGAAACCCGATGTCATCACCGCGAAATGCGATTTATTGGTTTCGTTGCGCGATATCCGGTGGATATGTGGCAAGAACCCCAACATAATGTCGTCGTGATGCGGACCGGTGTGAAAAAACACCTGATTGCACCATGACGATGTGCCAAGGGCAATCTTATTTTTGAGGGAATCAATGACCGACTGCACGGTGTTTTCGTCAAGGTCAGGAATCATGCTGCAATACTCGTCGCCCCGCAGTTCGTCGAGCGTCACCTTATCGCCATACTTGCCGACACGATTGCAATATTCAATGACAGCCCGGTCGGTTTTCTCCTGAGTCCAAGGCGAACCGGTGTAATAATCGTAAATCGATTCGTGGAGCATCGACGAAGCGCCACGGGTTAAATAGAAACGCGCATTGGGCAGACAGGAAAGAACCGAAGCCGGATAAAGGTTGGAAGGTTTCTTCTCCAATGCATCGGCAACGACGCCTGCCTTTGCCTCGCCGGCCGCGAAGATGATAGCCACGCATTCCTTATTGTAGGTTATAGTGTCGAGCCCAATCGTTATGACAGGCTTCTTGCGCGACACCTCTATGCCGCCAAGATCTCCTGCCGCAGCCGCCTGTGTCTCGAAATTGGTGCAAGTGAGGCGGGTAGTAGAATGAGGGTCGCTTCCTCGGGTATTGAACGCTATGTGACCGTCAGGTCCTATGCCACCCAAAAAGAATCCGATTCCACCCAGGTCTCGGATGTGTTGCTCATATTCCGCACACCAGTCATCAATCATAAATATCGATTGCTGCTGCACTTCCTCAACATGGCTCTTAGGTTCGCGATAACGTAGTCCGAGGTCTATCGTGTCGTCAGGGAAGACCTCGCGAAACGACCTTCCGCCTGCAAGCGGAATATCGTCGCAATTGATAAAAAGCCCTCTTGCCGAATCAAGTCCGAAATTGCGGACATAATATTTCTGCACATAGTTATAGAAACTGTTGTGCTGGCGCGGATCGATGGGGTAAAACTCATCAATCTGCACGAAACGAAGCCCACACAGGTCTGGTTTTCGGTCAACAAAAAGACCACATTCTTCACGCATGCGACGCCCTTCCGGTGTCTCCCATCGGTCTAACGTCCGTCTCACCCACTCAATGAAATACTCCGGAGTCTTGCCCGTAGGCAAGCTGATTACTCCTTCAGGATTGCCACTCACCCACTCCAGGAATCTCATAGCCGCCAATTTTCCTAATTGCGGAAAATTGTCAACCGTGATATAGGGCACATTGGTTTGAAACTGATGTGACGTACCGTTGTTAAAGACTTTTTCTACGTTACTAAAAATCGTTTTCATGATATGCTCAATTAACTTTAAGGCGAGAAGGCAAAAGGTCTCCTGTCATCGAAGTGAATAAGAAGCCTTGACTTCGGTTTTATCTGTTGCAAATTTACACAAAATTTTTAAGAAATAATTCGAATTGAATTTATAATTTTTCAAATTAATTTACTACTTTTGCAAGTGATAATATTTTATCATTATCTATCAAATTATGGACAATAGTGACAATATGTTGTCTCTTCTCGAAAGCCTTATGCCCCCTTCCGCACAGGAGGTGGCGCGTAAACTTGCCGATGACTTCAGAAAACGACGCATTGAAAAGAATCTTACACGCCGCGACATAGCTGCCAAATCGGGTGTTGCGGTAAGCAATATCACACGTTTTGAACAAAAAGGATTGATTTCGCTCAACAACCTTATCGAAATAGCAATCGCACTTGATTATACTTTGGAAATCAAATCGATTTTCGCAACCCCCAAATATTCAACGATGGAAGAGCTTTCCGAAATCCATCGAAACGCCAACAAAAAGAAAGCCCACCATAAAAATAAAAAACGCACCCCCTATGATTAACAAGAGTGTCGGATGTATTTTTTTAACAAGAGGAAACAGGCACGCAAAAAGAGTACCCATCCAATACGGACACAGTCCTTCCGGGATTCCTTTGATAGCAAAATGTCAATAAGTGTTGAAAAATTGCATTATTGTTGAAAAACATAACGGGGATGTCAATTATTTTTTGTAATTTTGGCAGATTTTTACAGGTAACTCATATAATCTTTTGATTCTAAATTCAATCTTTTGATTCTGTGGGTGTATTTTTAAACAATTAATTTCGGAAAACTTTTCAAAAATGGACATCAAAGACATTACTGTCAAGTTTGCCGAACCCGAACAGGCAAAATATGCCGACCTCATTGTAAAGCTGATTTACGAATCGGCTCTCCAACGCGGCACCGGCATCGCCAAAAGAACCCCCGAATATATCGCTCAGAAAATCAACAGCGGTAAAAGCGTGGTGGCTCTTCACGGCGACAGGCTGGTGGGGTTCAGCTACATTGAGAGTTGGGGCCATGGAGATTTCGTTGCAACATCCGGATTGATTGTCGACCCAGAATACCGCCATCTTGGCCTTGCCGGCGCCATCAAGGCGAAAACTTTCGAGCTGGCTCGACTTCGATTTCCGTTCGCCAAACTTTTCTCCATCACGACTTCGCTCCCGGTCATGAAGCTTAATTCGCGCATGGGCTACAAGCCCGTGACCTTCTCGGAGCTTACCGACGACGAAGAGTTCTGGCGAGGATGCGAGGGGTGTAGAAACTACGATATTCTTCAGCGGAACAATCGCAGAATGTGCCTTTGCACAGGTATGCTTTACGACCCTAAACAGCCCCTCACAGAAAAAGACCGTCCCAACCCCTACATCATGAAGGTGAAAAACAGCATCAACAAGGTGCTTCATCTCAAAAGGGTGGAACGCTAATTTTGAAATCGAAATCATACAATCATGACAGAAAACAACAAGAAAAAGAAAGTGCTCCTCGCATTTTCAGGAGGACTTGACACATCTTTCGCAGTAAAATACCTCTCCGAAGATCTTGGATATGAGGTACACACAGCCATCGCCAACACCGGCGGTTTTTCCGACGAAGAACTGAAGGTTATTGCCGACAAGTCGAAACGCCTCGGCGCCGCTTCACACGCCACGCTCGACATAACCCATGAGTATTATGACAAGAGCATAAAATATATGGTGGCCGGCAATGTGCTTCGCAACGGCACCTACCCCATATCCGTCAGCTCCGAGCGCATTTTCCAGGCAATCGCCACAATCGAATATGCCAAGAAAATAGGAGCCGATGCCATAGCCCACGGTTCTACCGGAGCTGGCAACGACCAGGTGCGTTTCGACCTTACGTTCCAGATTCTCGCTCCCGAAATCGAAATCATCACCCCCACACGCGACCTCACCCTCACACGTGAATATGAGATAGACTATCTCAAGAAACACGGCTACGAGGCCGATTTCAAAAAACTGGAATACTCCATCAACAAAGGACTTTGGGGCACGTCGATAGGGGGAAAAGAAACGCTCCATTCCGACCAGACCCTTCCGGAGGAGGCTTATCCCTCGCAAATAACCGCCACCGAACCCGAAAAGCTTACCATCTCTTTCAAGGAAGGTGAAATCTCGGCTGTCAACGGCAAAGAATTCGCAGACAAAGTGGAAGCCATCAGGGAAGTAGAGAGAATCGGCTCTCGCTTCGGCATTGGGCGCGACATGCATATCGGCGACACAATCATAGGAATCAAGGGACGCGTCGGGTTTGAAGCGGCCGGACCTATCCTTATAATTGCCGCCCACAAGATGCTTGAAAAACACACCCTCACCAAATGGCAGCAATATTGGAAAGACCAGGTCGGCACGTGGTATGGCATGTTCCTCCACGAGGCTCAGTATCTGGAGCCGGTGATGCGCGACATCGAAAAGATGCTCGAAAGTTCGCAACGCAACGTCACGGGCACCGTTGAACTTCTGCTCCGCCCCTATTCATATACACTTGTCGGGGTTGACTCACCCTTCGACCTCATGAAGACCGATTTCGGAGAATACGGTGAGGTCAACAAGGCATGGACGGCCGATGACGTGAAAGGATTCACCAAGATTCTCGGGAACCAGATGAAAATCTACCACAACAATCAGGTGAAAAACGGAAAAGCGGAATAAGGAGGGGGACATAATCGTGAAAAAAATAGGAATCATCGGAGGCGCCGGCTACACTGCAGGCGAACTCCTACGCCTGCTCATCAACCATCCGGAGGTGGGCATAGCTTTCGTACACTCGTCGAGCAACGCCGGCGAACCGATTGTAAACGTACATCAGGGACTGCTCGGGGAAACCGACCTCGTCTTTTCCGACACACATCCCCTTGACGAAATCGACGTTCTCTTCCTTTGCTCCGCCCACGGCCATAGCAAAAAGTTCTGGGAAGAGAACGCTCGCCCCGAAGGATTGAAAGTGATTGACCTCGCGCAAGATTTCAGAGACGAAAGCGAGGGGTATGTATATGGACTTCCGGAAATCAACCGCGAAAGAATTGCGAAGGCAGCTTCCGTGGCCAACCCGGGATGCTTCGCAACCGCCATCCAGCTCTCGCTTCTGCCCCTTGCGGCAGCCGGCCTTCTACCAGACAACGGCGATGTCAACGTGACCGCCCTCACCGGATCTACGGGAGCTGGCGTAAAGCCCGGTGCCACCACCCATTTCAGTTGGCGAAGCGACAACCTTTCCGTATATAAACCGTTCATCCATCAGCACCTTATCGAAATCGGCGCCACCCTCGGAAAGCTACAACCGGGAAACACCGCCAAAATTAATTTCGTGCCGATGCGCGGAGACTTCGCAAGAGGTATCTTTGCGGTGACTCACCTCGACTGCTCCCTCTCGGAAGAAGAAGCGGTGAAGCTATATAAGGACTTCTATAACGACGCCCCTTTTGCGGTGGTCAGCGACCGTCCGGTTGACCTCAAGCAGGCAGTCAATACCAACAAAGCCGTAATCCATGTGGAGAAGCATGGCAACAAGCTTCTTATAACCACTGCGGAAGACAACCTGCTTAAAGGTGCGTCGGGTCAGGCGGTGCAGAACATGAACATAATGCTCGGCATCGACGAGCGCACCGGACTTCGCCTGAAGCCTTCGGCATTTTAGAAATCAAGCGTTCTCACAAATAAACACACACAGACCGTGAATCTTTTCGACGTATATTCATTATATGACATAGAGCCTGTCTGCGGGAAAGGCTCCCACGTCTTCACAGAAGACGGCACAGACTATCTCGACCTCTATGGCGGACATGCCGTCATATCTATCGGTCACGCCCATCCCGAATATGTAAAAGCCATCTCCGAACAGGTGGCAAAACTCGGTTTTTATTCGAATTCGGTTCAGAATTCCCTTCAAACCACACTCGCCTCCAAACTCGGTAAAGCTTCGGGATATGACGACTATTCCCTTTTCCTTTGCAATTCGGGCGCCGAAGCCAATGAAAATGCAATCAAGCTTGCATCTTTCGCCACAGGCCGAAAAAAGGTGCTCGCTTTCGCCAAAGCCTTCCACGGGCGCACGTCGGGAGCGGTGGCAATCACCGACAATCCTGCCATACGCGCTCCGTTTAACGAAACCGCCAACGTGGATTTCGTGCCCCTTGACGACATGGAACAAGTGCGCGAAGCTCTCTCTTCGGGAGAATATGCCGCCGTCATTATCGAGGGAATACAAGGAGTATCCGGCATACATGAACCCGACAGCTCTTTCCTGCGGCAACTCTCGAAGGCATGCAAGATAACCGGCACCATCCTCATCCTCGACGAAATCCAGTCGGGATACGGACGTTCGGGCAAATTCTTCGCCCATCAGTATTCGGGCATCAAACCCGACATAATCACCTGCGCCAAAGGCATCGCCAACGGATTTCCAGCCGCCGCCGTTCTCATATCGCCTGAAATCGAGGCAAAAAAAGGTATGCTCGGCACCACCTTCGGAGGCAACCATCTCGCATGTGCCGCAGCGATAGCCGTGCTCGACGTGATGGAGAAAGAGAACCTCGTGGAGAATGCCGCCAAAACGGGCGCATGGCTCATCGAGGAGCTCAAGAAGCTTCCCAAGGTGAAAGACGTGCGCGGACGCGGCTTGATGATTGGGCTTGAAGTGGAAGGGGTCACCGGCCCTGAACTTCGCAAGAAACTGCTCTTCGAACATCATATATTCACCGGAGGTGCGGGGCAATTCACTGTACGCCTTCTCCCGGCCCTCTCCCTGAGTATGGATGAAGCTCAACACTTCCTCTCTGAATTTAAAAAAGCTATTCAATAAAAACTTTATTATGAAAAAATTCACGTGTGTGGCCGACATCGGCCCTATCGACAAAGCGATTGCCGATGCAGCCCTTATAAAGAAAGACAGATTTGCCTTTACAGAACTCGGACGCAACAAGACGTTGCTGATGATATTCTTCAACTCATCACTCCGCACGCGCCTCTCCACACAGAAGGCAGCCATGAACCTCGGAATGAACGTTATGGTGCTCGACGTGAACCAAGGGGCGTGGAAACTGGAAACGGAACGAGGTGTCGTGATGGACGGCGACAAAGCCGAGCATCTTCTCGAAGCAATCCCCGTGATGGGTTCCTATTGCGACATCATCGGCGTACGCTCATTCGCCGGCCTCAAAGATAAGGTAGAAGACTATGAGGAGAAGGTGATTGAACAATTCATCAAGTATTCAGGACGCCCCGTGTTCAGCATGGAGGCAGCCACCCGTCATCCCCTGCAGAGTTATGCCGACCTTATCACCATCGAGGAGTTCAAGACAAAACCGCGTCCGAAGGTAGTGATGACCTGGGCGCCCCATCCCCGGGCTCTGCCGCAGGCGGTGCCCAATTCGTTTGCCGAATGGATGAACGCCACCGATTACGATTTTGTAATCACCCATCCCCGCGGATATGAACTCGACCCTAAATTCACGGGACGTGCGAAAATAGAGTATGACCAGCGCAAGGCCTTGGAAGGGGCTGACTTCGTCTATGCAAAGAACTGGTCGGCATACACCGACCCCAACTACGGCAAGGTGCTCTCTACCGACCGAGCCTGGACGGTGGATGCGGAAAAGATGGCATTGACCGACAATGCGTTTTTCATGCATTGCCTTCCCGTAAGACGCAATATGATCGTAACCGACGACGTGATAGAATCAGACAGAAGCATTGTCATCCCGGAGGCCGCCAACAGGGAGATTTCGGCACAAGCCGTAATCAAACGCTTACTTGAAAGCCTATGACCATGAAAGGCAATCAAGCAATCAAAATGGCCGACGATGTGATAAATGTCGTCAAAATCGGTGGTAATGTAATCGACAACCCCTCCGCGCTCGAATCCTTCCTAAAGGATTTTGCGGCCATGCCCGGAGAAAAAATACTCGTGCATGGCGGCGGCAAGGAAGCCACCCGCATCAGCGAAGGGATGGGGGTAAAAGCCAATATGATTGAGGGGAGGCGCGTCACTGACCGCCAGACCCTCGACATAGTAACGATGGTATATGCCGGGCTCATCAACAAGCGCATCGTGGCGTTGCTCCAGAAATTCGGTTGCGACGCGGTAGGCCTCACCGGAGCCGACGGCAACGCCGTTCCCGCCACACGCCGCCCTGCCTCCCCTATCGACTACGGTTTCGTGGGCGACATCAATCCCAATAAAGTCAACGCAAGTTTTATTGCCACTCTACTCGACGGCGGATGCGTGCCCGTGTTTTGCGCAATTTGCCATGACGGAGACGGCACCCTACTCAACTGCAATGCCGACTCCGTGGCAAGCGCCGTGGCTCTCGGCGCATCGCGCATTGCGCCCGTGCGTCTCACCTATTGCTTTGAGAAAGCCGGCGTAATGACCGACCTTGACGATGAGAAATCGGTAATTCCGCTTGTCACGAAGGAGTCGTTCGAACGGCTGAAAGAGGAAGGCATCGTGGCGAAGGGTATGATTCCGAAATTGCAGAACGCACTTGCGTCTGCGGCAAACGGAGTCGAAGAAGTCAGAATCTGTAAAGCGGAAGCCCTCCTTGGCGACGGCGGTACGCTTATCCGCATCAAATGACAATGCGCAATGGAGAATTTGCCAAGCCATCCTAACCTTGACAGTGCGGTTGACCTTCTCAGGAAACTTGTGGCCACGCCTTCGTTTTCACGTGAGGAAAGCGCCACAGCCGATATATGGGAAAACTGGCTACGGGCGAACGGCGTAGTTAATGTGAAGCGGCTTCACAATAACGTATTTGCCTTGACAACCGAGTTTGATGCATCCAAACCGCTGCTCATGCTCAATTCACATCACGACACTGTAAAACCGGCAGCCTCATATACGCGCGACCCTTTCAGTCCGGACATTGAAGACGGCAAGGTTTACGGACTCGGCAGCAACGATGCTGGGGCTTCAGGCGTAGCGTTGGCTTCGGCATTCCTCGAACTCCGCGAACGCGCCGACCTTCCCGTCAACCTTCTCTTCGCCATAACGGCGGCGGAAGAAGTGATGGGGGAACACGGCATGAGGGCTTTCCTCCCCTACCTTGCCGCAGAGGGCCTTACCCCCGACATGGTGCTCGTCGGCGAACCTACCGGCATGCAACCCGCCATAGCCGAACGCGGGCTGCTTGTGCTGGATGCCGTGGCAAAAGGGAAAGCGGGACATGCCGCCCGCAACGAAGGCGTCAACGCCATTTACCGTGCCATCGACGACATTGCCGCATTGTGTGCATTTACCACTCCGCGAGTGAGCGAAGTGCTTGGCCCGATAAAAGTGAGCGTGACCATGATTAACGCCGGCACGCAACACAACGTGGTGCCCGACAAGTGTTCTTACGTGGTGGATGTGCGCACCACCGACGCCTATTCCAACGAGGAGACGGTGGAACTGCTTCGCAAATGCGCGAGATGGAGCGAACTCAACCCGCGCTCAACAAGGGTGCATGCGTCGGTAATCACCATGGGGCATCCACTCGTGCGCAGTGCCATGGAGCTTGGCAAGATTCCGTTCGTATCGCCCACCACTTCCGACATGGCTCTTATGCACGGCATCCCGTCGCTAAAAATGGGACCGGGCGAGTCTTCCCGCTCCCACTCTGCCAATGAATTTGTCTTGATTGATGAAATCAACGAGGCTCTCCATATCTATCCAAAGTTAATAAATAATATCGGTTCATACCTCTGAAATAGTGCGTCTGGGCCGCAAATCCCGCTATCTATGGCAAAACAATTATGGAACAAGGGCTTCGAGCCTGACCAACTCATAGAGAATTTCACAGTAGGAAAAGACCGCGAGCTCGACCTCCGTCTCGCCCGCTACGACGTGCAGGGGTCTATGGCGCATATCCGGATGCTACGTAAAATCGGATTGCTTACCGAAGAGGAACTCTCCTTGCTGCTCCCGGCCCTTCAGGAAATAGCCGACAGCATTGAACGTGGCGAATTCACTATAGAAGACGGTGTGGAAGACGTGCATTCGCAAGTGGAATTCCTACTTACCTCCCGTCTGGGCGACGTGGGAAAGAAAATCCATTCCGGACGCTCGAGAAACGATCAGGTGCTCGTTGACCTGAAACTTTTTTTCCGCGACGAGCTCCGAGATATCGCGAAAGCTGTGGACAGGCTTTTCAATTGCCTGCAGGATTTGTCGGAAAAACACCGCGACAAACTGATGCCGGGATATACACATCTACAGATTGCAATGCCTTCTTCTTTCGGACTATGGTTCGGAGCATATGCAGAGTCGCTTGCCGACGACATGCAGATGGTAGTCGCCGCCTATAACATAGCCAATCAGAATCCACTTGGTTCTGCCGCCGGCTACGGCTCCTCATTCCCTCTCGACAGGGAATTGACCACCGAATTGCTCGATTTCGCCAAACCGCACTATAACGTGGTGGCGGCGCAGATGAGCCGAGGTAAAACCGAAAGGGCGGTGGCTTCGGCGGTGGCTGCCGTGGCTTCCACCTTGGGGCATCTCGCCATGGACGTATGCATGTGGATGTGCAACAATTTCGGATTCGTCTCTTTCCCCGACGAACTCACCACAGGGTCGAGCATCATGCCGCATAAGAAGAATCCTGACGTGTTTGAAATCATGAGGGGGAAATGCAACCGTCTCCAATCCCTACCCAACGAATTGACCATACTGACTGCAAATCTTCCCTTGGGATATAACCGCGACCTCCAGCTTATGAAGGATATTGTATTCCCCGCTACGACCGAGCTGATAGAGTGTATTGATATGGCATGTTTCATGTTGGGGCAGATCCGTATAAAAGATGGCATCCTTGACGATAGCCTTTATGACTATATATTTACGGTAGAAGACGTGAACCGCCTTGTGCTTGACGGCGTGCCTTTCAGAGACGCCTACCGTAAGGTCGGTATGGAGGTGCAGAACGGACAATATCATCCCACAAGAAACGTGAATCATACGCATCTCGGAAGTATTGGGAATCCGGCCAATGACCGGATAGCGTCAAAGATGAAAGAAATCATGTCAAGAATACTCTGAATGTAGGTATATAAGAAGAATGCCAAAAGCGCTCCCGACGATTCTCGGGAGCGCTTTTGAGTTTACGTTGTCAGTTTTTTATTGATAGGATGTCTGGACTTCTATGAACGATTCTACAGTCGGGGTTCCAAACTCGATGGCTCCCATCTCGTCGTTTGAATTAATCACAAGATTGTATATATAATGGCATCCCGGCGACCATTCGGAAAAATAGCTTGTCGAAAGAGGGAATTTAATTAGGCCGTCGCCGAATGTGCTGCTAGGAACGAGATTCTCCTTCGGAGTGTTCTCGTTAGGCCATAGTTTAGTGTTGGTGGAGGCATCGTAGATTGATCCCATTACCGTGAGGTATGTGTCGTTGCCTTGTCCGTTGCTGCGCCATGTCAAGGGTTGTGGTATCATGAACAGTGCGCCTCCGTTGCCCATTCCTTCCAGTTCTACTGCAGTAGGAGTGGTAGTTAGTGTAAGGCGTTCATCTTCTCTTTGCGCCATATACATTATGTAGGAATAGGGAGTGTTCTGGTCTGTCCATTTCCCTACGGTTTCAGCCGCGCTTGGAGAAGAAGTGGATTCCTTGGGAAATTGGAAATTACCTTTTGAGCATATATTCGCCATGGCTACATTCGTCACGACCACTTTGAGATTTTTGTTGGTGGAACTCATCTTAACGGTGACTTTAGAAAGGGCGTGCCGGAAGTTAAAAGTAACCTGAGGGTTCGGCTGTCCGGCGACTCCCTTCAAATCCGGTATAAAGGCATATACTATATCCTTATTGCCAGGATATGACTCGAAAGGAACAGGGCTCAAAGGTCCGCTTGTGCCAATCCAATCGGAAGGAGAGAACGCGTAAAAGTCGAGGCTTTGTTCCGACGGCCAGTACTTTACAGGGGAGTAAGTCCAGGTATTGTTGGAAGATTTGGTAACGACTACATTATCCATAAACAGTTTGGGACCGTCCGGATTGTTTGTGTAAGCGTAAACGTTGAAACTCGTAAGATTATTAGTGGTTATGTCGCCACCACGGGTAAACTCCGTGTTGGCAGCGAATCTGATTTCATTTACAGGTGTGGAATCAGGCTCCGGAATCGCTTCATCGCTCGTGCATCCTGCCATAAATGGCGTGGTTGCCGACAACAAGGCAATTGAGAAGATTGTTGTCTTTTTCATAGTTTATTTGTTTTTAGTTACCAACTTGAGGAATGAGTAAAAAAGCATCGCCATAAAGATTTAAAACTCCGTCATGTCTGTATTTATGTCGATTTCGACAATCTCCCAGCCTTCCACATCAACATCGATGTCTCCACCGACAGGTGGTGAGGGGGTTCCCGACTCAGGAATCTTAAGCCCTTCGATTACAATTAGAACATTATGCGGGTATTTAGAGTTCATGATTTGCGGAGTAATGTCTAATTCTTTAACATAAGAAGTGCCGTCTGCAAGAGAGACTGTCAGAGAGAGTGTATATGATGTGCCGGATTTGCCGGAAGAGAACACTCCGGCTGTCCCTCGGAAGGTTTTATTGTCGGTATCAACCGACAACGGAAAGTAAGACTCTGAAAGAAATCCGAAAAAATGATGATTATATAAGAATTGCCCCTCCGCTATCCCCTTTATAGTGGCGCTCGCATGGCTTACTCCCGATATTCCGGATATGTTTCTAATGACGACAGAATAGATGGACGTTATGGAGTCCGGATAACACCGGATTACACTCCGGCCACAATCTTTTACCGTCCCGTCTTCTCTCTGATAGGTCACACCGCATGGTGTAACCTCAATCTTATCAACGGTAGATTCATAAAGCATCCCTGCATAGCTGAGACAATTCTTTCCTTTAACATTTCTGGCCTCGGCCTTTATTTCCCTGAATGACTGAGTGTCGGAAATCTCCACTGACGGCAAATCATTGTTGTATGCCACCATGCTATATTGACCTGCAGGGAGCAGGATTGGGCCCCCTGATTTTCCGGCTATGTCGAATTTGCGGCAGTCCCCGTTTTCGGAATAGAAATAAAGTGTCATTCCGTCGGGCGACGCTCCGGCGGCCTTGTCCCACTCGAATACAATATTTACCTGATACTCTTCCGAGCCGGGGCACATAATGTCTTTATGATGGCAAGACATCAGGCAAAGCATGCAGCAACAGGCTATTATGTTTAAAGCGTTTTTCATAGTCCGTAGTTTGGTTTGTTCTTATTCCCATTCCCAGGAAACCAAACCAGCGATATGTCAAGTCCGGTGAGCCCGAAATAGCGATGGAATGAATGTCCTGTGCATACGTATGTGCCGCATTGCGGTTTGTATCTTATGATGTTGCCGACAGAATATCCCACCTTTATCCCCAAGTCAAGGTTAAACCAGCCGTTTAACGGAACGGAATAACCGTAAGACAGTCCGGCTCCATAAGTAGGTTCCGGCGATTGCCATCCTTTGCCACCGAATTCAAAATCGTAATCATGGATCGAGCCATATACTCCGATATGGTGTCCTGTAAGCGCCCGTTCGCGACGCCTGTCGCCAAACCATACCCGCATTTCCATTACACCTCCCCTTATTCTCCAGTAACGGTGCTTGGAATCGTTGCTCCACCATGCATAAACGCCAGACAATGACAAAGAAAAACGTTTCGCCACCATCGCCTCTATTCCTATGTCCGGTGTCAGGGCAAGGTCGTGAAGAAGATTCGTTTTCACGGCAAAACGAGGGAAACAGTCGTCGCATGAGGCATCCTCCCCTTTTGCTTCTACGGCACAAATCGATACTATTGAAACAAAGATAAGGAAAAAGGCTCTCAAAACGCCTTCTTGTATATGTTTAATTGATGCAGCCAATATGGAAATGCGTTAAGAAAATAGAAAAAGTGGAAACAACCTTTTGAAAAGCCAGCTCTATAAAAAGCAACCATCTACAAAAGGGTTGTCACTTAATAGAATGTTTCAACACCCTCCATGGTTCATGCCGTCATACAGAATTTTATATCAATCCACAAACGTTTGAACAATATCTTCATCACGAAGATTCGCCACAATAAATTTCACACAAAAGAATAATCGTCACAACCCCGGAAAATGTAGGGACATGCCTCCGGCATGTTTGATTAACGGTCCGCATCGGACTCCACTCTCAAGCAAATATACATGTCGGCATACAGATACTCACGTAGCCGTATGCGACGTAACAATCACATATCCACAAAGGCATCTACCCGTTGCTTCAGTCCCGACTACGATTTGAAAGTTGCGAAGTTTCTAACCGTCAGGAAAGAGCGTCGTGTAAACGCATTCCGATTAATAATATATCCGCATCCCGCTTCATGAACCCTCGTAAGGCCTCTGCAGCGTTATGCGCTACAAATTTAAATATTTAATTCCGAATAATGAAATATTTTAGACACTCCTATCGAAAAAAATTGTAACTTTGAAAAAAATTGAATCGTATGAAAAATATGGTAAGATACCCTGTCGGAGTCCAATCATTTAAAACGATTAGAGAAAGAGACTGCTTATATGTAGATAAGACCCGTTTCTTGGAGAAAATTATCAACAACGGAGGTCAGTATTTCTTTCTTAGTCGTCCGCGACGTTTTGGGAAAAGCCTTTTTCTCTCTACGATGAAATGTTTTTTTGAAGGGAAAAGAGAGCTTTTCAAGAATCTTTATATTGATACTATCGAATGGGATTGGGATACTCATCCCGTATTCTATCTCGATTTCAATATTGAAAGCTACGCAACGAAAGAAACTCTTGACCAGGTTCTCGAGAACCATCTTGCGGGGTGGGAAAAGGAGTATGACGTAAAACCCGAAATCGACAATTTCTCTGTAAGATTCGGCAATGTATTAAGGGCTGCATATTCAAAGACCGGCAAACGAGTCGTGGTTTTGATCGACGAATACGACAAACCATTGGTCAACAGTCTGAACGACAAAAGTAATTTCGAATTCTTCCGCGACAGACTTTACACCATTTATTCCAATTTTAAAAGCGGCGACGACCATATCCGGCTCGTATTTCTCACAGGAGTAAGTCGTTTTGGAAAATTAAGTGTCTTTTCCGGTCTCAATAACATCCGAGACATCTCTTTCAGCAACGACTTTAGCGATATTTGTGGCATATCCGAAAAAGAACTCTCTCAATATTTTCAAGAAGGCATACAAACGCTTGCACGTAAACGCAATGTGGACGTGGCGGCTTTGAAAGCCGAATTGAAACGTTATTACGACGGCTATAGGTTTTCCGAAGAAGGGAGCGACATCTACAATCCATATTCATTGCTCAATGTGATGGAAGAAAAGAAATTCAAGAATTATTGGATTTTATCCGGGCAACCAACCCTTCTTGTCAATCAGCTGAAAAGATTTAACGTTGATATTGCCGCTCTGTTGAAAGCGAAATGCACACAGGAATCACTTACCGGTCTTGACCTTGAAACCCCTCGTCCGTTGGCGCTCTTGTATCAAACGGGATATCTCACAATTAAAGATTATGACGAACGCAGGGGAATTTACACTCTCGGCATTCCCAACAGAGAAGTGGAAGAAGGGTTGTTTTCCTTCCTCCTGCCCTTCTATGCCATCCTTCATGACATCGATCCGCGCTTTTTTGTAAGTTCCTTCATCGACGAATTTGAATCGGGCAACGTGGAAGCTTTCATGAACCGATTAAAAAGCATGTTCGCTTCGATTCCATACAATATGGAAATGAATCGTGAACAGAATATACATAACGCTTTACTTATGCTTATGATGCTCGTTGGGCTGGAAGTCAAAACGGAATACCGTACTTCCAACGGAAGGATTGACCTTTTCATTAAAACAAAGAGATTCTATTACATCATAGAATTGAAACTCGACGGGTCGGCACACGACGCACTGAAACAGATTGATGAGAAAAATTATGCACTGCCGTTTCAATTAGATTCCCGCGAAGTCATTAAAATAGGCGTGAATTTTTCTTCCGAAACCAAGACCATCTCGGATTGGGTATCATCATCCGAAAATCTATAGATAGATAACACGCGAAATACCTATGCATTCCAATTCAATACTATCAAAGTATTCGAAACTTACAAAATCATGCAATTTGCCATTGTTTTATGTTTTTTTATTGATTTATTTTGCAGGTTTCGACAAAACTCTTTAACTTTGCATCCGAATAACAAAAAACAGACAAAACGATGTCAAATTTCATTATTATACGACTTATTTCCATTATTCTACGGCATACGTCGGTGGGAAGCATGGTCAACGCGTAATAATGAAACAAAATTTATACGAAAGCCTTTCCCACCGTGAGTGAGAGAGGCTTTTTTCGTAGCATAAAATCAGAAACAATAACATACATATACAGGTAAAAATGGCAAATACGCTCTTTGACAAAATCTGGGACCGACATGTGGTGCAACACGTGGAAGACGGCCCCGAGCAACTCTACATCGATAGGCTCTACTGCCACGAGGTGACCTCTCCGCAAGCCTTCGCCGGTATGCGCGAACGCGGCCTGAAATGTTTGCGCCCGGGCAATATTTTCTGTATGCCCGACCACAACACCCCTACCCATGACCAGGACAAACCCATCGAAGACCCGGTGAGCAAGACGCAGGTTGATACCCTCGCGAAAAACGCAGCCGACTTCGGACTCTCCCATTTCGGGATGCTCGACCCAAAGAACGGCATCATCCATGTTGTAGGTCCGGAAAGAGGCCTTTCCCTGCCGGGTATGACAATCGTTTGCGGCGACTCCCACACCTCCACCCACGGCGCGATGGGCGCGGTAGCGTTCGGCATAGGCACTTCGGAAGTGGAAATGGTGCTTGCTTCGCAGTGCATACTTCAGCAGAAGCCCAAATCGATGAGAATAAACATCGACGGAGAACTCGGCAAAGGAGTTACAGCGAAAGACGTGGCGCTTTATCTAATGTCAAAACTCACCACTTCCGGTGCCACGGGCTATTTTGTAGAATATTCCGGCTCGGCTGTCCGTTCGCTTTCAATGGAAGGGAGACTCACGCTTTGCAACCTTTCGATAGAGATGGGAGCACGAGGTGGTTTCATCGCCCCGGACGAAGTTACGTTCGAATATGTCAAAGGGCGCGAATATGCTCCCAAGGGTGAAGATTGGGAAAAGGCTGTAGAATATTGGAAAACACTCAAGAGCGGCGATGACGCTGTCTTCGACAAAGAGCTATATTTCAAAGCGGAAGATATCGAACCGATGGTGACCTACGGCACCAACCCCGGCATGGGCATGGGCATCACCGAATCCATTCCCGCGCTTGACACCGTTCCCGAAGCCGGAAAGGCGTCATACCTCAAAAGCCTTGATTATATGGGATTCAAACCCGGAGAGAAATTGCTCGGAAAACCGGTGGATTACGTGTTCCTCGGGGCATGCACCAACGGACGTATCGAAGACTTCCGTGCTTTCGCTTCCATCGTAAAAGGGCGCAAGAAAGCCGACGGCATCACCGCATGGCTTGTTCCCGGCTCGTGGATGGTAAGCGACCAGATTAAAGAAGAAGGTCTCGACAAGGTGCTTGAAGAAGCCGGATTCGAAATCCGCCAGCCGGGATGCTCCGCCTGTCTGGCTATGAACGACGACAAGATACCTGCCGGCAAGCTCGCCGTTTCCACATCCAACCGCAACTTCGAAGGCCGTCAAGGTCCCGGTGCGCGCACGGTGCTTGCAAGTCCGCTTGTGGCCGCAGCAGCCGCAGTGACTGGAGTAATAACCGATCCGAGAACTTTACTTTAATCAAAGATGAAACAGAAATTCGATATAATCACGAGCACCTGTGTGCCCCTCCCTCTCGAAAACGTCGATACCGACCAGATTATCCCGGCCCGTTTCCTTAAAGCCACCACACGGGAGGAAAGCTTCTTCGGCGAAAACCTTTTCCGCGACTGGCGTTATAACCCCGACGGATCGGTCAACAAAGATTTTGTGCTCAACGACCCTACCTACGGTGGGGAAATCCTGGTGGCCGGTAAAAATTTCGGTAGCGGGTCAAGCCGAGAACATGCTGCATGGGCCATCGCCGGCTACGGTTTCCGGGTTGTCATCAGCAGTTTCTTCGCCGACATCCATAAAAACAACGAACTCAACAACTTCGTGCTTCCCGTTGTGGTTTCCGAAGGATTCCTCGCCGAGCTCTTCGACTCAATAGCCAAAGACCCGAAAACCGAGGTGGAAGTTGACCTTCCCAACCAGACGGTCACCAATAAGGCAACGGGCAAAAGCGAACATTTCGAAATCAACGGTTATAAGAAATACTGCCTCATGAATGCCCTCGACGATATCGACTTCCTTCTTGAAAACAAGGATAAGATAGAGGCTTGGGAGGCGGCTTCGAAAGCATGATTCCAACCCATAAGCAAGACTATGAACAGTTATTCGGCTGAAATAGAAATCATGGACACCACGCTCCGCGACGGCGAACAGACCAGCGGAGTGAGTTTCGTGCCCCATGAGAAGCTGATGATTGCCCGCGCTTTGCTACAGGACCTCAACGTTGACCGCATAGAAGTGGCTTCGGCACGCGTTTCCGAAGGCGAGAAAGATGCCGTTTCAAGGATTTGCAAGTGGGCCCGCAAAGCCGGTTGCATCCATCGTGTGGAGGTGCTCGGATTCGTTGACGGCGGCACGTCGCTCAACTGGATCAACGACTGCGGTTGCGTCAATATCAACCTGCTCTGCAAAGGATCGGAAAACCATTGCCGCAACCAACTCAAGAAAACACCTGAAGAGCATTTCGCCGACATAAGGAAAGCCGTGGCGGACGCACACGAAATGGGCATCAACGTCAACGTCTATCTTGAAGACTGGAGCAACGGCATCAAAAAATCGCCCGACTATGTCATCCAGATGATGGATGCCCTCCGTGACTGCGGCATCAAACGGTTCATGCTTCCCGACACCCTCGGCATCCTCAACCCGCTCGAACTCTTGCTTTTCATGCGCAAGATGGTGAAGCTGTATCCTGAAATTCATTTCGATTTCCACGCCCACAACGACTACGACCTCGCCATCTCCAATGTGCTGGCAGCCGTCCTCGGGGGATGCAAGGGGATACACACTTCCGTAAACGGTTTGGGAGAACGTGCCGGAAACGCGCCGCTTGCAAGCGTGCAGGCTATATTGAAAGACCAGTTCAACGCCCACACAAACATTGCGGAAGAACGTCTCAACGAAGTGAGCCAGCTTGTGGCCAATTACTCGGGCATACCCATCCCTCCGAACCGCCCTATCACAGGCGAGAGCGTGTTTACACAAGTGGCGGGCGTGCATGCCGACGGCGACAACAAAGCCAACCTTTATTGCAACGACCTTCTCCCGGAGCGTTTCGGACGTAAACGGGAATACGCTCTTGGAAAGAACAGCGGAAAAGCCAACATCCTCAAAAACCTTGAGGAACTCGGACTGGAGCTTACCCCCGAACAGACGCGACGCGTGACGGAACGCATAATCGAACTTGGCGATAAAAAAGAAGTTGTCACACAGGAAGACCTTCCCTTTATCGTAACCGACGTATTGCGCAACGCCACCCAGGAGGAGCACGTAAAACTGCTGAGCTATATGGTAAGCACTGCCTACGGTCTGAAACCAAGCGCAGCCGTTAAGATTGAAATCAACGGAAACGTCTATGAGGAAAACGCATCCGGCACCGGCCAGTTCGACGCCTTCATGAAGGCTTTGAAACGCATCTACAAGGAAAGGCTTGACCGGAGGTTCCCGCATCTGTCGAACTATTCGGTGTCGATTCCCCCCGGAGGGCGTACGGACGCTCTCGTGCAGACCGTAATCACCTGGCACTGGAACGACCGAATCTACCGCACACGCGGACTTGACGCCGACCAGACGGAAGCCGCCATCAAGGCGACAATCAAAATGCTAAACCTCATCGAAACAGAGAACCACAAATAATTAGTAATTAGCGATTATAAATTAGTAATTATGATTAGTGGTGAGTATTCTGTCGTGAGTCGTGAGTCGTTAGACCCGTCCGACAGGTCTGACAGGTCTGACAACTGACAACTGACAACCCTAAACTTTAAACTTTAAACCTTTACAAAAATATGGATTTGAAAATTGCCGTATTACCCGGCGACGGAATAGGCCCTGAAATTTCCGAGCAGGGCGTGGCTGTTATGACGGCCGTTTGCGAGAAATTCGGACACAATGTGAGCTACGAGTATGCCATCTGTGGAGCGGATGCAATCGACAAAGTAGGCGACCCCTTCCCTGAAGAAACTTTCAAGACATGTATGGAAGCTGATGCTGTACTTTTCTCGGCAGTGGGCGACCCTAAATTCGACAACGACCCCACAGCCAAGGTGCGTCCCGAACAGGGACTTCTTGCCATGCGCAAGAAACTTGGCCTCTTCGCCAACATACGCCCCGTTGAGACCTTCGATTGCCTTATCCATAAGTCGCCCCTCAAAGATGAACTCGTGCGCGGCGCCGACTTCATCTGCATCCGCGAACTTACCGGCGGCATGTATTTCGGTGAGAAATATCAGGACAACGACAAAGCATACGACACCAACGCCTATACCCGCCATGAAGTTGAACGTATTCTTGAAGTGGCTTACAAGTATGCGGCACAGCGTCGCAAACACCTCACGGTAGTCGATAAGGCCAACGTGCTCGCCTCTTCACGCCTTTGGCGCCAGGTGGCAAAAGAGATTGCTGCGAAATATCCCGAAATCGAAACAGACTATATGTTTGTCGATAACGCAGCCATGCGCATGATTCAGGACCCGAAGTTCTTCGATGTGATGGTTACGGAAAACACTTTCGGCGACATCCTCACCGACGAAGGAAGCTGCATCACCGGCTCCATGGGTCTTCTCCCCTCCGCATCCACCGGCGAACACACTCCGGTGTTCGAACCGATCCACGGTTCATGGCCACAGGCCAAAGGCAAGAACATAGCCAATCCATTGGCCCAGATTCTTTCCGTAGCCATGCTGTTCGAATATTTCAACCTCAAAGAAGAAGGCGCGCTCATCCGCAAGGCCGTCAATGCTTCGCTCGATGCCAACGTACGCACTCCCGAAATTCAGGTGGAAGGCAGCGCACATTACGGCACCAAAGAAGTGGGCGCATGGATTGTGGATTACGTCAAAAACAATTAATTAGTAATGGGGTTTAATGTTTATAGTTTAATGTTTAGATAAATGCTTTTACCATACTATTATCTAAACCCTAAACTTTAAACCCTAAACTTTAAACAATTTGAATGAAGAAAGCATTGTTCGCTCTGGCCATGGGCACCTTCGCCCTTGGCATTTCAGAGTTCCTCATGATGGGAATCCTCGGGAAAATCGCCGGAGACCTTGACGTGTCGATCAGCAATGCAGGCCATCTTATATCAGCTTATGCATCGGGGGTGTGTTTCGGCGCCCCCGTGCTTTTGTTTTGCCGTAAGATGGCGCTGAAAAGGATTATACTCTATCTGGCGGCGCTGATTGCTATTGGCAATCTCTTCGCCTTCCTCGCCCCCGGATATTGGACTCTCTTTGCGGCACGTTTCATTTCCGGATTGCCACACGGCGCATATTTCGGCGTAGGCGCAATCGTGGCGCGTCGTCTCGTCAAGCCCGGCCATGAAGTGGCCGCAGTGTCATTTATGATTGCAGGGATGACAGTGGCGACACTTGTGGGGGTTCCGCTCGGCACTTTCATAACCAACACACTCACATGGAGGCTGGCATTCCTTTTGGTGGCATTGTCAGGTGTGGCCACATTCTTTGCCCTTCGCTATTGGGTGCCAGACGTCGGCAAACTTGAAGACAAAGGGTTTAAGGGACAGTTCCGTTTTCTCCGCACCCTTCCTCCGTGGCTGATATTCGGAGGCGTCATATTCGGGCAGATAGGGTTCTATTGCTGGTACAGCTACATCGATCCCCAGCTCACGCACATCGCAAGGTTCCCGGTTGAAAGCCTTTCATGGCTTATGATTCTGGCTGGCTTAGGGATGTTCGCCGGAAATTCCATTGTAGGGGCCATCAGCAGCCGTTTCAAACCGGCTTCCCTTGCCGCCTCAGTGGAACTAATCGGCATCCCCGTGATGTTGCTGTTCTACTTCTTCGCATATAATCAGCCGTCAGCCATAATACTGATGATGCTTGGCACAGCCATTCTGTTCGGCTCGGGTAGTCCGCTGCAGTCATCCATTGTAGGTTACTCAAAAGGCGGAGAGATGCTTGGAGCGGCATCCATTCAGATAGCCTACAACGCCGGCAACGCCATCGCCGCCTGGCTCGGCGGTCTGGTGATAAATGCCGGGTACGGCTACGCCTCCCCTTCCGTCGTGGGCCTCCCCCTCATCGCCCTCGGCTCCGCCCTCCTCTTCTACCTCTACTTCCGCTACGAACGCCGACAGCAACCCAAATCCACATAAAACGCATAAGTTTTTTTTGAGATTTGGAAAATTGTTCCTAATTTTGCAAGAACAATTACGAATACCTTTAAAATGAGAATTATATCAGAAAGAACCATCAGACTTTACTATGAGTCTAATCCGTCATCAAAAACCGCACTTGAAGAATGGACACGGAAAGTTAAGAAAGCCCAATGGCAAAACTTTGCTGATATAAAATCGACGTTTAACAGTGTTGACAACGTTGGTAACCAGCATTATGTTTTTAACATAAAAGGGAATGATTATAGACTGATTGTTGTCATTAAATTCACTCTTGGATTCGTACTTATACGTTTCATCGGCACACATGCCGAATATGACAAAATTAAAGATTGTAGCACTATCTAATCGGAAAAGATATGACCAAATTAGAAAATGAAGTACAATATCAGTGGGCGCTTAAACGGGTGGAAGAGCTTTTTCCACTCGTACAGGAGGATGCGAGAGAAGATGACCCTCTTCGTATGGAGCTACAACTTCTTGGGAATCTTGTGGCGGATTATGACGAGGAACACTATCCTGTCGGAACGCCTTCATTGATTGAAGTTATCAAACTCCGGATGTATGAGATGGGTCTTACACAAACGTCGCTTGCAAAACTCATCGGCGTGAGTCCGTCACGCATCAGCGAATACATTTCCGGTAAAAAGGAACCGACATTGAAACAAGCACGGGTCATCAGCCAAAAACTCAACATCGACGCCAGCATCGTGTTGGGAGTGTAAACGGGAAATAGTGTTGGGAGCGTAAATAGGCAGAGGTAAATCCGAATTCGGATTTACCTCTGCCTATTATAACATTACCGTGTCAGATAATCAAAACCTATGAATCAATATGTGGGAGTCAGGGTTTGTGGGCGACGGCGGCTTCCTCGATGGGGAGGCATTTCTTGTAGTTCTCGATGTAGGCGTTGAAGCCGGCAACGGCTTCTTCGGTGGGCGCGATGCTCGTGCCGGTGTTGCCGGCGAATACGTCCATCTCAAGATAGTCGGCAAGATTGCGCTGCTCCTTGTTGTTTACAAGGTAACCTGCAAGAAGCGCCATGCCCCAGGCACCACCCTCTCCTGCGGTCTCCATTACGGAAATCGGAGAATTGAGCGCGGCGGCAAGGATGCTCTGCCCCACCCCTTTCGTCTTGAAAAGACCTCCGTGGCCGGTGATGCGGTCCACCTTTATCTTCTCGTCGTTGAAAAGGATGTCGTTGCCGATTTTGAGCACAGCCACGGCAGCCGAAATGTTTGCCCTCATGAAGTTGGCAAGATTGAATCGGTTGCCTACCGTGCGCACGAAGAGGGGACGTCCCTCGTTCAAGCCGGTGATGGGTTCGCCGGAGAAATAATTATACGACACGAGACCTCCGCAATCGGGGTCGCCGTTGAGCGCATTGTTATAAAGCGTGGCGAAAATCTTGTTCATGTCCACGGGCACGCCGAGAAGCTCGGTATATTCGCGGAAGATACCCACCCAGGCATTGAGGTCTGAAGTGCAGTTGTTGCAATGCACCATAGCCACGAGGCTACCGTCGGGGGTCGTAACCATGTCGATCATCTCATATGGTCTGCTGAGTTCCTTCTCAAGCACAATCATGGAGAACGACGACGTGCCGGCCGACACGTTGCCCGTGCGCTGCTTAACAGCATTGGTGGCCACCATGCCTGTTCCTGCGTCGCCCTCGGGGGGACAAACAGGCGCCCCCGCTTTCAGATTACCTGATATATCGAGTTTCTTTGCACCCTCTTCGGAAAGGACACCGGCTTTTTCACCTGCCACGAGAATCTTCGGAAGTATGTCGCGGAGGGTCCATCCGAACCCTTTCTCGGCGATAAGCTTGTCAAACTTCTCGACCATCTCGGCGGAATAATCCTTCGTGGCGGGGTCAACGGGAAGCATGCCTGAACCGTCGCCGATGCCGATGACTTTCTCACCGGTAAGTTGCCAGTGGATATAGCCCGCAAGGGTGGTGAGGAAAGCCACGTCCTTCACATGCTCTTCTTCGTTGAGGATAGCCTGATAGAGATGTGAGATGCTCCAGCGGAGCGGGATGTTGTAGTTGAAAAGCTTCGACAGGATAGCCGCAGCCTCGCCCGTATTGGTGTTGCGCCATGTGCGGAACGGTGCAAGCATCTCGCCGTCTTTGTCAAACGGCATGTAGCCGTGCATCATCGCGCTCACGCCGATGGCGGCAAGCTCGGTAAGTTCTACCCCATACTGTGCCTGAACATTGGCGCGTAGGTCTCGGTAGCAGTCCTGAACGCCGAACCATATAGCCTCCAGGCTATAGGTCCAAAGTCCGTTGACCAACTGGTTTTCCCATTCGTGGCTACCCTGGGCTATCGGATTGTTGTTCTCGTCGATGAGAACCGCCTTGATTCGGGTAGAGCCAAACTCTATGCCGAGGACGGCTTTACCCGATTCAATAGTGGCTTTTGCCTTTTCAGTCATAACGGTGCGGATTAGCAGAGTGACTTATTGAGCATGTAATAAACCTCGTTCCAACGGAGATGGTCCTTGAACGCCGGTATGGTGGTGTCGGCGTTGATATGTGCCATCTCGATACCTGCGATTTCCGCATAGTCTTCCCAATATTCGGGGGTAAGTTCGTAGGAGAAGCAGGAGTGGTGAGTTCCGCCGGCAAGAATCCAGGCAGCCGCGCCGATTTCGAAGTTGGGAGCGGGAATCCAGAGAGCGGAAGCTACGGGGAGCTTGGGAAGCGGTTTTGACTTGATGCACTCCACATCGTTGGCGATAAGGCGGAAACGGTTGCCAAGGTCAACCACGGTTGCGGTTATTCCCTTCTCGGGGCGCGAGGTGAACACAAGACGTGCCGTCAGGCTCTTGCGGATACCGATGCCGAGGAAGTGAACTTCAAGACGGGGTTTCTCCTCTGCGATGAGCGGGCAAACCTCAAGCATGTGAGCCTGGAGGATTGAGCTGTTCTTGCCATCGAAATTGAGGGTGTAATCTTCAAGGAAAGAGCATCCCTTACCTTCCGACATCACCCAGACAGTGCGGTAAAGAGCCGCGCTCTTCCAGTCGCCTTCGGCGCCGAAGCCATAGCCTTCAGCCATGAGACGCTGCGAAGCGAGACCCGGAATTTGGTCGAACCCTACGAACTTGGGATCGTTGATGTCGTCCGTGCCGAGGTCGTCGAAGTTGGTTGTGAAACCCTTGGCTCCCTTTGCGGTGAGGATGGCGCGCAAGGTAAGCTCGGCGTGTGCGGCGTTCCAGATTTTCTTATACTCTTCGGTAGAGGGGTCTTTGAGGTTGTCGGCCACCACATATTCATTGAAATATGTCTCTACGAGAGCCTTGATATCCTCATCCTTGATTTTCTTGTGATACTCCATGAGTTCGCTAACCGGCGTGTAGTCCACGTGGTAGCCGAGACGCTGTTCGGCCTCCACCTTGTCGCCGTCGGTTACGGCCACGTTGTTCATCTGGTCGCCGAAACGGAGGATAAGCATATCCTGTGCGTCGGCCCAAGCCACGGCCACGCGCTCCCAAACGGCAATCTTCTTCTGAGCCTCGGGGTCGGTCCAATGGCCTACAACCACCTTGCGACGGATACGCATGCGGGTGCAGATATGTCCGAACTCACGGTCGCCATGTGCGCTCTGGTTGAGGTTCATGAAGTCCATGTCCATGTCGTTCCATGGAATTTCTGCATTATATTGCGTATGGAAATGGAGCAGAGGCTTGTTGAGCTGCTGGAGCCCGCGAATCCACATCTTGGCGGGGGAGAAGGTATGCATCCACGTGATTACGCCGGCACACTTGGGGTCGTTGTTGGCGGCAAGCATGATTTCGCTAACCTCTTTCGAAGAGTTGGCAGTGCCTTTATACACTACTTTCACGGGAAGGTTGCCCGACTTGTTGAGTCCCTCGACCATTTCGCGCGAATGTGCATCTACTTTCACTACGGCATCGCCTCCGTAAAGGAGCTGGGCGCCGGTCACCCACCAGATTTCATAATTTTCGAACATGGTGTGATTTTTTTATTAGGTTGTTAGAAGATTTGTTTTTAAATTTCAGATTTGCGGCATAAAAGCCGCGAAGGTAATTTATTTCTGGCCGTAATATGCGTTGGGTCCGTGCTTACGGCTGAAATGCTTCTCCACGAGAAGAGGGTTCATCGTCAGATTGGGATTGACCGCGAAAGAAATCGAGGCCATTTTGGCCACCTGTTCGAGCACCACGGCATTATGCACGGCTTCGTGCGGGTCCTTGCCCCAGGTGAAGGGTCCGTGGTTGTTGACAAGCACGCCCGGAGTGTGTATAGGGTTGATTTCCTTGAATGTCTCCACGATGACGTTGCCGGTTTCAAGTTCATAGTCGCCTTTCACCTCTACCTCGGTCATGTCGCGCGTGCAGGGCACGGCGTCATGGAAATAGTCGGCATGGGTGGTGCCGATGTTAGGCAACGGCAGACCCGTCTGCGCCCATGCGGTGGCGTATGTGGAATGGGTATGCACCACTCCCCCTATTTCCGGGAAAGCACGGTAGAGGGCAAGGTGGGTCGGGGTGTCGGACGACGGACGGAGGTTTCCTTCCACCACGTTGCCCGAAGCGAGGTCAACCACCACCATGTCTTCAGGCTTCATGTTGTCGTAGCTTACGCCAGACGGCTTAATCACTACCAGACCTTTCTCCCGGTCTATACCCGAGACGTTGCCCCAGGTGAATATTACGAGGCCATGGGCCACGAGTTCGAGGTTGGCTTTGCAAACCTCTTCTTTCAATTTTTCAAGCATAATGTTAATCCTTATAAAGAATCAATGATTTGTCTGGACTCCAGTATAGCGGTAGAGTCTTGCTCCACGCTTCGATGTTTCTTTGTCAATCAATCCGGTGCGTTCTATTTCCGGATTATCGGCAATCCGCTTCCTGAAATTGCGTTTATCGAGCTTCTTGCCGGAAACAGTCTCGACAAGAGTCTGCAACTGAGTCAGCGTGAAAAACTCAGGAAGCATGTTGAATGCGAGAGAACCGGTTAGAATCTTGCGTCGCATCACATCCAGCGCGCTACCTATCATATCCTTGTGGTCGAATCCGAGTTCCGGAAGGTTATCTACGTCAACCCATTCAGCACGATGTGCCCTCACCACTTCCTCGTCAACATCACGGAGATTCAGTAGAGCGAAATAAGCCACCGACACAACTCTCGCACCCGGGTCGCGGTCCACCTCTCCGAACGCTCCGATCTGACGGATAAACACGTTGTCGAGTCCGGTAAGGTCGCTGAGCACTCGCTTCGCAGCACTGTCAACACTTTCTCCGTCGCTGACAAATCCGCCGATAAGCGACCATTTGCCCTTCTCCGGTTCGAAATCACGGCGCACCATCAGCACCTTAAGCTTATCGCAGTCAACTGTGAATATTATGCAGTCAACAGCCACATGAAACCGCGACAGATGAGAATAGAAAGCTGATGCCTCTGTTGTCATTCAAGAGTATCGTATCTGTTATTAACCAGTGGCGGACAAGACGGAATCCTGTCCGCCACAATTATTGTCATTTACCAGAAATAAATATAGAACGCCACAGTGATGCCGAGGATAATAATCGAATGGATTATATCCCATGCATTCCAGCTCTGACGGGTGGCGAGCCGCTGCTCGGCGGTGGAAGTGCCGAATACAAGGCCCTGGATTTTCGACTCGTCGGGAGCCTTGGTGAAGAGCGAAACCACGAAGCCGACTGCAAGGCAGAAGAGAAGCATCCAGCCGCAGAAGAAGAGCCAGTTTTCTTCGTAGAAAATGCTCTGGAACCAACTCGGATCTACCGTAGTTCCGGCTTCGATGCCCTGATTGGAGTAGAAAATCTTGGCGCCGAGACGGGTAAGACCGATGATAAGGCCGGAAAGGAGGGCCCACATACCGCCCATGGCTGATGCACGCTTCCAAACGATACCGATAAGGAACGCTGCGGCGATACCCGGTGCGAGCACCGACTGCACGTCCTGGAGATAGAGATAAAGCACATCGCCAACTGAACGCATCACGGGAATCCAGAGGATGCCGAGGATTACGATAACTACGGTAGCGGCCTGGCCGATTTTCACGAGCTTCTTAGGATCGGTTTTCGGTTTGAACCTCTGATAGAAGTCGATGGTGAAGAGGGCTGCAGAAGAGTTGAAGAGGGAAGCAAGCGAACTCATGAGGGCTGCAAGGATACCACAGACTATAAGGCCCTTCACGCCGGCGGGGAGTAGCTTGGCCACAAGGGTGGGGAAAGCTGCATCGGAGTTGGGATTGCCGTTGGGAAGCATCGGAAGGAAGTCTCCCAGATTCTGATGAAGGGCGAATGCAATCATGCCGGGGATGAGGAAAAGGAACACAGGGAGCAGCTTGAGGTATGCCCCGAAGATTGTGCCTCGGCGTGACTCTTTCTCGTTCTTACCCGAAAGCACGCGCTGCACGATGAACTGGTCGGTACACCAATACCAGAAACCGATAACGGCCGAACCGATAAGGGCGCCGAGCCAAGGATACTGCATGTCGCGGTTATCGCGGATAAGGTTGACCATTGTGTCGCCATATTCGTTTACCTTCACCTGAGAACAGATGCGCATCATTTCATCCCAGCCGCCAAGTTCCTTAAGACCGAGTACAAGGATGATGAGCGAACCGAGAAGAAGAATCGGGGTCTGGAGCACTGATGTGTAGAGCACGGATTTCATACCGCCGAAGATGGTGTAGAGTGCTGTGATGAGCACGAGGCCTATGGCTGCAATCCAGAAGAAGTCGATGCCCCAGATCTGGTCGATTCCGAACACCTGCTGGAACACGAGACCGCCGGCATAAACCGTCACGGCAACTTTAGTCAATACATAGCTGATAAGGGAGATTGTGGCAAGAATAGTTCTTGACTGAGGATTGAACCTCCTCTCGAGGAATTCCGGCATGGTGATAACCATGGAGCGCGAATAGAACGGGACGAACACCCATCCGAGGATAAGTATCATCCATCCTTGAATTTCCCAGTGGGCCATCGCCATACCGCTTGAAGCTCCGGAGCCGGCGAGGCCGATAAGGTGTTCGGATCCGATGTTGGATGCGAAGATTGAGGCGCCGATTGCAATCCATGTCGCGTCTTTGCCTCCCAAGAAATAGTCGTCGGCATTGTTCTGCTTCTGCTGCATCACCCACCAGATGATGGCGATAAGGGCGAGCGCGAACAACGCGATGACAATCCAGTCTAAGGTTTGCATAATGTTGTAGTTGTTATTAAGAGTTTTAGGTTAGTTGATTTCAGATTATTTCCTCACAGAGAACTGATAGATGCAGTGAGAGGTGTAGGTTTTGCCGGGGTCAAGACGCACGCTCGGCCATTCGGGTTTGTTGGGAGAGTCGGGATAATGCTGTGTTTCAAGGCAGATGCCGGCATGCTGGTTATAGGTTATGTCTTTCTTGCCGGTGACGGTGCCGTCGAGGAAGTTGCCTGAATAAACCTGGATGCCGGGTTCGTCGGTATAGACGTCGAGCACGATTCCGGTCACGGGGCTGTAGAGTTCGGCTGCAATCCGGGAAATGTCGCACTTTGTGTCGAGCACGAAATTATGGTCATATCCGTTGCCGTTCTTTATCTGTTCGTTTGAAAAATCCTTTATATTCTCGCCGACCTTGCGGGCTTTCTTGAAATCGAAAGGAGTGTTTTCCACCGCCATCATGGAGCCGTCGGTCATATAAGTGGAATCGATGGGAGTGATAAACGAAGCGTTCACAAGGATTTCATTGTCTGTGACGGGGGTTTCGGGATTGCCGTTGAGATTGAAATATGAATGGTTGGTCATATTGATAATCGTCGGCTTGTCGGTAGTCGCTGAATACGTGATGTCGAGCGTATTGTCGGAAAGGAGGGTGTAGGTTACTGTCGCCGTAAGGTTTCCGGGGTAACCGTTGTCGCCGTCCGCGCTCTGGAGCGTCAGCACGAGGGTGGAATCGTTTTTCTGGTCGGCTTGATATACGCGATATTGCCATCCGAGGGTGCCGAGTTCACCGCCTCCGTGGAGGGAGTGGATGCCATTGTTCAAGGGAAGCTGATACTCGGTGCTGTCGAGTCTGAATTTCCCATGGTCGATTCTGTTGGCATATCTTCCGATGGAAGCACCGAAATCGGAAAGGTTGTTTTCGGGAAAATAAGCTTGTACGCTGTCAAAACCAAGTACTACATCCTGAAAGTTTCCATCCTTGTCGGGAACCATCATCGACACGAGGCGACCGCCGAAGTTGGTGATGCATGCCTCGACTCCGTCGGCATTCTTCAATGTGTAAAGCGCGGTAGAATCTCCTCTGAACTCCGCCTTGAATTTCTGAGGGTCAAGTCCCGATTTTGTAAGTTGGGGAGCATCAGTGTGGCTTCCGCATGCTGCCAGGACAAGGAGAGCCCCGAATCCGGCTGCCGTTCTTAATTGTTTCATGAGAGATAAATTTTTAGGGTTAGAATCTAATATTTAGACTCGCAATTATTATTGGTATTTGATTTGGGTGTAAAATTAACACTTTATCTTACCCCTCCAAATTATTTTTATATGTTTTACAACATATTATAGCTCTCTTACGACTTTTAGAACAATAAATATCACGAATAGACCAATAATTAAGTGTAAATTTTACACTTTTCGTCATTTTCCACCCATTCCCACTGAAATAAAATCCGAAAAAACACAGACAAAGATTGCAAAACCGAAAATGTAGGAAAAGCACATCCAAACTCGATTAATGGAGGGACATGCCTCCGGCATGTTTGATTACAATTGGACCAATTGTAATAATCTCGTATTCGTAGATGAAGATTCCCCCGGGAGTTTTGCGAATGAATCAACAATAACTTTAGTTCTTTTCTCCGGGATGGAATAATCGATATAAAAGCCATCGGTAGCGTAATCCGCATACATATAGATAACGCTAAATTCCATCCCAGTGCTTCAATTACAGAAATACACTATATCAATCCATTGTTCCGTGCCCACATAAGCCAAAAACTAAGCACAAATAATAAAAAACATCCTATAAAGAAACACGCAGAAAATATCTTTTTGGATTTGGAATAATATTTTGGATTCTTCAGAGTACCGATATATCTTCTACCCCATATCGTTTTATAATAAATAAAGACCACAACCATTCCTGCTATCATGCCTATTAAGGAAACAAGACACCAAATTGGTATAGGATAGTACACTTTATCATCATATATCAATACATCTACTAACGTTACTATCAGAAATACTATGAAGAAAAAACAAATCCATAAATTTATAAATGCCGAATAAACAGGCATATCGGCATATCCCCATTTTGTATGTCGATGGAAATAGATGAAATTACATACTAACGTCTTAAAAAGTTCCATAGTCTGACCTCTTTATATCAATCCATTGTTCCGTGCCCACATAAGCCAAAGACTAAGCACAAATAATAAAAAACATCCTATAAAGAAACACGCAGAAAATATCTTTTTGGATTTGGAATAATATTTTGGATTCTTCAGAGTACCGATATATCTTCTACCCCATATCGTTTTATAATAAATAAAGACCACAACCATTCCTGCTATCATGCCTATTAAGGAAACAAGACACCAAATTGGTATAGGATAGTACACTTTATCATCATATATCAATACATCTACTAACGTTACTATCAGAAATACTATGAAGAAAAAACAAATCCATAAATTTATAAATGCCGAATAAACAGGCATATCGGCATATCCCCATTTTGTATGTCGATAAAATAGATAAAATTACATACTAACGTCTTAAAAAGTTCCATATCTAATCAATATTATTTATTTTTACCAGTATTATTTATTTTTCTTTGGTATCGAATAATCGATATAAAACCCATCGGTAGCGTAATCCGCAAACATGTAGATAACGCTAAATTCCATCCCAGTGCTTCAATTACAGAAATACCCTATATCAATCCATTGTTCCGTGCCCACATAAGCCAAAGACTAAGCACAAATAATAAAAAACATCCTATAAAGAAACACGCAGAAAATATCTTTTTTGATTTGGAATAATATTTTGGATTCTTCAGAGTCCCTATATATCTTCTTCCACATATAATCTTGTAATACAGAAACAATACTATAAATCCTGACATACCACACATAAGGGCGGTTTGGCATCTGATTGGCATTACATAGTTTATTCTTTCATCTATAAATATATCCAAAAATGTGACAATCGCAAACATTATGAAAATAACACAATGCCACAAACTTATAACTGCCGAAATAACAGGCATTTCGGCATCTCCCCATTTTGAATGCCTATAAAAATAGATAAAATTACACATCAAAGTTCTAAACAGTTCCATAGCTAAAGTTACTACTATTGTTTTTTATCCGGGATTGAATAATCGATATGAAATCCGTCTGTAGCGTAGCGCATTATACAATTAATAATGCTTAAGATATTCTCGCCATGTTGAAGGGTATCGTTCTTTCGCTTCTTTAATAACAAAATCGGGAATTGGAACAGTATCATAATCAATACCTTTTGTTTTTAAAAATCTTACTACTTTCTTTTTCTGAAAATATTCGGAAGTCCCTATATCATCCATACCTTTCCTTAATGCCATAGGCAACATAGTCGGCACGGTACACTTTCCATAGTCGTCCCAACCATTATATATCGGAGAAGAGAAATCAGCTCCATTATTTAACAGTATTAATGCAACATCATAATTAGCTGAAAGTATCGATTCCCCTAATGGTGTTGTACCATAATTATTTTTATAATTGACATTAGCCCCTTCCTTTATGAGATATTTCACAATTGAGGAATTGTCGCAGCTCGCTGCCACCATTAGAGGACTGACTTGCACACCTAACGTAGTGGTGTCATTTACATTTGCCCCTTTTGCGACCAATTCCTTTACAAATTTAGGATCATACTGTCTATAAAAGCAGGCCTCTATTAGCGGTGAGATCCCTCCATGTGTATTGTGACAGTTGACATCAGCACCATTGTCAATCAACAATTTAAATAAATCATAATCTTGATGGATAACTGACATCATCAACATAGTATTTCCATATATAGAATCCGGAACATTGGCTATCTGAGGGTGATTTGATAATATCTTTTTTACATCTGCCATATCTCCATAATGCGCAGCCTTAGCCAATGGCCAGACAGAGGTCCCCTGAAATAAACGATAATCGCCAGGGGAAAGTCTTGATTTATCAACGGGATTGTCTATATTTAGACAACTCGCAAAAAACAATATAACAACTAATAAACAACTCACGGTCTTCATACTTTCTTCTATTTTAATTTACAGTTTAACCTTCGCATAATCATCGGGATTCACCCCGAAGCATTTCAATATATTATCCATACTATGCCCATTATAAATGGATGGAATGTCTTTAGGCAGCAGATAATGCCTGTTTCCATTTGCCCCTGGAATAGGAAGCCGATCTTGAAGAATATTCTGAGGGTCAGTAGTCATTATGTACGCGTCTATTCTACTCTCAGACATGAATGGAGTAAGCCATGAACCATCTTTGAATTTAGTGATACCACTTACTCCGGCAGGATTGAACGTAATGGCCGCATTGCCGGTAACCAAAGCATTAAGGGCGGCTTGTCCCCCACCCAGGGATTTCAATCCAAGATTGTCGGGAGTTTTTGACCAACCTCCTATAAGAATATCATCCGTTTTGTCTCCATATACATGAGCTGCCATTCTTGCGGCTTCTGAAGGTAATGGTTTCTCTCCAGTCGGATCTATATAGTTTATCGGATCGCCATTACAATATGAATACGGAGAGATGTGTGGAGTCTCGAATGCCAACGGATCAGGCGAATGGAATATCTTGTATTCTCTCATAGGTTACGAAACTTGGTAAAAACTCCTAAATATCGCCCCTATTACGAGCTATACCTAAACCCATTGAAAGTATAAGATATAAATAACTCCCTATGTAAAAACATAATGTAAAAATTCTTCTTTTTTTCGTATAAAATTTTCTGTTCTTTAAAATTCCTATATACCTTTTATTACACATCATACTAATATACAAAAACATAGTAATAATTACAGAAGCAATTACTATAATATTAGATGGAATTTCAACACCCATAATTAAGCTAATATTCGCTGCGATTCCAAAAAGTATCGCACCTATACTTACTAATATCATTCCAAATGAACGGAATATTGGAAAATCCCTATCTCCAAATCTATTATGGCGATGGAAATAGATAGTATTACATAATAATGTCTTAAACAGTTCCATAGTCTGACCTCTTTATATCAATCCATTGTTCCGTGCCCACATAAGCCAAAGACTAAGCACAAATAATAAAAAACATCCTATAAAGAAACACACAGAAAATATCTTTTTGGATTTCGTATAGTATTTGGGATTCTTCAGAGTACCGATATACCTTTTTCCACACATTGCTTTGCAATATAAGAATAGCAATGCAAATCCAGCAATCCCCGACATTAATAACATAAAACACCATAATGGCATAAGATAGAACATCTTATCGACATATATAAACGTATCCATTAAGGTCACTAACAGGTATATTATGAAGAAAAAACAATGCCATAAATTTATAAGGGCTGTCACCACCGGCATATCGGCATCTCCCCATTTCGTATGTCGATGAAAATAGATAAAATTACACAATAAGGTTTTAAACAGTTCCATAGCTAATAAATATTATTTAGTTCTTTTATCCGGGATTGAATAATCGATATGAAATCCGTCTGTAGCATAATCTGCAAACATGTAGATAACGCTAAAGCCCATTCCAACCCAGGAGGTGCTTCCAATTACTGAGAACGCTGCATCACAAGCGTATTTTACATATACACGAGTATTTTGTCCTCCATTCATTATATAAGTTGCCGCATCATAACCCGCCATTACCACTCCCACTATCAAGGTACCCCTACTAACCAATTTCAAGCCCTTATAACAAGTGCCGAATTCTTTTCCAAATGCTTTTGTTACCGCCTGTGTATCTTTAAGGGCTTTGTTTGTGGCGGCATCAAGGGTTTCCCTCGCCACTTTGTTTATGAGGTTGTCTTGAACACCGAAGCATACTGAAGTTCCTGTCAATAATGCGGGAGCGGCTTTATCCAAGGCTTCCATGAGATTCTTGTCATTGCCATAACGCTTCGTCATCGGGCCTTGTCCCGGATACGGCATTGTGCCCGTCCAATCAAGCGCAATATACCATTCTTCTCGTACGGGATCAAAAACAATTTCGGCACCTTCGGCAATCTCACCGTCATTCATCTCGGCTTCTTCACGACTCCGGTAAAGGCCCGTCGGATTTCATTTATTCTCCTTAATCCTATAACGGGGGATTTAAATCGATATCGGAAATAGCCTTAGACGCCTTACGGGGTTTCAGAGTTTCCGGTTTAAGGATGTTGGTTCGTGCGGCAGGACGGATAATAAAATTGAACTCATGGTCGGAAGCCAGTATTCTGTCATGCTCCAACGGGCCACCCTGCCCGCAACTCGCACCGCCAAGTCCGGTGACTCCCATGTCAAGGTGGAGCACGTTTCTGTCGGTCGCAGAAAGTTTATGGGGATGGTCGGCGAGAAAGAGTTCCATTTCGGTATATGGAGAGACGGAAAAAGACATCTTTCGAGGAGCAATCACCGTCATCCCTTTTTCTCCGTCGGTGAGCGACATCCATCTCACTTCCTCTCGGTTACCGTTGCTTTGAGGTCGCGTGTAGGGAGTCATCATCTTTTCGACGCTCGAAGAGTAACGACCTACAAACTGTCCGCTTTTACGGTCGTTATAGTTTTCCTCCGGACCTCTGCCATAGTAAGCCACGTCTGAAAGCCCTTTCGGCACTTCCATCGAAAACCCAAGTCTCGGAAGAATCATCGAAGAGTCGTTAGACGTTACATTTCCACTGAATTCAAGCGATCCGTCGCCCCTGACGGTCCACGTCTGCAACGAAACAAACTTGAAATCGTCAGGACCGAAAGCCCGCGAACCGGTCTCGTCGATATAATAGGTGCCTTTGGCATTTCCGTTGCCACCGATCATTTTACCTCCGTTCGGTGCCTGCGACTCCACCATGAAAGTCAACCTCACCGCCCCCGAGGGATCCTCTTCGATAATCTTCGACAGAACCCGATGTTGCAAATTATAAAGCCCCTTCTCAAACCATTTTTCCGCAATCCAGGCATCATTGTTGACGTATGCACGGAAAGCATCGAGACGAGGGCCACAGCCCGGATTGACCACATCCGCCCCGTCATATTCAAGCCTATGGAGCATCCCCTTCTCAATATCGAATTCCGCCACAAATCCCGGGGCTGCAACCGTGGCGATATTTCCGGAAACCGTATAGTCAGGCGTTGCCGATGAATTTACCTCAAGACTCCCCTGCCCTGCCTCACAAAACTTCACGGGAAGCTGTTCGGCCATCTGAACATATCCGGGTTGCGCCCAAGGTTTGTCGTCAACAAGACGGAATTCAATATTCAGGAAATACTCGCCGCCGGATGAAAGCGACGAATAATCGAACGGCACATGGCATGTACACTTTTCCCTGGGACCAAGCGGCCGGCGAGACAACTCATCCAAAATCCCCTCCTTTATCACCACGCCGTCGCGAAGTAGCTTCCACACCACTTCATATCCCTCAAGGGGAGTGAAATAATTCTTATTGAAAACCTCTATTTTACCTTCACGAATATCAGCCGCCTTGACCGCCACGTTCTGATACACCTTTTTCACCTCATAATATTGAGGTTTGGGGGTCATGTCGCCGAAAAGGAGACCGTTCATCACAAACTGACCGTCAGTGGGGGCATCACCGAAATCGCCCCCGAATGCGAGATAGCATTCCCCGGTGGCAGGGTCGTAATTATAGAGCGACTGGTCAATCCAATCCCAGATGGCCCCGCCCATGATATGGTTCGTACCCTCTATAGCCTCCCAATAATCAGCAAGGTTCCCTACGGCGTTCCCCATGGAATGGGCATACTCCGATATGTGGAAAGGATATTTCACATCGAGCGCACCTTCGGCAGCTTTCCTGACCCAAGCTATGGAGGGGTATTGGTTCGAACCGATATCGACAATGTCGTTGTTGCGCTCATACTGCACGGGGCGCGACGCGTCAAAACTCTTTATGGCATTATACGCGCTCACGAAATTCTTTCCGGGACCGGCCTCGTTTCCAAGCGACCATATCACCACTGCCGGACTGTTGACGGTGGAATGCACCATTTCCATATCCCTGGCCACGTGTGCCGCCTCCCATTCGTCAACATGCGAAAGCGACGCGTCGCCATAATAATATTCATGCGACTCTATATTGGCTTCATCTTCAAGGTAGATGCCATATTTGTCGCAAAGGTAATACCAATACGGGGCATCGGGATAATGGCAGTTGCGCACATGGTTGATGTTGGCGGCTTTCATCATCATGACGTCTTCCGTCATCGTGCCGCGGTCAACGGCATGGCCGAGCCAAGGGTTGGTTTCATGCCTATTGACCCCTTTGAACTTAACCGGCTTACCGTTGAGCAACAGATAGCGCCCTTTCCTTCCGAATTCATCCTTATCGGCCTCAACATCCGCAATCTCCACTTTGCGGAACCCGGTATAAACCGACACCGTTTCAAGCACCCTCCCTTTGCCGTCAAGAAGTTTTCCAACGAGGGTGTAACGCCACGGCTCTTCGGCACTCCACTTATTCGGATTCCGGACTTTCAAAACAACCGACACGTCGCCTTCGCTTCCCGAAGGAATGTCAATGACAGCAGACCGCACATTTCCATCCGTGACAGCCTCGTTACGGTCGTCATAGAGAGGATTGGAATACAAAGAATACTCCATACGGCATCCTTTCATGTTTTTACCGGAAAGATTACGTATGGATGCTTTTATTCTAAGTTCACCGTCATTGTAATCGTTGACAAGGTCGGGCACGACTACAAGGTCGCGCACTTCTACGGGTGATGCCGATGTAAGATAAACGGAACGGAAAATCCCCGGCAGCCTGAACATATCCTGCGCCTCAAGAAACGAACCGTCGCTGTTGCGATAAACCTCCACGGCAACCGTGTTTTCCCCTTTTCTTTTTATATAAGGCGTGATATCGAATCTGGCGGCGTTACGTGAATTTTTGCTGAACCCACATATTTTCCGTTGACCCATAAATAGAAGAAAGAATCCACGCCATCAAAATTCAGATAAACCGCCCGACCTTTCCAATCGGCAGGGACGTTGAACGAGCGCCGGTAGGAACCCACCTCGTTCCTGTCTTTGAAAGTGGCCCAGTCCTCGGGCGGGGTACGCATCACGCCACCCCGCCAATCGTCGGGTTTCACCTGATGCCGGAATATCACCTTTTGGTTCACATATATAGGTTTGCCGTATTTAAGGGAACCGTCCTTTTGCAGTCCGGCCAAGTTCCAGTTTGACGGCACCCTTATATTGTCCCATCCCGACACATCATAATCCGGTTTGTAGAAACCTATCGGTCTTTCGGAAGGATTCCCGACCCAATGGAATTTCCAATCGCCGTCGAGGCTCTTCCAATAGCGGCTGTATTCGGGAAGCACCTTACGCGCCGATTCCTCGTCGGCGAAAGTAAAAAAACATGCCCTCGGCTGCTCCTTATTGTATGCCAAGGAATCGGGGCACTCCCATTCATGCCCTCCCGGAGCCTTGTCTTCGCCGTAAAAAAAGCCACTCAGTCCATCCGCCCTGCAAGGCATCAGAGCCAGGGCTAACAAAAAGGCCGATATCATCCGGTTTCTCATCATATTTCAAGGTTAGTTTTGAAGATATGACAAATATACTACATTTTTTTGAAACCAATGGCTAAAATGCGGAATTTCGGCAAGAAAAAGCTGTCGGCATGGGATAATTAAAGAGCCGCGTCAGCTGCCGAGCCAGACTATGATGCCGCAGATGAAGATATAGCCGACGGCGTATGGGATGGCCTTGCGCAGAATGGCGTCGTCTTGCCCTTTCATGTCGCAAGCCGCCGTAGCAATGGCTATGCTCTGCGGTGAAATCATCTTGCCGCCCGTTGCCCCGGCGGTGTTTGAAGCCGCCAGCCAGTCTGACTCCGAGCCGGTGAAACCACAAAAAGATGTCTGCCCGTTCATGCCCAACTGATGCGCCACATTCGCCTGGAGTTTGCCGAAAAGGATATTTGACGACGTGTCGCTGCCGGTTACAAACGTGCCGATGGCTCCGATCAACGGCGCAAAGAATGGATAGAACGAACCCGAAACCGCCACCAGTCCGGCCGCCAACGCCGCAATCATTCCGCTATGGTTCATAACCGAAGCAAGGGCTATAAGTGAGATGATGGTCACCGTGGTGAAACGAAGATTGACCACGGTCTTTGCCATTACCACCGTAAGCTGCCTCATGCCAAGGCCCTGTATCAGGCCGCCGGCTACACTACCAATGAATAGCATAAGCCCCGCATTGCTTATCCACCCGAATTTAAACGTGGTCCCGACAGTAGGAATCGGGAAGGAAGTGACTAAATGATTTTTCAAGAAACTCTCTATCGGAGGACAGAGGGCGCCTCCCGCCAAAATAAGCACCAAAATGAAGATATATACACTCCATGCCCGCAAGGTTTCACCAAGTGTATATTTTTTCGTAGCAACGTTCTTCTTTCCTGGCAGGAAAATCTTTGCATAGATTATAATTGCCAGAATCGCTGCTATCGACCCTATGATTGCAGGGGTCTCCGCACCGAGGAATGTGGCGCATACAAGCTGAACGGCGAGCGAAACGCCACCAACCCACAAAGCCAGACAAACATTCTTGCCCCACGCTTTGGAATCGGTGAGCATCAAAATCACAAACGGAATAAGAATAAACAGCGGGGCAAGCTGCAGAATGGCAAACGTGGAAACCTCGCAGACAGTAGTCGCAGACACTCCTCCCGTAGAAATCTCGTTGCAAAGCGTTGTCACAGGCACCCCGACCGCCCCGAAACCGGTTGCAACAGTGTTGCCGAGCAATGCCACCAAAGCCGAGAACATAGGCTTGAACCCAAGACCGATAAGGATGGCGGCAGGAATCGCCACCGCCGTCCCGAACCCCGCCATACCTTCAAGCAGACCTCCGAACCCCCACACCATCATCAGCACAAGCACCCCTTTGTCGTCGGTAAATGAAGTGAACTGGCTTTTTATCGTCTCTATGGCTTTCGATTCCACAAGCACATTGTAGCTGTAAATAGCCATAAGGATAATGATAAGGATAGGGAAAACGGCCTTCAGTATTCCCTCCACCACGCTCCACCAAACAAGTGAATAAACCGAATCGCCGGCATATTCCACAGGTATTATACCCATGGCTGGGGCGCCCCAGAGGGCGATGGCGGCAGTGACAATCAACGTGATTAAGGCACTCTTATAGCCCGACACCCTAAAGCCCAACATAAGCACGAAGAGCAGAACTATCGGGATGATGGATATGATGGCGTTCATAGTCTGTAAAGGATAATTATCTATTTACGTAATATTCTAACTTTTATCTTTGATAAGGATAAGGGTCATGCCCCGCGCCGCCTGCGCCCCTTTCACGAGCACCTGGGCGATGTCGGCGGTTTTCGATGGCCCGGCAATGAAGACTCCGTAACCGGATTCGCTGAAATCTTCATAGCCATATTCCTTTTCCGTAATCTTCTTGTAAGCCTCGTGCATGTTTCCCACGACATCCTTTGCCTGCATAACCGCCACAAGGTTTTCCGAAATGAAGCATACGTCGCGTTCCTTCATGGTCTGGGGCACCCACACGCTTCCGTTTTCCGCCACGCCGAGAAAAGCCCTGACCACCCCCACGTCGGTATGGTTGAGAGCCTGCGCGCCGGCCACCTCGTCAGGATTGACGGTGGCTTTTTTTACGGCTTTCATATTGCTCGCTATAACCATGGCATCGGGATAAATGGCACCGATGATACCGTCTATTTCGTCTTCGCTTTCTGCAAACGACACGTTGCAACCCACCGACTCCGCCTGGGCTACAAACTTGAGCAGGACATCAGGATATTCCACTGGCTCGAGGTCGCCGAGCGACGGACGCTCATATCTTGTCTTTATCGATGACCGACAACTGTCTATTATATCTTTTCTTGTACTCATTTCTCGGAATCTTTTTGTTCTTTCTTTATATATTCCTTAATTTGCTTATGGAAAGGCTTTTTGGGGAAAGTCATCATCTTGTGGCCGTAAGCCCATGGATTGACAGCCGAATCTTTTAGGAAACTGGGCACCATGTTCAAAAGATATGCTTTGGAACTCAACGAATTATAGAGCGACGTATTGGTGAGCACCTTTTCCATCCCCTGACATATCATCTTCTTTTCAGGATTGGCGCATCCGATTTCATCGAGCGTCTGGCGCCACAGATAAATCTGGTCGCCGAGATTCACTTTCACCGGGCAAGTACACTGGCAGCTCAGGCACAATGTGCATGCACTGACATTGCCGGAATATTTCCGTGGGTCGCGCAACATGCCTAAGTTAATTCCGAGAGGGCCCGGAATGAAATAGCTATATGAATACCCTCCGCTCCAACGATAGACGGGACACGTGTTCATGCACGACCCGCATCTTATACATTTAAGAGTTTCCCAATGAAGGGGGTCGCCGAGCCATTTGCTTCTTCCGTTATCGACAATGACGAAATGCAGTTCTTCGCCGCCGGGACGTTTTTTACGAAAATGACTCGTATATACGGTTGACGGTTGTCCTGTGGCCGACCGTGCGAGGAGGCGCACAAACACCGACAGGGCCTCATAGTCAGGCACAATTTTCTCCAAACCGATGACCGAAATCTGAAGTTTTGGCACGGATGTTGACATATCGGCGTTCCCCTCGTTGGTGCAGACCACAATGTCGCCCGTTTCCGCCACTCCGAAATTGCCCCCGGTCATTCCCGCCTGCGCCGTGAGGAACTCGTCGCGAAGGCTCAACCTGGCCTCGTATGTAAGATAAGTGGGGTCATGGTTCCCTTTTTCAGTGTTGAGTTTTTCTTCAAAAAGCTCGCCCACGTCATGATGGCTCAGATGGGTGGCGGGCATCACGATATGGCTCGGACGCTGGCCGCCCAGCTGAAGAATCCGTTCGCCGAGGTCGGTTTCGACCACCTCTATTCCACGCTCCTCAAGATAAGGGTTCATCTCACACTCCTCGGTGAGCATGGACTTTGACTTTACCATCTTTTTTACATCATGATCCTTCAGGATGCCATATACAATCTCATTGAATTCCCGGGCATCCTTCGCCCAATGCACTATTACCCCGTTTTTTTCGGCGGCATCGGCGAATTTTTCCAAATACACATCGATATTCGTAAGGGTATGGCGTTTGATTTCAGAGGCTTTCTCCCGAAGCCTTTCCCATTCCGGAAGGTCATGTGCCATACCGTCGCGTTTCACGCGCACTCCCCAGAATGTCTGGTCATGCCAATCGGCATACTCCCGGTTTTCCAAAAATTTTTTTGCTGCCTTGCTATGTGATGTGCTCATAATCCTGATGCTAAAATTTCGACTACGTGTTTGAACTCTATTCCGTCGGCGGCCTTCTCCTTTGCGGCCACACCGGCGATATGCATGAGACATGAACAGTCGGCGCCGGTGATATATTTCGCTCCGGTAGCTTTATGCCTTTCAAACTTTTTCCACCCCATCTGTTTGCTGACCGCCACTTCCTCTATGCTGAACATCCCGCCGAACCCGCAACACTCGTCAGACCGTTCAGGCTCCACAACCTCTATCCCCTCTACGAGTCTAAGCAAATCTTTTATTTTGTTGAATTTAGGCTCAACTATCTCAGACGAGGAAGAGAGTCCGAGCTCCCTTACTCCGTGGCACGAATTGTGCAGACTGACCTTGTGAGGAAATTTCCCGAGAGGTTTATCCACTTTCACTACATCGTGAAGAAATTCCACCATGTCCATCGTGTTGGAAGCTATATGGCACCGATGACTGTCTTCTTTCAAGAGTCCGGGATAATTTATACGTATAAAAGCCGTGCATGACACCGAAGGCGCCACTACATAGTCATAACCCTCAAACAAATCCTTATATTTCTTGGCCAGAGGCTCAGCCTCTTTCTGAAATCCGGCATTCGCCATAGGTTGTCCGCAGCAGGTCTGCCCCTGCGGATACGTAACATCTATTCCAAGATGGCGCAGAAGCTTATAGCACGCCATTCCCACTTGTGGATACACCACATCCACGTAACAGGGTATAAATAATCCTACCTTCATCAAAGCAAACGGTTAAGTGGTTTGTAAATATATCGGAACCGTCTTTTAACCTTGTCCCGATTTCCGTTGAACCGACAAAAACAGCCCAATAGTTTTAACAATAACAATTCCCGTTGCAATTAGTTTAAGCGTTGTCAATCAATTTTTACATTATGTAACATCAATTCATCCTCATCTTTTCCAGAAAGAAGGGAGCAGAAGCACCATAAACGTAAATAATTCAAGACGCCCGACAAGCATACTAATAGAAAGAAGCCATTTCACCATACCGGGCAAACATGCGTAAGAACCATCCACACCGGTCACTCCGTATCCCAATCCGTTGCAACCTATACACGAACTGACCATAAACAATGAATCGGTGAACCGGAACCCCCAAAAAGTAATAACGGCCGTGGAGAGAAACACAATCAAAAGATATAACGTGACAAAAGCAGACACTCGCGATATCAACCGGTTTCTCAAGAAACTTCCATTAAGATTTACCACATACGTACGCTTGGGATAAATTGATTTTTTAATTTCATTCATAAGATTCCGACCCATCACTATCAGGCGGTCGATTTTGATGCCCCCTGCCGTGGAGCCAGCACATGACCCGCACAACATCAACGCTATTGTCATCAACAACGAAAACGGTCCCCACCCTTCAGCTTGCGAAATTGAAAAACCCGTGGACGTGATTGCCGACACCACATGAAACAATGGTAAAAAAAGACAATTCCCGATGTCAACACCTACGCCTTGAATCAATAAAGAAGCCACAAGCAAAAGGAAAGAACACAAGATGACACCTGCAAAAATACGTGTCACCTCGTTGCCGGTGACCTCCCTTATCCCTTTCTTCCAACACGCATAAAGCACCATAAAATTGACTCCGCCTATTCCCATAACGAGTATGAGCACGCCATATACATAATTCGAATGCCAGAAAGATATCCCGTCGTTGCGGGTGGAAAAACCTCCCGTAGCAATGGCAGTAAACGACTGGCATATGCTGTCGAACAAGTTCATCGGGCCGAGCCACAACAATATTATCGACAAAAAAGTCACACCCACGTATATTCCCCACAACGACAACGCCGTCTGTCGGATGCGGGGATGAAGCCTGTCGTGAGTGATGCCTGAAGTTTCGGCATTAAACATCGAAATCCCGGAAGATTTGTTGAGTTCGGGCAACACCGCAAGCAAAAACAGTATTATTCCCAAGCCTCCTATCCATTGTGTCAAGGCGCGCCAGAAAAGAATGCCGTGCGATTGCTCCTCCACATCGACGATTGCACTGACACCGGTTGTCGTGAATCCGGAAATCGTTTCGAACATAGCATCGGTGAATCCCAAAGGGCGACTACATAACATGAACGGAACCATACCGAAAACGCCATAGACCACCCAAATCAAAGCCGTGATTACAAACCCTTCACGCGTTTTTACAACCGTAGCCGACCGGCGTGTGAAAAACACCGCAGTGGCTCCCATGCAAAGCGAAATTACGGACGAAATCGCAAAAGCAGACCAGTCTTCTTCTCCATACAACATACACACGACAAGGGGAAGAACCATCATAAGGCCCTCGGCAACCACAAGTTGCCCTAAAACCTTTACAATCGACTTTATGTTAAGCGTTGTAGCCATATCATTGGAACAATCGTTCTACTTTGGGCAATGACCCGATTTGACAGAAAACAAGCACGTGGTCGCCGGGATCAATTCGGGTATGACCTTCCACAAGGAATCCTTTCCCGTCTCTTATCAGGCCGCCAATGGTGACTTCTTTAGGCAAATTGAGTTGCGAAACAGGTTTTGACACAATCTTGGAATCCGGATGTGCAACAAGTTTTATTATTTCCGCATTGTCAAGAAGCATGCATTGCGCTCCATTAAAGTTTGTCTCTACAAGTGTGTTGAGAATTTTGCCTACGTTCAATAGTTTTTTATTGACTATCTTGTCGATCGACAGGCTCTCCGCTTCGGGAATATACTGTAATTCCTCTATTCTCGCAAGCGTACGCGACACGCCATGCTCACGGGCCACCATACAGGAAACTATATTTTTTTCAGGGCTCCCGGTGAGGGCCAGAAACATATCGCAACTTCCGATACCCTCTTCCTTCAATGTAGCCACGTCGCTTGCCCTGGTGTTGACCACAGTCACATCCCCGAATTTAGAAGCTATGTAACGGCAACGCATAACGTCAGAATCAATGACTACGATGTCGTAATCGCCGTGCACTTCGGAAAGAAGATTTTCCGTAACGCGTCCCCCTCCCGTTATCATTATCTTTCGCACCTTCTTTTCCACTCCTCCGCAAATCTCACGCAGATGCGCCACATCTTCCGGCAAAACTGAAAAATATAAAATATCACCCTCTTTTATTTCGGTGTCACCACGGGGAATCACAATATGGTCCATTCGCCTCAACGCCGAAACGTGAAAAAAACGCGGACTTGAAGCCACATCCTTCAACTGCTTACCTGTCAGTAAAGAATCGTGTCCCATCCTTACCCCAACCACCATCAATTCTCCGTTGTGGATATCAACCCATTCCATGACCCAATTATGTCGGATAAAGTTCACAATCTCTTTGGCAGCAAGCCCTTCAGGATAAATCAGTGAATCGACGCCGTTACGACGTATCATCTCCCTTACCTCCGGCTCAAGAAATGCCGTATTGTCAATTCGCGCAACACATCTTTTAGCACCGCAGCTTTTTGAAATTTCGGCCGACACGATATTCAGATTCTCGTCATTCATGACTGCTACAAACAAATCGGCATAATCCACCCCGCATTGCTTCAAGTCGGAAACAGACACGGCACTACCCGAAAAAGTAATAAGATTGCAGGTCGCCTCAAGCTCCGCAAGGCGTTCGCTGTCGGAACCCAGCAACACTATATCCTGATTCTCTATCGACAATGTATTGGCAAGGTGTGTCGCCGTATCGCCGTCTCCCGCAATTATGATTCTCATTTTTCAACAAATCTTTTTTGAATTGCATCTTAAAAGCAACAAGCATATACTGAAGATGCCGGGGAAAGGATTTAAATCCAACCCCGGCATCCTCGGTCGTTACGGGTCAAATTTCTTTGACCAAAAATTCCAAATCACCTATCCTATATCATCAAAGATTAGGGTTGATTTTGCTCCATTCGGCAACAGGAGGAAGCACACCCATCTCGATTACTTCGTCGCGCAATTCGCAAAGATGTTTGTAGCTCTTCTCCAAGTCCGCCTCTTCGGCAGGAGTACCTTTCACAGGTTTAACCTCTACGCCGTCTTTAGTCACGGTCGTTTCCATTGCCATCATGATATTATGGAACTTGTCGTTGTTGACATAAGTTCCGACAGGCCATGTGAAGGGCTTGCCTCCCATAGAGGCCGCAATCATCTCAATCGACAGATAGGCCGGGCTCTGGAACGATGAACGTCCGCGGAGGTCGATGATATGTTTACCGCCCTGGATTACATTCTGGCGGATTTTCTCCCAGTCTGCCTCGGGAAGTTTTTCCGTGCCGATGATGGTGTCGAGCGGTTTGCCGTCAACCAATGTGGTTGACGCAAATACAGCCATTTGTTCGCCGTGGCCGCCATACGTACGGCAATTGACAATCTCGGAAGCCGGAAGCTTGAAGTATTTCACAAGCTGGTCTTGCAGGCGCGTGCTGTCAAGAGCGGCGAGTGTGGCCACCTGCGATGGCTTCAGACCGGAATAAATCAAAGCGATAAGGCCTGTTATATCTGCGGGATTGAATACCACTACACAGAACTTGGCATCGGGACAATACGTTTTAACGTTCTTACCGAATTCCTCGGCAATGGCGGCATTACCCTTCAGAAGATCTTCACGGGTCATACCCGCCTTACGGGCGGCACCGCCCGACGACACAATATATTTGGCTCCGGTAAAAGCTTCCTTCACGTCTGAAGTAAAAGTGAGGTTAACGCCCTCGAAAGCACAATGATAAAGTTCCTCTGCCACACCCTCAAGAGCAGGTGCATAAGGATCATAAAGGCATACGTTAGGGGTCAGGCGCATCATCAATGCGGTCTGGGCCATATTCGAGCCAATCATGCCCGCAGCTCCGACGATGAGCAATTTGTCATTACATAAGAAGTCCATAGTTGTTGTATATAATAGGTAACAGAATGATTAGTCACTCTATTTTTGATAACACTCGGGAATAAGAATCTATCCTGACAATTATACTTTTTTTACTTTTTTTACAAATACTCCATCATCACTCTTATCGTTACCTTATTTCTACAATGCGTTCGTGCGCAATCACATAATACTCACGGTTCACATAAAACCTGGGTCTGATTCAAACGGATATTCCAAAGGAAGCGCTTCTCCGAAACTTTCCGCGAACGAACCATATCTCTCTTTTATAGCAATTTTCCATTCATTTATCCGCCTCAGCCGTTCAGGAGTCGGTTCCTTTGTGGCATCAGGCAACTGTCGGTGGCGCCATGCCTTGACAATCTTTTCACCTTCCTTTATAGCTTCCATCCCTTTCGCATCAAGATAAGTGGCCTTGAAAACCTCCCAGATATATTCCACCGCTTCTTCCGAAGGATGCACGAGGTCGGAAGCATAAAACCGGTAGTCGCGAAGGTCATCGTTGACGATTTCGTATGCCGGAAAATAATGACAGAAATCCAGGCGGCCACAAAGCTCTTCGACAGCCAGAAGAAGCACGGCCTTGGAATGGGAGTTGCCGGCAAAACCATCTTTAAGATGCCTCACCGGACTGACAGTAAACACTATATGCAAGCGAGGAAACATTTCTTTCAAATCATTGGCAAGGCTCTCCCACACCTCCGTTATTTCATCCACCCCAAGCCGTCTTCGCAAGAACATTGCCGACGGTTGCTTATGGCAGTTCGCCACGATGTATTCCGGATTATCGGAGAGGGAATAGACGAACGATGTGCCGAACGTCACGAAAAGTGCCTGCGCCTTTCCAAGCAAATCGCAAACAATAGCCCTGCGCCTTCGAAACTCCACAATAGTGTCTGCCTTGAATTCAGAAGAAAGTTTGGAATCAAAAAGCCATGACCTCGTCACACCGTCTTTTTCAAAAAGCGAAGAAAGAAATCCTGGCGAACCATCATCGTCAAGAACCGACCTCAGTGCTTTTTCTATCGAAAGCGGATTATAAAGCACCGACAAGGGATTATACGCCTTCCATAAGCTGCCTCGCATACGCTTCCCTATGTTATCGGCAAAACAAGACCCCACAAGCATTGTCGGTATGCCGGGATTAAGCTGAAAAGAAGCTTCCTGTGGTTTATATTCTGTCCTGAATTTCATACATTCTGATAGCGGATTGACGATTAGAGAAACAACGATGCCACAGCCTGCATGATTCATTGCCGTGACTCGCAAAGCTACTAAAAAAAACACATACTCGCAACGATAAAAAGATTTTTCATACCACCCTCCATAATTGTCTTAATTTTATGATGATTATATCGTTTTTTTTTCTTAAATTTGCACTTTAAAACCACAAAAGCCCGCTAAGGTAAAAAGATTCCGCTTCCAAATGATTTGGCATAGTCAAAACATATCCGCCACCAGACGAAAGCCTGGCATCAAGCCCGGCAACAAAAGCGTGCGGACAGTTTTTTCGGACTCCCTTATGCAAGCTTATGTAATGACCAAAAGCCGACACATGTCCGGCTGGAACCGACAGGTAAAAATTTGTAACGATATAATACGAGTGGACGCATTGAGTTTTCTTTGCGCCCATTCTTTTTAATCTTTTTTAAAGACGTGAAAATAGGTGTTGTTATGGGCTCCACCAGCGACTGGGGAGTCATGAAAGCCGCCACTGACACTCTCGCTCAGTTTGGCGTTGAATCGGAAACAAAAGTATTGAGCGCCCACCGCACTCCCGCGGAACTCGAAAAATGGGTAAGCGGTCTGCGCGACCGCGGTTTCGCGGCTGTGATCGCAGCCGCCGGCGGGGCCGCACATCTTGCCGGAGTGGTCGCCGCTTTCACCACTCTCCCTGTTATCGGCGTGCCCATCAAGGCGCGTGCGCTCGAGGGCATCGACTCGCTCCTTTCAATGGTGCAGATGCCTTCCGGAATACCGGTGGCTGTCGTGGCTATCGACGGTGCGAAAAACGCCGCACTCCTCGCCATAGAAATGCTCGCCGTCACCGACAGCGGGCTCAAACAAAAAATGGATGACTTCCGCGCACAACAGGCGCAGAAAGTACTCGCATCCACACTCGACTAAACTTATCCTCCGTTATGAAACCATACAGAATTTTCGTTGAGAAACGTGAACCCTACCGGGTGGAGGCAGACAGCCTCCGCAACGAACTCAACTCCAACCTTGGTCTGAACATTTCATCGCTTCGACTGATTTGCGTTTACGACCTTTTCGGGTTCTCGCCGGAACTTGTGGAGAAGAGCAGCTACAAAGTGTTTGGCGAACCTGCCACCGACAATGTCTCCGACTCTGTCGATTTTGAAGGACGTCCCTATCTGGCAGTGGAATCATTGCCCGGACAGTTCGACCAGCGTGCGGCGGCTGCCGTGGATTGCGTGAAACTTATCCAGCCCGACGCCGACATCGACATCCGCAGCGCCAAACTTATGATTTTCGATTCATCTGTAGGCGACGAAGATATGAAGAAAATCGCCCATTATTGCATCAATGCAGTGGAGTCGAGGGAGAAAGACCTTTCGGTGCTTGCCGCTCCAGAGCGTGCGGCGGCCAAACCCGTGGCCGTGCTCGAAGGGTTCCGCACCATCACGGCCGCCCAGGCGCCGGCATGGTGCAAGGAGAAGGGACTCGCCATGAACGGCGACGACCTCATGGAAGTGGTGAAGTATTTCACCGCCGAAGGACGCGACCCTAATGAAACGGAACTCCGCATCCTCGACACATATTGGAGCGACCATTGCCGCCACACCACGTTCACTACAGAACTGACCGACATAAAGGTTGACGATTCTTTCGCATCGGCCGACCTCGAAGAGAGCCTTCGCCAATGGCATGAAATCCGCAAGGAACTCGGGCGCGAAAACAAGCCGCTCTGCCTTATGGACCTCGCCACAATCGGGGCGCGCTATCTCCGCAAGACAGGTAAACTCGACGACCTCGAACAGAGCGAAGAAAACAACGCTTGCAGCATATACGTGGATGTGGATGTTGACGGAGAAACCGAGCGTTGGCTCCTTCAGTTTAAAAACGAGACTCACAACCATCCCACTGAAATCGAACCTTTCGGAGGGGCTTCCACATGTCTCGGAGGCGCCATCCGCGACCCGTTGAGCGGACGCAGCTATGTCTATCAGGCAATGCGTGTCACCGGTGCCGGCAACATTTACCAGCCCGTCAATGAAACCCTCGAAGGTAAACTGCCCCAGCGCGTCATTTCGCTTCGTGCAGCCGCAGGATATTCATCTTATGGCAACCAGATAGGACTCGCAACCACGCATGTGCGCGAAATTTATCATCCCGATTATGTGGCAAAACGCCTTGAGGTGGGTGCCGTGGTAGGTGCCGTAAAAGCTTCTGACGTGCGTCGCGAGAGCCCTGCCCCGGGCGACGTGGTGCTCATGTTCGGCGGCAGAACCGGGCGCGACGGCATCGGCGGAGCCACCGGCTCTTCTAAAGAACACACCACCTCTTCTCTTGAGGAATGCGGGTCTGAAGTCCAGAAAGGCAACGCCCCCGAAGAAAGGAAGATTGCGCGTCTGTTCCGGCGTCCGGAAGTGACAAGACTCATCAAGAAATCGAACGACTTCGGAGCCGGAGGTGTGAGTGTGGCCATCGGCGAACTTACCGACGGCCTTGACATACACCTTGACCGTGTGCCGACCAAATATTCCGGACTCAACACCACGGAGCTTGCCATCAGCGAAAGCCAAGAAAGAATGTCGGTGGTGGTTGAAGCCAAAGACATGGATGAGTTTATGAAATACTGCCATGAGGAGAACCTTGAGGTGAACCATGTGGCTGACGTAACCGATTCCGGACGTATGCGAATGTTCTACGGCGACAAGGTTGTGGCCGACCTCAGCCGTGAGTTTATCGACTCCGCAGGCGCACGCCATTTCACAGAGGCCACAATAGGCACAATCGAACCATGCGACCCGTTTGAAAGAGAAGTGAAGGGCGATTCCGTAAAAGAGAAAATGCTCAATCTCCTCGCCGATGACAATGTAACATCGCAGAAAGGACTTATCGAACATTTCGATTCGTCCATCGGAAAATCTACGGTGCTTATGCCCTTCGGAGGAAAAACACAGCAGTCGGAGGCCCAGGTTTCCGTCCAGAAACTTCCCGTCGGCAACCATCAGACCGACACCGCCAGCATGATGGCGTTCGGATTCAACCCCTTCCTGATGAGCTGGAGTCCCTATCACGGTGCGGCATATTCCGTGGTCGAGGCTGTGAGCAAGTCTGTAGCCGCAGGCGCGGATTTCGAGCGTCTCCGCTTCTCCTATCAGGAATATTTCGAACGCATGCACTCTCGCCTCTCCTGGGGCAAACCTCTGGCAGCCCTTCTCGGCACTCTCCGGATGCAAACCGAACTCGGACTTGCATCGATTGGCGGCAAGGATTCCATGAGCGGCACGTTTGCCAACATCAGCGTGCCTCCCACTCTGATTGCATTCGGTGTGGCTCCGGTAAGCGCAAACGATGTGATTGGCACGGAATTCAAGACTCCGGGCAATTTCCTTTACATCGTGCGTCATAATCCGCTTCCGTCGCTTATGCCCGACACTAAGGCGCTGATGGAAAATTACCGTATGCTCCATCGTCTTATAAAAGAGGGCACCGTTGTTTCCGGATATGCACTCGGATTTGGAGGCGCCACTGAAGCTATCGCTAAAATGAGCTTCGGCAACAGGCTCGGTGTGGAGGTAACGATAAAGGAAAGCGACCTCTTCAATTACGGCAACGGATCAATCCTGGTGGAGAGCAAGGATATACTTGAAATCCCGGGATTCGAACTCATCGGTAAGGTGACAGGCGAGCCAACCCTTGCAATAAACGGCGAAAAAATCACAATCGACGAAGCCTACGAGGCGAACCGCGACAGATTCACAGCCGTCTATCCCGACCGTAGCGGCGTGACGGGTTCTGCCGTCAATGCAGTCTCCTCAACGGAGGTGGCAGAATATCCGGGGGCGGCCAAAGAGCACCCGGTGGTGTATCTACCCGTTTTCCCGGGCACCAACTGCGATTACGACATGGCGAAATCGTTTGCCGCCGAGGGCGCGGAAATCACAACGTCGGTATTCTGCAACCTGACGCCCGACGATGTGGAGAAATCCACTTCCGACATGGCTTCACACATCGATGCATGCGACATACTCGCTTTCTCCGGAGGCTTCTCCGAAGGCGACGAGCCCGACGGCAGCGGCAAATTCATTGCCAGCGTCATCATGAACGAAAAGGTGAAAGCCGCCATCGAAAGGCTAATGGCTCGCGGAGGTCTTATACTCGGCATCTGCAACGGTTTCCAGGCACTCGTGAAGTCAGGGCTGCTCCCGTTCGGCAAAATCGGAGAACTCGGTCCGGATTCACCCACGCTGTTCCACAACGACATCAACCGCCACATCTCTCAGATTGTATCCACACGTGTGGGTTCCGTGGCATCGCCCTGGCTCAAAGGATTCACGCCCGGCGAACTTCATTCGGTTGCGGCATCGCACGGCGAAGGGAAATTCGTCGCCAACGCCGACCTCGCGGCCTCGCTCCACAAGAACGGCCAGATTGCATTCCAGTATGCCGACCTTGAAGGCAACGCCACGATGACTTCCCCGGCCAACCCCAACGGTTCGACCGAAGCCATCGAGGGAATCATTTCGCCCGATGGTCTTATCCTCGGAAAGATGGGTCATTCCGAACGTTACGACGAAGGGTTGATGAAGAATATCTCCGGCAACAAGCGCCAGAACCTCTTCGCAAATGCCGTGGCTTATTTCCGTAAGAAATAATCTGACCCGGTAATAAAGACGATTATCAAGAATTTTAGAAAAACAATATAAAAAATGGCAAAAAGTTATGAAGCCTCAGGCGTAAATCTGGAGGCGGGCTACGAAGTGGTGAGCCGTATCAAGAAGCATGTAGCTTCCACCAACCGTCCCGGATGCATGGGCAACATCGGTGCGTTCGGAGGAATGTTCGACCTCGGTTCGCTCGGCTACAAACACCCCATCCTCGTGAGCGGCACAGACGGCGTGGGCACAAAGCTTAAAATCGCTTTCGCGCTCGACAAACACGACACCATCGGCATCGATGCTGTGGCGATGTGCGTGAACGACGTGCTCGCACAGGGCGCGGCGCCACTCCTTTTCCTCGACTATGTGGCGGTAGGTAAGAACCGTCCCGCAGTGGTTGAAGCCATCGTGGCAGGTGTGGCTGAAGGTTGCCGTCAGGCCGGATGCGCCCTCGTAGGCGGCGAAACTGCCGAAATGCCCGGCATGTATGCCGAAGAAGACTACGACATCGCCGGCTTCACCGTAGGCGCGGTGGAAAAAGAGCGTCTCATCGATTGCTCGAAAGTCAAGGCGGGAGACTTCCTCGTTGGCATCGCCTCTTCGGGCGTACATTCCAACGGATTCAGCCTCGTCCGCAAGATTGTGGCAGACAACGGACTCGACCTCAATGCCAAATATGAAGGCACAGGCGACCAAACTCTCGGAGAAATGCTTCTCACCCCTACCAAAATCTATGTAAAGCAGGTTCACGAGGTGCTCAAAGAAGTTGACGTTCACGGAATCGCCCACATCACCGGCGGTGGTTTCGATGAAAACATTCCCCGAATCCTTTCCGAAGGACAGGGCATCGAAGTGGAGGAAGGCAGCTGGGAAATACTCCCCGTTTTCCGTATCCTTGAGAAATATGGCAACGTGCCTCACCGTGAGATGTTCAACATCTTCAACATGGGCATAGGCATGGTTCTTGCCGTTGACGAGGCCGACGTGGCTAAGACCATCGAAATCCTCACCAAGACCGGAGAAAAGGCTTCTGTCATCGGTAAGATAGTGGAAGGTAACGGAGTGACCATTAAATAAATGTCACCGGCATTAACCCGACATATTAACTAAACCCAAAAGAGTCAACACGGATGAAAAGGAAAATTGCAGTTTTCGCCAGCGGCAACGGCTCGAATTTCGAAGCCATCGCCAAGGCATGCGCCGATGGGAAAATCAACGCCGAAATCGCACTTTGCGTCACCGACAATCCGGGAGCGTATGTAGTGGAACGTGCGAAAAGATTCAATGTCCCCGTCATAAAGTTCCGTCCGAAGGATTATGCCTCGAAAAAAGATTTCGAAACGATGCTCCTCGGTCATCTCCGCGAGAAAGGGGTGGAACTTATCTGCCTGGCGGGATATATGCGAATCGTCGGAGAAACACTTCTGGAAGCATACGGCGGAAGAATCGTCAATATCCATCCTTCACTTCTTCCGGCGTTCCGTGGCGCAGATGCCATAGGGCAGGCAATGGACTACGGCGTGAAGATATTCGGAGTGTCGATACATTATGTCGATTCCTCGCTCGACGGCGGCAAAATCATTGCCCAGGCTGCAGTGGAATATGACGGCAACGACCGCGACGAACTCGAATCGCTCGTGCATGCGCGTGAACATGTGCTCTACCCCGCCACCGTAGCGCGTCTTGTTGACTCCTTACCTTAATATATAATAAAACTAACCCTACCCATATATGAGAGCTCTAATCAGCGTAAGCGATAAAACAGGAGTGGTGGAGTTTGCCACCGCCCTCAAGAACCTCGGCTGGGAACTTATCGCCACGGGAGGCACCTTGAAGGTGCTCCGTGGTTCCGGTCTTGAGGTGCTCGACATCCAGGACGTGACCGGATTTCCCGAAATCTGCGAAGGCCGTGTGAAAACACTTCATCCCAAAGTGCATGGCGGTCTCCTCGCACGCCGCGACAGCGACGACCACATGGCACAGCTTGCCGAAAACGGAATCCAGACAATCGAGATGGTTTGTGTAAACCTCTATCCTTTCGAAGCTACTATTGCCAAAGAGGGTGTCACAATGGAAGACGCGGTTGAGAACATCGACATAGGCGGACCCTCCATGCTCCGCAGCGCGGCAAAAAATTTCCGCGACGTCACCGTGGTTTGCGACCCTGCCGACTATGCCGGAATCATCGAGGAGATTACAGCCAACGGCAATACGCACCCTGAAACGCGCCTCAAACTTTCGGCCAAGGCATACACCCATACAGCCCTCTACGACAGCCACATCGCCACATATATGCGCCGCCAGGCAGGTCTCGACGAGAAACTCTTCCTTGCTTTCGACGCTATCCAGACCCTCCGCTATGGCGAAAACCCGCATCAGGCAGCCACCTTCTACCGTGCTCCGGAAGAAGTTTCCTATTCTGTGGCACACGCCCGTCAGCTCGGAGGTAAAGAACTTAGCTACAACAACATCCAGGATGCCAATGCCGCCCTTAACATCGTGCGCGAGTTCTCCGACCCTTTCTGCGTAGCACTCAAGCACATGAACCCGTGTGGCGCTGGAATCGGCAAAGACCTTCTCGAAGCGTGGACACGCGCATATGAAGCCGACAAGGTCAGCATCTATGGCGGAATCGTAGCCATGAACCGCCCCCTCACGGCAGAGGTGGCGCGTCTCATGAAACCCATCTTCCTTGAAATCGTAATGGCTCCCGCGTTTGAGCCGGAAGCCCTCGAAGTGCTCGCTTCGAAGAAAAACCTCCGTCTCCTTGAAGTGACCATGGACAATGTCAAGGCTCCGCAGAAACAATATGTAAGCGTCAACGGCGGACTTCTCGTGCAGGATTCCGACGTAGAATGCAAGGACATAACCGCCGACATGTGTGTCACCGAGCGCAAACCTACCGAAAAAGAACTCGAAGAGCTCGACTTCGGATGGAGAATCGTGAAACATGTGAAGAGCAACGCCATCGTAGTGGTTAAGGACGGTGCAACGGCCGGTGTAGGAGCCGGACAGATGAACCGCGTCGGGTCTGCTGAAATCGCACTCGAAGAGGCTAAGGCCGCAGGTATTACCGAAGGTCTCGTGCTCGCCTCCGACGGGTTCCTCCCCTTCGGCGACACCGTGGAACTTGCATCGAAATACGGCGTGACGGCAATCGTGCAGCCGGGAGGAAGCATCCGCGACGAAGACTCTATCAAAGTGGCTAACGAGAAGGGCATAACGATGCTCTTCACAGGAATGCGTCATTTCAAGCATTGATGGCGATGGATAAAAACAAGAAAGTATTGGTGGTAGGCAGCGGCGGACGCTGTCATGCCATCGTGAAAGCCTTGAAACGTTCTCCGAGGGTGCAGAAGATTTTCTGCGCCCCCGGCAACGCCGGAATCGAAGAAGACGCCGAATGCGTGGCAATCGGTGTGGAAGACGTTGACAACCTGGTGAAGTTTGTAGGCGACAACGGAATCGACCTCACGGTGGTCGGCCCCGAAGCCGCACTTGCCGCCGGACTCGTCAATGCCCTTGAAGCGGCCGGCCACAAGGCGTTCGGTCCGACGAAAGAGGCTGCAAAGATTGAAAGCAGCAAGGAATTTGCCAAGCAGATAATGGCGAAATACGGAGTCCCCACTTCGGGCTACGAGGCGTTTGACGATTTCGATGCCGCTTGGGGCTACGTAAAAAACCGTCCGCTTCCGGCCGTAATAAAATACGACGGACTCGCCGCCGGCAAGGGCGTTGTGGTGGCCATGAGCTATGATGAGGCTGAGGCCGCTCTTCGCGACATGCTCCTCGATTCCAGTTTCGGAAAGGGTCGCGTAGTCGTGGAAGATTTCCTCGAAGGCCCGGAGTTCTCTTTCATGTGTGTGGTTTCGGGCCACAAGGTTTATCCGCTTGCAATGGCGCAAGACCATAAGCGTGCGTTCGACGGCGATAAAGGCCCCAACACCGGCGGCATGGGTGCATATTCGCCCGTACCGTTCGTCACCGACGAAATCCGCGACATAGCTCTCAAAGAGATTATACAGCGCACCGCAGATGCACTCGTGGCAGAAGGTGTGCCGTTCAAGGGAGTGCTCTACGGCGGACTAATCCTCACCAAGGAGGGCCCGAAGGTAATAGAATTCAACGCTCGTTTCGGCGACCCGGAGACCGAAGTCGTTCTGCCACGTCTCGAAAGCGACTTCTACGACCTCGTGGAAGCTGCCGTGGAAGGTCTCGACTGCGAGACAAAATGGAGCGACGATGCTTATCTCGGCGTTGTGCTTGCCTCCGACGGTTATCCCGGATCATATGAGAAGGGCATGGAGATAAAAGGTCTTGAAAATGTCGATGCCGAAGTCTATCACATGGGCACAAAGCGCGAGGGAAGAAAGATTCTCACTGCCGGAGGCCGCGTGCTGATGGTGGTGGGCAAAGGCCGCACCATCTCCGAGGCCAACGAAGCGGCGAAAGCGGAAATCGCAAAAATCGACTGCCCCTCCCTTTTCCATCGCACCGACATCGGCAAAGCATCACTCTGAACAAATTTTAAAACATTAAATCAATTCTCATTTTAGAGATGACAATAAGCGGAACCCAATTAGCTAAGGAACTGAAGCAAGACGTGGCTGCACGTGTTGCGGAAGTGAAAGAAAAATACGGACGCGCCCCTCATCTTGTGGTGATTCTTGTGGGAGAAGACCCTGCGAGCCAGTCATACGTGAAAGGTAAGGGACGCGACGCGGAAGAGGTAGGCTTCAAGAGCACCACCATCCGTCGCCCCGCCGACATCACCGAAGAGGAACTCCTCGCGATGATTGCGGAGCTCAACGCCGACGACTCGGTTGACGGCGTGCTCGTGCAGCTGCCTCTCCCCCGCCACATCAATGAAGACAAGGTGATTGAAGCCATCTCCAAGGAAAAGGACGTTGACGGGTTCCACCCCGGCAACGTGGCATCGCTTTGGCAGAAACTACCCTGCACACTTCCCTGCACGCCGAAAGGTATCATCAAGCTCCTCGACAAGGCGGGAGTGCAGATTGAAGGCAAAAAAGCCGTTGTTATCGGACGTAGCAACATCGTAGGCCTCCCTGCCGCCAAGTTGCTTCTCGACCGCAACGCTACCGTCACTATGGCACACAGCCGCACTAAAGACCTCGCTAAAATCGCCTCGGAAGCCGACATTCTCGTGGTGGCGATAGGCCGCCCCCGTTTCGTCACTGCCGACATGGTAGGCGAAGGCGCGGCGGTAATCGATGTGGGCGTGAACCGTGATCCCGAGACAGGCAAACTCTGCGGCGACGTGGATTTCGACGCCGTCTGCGCAAAAGCTTCGGTCATTACCCCCGTGCCGGGCGGCGTGGGCCCCATGACACGTGCCTGTCTCATGGAAAACACACTGGAATGTTTCATCCGCAAGATGGAAAACGGTAAATAAATTACAAAACGATAAAACAACAATACAACATGATAGAAAGATATGGAAGGGATGTGATGCGCGAGGTCTGGACCGAGGAAAACAAATTCCGCGCGTATCTCAAGGTAGAACTCCTTGCCGCAGAGGCATGGAGGGAGCTTGGGGTGGTTCCCGCCGAAGACGTTGAGAAACTCAACGCCAAAGCTACGTTCAACATTGACCGCATCAAGGAAATAGAACTCCAGACGCGCCACGACATCGTTGCGTTCACCCGTACTGTCAGCGAGTCGCTCGGCGACGAACGCAAGTGGGTTCATTACGGCCTAACATCGACCGACGTGGTCGATACAGCCAACGGTTATCTTTTCAAGCAAGCCAACGAAATCCTTCTCAAGGATATCGAAGAATACATCGAGATGCTTAAGAAGCAAGCCATCCGCTTCAAAAAGCTCCCCTGCATCGGACGCACGCACGGCATCCATGCCGACATCACGTCGTTTGGCTTGAAATGGGTGCTCTGGCTTGCGGAGATGCGTCGCAACCTCGAGCGTTTCAAGGCTGCAGCAAGGGGTGTGGAAGTGGGCAAAATCAGCGGTGCCGTCGGCAACTTCGCCAACATTCCCCCGTTTGTGCAGGACTACGTTTGCGAAAAACTTGGCATCGACAGTTCCGACATCAGCACACAGGTAATCCAGCGTGACCGCCATGCCTACTACATGGCTACGCTCGCCCTCATCGGTGCAAGCCTCGAACAGATGGCTCTCGAAGTGCGCAATCTGCAGCGCACGGAGGTACACGAAGTGGAGGAGGCCTTCGGCAAAGGACAGAAAGGCTCTTCCGCAATGCCCCACAAGCGCAACCCTGTAAGCAGTGAAAATATATGCGGATGTGCGCGTGTGCTTCGCGGATACATGGCCACCGCATATGAGAACGTAGCCCTCTGGCACGAGCGCGACATCTCGCACTCAGCTACCGAACGCATCATTATGCCCGACGCCACAATCCTTCTCGACTACATGCTCAACCGCATGAAAGGAATCCTTGAGAACCTCGTGGTGTTTGAAGACCAGATGATGGCAAACATCTACCGCACCAACGGAGTGATTTTCGCTCAGCGCGTGATGAATGCACTCATCGACAAAGGCTTCGTGCGTGAAAAGGCTTACGACACCGTGCAGCCTATCGCAATGAAAGCAATGAGCCTCGGAGCTTCTTATCAAGACCTTCTCAAGCAAGACCCCGTGGTGATGGGTGCGCTCTCAGAGGAAGAGCTTGACAACTGCTTCACGCTCGACTACTATTTCAAAAATATCGACCACATCTACAAACGCAATAAATTAGAAGAATAATGTCGGAAAGATTAGTTGTCATCGGCTCCCAATGGGGCGATGAAGGTAAAGGTAAAATTACCGACTATTTCGCATGCCGCGCCGATATGGTGGTGCGCTACCAGGGCGGGAACAATGCCGGACACAGCGTAATGTTCAACGGCCACAAGTATTCGCTCCAGAGCATCCCATCCGGTATTTTCAACCCCAAGACCGTCAACGTCATGGGCAACGGCATGGTGGTTAACCCGGAATCCGTGCTCGTGGAGCTTCAGAAACTCCACGACCAGGGCGTCAACGATTATCAGCTCTTCATCTCCGACCGCGCAGCCATGGTGATGCCCTGGCATTCCGCGCTCGACGGGGCTTACGAAGGGCTGAAAGGGGGCAAACTCATCGGAACCACAAAGAAAGGTATCGGCCCAGCATACAGCGACAAATATAGCCGCGTCGGACTCCGCATGGGCGACCTCCTCGAACCCGAATATTTTGCCGAAAGGCTCAAGGCGGCCCTCGAAGAGAAGAACATGGAATTGAATATGCTCGGACTTCCTACCTACGATTTCCAGCAGGTTTATGACCGTTATATGGAAATCGCCAAGATTCTCGGTCCGCGCATAGTAGATACGTCAGACCTCATCAACAAGGCTCTCCTTACCGATAAGAAAATTCTTTTCGAAGGGGCACAGGGCATGATGCTCTGCATAGACCACGGCACATACCCGTTCGTCACGTCTTCAACGCCGTCTTCGGCAAGCGTGCCTGTAGGGGCCGGCATCTCCCCGAAATGGATCGACAATGTCGTGGGTGTGGCCAAGGCTTACTGCACACGCGTTGGCGAGGGTCCCTTCCCCACCGAACTCTTCGACGAGATTTCGCATGAAATTCGCGAACGCGGCCACGAATACGGCACCGTAACGGGACGCCCGCGCCGTGTGGGTTGGTTCGACGCCGTGGTGGCACGCTACACGAGCCGCCTCGCCGGCATCGACAACTGGGCGCTCATGCTCTTCGACGTGCTCTCGGGTCTCGACAAAGTGAAAATATGCACGCACTACGAACTCGACGGAAAGATTATCGACACTCCGCCATCCACAATTTCGAAGCTCGCTCGCTGCAAGCCGGTATATGTGGAACTCGACGGCTGGAAGGAAGACATCACCGGCGTGAAATCGTATGACGAACTTCCTGACAACGCCAAGGCATACGTGCGTAAAATCGAGGAACTCACCGGTGTGCCCGTAGGTGTGATTTCTGTAGGCCCCGACCGCACGCAGACCATCCTTATTTCCGAGAAACTGAAAAACTTCTAAAAGTCCTAATCATTAACAAAACTATCGACAATGTCATTCTTATCAGAAAAAGTAGCAGAAGAAGGCATGACGTTTGACGACGTCCTCCTCGTCCCGGCATATTCCGAGGTGACACCTAACATGGTGGAAGTGAAAACACGTTTCTCACGCAATATCTCCCTCAACATTCCCGTGGTGTCTGCCGCCATGGACACCGTCACCGAGGCTGCCATGGCCATAGCCATAGCCCGGCAGGGTGGAATCGGCGTCATCCACAAGAACATGCCGATTGAAGCTCAGGCTGCCCAGGTGCGCAAAGTGAAACGTGCCGAAAGCGGAATGATTTTCGACCCCGTCACCATCACCCCGGAGCAGACCGTAGGCGACGCACAAAGAATGATGCATGAGAACCATATCGGCGGAATCCCGGTGGTTGACGCCGAAGGGAAGCTTGTGGGTATCGTCACCAACCGCGACCTCCGTTTCCAGACACAGGAGAATCTTCCAATCGCCGAGGTCATGACCAAAGACAATATCGTCACCACCACAAACCCTGACCTTGCGGAAGCTTCTCAGATTCTTCTTCGCCACAAAATCGAAAAACTTCCCGTGGTGGATAAGGACAACAAGCTTATTGGGCTTATCACATACCGCGACATCACAAAAATACAGGACTATCCCAAAGCATGCAAGGACTCCAAGGGCCGTCTCCGCGTGGCTGCGGGCGTGGGTGTCACGAGCGACACTCTTAAACGTGTGGAAGCCCTCGTGCATGCCGGAGTGGATGCCGTGGTAATCGATACTGCCCACGGCCATTCAGCCAACGTGGTCAACACTCTCAAGGCCGTGAAAGAGAAATTCCCGGAGATTGACGTGCTCGTTGGCAATATCGCCACGGCAGAGGCCGCCGAATATCTTATCGCCAACGGTGCCGACGGAATAAAGGTGGGCATAGGCCCCGGTTCAATCTGCACCACCCGCATAGTAGCCGGTGTAGGCGTGCCACAGCTCAGCGCCATCTTCAACTGCTCGCAGGTGGCCAAGAAGCACGGCGTGCCTGTAATCGGAGACGGCGGTCTCCGTTATTCGGGCGACGTGGTGAAAGCCATAGCCGCAGGCGCCGACTGCGTCATGATGGGCTCCATGCTCGCAGGCACAGAGGAGTCTCCCGGTGAAACCATCATCTACAACGGTCGTAAATTCAAGGCATACCGTGGCATGGGTTCCATCGAGGCAATGCAGGCAGGGTCGAAAGACCGCTATTTCCAGAGCGAAACCTGCGATTCGAGCAAGTTCGTACCGGAAGGAATCGTGGCGCGCGTACCCTACAAAGGCACACTCGCAGAGACAATCTACCAGCTCCTCGGAGGACTCCGTTCGGGCATGGGCTATTGCGGTGCAAAGGATATCGACTCGCTCCACAACGCCAAGTTCGTTCGCATCACCTCCGCAGGCGTTATCGAAAACCATCCTCACGACGTGACAATCACCAAAGAGGCACCCAACTATTCACGAGGAGAATAACACACACTGAATATGGAAAAAATACTGATATTGGACTTCGGTTCGCAATACACCCAGCTGATAGCACGTCGTGTGCGTGAGCTCAACGTATATTGCGAAATCCATCCTTTCAACAAGATTCCGGAGCTCGACGGCGACGTGAAGGGAGTAATCCTGTCGGGGTCGCCCTCTTCCGTGCGCGATGCCGACGCTCCAAAGCCTGACCTTTCCGCCATCAAGGGGAAACTTCCGCTTCTTGGCGTATGCTACGGAGCGCAGCTGCTCGCCTACGAGTATGGCGGCGACGTAGAGGGGGCGCCCTCCCGCGAATACGGACGTGCAATGCTCCGAGTGGTTGACCCCATCGACTCGCTGATGCTCAACGTCCCCTCCCCCACTCAAGTGTGGATGAGCCACGGCGACACCATCACCAAACTTCCCGAAAACTACAGAATCATTGGTTCTACGGAAAACGTGAAAGCCGCTGCCTATCACATAGAGGGTGAGAAGACATGGGGCATACAGTTCCATCCTGAGGTGTATCATTCCACCGATGGCAAACAGATTCTCGCCAACTTCGTACTCGGCATCTGCGGATGTTCCGGCACATGGAGCCCGGCTTCGTTCATCGAGACCACGGTAGAAGAACTACGCCAGAAACTCGGCGACGACCGTGTCATCCTCGGTCTTTCGGGTGGTGTTGACTCCTCTGTGGCCGCAATGTTGCTCCACAAAGCAATCGGCGACCATCTCACATGTATCTTCGTCAACAACGGTCTTCTGCGCAAGAATGAGTTCGACGAGGTTCTCGACTCATACAAGCACATGGGACTCAACGTTATCGGTGTTGACGCAAGCGAGCGTTTCTATGCCGACCTCAAAGGCGTGACCGACCCCGAACAGAAGCGCAAGATTATCGGCAAGGACTTCGTGGAAGTGTTCAACGCCGAGGCGAAGAAGATAGAGGGCGCAAGCTGGCTCGCACAGGGCACCATCTACCCCGACGTAATCGAAAGCTGCTCCGTGAAAGGCCCGTCGGCCACTATCAAGAGCCACCACAATGTAGGAGGTCTCCCCAAAGAGATGAACCTCAAGATTGTCGAGCCGCTTCGTCTTCTCTTCAAAGATGAAGTGCGCCGCGTGGGCAAAGCCATGGATATGGATCCGCGTCTTCTTGGCCGTCACCCCTTCCCGGGTCCCGGACTTGGCATCCGCATCCTCGGGGAAGTCACCCCGGAGAAAGTGCGCGTGCTTCAGGAAGCCGACGCCATCTTCATCAACGGACTCCGCAAGGAAGGGCTCTACGACTCCGTATGGCAGGCGGGGGTAATGCTCCTTCCAGTGCAGAGCGTAGGCGTGATGGGCGATGAAAGGACCTATGAGAGTTGCGTAGCGCTACGCGCCGTAATCTCAACCGACGGTATGACCGCCGACTGGGTACACCTCCCCTATGAATTCCTCGCCAACGTCAGCAACGAAATCATCAACAAGGTACGCGGCGTGAACCGAGTAGTCTATGACATCTCCTCCAAACCGCCGGCCACAATCGAGTGGGAGTAATAAGCTTTTAGCGCTTCTATGAAGCGAGAGTATTCATCCGGAGTCACATCGTGCTTGTCAGGCACCTTCGACTTCGGATGACTTTTTTTATAATCCTCCCTTATCTTCTCATGCGTCACTATGCGGTCAATCGGAATGTTATATTTCTCCATTATCGGCAATACGTATTCTATAGCACTGTTTATCTGGTCGTCGGTCAACGGTTCTTCAAGAGTGTTGCCCTGGAATTCTATCCCTACCGTAGTGGCGTTGGCGCCATCCTTGCCGTTGAACCGCGAAAAACCGGCATGCCACGTCACTTCTTCCGGATTGGCCATAACATAGCGGGTGCCGTCTTTGTCGATTAGCACATGGCAGCTCACTCCTTTCGCCGGACTCGTAAGTATCCTTATCGACTTCTCTATCGAATCTTCCGCCGTATGATGGAGCACAATGCCCTCCACGCTGTTCACACCCTCCCCTTTGTTGGGCGTAGGGCAGTCAACCACACGGTATGGAGCCTTCGATTCCTCAATCACCTCCTCTATAGTCTCCTCGTGGACGTTTCTATTGCAGCTACCTCCACAACCCGTAAGGAAAGAAAGCATCGTCCCCGCTACCGCCACGACAGTCACTACGGCAAAAAACAACACACGTTTAGGAATATCCCCATATTCTTTCTCTTTCATATCATTCCCATTAAAAAAGCATACACATATAAAACAATCCGCCACGCCGTCGCGTTCAGGTTTCACTACGCTTCTCCACCATGTTTGTGCGGTAAGTAGAGCGACAAGCCTTCACCGTTTTTCAGTTGTCAGTTCTCAGTTGTCAGTTCTCAGTTCTCAGTTGTCAGTTTTCAGTTCTCAGTTCTCAGTTGTCGGACCAGTCGGACAACGGACAACGGAAAAACGGAAAACGGAAAACGGAAAACGGAAAACCATTTCCCCTCTCGGTTGCCATTTTTTATCCTTTTGATGATAGATTTTACAAAACTTAACATTAAATTTGCATCCAAATTCCAATACTTGAATTTTAACACCTTTCAATCTATCGACATGAAACTTCCACTGTCAATATCTGTTATGATAGCCTCGCTTGCGGCGATGCCATCATTGGCGGCAGCTGAAGAAGCTCCCGCGCCTCGTCCCCAAGACAATTCCGCCCCGTTGAAATCAGAAATACTGCGTCTCGATGTAGAAGCGCGGTTAGACTATCAATACGTCACCCGCGACGGCGACACCGACGATGCCGCTTCCGGCTTTGAGGGGAAATATCTCGTTATGCGTCTCGACGGCGTGATTACGCCGGGTCTAACCTATTCCTGGCGCCAACGTTTCAACAAAAACACCTCCTTCTTCGAAGCAACCGACTGGGTATATCTGAACTATGCCACAGGCCGTTGGAATTTCCAGGCCGGCAAAGAGGTTGTGGCGATAGGCGGATATGAATATGACCGTGCTCCTATCGACCTCTACGGATGCTCCGTATTCTGGAACAATATACCCTGCTACGCTTTCGGCGTTTCTGCCGGCTACGGCATAACCGGCAACGACCGCCTCACGTTCCAGGTCACGGAGAGTCCGTTTGCCTATTCCGGCAACCGCAACATGTATGGCTACAACCTGATGTGGAACGGCTCCCACGGTTTCTTCGACGCAATATATTCTGCCAACCTCATGGAGTATGCCAAAGGACGCTACATCAGCTATCTCGCCCTGGGCAATAAATTTTCTTTCGACAAAGTGTGGCTGGAACTCGATTTCATGAACCGTGCTGCTTCCCATCAGACGTTCCTCTTCAAAGACTGTTCAGTGATGGCCGAACTTTCATATTCGCCCGACTCCCGTTGGAGGGTTTACGGCAAATATACTTATGACGTCAACAAAACCGGCACCGGAGCCGACCTCGTGGTGGCCGACGGCACCGAACTCAATATGGCCGGAGCCGGATTCGAATTCTATCCGCTGATGAAGAAACGCCACCGTCTGCGCCTTCATGCCGGATTATACTATTCTTGGGGCAAAAACGGCAACCCCGACAACCTCATGCAGAGCAAGACGATGTATGCAACCGCCGGACTGACCTGGGATATGAACCTTCTCAACATTAACCGTAAATAAATATCATGGAAGCCAATGAAAAAGAAGCCGCCCTCGGGATGGCTGCACCGACCGACAAAAAGAAGAAGTCTGTGCTCGCAAAATATGAAGGCGTGATTTGCCTCGCCGTGGTCTTCGGACTTTTCTACTATCTGGGGCAATCGATGGGAATGGCCAACATGCTCAATACGCTTATGCACACGGCCCACGACCTTCTGCTCAACACCGTGTTCTATCTTATGGGCATCTGTGTGCTCACAGGCGCATTGGGCAGGATTTTCGTAGAGTTTGGCGTAGTCAAAATGCTGGAGAAGATGCTCCGACCGCTTATGCGTCCGCTTTTCCACCTCCCTGGAGTGGCGTCGCTCGGTGCCGTGATGACATTCCTCAGCGACAACCCCGCAATTATCTCCCTGGCTTCCGACAAGAGGTTCAGCTCATATTTCAAGAAATTCCAGTTCATCTCGCTCACCAACTTCGGCACAGCGTTCGGAATGGGCCTTCTCGTCATGGTCTTCATGGTGGGCCAAGGTTTCTTCTGGCAACCGCTCGTAGGCTTCTTCGGAGCGTTCTGCGGATGCGTGGTATCGACGAGACTCATGCAATATTTCGTAATCAAAAACTTCCCGAACTATGCTGTTGAGGATGTGGTGGCCGACCATTCCGAAATAGAAAAAGAGGAGGCGAAGGTGGAGAAATCCGGATTCATACGCGTGCTCAATTCGCTGCTCGACGGTGGACGCACGGGCGTTGACGTCGGCCTCGCCATAATCCCAGGCGTGCTCATCATCTCCACGCTCGTGATGATACTCACATTCGGCCCCGACTCAGACGGCAACTATACCGGCGCGGCATACGAAGGCGTGGCTCTCCTCCCCTATCTCGCCGACAAAGTCAACTTCATCTTCGACTGGCTCTTCGGCTTTGCCGACCCCCATCTCATAGCCTTTCCAATCACAGCCCTCGGGGCCGTAGGCGCAGCCCTCGGACTTGTGCCCAACTTCATAGCCCAGGGATGGGTTGACGGCAACGCCATTGCTGTCTTCACCGCCATCGGAATGTGCTGGAGCGGCTATCTGAGCACCCACACGGCCATGCTCGACTCCCTCGGCTACCGCGAACTGACCCCCAAGGCCATCCTCGCCCACACCGTCGGCGGCATCGTCGCCGCCATCGTCGCCCACCTCCTCTACATGACAGTAATGCTCTTCTGAACAACCAGAACAACCTAACTGCCTCCAACCAGAACTACGTAACTGCATCCAACCAGAACTACGTAACTGCATCCAACCAGAACAACCAAGGACAACCAGATTTTTTTATTATTTCTGGTTGTCCTTGGTTGTTCTGGTTGGAGTTTACCATATTTTAAAATTTCTTTAAAATACCGACGCGAATATCTAATGCGACGAGCGGTTGATGATGCCGACAATCCATAGAAGTATCACGGCTCCGACCACCGATGTGATCAAGCTTCCGACCACTCCACCTGCCGAAATGCCAAGCAACCCGAAAACCCATCCTCCGACGAGCCCTCCTATGATTCCGACCACAAGGTTCACAACAAGTCCAAAACCTCCGCCACGCATAAGTTTACCGGCTACAAATCCGGCCACCAGTCCAATCAATATGTACCATATGAAACTCATAATAACAATATTTTAAGCAACGGCATCTCCATGCGTCCGGATATCCGCCACTTTGGTGAAACAACACTGTTTCAACGATTGCGGATTATTTTTTGTTCAATGTCCAAACCATCGCCAATACCAATTGCTACTTGCCGATTATCCGCTTGTATTCCACGGGAGTGACTTTCAGGAATCGTGGCAGGTAGGCATCCCAGTCGGCGAGCATACGCGCGGCGAGGGCGCTCTTGGTGTGGCGATGATGCATCTCTATGAGCTCGCGGAGCTCCGCCTTCTCGTCGTCTTCTTCGAGGAGGGTCAGCTCCACCATGTCCATATTAATGTAGTAATCTACGTTCCCCTTTACATTCCAGATATAGGCGATGCCGCCGCTCATGCCTGCTGCGAAGTTGCGCCCTATCTTTCCGAGCACCACCACGCGGCCACCGGTCATATACTCGCATGCATGGTCGCCCACACCTTCCACAACGGCGAGAGCACCGCTGTTTCTCACGGCGAAACGCTCGCCTACACGTCCGTTGACGAATAGTTCGCCCGATGTGGCTCCATAAAGGAGCGTGTTGCCGGCTATCGTATTGTTTTCAGCCTGGAAAGTCGCGTCGCGAGGTGGCACCACCACAATTCGGCCACCCGACAACCCCTTGCCGAGATAGTCATTGGCATCACCTTCAAGACGGAGAGTCACACCTTTGCAAAGGAACGCGCCGAAGCTCTGGCCGGCCGAACCATTGAACGAGAGTTTAACGCTCCCCTCAGGCAATCCGGCACCTCCGAACCGCTTCGTGATGTAGCCGCTCAACATCGCCCCCACCGAACGGTCGGTGTTGACGATAGGCATGCCGAGGGCTATCGGCTGGCGGGCGTCGATGGCATTGCCGATGAGCTGGAGGAGTGCGCCGTCTTTCACACCTTGCAGTTTGTGGTCCTGCTCCGCCACGTGGTGCAGCGTCAGCTCGGCAATCTCTCCGGGTATATGGAACAGGCGCGAAAAATCGAGTTTTGAAGCCTTCGAATCCGTTTCGGCATCCCTTTTCCTAAGAAGGTCGGCACGCCCCACGATATCATCGAGATGCCTGTAGCCCATCGCGGCAAGGCGTTCCCTTATACCCTTAGCCATGAAACGGAAATAGCTGACGAGATATTCGTAGCGTCCGATAAACTTCTTGCGAAGTTCCGGATTCTGGGTGGCTACCCCCTTCGGACAGGTGTTGGTGTGGCATTGGCGGATCATGCAGCATCCGAGCACAACGAGTGCGGCAGTGCCGAAACCATATTCCTCGGCACCGAGCAAAGCGGTGACAATTACATCGTGGGGACTCTTCATCTGGCCGTCAACCTGAAGACGCACCTTTCCGCGGAGATTGTTCATAACGAGAGTCTGTTGTATTTCCGCCAGGCCTATTTCGGCAGGTACGCCGGCATGCTTCATCGAGCTTGCCGGACTCGCGCCCGTGCCGCCGTCGCATCCGCTGATCAGAATCTTGTCGGCCTTCGCCTTAGCCACGCCGGCGGCTATGGTGCCCACGCCGCTTTCCGCTACAAGCTTAACGCTTATCAGCGCTTCGGGATTGATGTTCTTGAGGTCGAAAATCAACTGCGCGAGGTCTTCTATGGAATATATGTCATGATGGGGCGGCGGCGAGATGAGAGTGATTCCGGGCAACGAGCGGCGCGTGCGCGCAATCACCTCGTCAACCTTGAAGCCGGGCAACTGTCCCCCTTCGCCCGGCTTCGCACCCTGCGCCACCTTTATCTGAATCTCGTCGGCATTGACAAGATACTCGGCATCCACGCCGAAACGTCCCGACGCCACCTGCTTCACGCTGCTGCGGGCCCAGGTGCCGTCTTCGCGCACCTTGTTGCGACCCGGGTCTTCGCCACCTTCGCCGGTGTTGCTCATGCCCCCTATCTTGTTCATGGCGATGGCAAGGGCTTCGTGTGCCTCCTTGCTGATGGCACCGAACGACATAGCCTCGGTACAGAACCGCTTCATAAGGACCTCCTCGCTCTCCACCTCTTCCAACGGGATAGGCTCGCGGTCGCTCTCCACGGTCATAAGGTCGCGAAGGAATATCGGTTCGGGCTTCTCTTCCACGAGCCTTACGAATTCCTTGAATTTCTCTTCGTCGCCTTTCGCGGTGGCTTCCTGAAGTGCGCGCACCACCGGCGGATTCCAGGCGTGAAGTTCACCGTTTTTACGGAAACCATAGTTGCCGAAGTCTTCGAGCGAGTCACCCCCCTCTGAGAAGGCACGCCCGTGGTTGCGAAGCACGTCAGCAGCCACATCCTCGATGCCAATTCCCTCAACAGGCGACACTCCGCCGCCCATATATCCGGCAAGCAGACGCGAACTTACGCCGAGCGCCTCGAAAAGGGCGCATCCGCGATAACTGCGTATGGTGCTGATGCCCATCTTCGACATTATCTTGAGCATTCCTTTGTTGACAGCCTTTATATAATGGTTCTCAGCGCCTTCATAGTCGAGCTGAAGTTCCTTCTTACCGACAAGGTCTTTGAGAATGGCAAACGCCATGTAAGGGTTGACGGCACTCGCGCCGTAGCCCATGAGCAAGGCCACATGCATCACTTCGCTCACCTCGCCGCTCTCAACTATTATGGCAATCTGAGAGCGTTTGCGGCGTGCCACGAGGTGCTGGTGGATAGCCGACAGGGCAAGCAGGGATGGAATCGGGGCATGGCGGGCGTTGACGTTGCGGTCTGAAATCACCATATAGTTGTAGCCGTCATCTACGGCATCTTCCGCCGACTGGCAGAGATGGTGGATGGCACCTTCCAGGGCTTCCACTCCACCCTCCGCTTCGAAAAGCATTGGGAGGGTGATAGTCTTAAACCCTTTGTACTGCAGATGGCGCAGCTTGTCGAGGTCGCTGTCGGAAACGATGGGCGACTCCATGCGCACCACATTGCAGAGTTCCGCCGACGGATGGAGTATATTTTTACGCACCGCCCCCACGTAGCTTGTGAGCGACATCACCAGTTCCTCCCTGATCGGGTCGATGGGCGGATTGGTGACCTGTGCGAACTGCTGTCTGAAATAATTGAAAAACCTCTGTGGCATCTTCGCCAGCACCGCCGGGGGCGCGTCGTTGCCCATCGAGGCGAGCGGTTCGCCCGATGTGAAGGCCATAGGCTTTATAATTTTGTCGATGTCTTCCTTGTTATATCCGAACGCCGTGAGCAGACGCGGCATGTCGGGCACTTCGTGGCTCACCTTACGCCCGCTCTTTATGTCGCTGAGAACGATTCGGTTCTGGTCGATCCATTCGCTATAAGGATGCTCGGTGGCGAGTTCGCGCTTTATGTCGCGGTCAACGATTATCTTCCCTTCTTCCGTATCCACCATAAGTATTTTTCCGGGCTTCAGGCGTGCCTTATGCTCTATGTCGGCGGGATCAACGTCGAGCACCCCCGTTTCAGAAGCAACCACCATCTCGCCGTTCTTGGTTATGACCACGCGGGCCGGACGCAGTCCGTTGCGGTCGAGCATACCGCCGGCGTAGCGTCCGTCGGAAAAGATTATGGCTGCAGGACCATCCCACGGAGCCATGAAGATGGAATGGTATTCATAGAAAGCAAGCAATTTGCGCGAAAGGGGATTCTGGTCGTTGCAACTCTCGGGCACAAGCATGGCCAGCGCATGGGGAAGGCTCATGCCTGAACGCACGAAAAATTCCAGTGCGTTGTCGAACGACGCGCTGTCGCTCATTCCCGGCTGAATTACCTGGCCTATGTTTTTCATTTCCCCGAGATTGTCGGGCTGCACCACGGCTTCGCGCGTTGACATCCAGAAGCGGTTGCCCCGGATAGTGTTGATTTCGCCGTTGTGGCCAATAAGCCGGAAAGGCTGGGCAAGCCTCCACGTAGGGAAAGTGTTGGTGGAGAAACGCGAATGTACAAGAGCTATCGCACTTGTGAAATATGGGCTTTGCAAGTCTTTGAAATATGCACGCAACTGCAACGACGAAAGCATACCCTTATATATTAATGTACGCGTGGATAGGCTCACCACGTAGCATGAATCCTTATCCACGATAGCTTCATCGTCGAGCACGGCATGTTCTATCCTCTTTCTTATGACATAGAGCAGACCTTCGAGACGTTCGCGGTTGTCGCATCCCACTATAAACAGTTGCCTGATGACCGGTTCGGTGACAAGAGCGTCGTGACCGAGCACCGACGAATCGACAGGCACATCGCGTGTGTGCATCAGAAAGAGGCCCTGCGCCTTTATCTCGCGGTCAATGATGTCTTCAAAGCGCTTACGGTCGGCGTCATCTTTCGGCATGAACACCATCCCCACCCCGTAGCGTCCTTTCTCCGGCACGGGGATGCCGTTGAGAAGTATGTATTCATGTGGAATCTGAACCATTATCCCGGCGCCGTCGCCAGTCTTGTCATCGGCACCTTCCGCACCGCGATGAGCCATGTGTTCGAGCACCGAAAGGCCTTGGTCAACAATCGAATGATGTTTGCTGCCATCGATTTTCACCACGAGGCCTACGCCGCATCCGTCATGTTCGTATGAAGGGGAATAAAGCCCCTTTCCGCATAGCAATCCTTTTCTTTCTTTAGACATCATATCATTTACTGTAGAAACCATTTCCCGCGCCTGCGCAAACACCGGAAATAATAAAAATTTCGACTATTTTATATTTTCGTGACAAAGTTACACAATTTATATAATATTGCAAACAATTTTCAAATATATTTACATTTTACACAACGAAAAGTTAACATCCATCCCAAAGCTATAGAATTGAAACAGAAGCTTACTTTAGGTCAACTGAGGTGAATATGTTGTGCAATTGGCTGCAATACGCTAACTTTGCACCCGTTTAAACATCGATTTTATGGCAAAAGAAGAATGTTGCGTGGCGATAGGACGCGCGCAATCGACATGGCAATACCATATCATAGCGTTGGTTACAGCAATTATATGGTCAACCACTTTCGTTTCAACCAAAACCCTTCTAAACCACGGTCTTTCCCCCGAAAACATATTCCTCTACAGGTTTGTGCTCGCATACTTCGGAATGCTTACGATGGCCCATAAAAAGCTCTTCGCAGACTCGGCCAAAGATGAATTCCTCCTTTTCCTTGCCGGACTGACGGGGGGCTCGCTCTACTTCATAACCGAAAACACGGCCCTTAAATTTACCTACGCCTCCAACGTCTCCATCCTTATCTCCACGACCCCGCTTTTCACCATGGCTATTGCGGCGATGGTTTTCAAGCAGAAACTCAAGAAGTCGATGTTTTTCGGCTCGGTAATCGCATTGGCAGGGGTTGCGCTCGTGGTTTTTAACGGGAACGCCTCTTTCCACGTGGCTCCTATAGGCGATATTCTTGTGCTTATCGCCGCCATCTGCTGGGCCGCTTACAGCGTGATTCTGAAATATCTCGGCAACCGCCATTACTCCACCCTTTTCGTGACCAGGAAAATATTTTTCTACGGTGTGGCTTCAATGGCGTTATATCTGCCTTTCGCGGACTGCGAATTCAATATTTCACTTCTCGAAGATCCGGTGGTCTTCTCCAATATCCTTTTCCTTGGCATCGTGGCATCGCTGATATGTTTCGCGGCTTTCAACAAGGTGGTGGAAGTCATCGGACCCGACAAGGCCTCCAACTACATTTATCTGTCGCCCTTAGGCACCATCACCACTGCCGTGATTTTCCTTAACGAACCCGTCACCTGGATGGCGGTGACGGGAGCTGCAATCACCATCATCGGGGTAGTCATCGTCGAAAAAACCGGCCCAACTAGAACAACGTAAAGAATAACCAACCAGAACAACCAAGGACAACCAGAAATATTAAAAAAATCTGGTTGTCCTTGGTTGTTCTGGTTGGAGCCTTGGAGAGTTGTTCTGGTTGTCAGAAGAGGGACCAGGCTACCGTCAGGCCGGCCATGACGATAGATACCATCGACATAAGCTTGATGAGAATGTTGAGCGACGGACCGGACGTGTCTTTGAACGGGTCGCCCACGGTGTCGCCCACCACGGTGGCACGGTGTACTTCAGAACCTTTTCCACCGAAATGGCCTTCCTCTACATATTTCTTGGCATTGTCCCAGGCGCCTCCGGCGTTAGCCATAAACACGGCAAGCACGAACCCTGCGGAGAGACCTCCCGTGAGAAGACCGATCACACCCGGCACTCCGAATATCAGACCCGTCACAATCGGAACGATAATGGCAAGCACCGACGGGAACACCATCTCCTGCTGGGCACCTTTGGTTGAAATCTTTACACAACGGGCATAATCGGGTTCCGTCTTACCTTCCAGGATACCTTTGATTTCACGGAACTGGCGACGCACTTCTTCAACCATGTGGGCGGCCGCGCGTCCCACGGCGTTCATGGTAAGCCCGCAGAACAAGAATGCCATCATCGAGCCGATAAACATGCCGGAAAGCACTTTCGGGCTCATGAGGTTGACCTCGAAATATGTCATGAAATCGGTGAACGTAGCCTGATGGAGGTCAACCATCTTGTCGCCAATCTGAATGAAAGTTTCGCCAAGACGAGCCATGCCTATGCGGATTTCCTCGATATACGAAGCAAGAAGGGCAAGACCTGTGAGAGCGGCCGAACCAATGGCGAAGCCCTTGCCTGTGGCGGCAGTAGTGTTGCCAAGCGAGTCGAGCGCGTCCGTGCGACGGCGGACGGATTCACCGAGCCCCGACATTTCGGCGTTGCCTCCGGCATTGTCGGCGATTGGTCCGTAAGCATCGGTGGCAAGCGTGATGCCGAGTGTGGAAAGCATGCCAACGGCGGCAATGCCTATTCCATAAAGGCCCATTCCCACATTGGCGAAATCGAAGCCGGAAGCAAACCAATAGCTAAGAATAATGCCGGCCACTACGGCTATTACAGGAATGGCGGTGGAAACCATACCCAGGCCGATGCCGGAAATGATTACAGTAGCCGGTCCGGTTGTGCCGCTTTCCGAAAGCTTCTGGGTGGGTTTATAAGACTGCGACGTGTAATACTCCGTGGCACGTCCGATGACGATGCCGACCACAAGCCCGACTACTACGGAGCAGCCTATCAAAGCCCAGTTGGTTATGCCGAGTGCCCAAAGAATAAGGAACGTTGCTCCCACAATAAGCACCGAACTGATGTTGGTGCCCAAAGAGAGCGACCCGAGAAGTTCGCGCATGCCGGCGTCTTCCTTGGTGCGTACGCAGAATATGCCGGCGATGGAAAGAAGGATGCCCACAGCGGCGATAAGCATAGGGGCAAGCACGGCTTTAAGCTGCATCTCCTCGCATCCGGCGTTCATAAACGCCGCCGCTCCGAGTGCGGCCGTTGCAAGTATCGAACCGCAATATGATTCATAAAGGTCGGCACCCATACCGGCTACGTCGCCTACGTTGTCGCCTACGTTGTCTGCAATGGTGGCGGGATTGCGGGGGTCGTCTTCGGGAATACCGGCCTCGACTTTACCCACAAGGTCGGCGCCGACGTCGGCGGCTTTGGTATAGATGCCGCCTCCGACGCGGGCGAACAACGCCTGGGTCGAAGCACCCATGCCGAACGTAAGCATCGTGGTGGTAATCATCGTCAGCTTCTGAGGGCCGGTGATATCCACGAAATAATCAAGGATTATATACCAGAATGAAATGTCGAGAAGACCGAGGCCGACAACCACAAGCCCCATCACAGCTCCGGAACGGAAAGCAACCCTAAGGCCGCCGTTGAGCGACTGGCGGGCGGCGTTGGCAGTGCGTGCGGAGGCGTTGGTGGCGGTGCGCATTCCCAGATAGCCGGCAAGACCGGAAAAGAAACCTCCCGTAAGGAAAGCCACAGGCACCCAGGCGTTCTGCAACTGAAACCCATAGGCCATAATCGAGAAAACTATCGCAAGAACAATAAACACAATTCCTACGATTTTGTACTGCTGACGCAGATAAGACATCGCGCCAACCCTTACATGAGAGGCGATTCTCGCCATCTGCTCGGTTCCCTCGCTCTCCTTCATCATACCCACATAGAAATAGCGGGCGAACAGGAGCGCCACTATCGAAGCGGCGGGAACAATCCAAAACAATAAATTGTCCATGGTGTTAGAAAAATGTTAGTTATTAATAGTTGGAATTTAAGCATGTTTCATTTTCTCAGGTCCTTCGTGCCCGAAGGCAGCCCGTCATCAAGCAATTCCTTAATATAGGTGTGCAGACGTTCGTTTTCTTTCCTGAGGTCGCGATTTTTCTGTTTAAGAGAGAAATGGCTCCTGTAAAGCAGCATCACGATCAATGCAAGCACAAGGAGCGCGGCAAGGATAATGGAGACAAGCTTCTGGCCGGTGACAACCTCCGTGTCCTTCTTTTCAAGTTCAAGCCTGTTGTTTTCCGATTTCAGCTTGTTGACATCATAGCGTATCTGCATCTCGCGGTAAGACTCTTCCGACCTCCTGAGAAGCGATTCCTGAAGAACTGCGTTATAATCCTTCAGAGCCTTAAGGAGGGTTTCGTTGTCGCCTACCGAATCCGAAGCCAGAACAAGCATCCGGAGCAAATCCCTGCGGATGTTTCTGTCATCGACATACGTAAGGGCGGATTTTATCTTGGGGACGGCTTCCTTATATTCCTTACCGGCCATAAGCCGATAGACGGTAGGCCTTCCCATCACATAGAAATCCTCATGTATATCCTCGTTGCGGTCTGCAAACATGGCACATTTCGAATATAGGTCTTCCACATCGTCAAACGTCAGCCCCCTGTAATTGCGAAGCATACGACGGTAAGAAAGATAATAGTAACGGTCATAATTCCTGTATTTCCTTCCTTTCTTGCGGTATTTATCTTCAAGACCTTTTATCACGTTGATCAACTTCCGCTCGATTTCCAAAGCCTTCTCATAATTGCCGTTAAAAGTATGGGCATTGGCTGCTGTAGTGTAATACAGGTTGCGTATATAATAGCTGTCTTCCGGAAGCTGCTCCACCAGATTTTCAAACCGCGCGAGATATTCAAGATACATGTTGCTCTTAGACTCAACACCGATAAACACCAAAACCCTGCCAAGATTGAGGATTTCGTCGTAGAGGTCGGCATCTTTGGCTGAAATATTGGTTTTAGCATACTTCAACAACGCATGCTGCCTTTCGGATTCCGTAAGAAACGAAGCCTCGTTGACGGCACGGTTGATATTTATAAAAGTCTTCACACCCTTACGCTGTTGTGAATCCTCTATTTTTTCCGCCAAGACAAGAAGGTCTCTCATCTTTTCGTCGTTTTTCAGGTTTAGCATAGTCATCTGAGGCAGAAACTCCAGAAGCACATCCTGTTCGTTAATCCTTGAGGCAACATCAAGTATCTGCCATCCCACCGCGTCCTTATCTTTCTGAGGGCTCGAATCATACACGTCGAAAAGGATTTTGAGACTGTCGGAAGCGTTCGTAGCCTTCGACAATCCCGCACGCAGCCCATCGGCAACGGTGCCGCCGGCAAGCGCATCGACGGAAACGAGGAATACCGCCACAATGGCAAAAAGAAGTCTCCTCGACATTTCACTAATCAGGGATTTCATTTAAAAAAGTTTTACATCCTCACCCATTTGTTTTACAAACGACTGCGGATAGAGACAAGGGAAATTTACAGAGGATGAGGCTGCAAAAATAAGGATTTTTATTGACAATCCAAGCAATTTCCTCAAAAACATTTATTCCTTTTGTGTTTGTCAGCCTACGCTCCTTGCCCTGACTTCGTCAACATCTTTAATACCAGATATGTGTCTCACTATTTTCTGAAGTTCCGAATAGGAATGGATTCCAAACGAAATTTCTATCGTGGCTATCGAATCAACTGTGGTAGAGTTGTAGGAATCTATATTTAGATTCAGCTTGTTGGAGATACAGTCAACCAAGTCAAGGAAAAGATGATAGCGGTCAACCGCTTTGACGGTGACAGCAACGGGATAAAGCGTGCCGTCGGGTTCGAAATCCACACTTTTTATATCGTCGCCGAATTGGGAGGCCAGACGTATCACCACCTGGCAATCCCTCTTATGCAGCGTGAGCGGCTGGCCGGGAGCCTTGAACCCTATTACCTCGTCGCCGGGGATAGGATGGCAATGCTGGCACCGTAAGTATTTCGGAGGAATCTTGTCGTCGAGATACGACTGGATGGCATTTTTTGCCTTATATGTCACCACCGATTCAAGACGGTCTTCGGTAGGCTCTACCGAGGAGTCCGGAAATATCTGGACCACGTCGCCACGCCTAAGCGGGGCCTTGATCGAGGAAAGGAACCCATTGACCCGGGCATATTTGGCATGGTTTCCGAGCTCGTCAGAAATCTCGTAGGCGAAATCAAGGCACGATGACTTCTGAGGCAGAATCACGGCTTTCCCCTTCGGTGTGAAAACCATAATGTCGTCGTTATAGAACGAAGCCGTCACCTTTTCCATAAAATCGATGCCGCAAGAATGGCTCTCTATGCTGCAGTAATTGTGACCAATGTCGCGAAGCGTCTTGCGGAACTTGTCGAGCCACCGCCCTATCATGGCATGCGAATTGTCGGCAAGATAGCCCAGCCTGGAATTGCGAGCCATCCGCTCGCTCGTGATGTGCACTTCCTGCCAGCGTCCGAAATCGGCAAGAAGCTTCACATGGAAACTCTGATAGCCGTTCTCTTTAGGCGAATCTATATAATTGGAAATGCCACCCGGTTTCTCCTTAAACCTGTCGGTAAGGAGCGAATAAATACGCAACGCCATCTCCTTTTCGTCGGCACCCTCCGGAGTGGCGAACACCACGTCGGTGAAATGGCGGTATTTGAGATGATTGAAATCGTCGCCATATTTCCGCATCTTGCGCCACACGCTGTAAGGCTGGCGGTATGATACCTCCACATGCGTAATGATTCCGGCTTCGGCAAGGGTGCCCTCAAGCTGAAGACGGAAACGCTCCAGGCGTTCCTCCTGCTGGCGGCGGTCGTTCTCGATAAGTCCGGAAATCTCTTCGAAATCATGGGGGCAACGGAATTTAAAACTGAGGTTTTCAAGTTCCGTCTTTACATGATAAAGCCCCAGCCGGTTGGCGAGGGGCGCATAGAAATAATCGGTTTCGCCGGCTATTTTCATCTGCTTGTCGGAGCGCATCGACGAGAGCGTACGCATATTGTGGAGACGGTCGGCAAGTTTCACCATAATGGGGCGGATGTCAATCTGCATGGAGTCGAGAATCTGGCAGAAATTATCCACCTGCTTGCTCATCTCGTAGTTCTTTTTCTCCCTCTTGGTTAGGACATTGACAAGAAACGCCACGTCGTCGCCGAAGCGGCTCCCGATTTCTTCGAGAGGATGGGGAGTGTCTTCCACCACATCGTGCAAAAACGCGGCGATAACGGAATTCACGTCAAGATGCAACTCTTCGGCAGCTATGGTAGCCACCGCTATCGGATGAAGAATGTAAGGCTCTCCGGTTTTCCTAACCTGCGGCGCATGCGCTTCCCTGGCAAGCAGGAAGGCATCTTTTAGTCTCTTCATGTCTTCTTCCGCCGTGCGTGGCGACATAACGTCAAAAACGTGCTGTGCCCTATCCTCGATAATTTTGTCGTAATCCGTCATTTTTGTCTGTTATTATACCCGGTAAATATCAGCCGCGAACCAACATTCCGCCAATCTATCCGCAAAAATAACAAATCCCGACAATTTAACAAAAGATAATGTTTTAAAACATTTTTTCAGCCCAATATTTTGGCTGCCAATATGACTGCAATTAGCACCGGGGCCGCATAACGCACTATAAACCTTATGACGGGGAACAACCGCACACCGACATGCCCGTTGTTGGTCAATTCGTTGCGGAAATACTCTTTCGGAGTGGCCCAACCCAAAAATATGCATGTCAATATGGCTGCCACGGGAAGCATGATATTCGTGGCCGTATTGTCGAGAAAATCAAACCAGTTCATACCGAAAACCCGCACATCGGAAAGCACACCCTGCGACAATGAACTCATAGAACTGAGCACCAGCAGCGGCAACATTACCCAAAAACACGCCTTGCGACGACTCATTTTGAAATGGTTTTGCAGAAACGCTATCGACACCTCCCCGAGAGAAATGGTGGAAGTGAGCGCCGCCACCATGAGCAATAGGAAAAACAGCGACGACCACCACTGCGTGCCGGGCATCTGCGCAAACACTTCCGGAAGAGTGACAAACACAAGCGTGGCACCTTCGAGGCTCTCGCCCGACAAGCCGAACGACATCACTGCCGGAAAAATAATGAACCCCATCAGCAATGCCACCACCAAGTCGAGAAGCGAAACGGTGACTGCTGTCTGCACCAAATGTGTGTGCTTCGGGAAATAGGCCGAATATGTAATCAAAATACCCATTCCGAGCGACAACGAGAAAAACGACTGCCCGAGGGCATTGACCACCACGGTCGGGGTTATCTTGGAGAAGTCGGGGTTGAGGAAAAACACAAGCCCTTCCGACGCTTTGGGAAATGTGAGGGCAACGCCGGCAAAGACCACAAGCAACACGAAAAGAAGCGGCATCATTACGTTGCTCATCTTTTCTATCCCTTTCTGCACACCCCTCATAAGAATGAACAGGTTAATCCCTATCATGAGGAATGTCACAACAAGCGGACGCCACGTGCCGGTGATGTATTCCCCCATCCGGGCATGAAACAAGGCCGACATACCGTCGGGCTCGGCCTTGGCCGGAAGTTCGTAAAGCGCCCCCGTCAGCGACTGCCAGAAGTATTCGAGCGTCCATCCCGCCACCACCATATAGAACGACAGGATTAGATACGACGCCAAAATGGCCAAGGCTCCCGTAAGCCACCATTTCTTCCTCGGGGAGAGTTTCTTGAACGCACCCGCAGCGTCGGACCCTGTGCCCCTTCCTATGGAAAATTCAGCCAGCATCACCGGCACTCCGAGAAGGAACACACAACCTATATACAGTATTAAAAACGCCGCGCCTCCGTTGGCCTGGGCTTCGGCGGGAAAGCGCCACACATTGCCCAGTCCCACAGCCGACCCCACGGTGGCTGCTATCAGGCCTATACGGCTTCCGAATTCTACTTTTTTTGCCATGGCGGCAAAGTTAGCTAAAAATCCCCAATCGGAGACGTGACAATATCAAAAAGATAGTTAAAAACACATGCAAATATCATTTTTTAAGTATTCGCTTTATATATTCCGACGGGAGCATCCCGAATTCCTCTTTGAAACACTGTCTGAAATAAGCCGCGCTGCTTATCCCCACCTTATACGACACTTCCGACATGGTCAACCGCCCCTCTATAATCAGTTTCTCGGCTATGTGCATTTTGGTTTTCCTGATATATTCGTTGGGCGACAAACCAGTTATGGCCTTCACCTTGCGATAAAGTGTTGACGAACTCATGCACAACGCTCCAGAGATGAAATTCACATCCACATTCTCACTTGGCAACGACCCGGATATTATGCCGTCGATACGTTCAAGAAACTCCTTATCGGCTTTCCCCATAGTATTGAGAATCTCCTTCCTTTTCTCTTCGAGCGAATTTATAAGCGACTTGCCATCATTCTCTTCGGCAGGAGTGATTTCGTGCCCCTGTTTGAATGCATCGGCGAGTTTCATTCTCTGGAGAAGGAGGTTGTTGATACGCGTCTGCAGCAGCGACGCGCTGAAAGGCTTGGTGAGATAACTGTCGGCGCCGTTTTCGTAGCCTTCCGCACGGTCGGCTTCGTTCACTTTGGCGGTAAGCAATATCACAGGTATGTGGCTCGTGCGAAGGTCGGCCTTCAGCTTACGCATCATCTCCACGCCGTCCATCACAGGCATCATTATGTCACTTACAACTATGGCGGGAATCAGTTCGAAAGCAAGCTTCAGACCTTCTTCGCCGTTTTCCGCGCAATGCACGTCATATAAATCGGTAAACGACTGCCTGATATAGTCCCTTATATCGGCGTTGTCTTCCACCACGAGCACTATAGGCTTTTCGCTCCCAGCCGTCGAAGCCTCCAGTCCGTCGTCTTCGGCGGCATCACAAACTTCAGACGATTCTTCCGTGTGCAAAGCCTCCGGATAATCTTCCCGCTTCGGAAGAGTGACGGTGAAGACCGACCCTTTCCCCGGCGTGCTTTCCACTGAAATCGTGCCGTGGTGAAGAGACACAAGATTCTTCACCAGTGAAAGACCGATGCCGGTGCCGGCTGCCTGATGCGGTCCGCTTTCCTGATAATATCTCTCGAAAATATGTGGTATGGCTTCCGGAGAGATTCCCATACCGGAATCTGCCACACTGAGTATAATGTCGTTGTCGTCCTGTGTGCAGTTGATATCCACATTCCCGATTTTTGTATATTTCAAGGCATTCGATATCAGGTTGTCGAGCACGACAGTCACGACTTCCTTGTCGAAAAGAGCTTCCATTTCGCCGCAAGCGGTGGAGACATTGACCTTTACATCCTTGTTCCTGTTAAGCTCCTTATATTTCAACGCCACTTCATAGACCACGGAAGCAATGTTGCCATGGCAAACGCACAATCTGCGGTTCTGCGTTTCTGTTTTCCGGAATTCCAGAATTCTGTTCACGAGGTCAAGAAGACGGCGGGCGTTGCGCTGCACCATCTCTATGCTTCTTTTCTCTTTTTCCGGTATATGTCCCAGTTTGGAGAGGTCTTCAAGCGGTCCTACAATCAAGGTGAGCGGTGTGCGGAGTTCATGAGTGATGTTGGTATAGAAACGGAGGCGCTCGTCATTGAGTTCCAGCTCTCTGACATGGCGTTCTTTCTCCGCATGAAGCTGGGCTTCGGCATTGACCCTTCGCCTGTAAAGATAAAGCAACATACCGACGACTGCTATCAGGCAGACAAGATAAATGATTTTCGCCCACCATGATTTCCAAAATGGTGGGGGAAGAGTGATTTTTATTTCCGAAATATCACCCCACTCCTGATTGCGCAGACGTGTCTTCACCTTGAAAACATAGTTGCCGGAGGGAAGGTCACGATAAGTGGCCACGTTCCCACCTCTCGCCATTGTCCAATCTTCGTCGAGACCGGCCAGCATATAGGCATATTCCACTTCTCCCGCTATCGCGAAATTGCCGGTGGTGAACGAAATGTCGAAACTCGACTGTCCCGGCTTAAGCTTCACATTCTCTTTTCCAGAAAGCTGGATTACCGTCCGGTCGCCCGACGCAGTGTTCGACGGATTCAATATCGAAAGTTCGATAAGCACCGCCGGCGGCGCGGGTATTTTTTCAAGTGCCTTCACAGGATTAAACATGCAAAGCCCGCTTATGGCACCGAAATAAAGATTCCCCTGTTTGTCCGAGGCCACGCTGTGTGTCAAAAAGTTACCCAACGGCACATAATCGCGGTGGGAATAATTATGGATTCCATGCGACGTAACGCAACTTATGCCTCCGTTTGTTGATATCCATATATTCCCTCCTCTGTCTTGCGCTATCGCCTGTACGTGCGAGTTATCAAGCCCCGACGCCTTGTTGACAAGGTCGAACTCTCCCGGCGTGGACAATATGTCGGGAAACATCAGCAACCCCTCACCCGTGGCAATCCATATATTGCCGTCACGGCTTCGGAATATGTCGTTGACGGTATTGGAGGGCAACCCCGAATTTACATCCAGACATCTCAATTGTTTAAATCCGGAGTCGGTAACCCATAATCCCGACCCGAACGTGCCGACAAGAATTTCATTTTCCGAAACAGGGAAAATACGTCTCACAAAATTATTGCCGACTTCGAACGGCCCTTCGGGGCCTGCCGCGCCTTGAATCCATGTCCATACGCCTTCGCTTGAGGCAAACGCCACCCTTCCGTCGGGAAGACCCGCTATGTCACGCACGTCGATGCGGTTCCCTGTCGGGAATATATTTTTAAATGTGTCGGATGCAGGGTCATAGACCACGGCGCCGGCATTGAAAAAACCGAACCAAAGCTTTCCGTCGGGAGATTTCCAAGACGATTGCACAATATCGCCCGGCAAACCATCCTTTACACCATACGACCTTATTTTTTTGTCGCCGTCGAAAACGTCGAGTCCCCCGCCGTCTTTTCCCACCCAAAGCCGGTTGTCATAGTCGGCAATCACCGTGAAAACGCTGCTTGCCGATGTCACTTCTCCTGCCATGGAGTTGCTTCCAGGATACAATCCGAATGGAGGCACCTCATTTCTTATAAGGTTCACGCCCCCTCCCCAGCTCCCGGCCCAGATATTCGAATGCCGGTCTTGAAAAAGACATCTCACGGAAGGGCTCGACAAAAAGCTTCTTCCTGTGCCTGATTCTATAATATTGCATTTGAAGCTTCCGGGATTCGAGAATATACTGTCGGAAAGCGCGATAGAAGCAATCCCTCCCCGCTCCATGGCTATCCAGAGACGATTGTCGGAAAACTGGCGGATATCCGCCACAGGATGGCGCAGTTCCGGATGCCATTTGCTGTAATCGGTAAACGAATTGTCGTCTCTGTTGAACAGAATCAGTCCGGTGGAACCGCCAATCCATATATTGTCCAATGAATCCTTATAGACGCATTCGAGGTCGGCCGAAGGCAACGCCCCTTCCTTTCCCGGAGCGGGAAGAAAATTACGAGCCGTCTTGTGGGCGATATCGATCACTGTAAAACCGTGGTGCTTGTGGGCTACATAAAGGAATCCGTCGTCGCCGTCGAGCACACGCCACACGGAAGCCTCCGGCATCCCTTTCACCGTCGATGAATCGAAGTGGATGAATTCACCGGTCTCCGAATCAAGATGGTCGATTCCGCGCCAGTAGGTGGCCACCCATATACCGCCGTCGGAAGCGGGAGCGACGCATGTTACGTCGTCTGCGGCTATGCTGGAAGGAGAGGAGTCGTGTCGGTAGGCCGTGAATGTGTCTTCCTCATAATTATATGCGTTCAAGCCCGCACGCTGGGTGGCAATCCACAAAACCGGACGCCGGGGGTCGTCGATTATGCAATTTAGTTCGTTGCCGGTCAGTCCCGACGCATTGGTAAGCTCGTCTTTGAGATACGTCTTGAAGGCATGTCCGTCAAAACGGTTAAGGCCCTCGTCGGTGGCTATCCATATAAAACCTTGTTTGTCCTGGGCGATACCCACAACGTGGTTGTTGCTGAGTCCGCGTTCCACACCAAGACGGCTGAGCCATATTTCCTCGCGGGCGACGGCGCTTGCCGGGCATAAAAGCCACGCCAGAATTGTTGTCGCATAGACTATGATGGAAGGTAGCTTCATGGTTGATTCGTGTTATATATTTTGGCAGAGTTGAACGGCAACCCCGCTTATCCGCTTCAAAGATAACCATTATTCCGTTATTCAAGCCACTCAAATCAATCATTAAATCACGATTGAATGATTTATATAGCCAAATTGAATGATTTTTGAACGAATCTATCCGTAAATTACATTAATTTTGCACCCACATCATGAGAACTCCTGTTAAACTACCCCCATGCACTGCAAGAGTAAACACCGGGAATTCCCAGTTAAAGCATATCAATAAACCAAAATAACTTAATAATCTTAGAATCGCATGAAATTGTTTTCTAAATGTCTTTCGGCAGGCTTGTGCCTGTCGATGATTGCAGGACTCACCGCCTGCAGCAGCGATGACGACTGGAAAGACGTTGACGGCGCCGCGCCTCAGCTTCAGCTGAAATCCTCCCACGAAAGGACCGAAGCCGGACGCAACATCAACATCAGCGGAGAAGTGGCCGACAACGACGGCATCTCCACCATCGACCTGATTTGCCACGCGCTCAACCTCAACAAGCGAATCAATCTTATCGAAATCTACGGTGAACCTCAGAAGAGTTATAATCTCGACTACAGTTTCAAAATCCAGGAAAACGAAACCGGAGACGATTTTACAATCGACGTGGTTATTACCGACATCGGCGGCCGCAAGGAGACCCAGCAGGTGAAAGTGACCCTTGACGGCGACTTCCGCGCCCCTGTCTTCACAGCTGCCCCCGACAAGGAAATCACCGTTATCCTGAAGCCGGAAACTTTCTTCAACCTCCAGTTTACTGTTGAAGACAACCGCGTGGTGGATTACGTGGAAATCGACATCAAAGACGTGACCGCAGGCGAAGAAGGAGCCCAATCATTATCGGGATTCCCACGCAAAGTCGATGGCAACGGGTCCGGGAAATTCGAGTTTGCCGAAAAGCTTTCGCTTCCGAGCGAAAAGGCCGTGCTCCTTGCCTCGGTGACGGCATACGACAAGGAAGCCAACGAAGCCGCACACTCCACAGCCATCACATCTAAAATCAACGTGCAGCCGCTTCCCGACTTTGAGAAAATCTATCTCTGCGACGTTGCCACCGCAGCCGAACTTAACAGCGACGTCTTCGGAGTGCCGATGCTCATTGACCACGTGGGAGAATACAAATATCGCGCACGCTACTACAACGAGAAAGCCGGCACTGAAATCTGTTTCCTCGCCCAGAAGACAGACTTCGGCCCCATCTGCTTCGGCCCGATGAAAGACAACGCCCAGACTCTTGGCGATGACCCCTCGGAGGTTGGCCGCATAAAACTCGACCAGGCGGGCGTGTATTATCTCATCGACGTGGATACATACAACCGTACATATTCATTCTCCACCTATCCCATAAGCGAGGCTATCGACCCCGTGATGCATCTCCATTACGGACAAAACGATCTCAACACATGGTGGGAAACCAACCCCGACAAGGATGGCGACATCTGGTGGCAGGAATTCTATTTCGGACCGATGAGCGGAAACCCGAGAGAGGTGACAAAGATGACCCAGGACTCGAAGAACCCCCATGTCTATTATATTGAAGACTGGAATCTCGAGGCCGGACAGGAAATGAACTTCGCTATCCACAACTGGCATCACGACGGATGGTGGAACTTTACGACATGGCGTGTTGACAACTCTTCCGACCCCGACAAATTCATGTATTACGGCAATTACATCCCCGCCACATCTCACTACGAGAGCAACGACGACTATTTCCAGTTCAAATATGGTGACACTCCCGGCTTCGACCTCGGCCAGTGGGGTTCTGAAGACTATCGCAAGAAATTCGTTCCGGACAACTGGGTGAAACCGACAGTTCAGAACGGTGGAAAATACAAACTTATTTTCGACGCGCATCTCGAGCGCGCCCGTCTCGTTCCCCAGAACTGACTTTAATTAACAGGCGGCGGCAACTGTCTTCCGCACGATTCCGCCGCTTCCACATATTCTTAGACAATATCCATACATTGCATTTATCATGAAAAAATATATTCTGACCTTATGCTTCGCGCTTCTCGGCCTAACGGCAATGGCGCAAGACATAGCCGTCAGCGGACAAGTCACTTCCAAGACCGACGGCGAGCCGCTTATCGGAGCCACAGTCCGCGTGAAAGGTACCAACCAGGGCATCGCCACCGACATCGACGGCAATTACTCCCTACGCAACGTAAATCCGAAAGGCACCCTTATTTTCAATTATGTAGGTTATCAGGAAATCGAAATTCCCGTCAACGGCAGAACCGTCATCAACGCAGAGATGTCGGAAACTTCTTCATCGCTCGACGAACTTGTGGTCGTTGGTTACGGTGTGGCCAAGAAAAGCGACCTCACCAGCTCAATCTCCACTATCAAGGGTAGCGACCTCAACGAGATGGTCACCGGCAACGCCATGGACGCTATCCAGGGCCGCGTGCCCGGCGTGCAGGTTGCCACCGGCGGCGGACCGGGCGCCAATCCGAAGGTAATGATCCGCGGCGTCACAACCGTGGGTGACTCAAGCCCCCTCTATGTGGTGGACGGTGTGCCCCTCAACGCCAACAACATCAATTTCATCAACAACAACGACATCGAGAGCATGGAAGTGCTCAAAGACGCTTCCGCATCTGCCATCTATGGTACGCGCGCTTCAAACGGCGTAATCATCATCACAACCAAGAAAGGTAAATCGGGTCAGACTCATGTAGATTTCTCCGCATCTGTGGGCTGGCAGCACATCGTGAAGCCGAGCATAGCCTGGGCCGACGAATATGAGGAAGTCTTCAACACCCGCTATGCCAACGACGGCCGCGTGGCTCCCTGGAACTCTCCCTATGTGGATTATGCCCCGGTTGACGGCACCGACTGGTGGAAAGAGGTAGTTAAACCCGCCGCCCTCGTGCAGAACTATTCGCTCAGCGTGCGCGGAGGCAACGACAAATACGTCTATAGCCTTTCCGTAGGTTATTTCAAAAACAACTCCCAGTTCGACTACGGTTATTGGGACAAACTCAACGTACGCCTCAACACGGAGTTCAACTTCACAGACTGGCTGAAAGCCGGCCTCGATATTGCTCCCAACATGGAGAAATGGGAAAACTCTCCCGAAGTGTTCGGAGCAGCAATGTCGATGGACCCGACAACACCTGTTTTCCGTCCAGAAAGCGAATGGGACCCCTCGAACCCGATGAACAACTACCAGCGTTCATACAATAACCAGGAATGGAACCCCGTGGCTTCAGTGGCTCGTATGGACAACAAGACAACCAAGATGCAGGTGCTCATGAACCCCTACATCCAGGTGCAGCCCATCAAACAGCTCACTCTCCGCACCCAGTTCGGCGTCAACGCATGGTATCAGCGCAACGACTATTATGACTATGCATTCCATATCGACGCACTCGAACAGAACATCAAGGACAAGGCGGGAAGGAACTATACAGACCAGCTCAACTGGACCTGGAACAACACCATAACCTACATGGATACCTTCGCCGACAAACACAACCTCACCGCCATGGTCGGCTTCACGGGAGAGCGCTACGCCGAATGGTGGAACAAGGCGTCGCGTCAGGACATCCCCGGCATGAGCGACCTTCTCCACGAGGTGAGCGCGGGCACGGGCGACCAGTTCGCGGAAGGCAACTCAAGCTACACCACCCTCGCTTCTTTCCTCGGGCGTATAATGTATAACTACGACAGCCGCTATTACCTCACGGCATCCATTCGTACGGACGGCAGCTCAAGATTCCCGACGGGCAACAAATGGGCTACATTCCCCTCCGTCTCTGTGGCATGGCGCCTTTCTGAAGAAGCATTCATGGAAAACACCCGCTCATGGCTCGACAATGCTAAAATCCGCCTCGGCTGGGGTAAGGTGGGCAACCAGAACATCAATCCGGGTCTGTTCATGTCAACTCTCAACAACGGCGTGAACTACGTATTCGGAACCACCCCGACCCGCTATCCCTCCACAATAATGGCTCAGATGGGCAACCCCAACCTTAAATGGGAAACCGTTGAGGATATAGACTTCGGTATCGACGCAACATTCCTATCCAACCGATTGAACCTCACCTTCGATCTTTATCAGAAGACAAGCCACGACATGCTTTACGCACGTCAGAGCCAGCTCATAATGGGTCTTCCCACCTGGATGGGAGCACTCACCCAGAACATCGGCCAGATGAGGGCGCGCGGCTGGGAACTCTCGCTCAACTGGAACGACAAGGTAGGCGAATTCGGATATAACGTGGGTGTGCAGCTCTCAGGAGTGCGCAACAAAGCCATCAAGTTCTCGGGCGACGGTCCGGTTTGGGGCGGCAGCGGTCTCTCCGAAAGTATCATCCGCAATGACGACGGCGGCCTTATCTCCCGCTTCTTCGGCTATCAGGCCGACGGACTCTTCCAGAATTGGGAAGACGTGTATTCGCACACCGACGAACACGGCACCCTCATACAGCCTGATGCCCAGCCCGGCGACATCCGTTTCCTCGACCTCAACCACGACGGTAAGCTGACCGACGAGGACAAAAGATTCATCGGCAATCCATATCCCGACCTCATGGTGGGCTTCAACCTCGGGGCCAACTGGAAGGGATTCGATTTCCTCGCCAACTTCTACGGCACTTTCGGCAACGACATCTTCAACCTCCAGAAGCAGCGTTATTCAGGCAACAGCGGCCAGAACGTATATCGCGGCACCCTCGAAAAGGTATGGCACGGGGAAGGCACAAGCAACGACATACCGCGCCTCTCCTACAACGACCTCAACCAGAACTACGGCAGGGTTTCGAGCTTCTACGTGGAAGACGGCAGCTATTTCCGTTGCAAGCTCCTCACGCTGGGCTATACGCTCCCGGCAAGCATAATGGGTGATTTCAACCTCCGCGTATATTTCTCTGCCCAGAACCTCTTCACTTTCACAAAATATGACGGCATGGACCCCGAACGCCCCTTCTACGACGGATCATCTATCGAAACCGGCATCGACCGTGCCAACTACCCCACGCCGAAAACATTCCTCTTCGGTGTTGACTTCAAATTCTAAATATCTGAAAATACGATGAAAAAGATTATATATTCTCTCGCTGTCATTGCAGGCATGTCTGCGTTGACCTCTTGCAACGACTTCCTAACGGAAGACATCCGAGGCACCGAGAACCTCGACACATATTTCCAAAATGAAGACGAGGTGAATTCATACGTCGGCGGTTGCTATTTTGAAATCACGAAAGGTGGCGACTGGTGGCAGATCTACAACACCTGGCTTCTTTCCGACATGACCACCGACGACCTCTGGGACGGCAACACCACCCAGGACGACGGATACCAGGACATCTCACACTTCATGCCCAACGCCGCCACCAACGGCATTATCAAGAACTTCTGGGGCGCACGCTATCAGGGAATCACCACCTGCAACATTGCATTGCAACGCATACCCGGGGCGAACATGGACGAAGCCTTGCGCAGTATCCGCATGGCGGAAGTACGTTTCCTACGCGCTTTCTTCTATTTCGACCTTGTGCGCAACTTCGGTGGCGTGCCCCTCGTGAAAGAATATACGGGAAGCACCGAAGGCATACAACGTTCGTCGCAGGAGGAATGCTACGCTTTCATAGAACAGGAGCTTAAAGATGCAGCCGCCGTGCTTCCACAGCGTAGCCAATGGTCGGCCGCCGACATGGGACGTGCCACACGTGGTGCCGCTCTCGGAATCCTCGGCAAGGCCCAGCTTTACCAAGGTAAATGGGAAGAGGCCAAAGCCACTCTCAAAACCATTATCGACGAAGGCGAATACAGACTTCTCGACAATTTCGGCGACGTATGGAGTGCGAAACACAACAACAGCGCGGAGTCCATTTTCGAAGTGCAGCAGGCTTACCTCGGCGAGCAATACAATCTCGGAAGTTCGCTTACAATCATGACCGGTTGCCGCAACGGCGTGGGCGACGGTTGGTCGTGGGGACAGCCCACTTCCGACCTTGAGAATGCGTTTATCGCTGCAGGCGACAACGAGCGTCTCCGCTGGACCATCATCAAGACCGCCTGCACTGAAATTGCCGGCGAATCGGAATTCAGCAGATTCATTGCCAATAACAGTTCAATAGGAGCAATCTCTGACTCTAAATTTGTGGGTTACAAAAATGACTTCGGTTGGACCGACGCTACCTACAACAACACCTACATCATCGACCCTGCACAGCATAAATCGGCTCGTATCATCCGCAAATACTTTCTTCCGCTCGAAGATCGTCCCGAGGTATATGGCGCAACCAACAAAGTGCCTCTCAACCATCGCGTGCTCCGCTATGCCGACGTGCTCCTGATGTATGCCGAGGCCTGTGCCGAGACCGGCGACAACACCAATGCCCAGAACGCCCTCAATGAGGTGCGCGCCAGAGTGAACCTCGCCCCCGTTACCTCGACTGGCACCGTCCTCCGCGATGCCGTACGTGCCGAGCGCCGTCTCGAGCTCGCCCACGAGCAGTGCCGTCTCTACGACCTGCGCCGCTGGGACTGCGAAAACGGCAAGAAGATGATGTGCAACGTCTTCGGACCTAACGGTACGTTCGTGAAATACAACACCGGAGAGAACGCCGACATATATGAAAAGTGGAACCAGGGCGAGACAAGCGACAAAGGCACTCGTTTCAACGAGAACCGCGACCTTCTCTACCCCATTCCGCAATATGAAGTTCAGCATTCCAACGGTGCGATTATACAAAATCCCGGTTATTAAACGTTATATGTGAGCCGGGAGCTTACCGACCCTCCCGGTTCACATCTCATTATTTTTTTCATCATGAAATTTGCTAAATATCTGATATGCGGAGCCCTCGCGCTCGGCATCGTGTCTTGCTCCGACGAACCGAGCGGACCCTCCACCAAACATCCTCCGGGCGAAACTCCCGACGAACCGTCGAAACCCGACAACCCTGACGACGACGTCACATCGCCTACGCCCTCCTTCTCTCTGGCAAACCAGAAGCTTACCCTCTCCACCGGCCAGACATTCCAGGAAATCGAAGGATTCGGAGCATCAGACTGCTGGCTTCCCAACCAAATTGGCCAGTATTGGAGCCAAAACCGTTTCCAGATTGCGCAATGGCTTTTCTCCAAAGCCGTGGCCGACAACGGCGAACCGCGAGGCATCGGCCTTTCCATGTGGCGCGTCAACCTTGGAGCGGGGACAGCCGAACAAGGTGCGGACGGTAAAATCGACCAAAACAACCGAGCCGAAAGCTATCTTCCGGCTTCGGGGATATATGACTGGACCAAGTGTGCCGGACAACGCTACTTCATGGAGCAGGCGAAAAACAACGGAGTGGAGAAATTCATTTTCTTCAGCAATTCTCCGCTCGTGCAATATACCAAAAACGGCAAGGGATACTCCGAAAGCGGCGCTTATTCCAACCTCAAAGACGATTGTTACGGTCTTTATGCCGACTATATGGCGGAAGTAGCGAAGCATTTCATGGATGCAGGCTACAACGTCTCTCACATTTCCCCCGTCAACGAACCGCAATATAACTGGGACGGCACCAACCAGGAAGGGTCCGGATGGCAAAACACCGAAGTGGCTCGCCTCGCGCGCGAACTTGACCGTGCACTCACCGACCGAAAACTCAACACCGACATATCTTTAGGCGAGGCCGGCTCATGGGCACACATGTATCAGGGCGATTCCAAACGTGAGAACACCATCAACGCCTTCTTCGATTCCAATTCCGAAGCTTACGTAGGCGACCTCAAACACGTGGGCAACCTCATCTGCGGCCACAGCTATTGGACACACGGCACCTGGGACGAGATGCGCAACGTACGTTCGCGTCTCAAGACAGCCGCCGATGCCAAAGGCCTCCGTGTGTGGCAGACCGAATGGTCGATGCTCGGCGATGCTCCGTCTGACCTCGGCAATTATGACAACGTGTCGGAATTCGACATCGCCCAGTATATGTCGAGGATAATCCACAATGACCTCACCGTGGCCGGCGTGACCTCATGGAGTTACTGGACTGCAATGTCAGTGGAAAGATATAGCCAGAAAAATCGTTTCGAGCTTATCAAAACCACTCCGGCAGGCGGAAATTATGACGACGATTTCACGAAAGAGGGCAACGTGGAGGCCACCCATAACCTTTGGGTGCTCGGCAACTACAGCCTGTTCGTACGTCCGGGCTACAAGCGCGTCGCGCTCACTCTCGAAGAAAGCAAAGACTTCTTCGGCACCGCGTTCTTGGCTCCCGACAACAGTCGCCTTGTGCTCGTAATCACAAACTACGACAAACAGAAAGGCGCGACACTCGACATGGCTGCCCCTGAGGGCGTAAAATCGGTTTACACCTACACCACGACCGCAACGAAACATCTCAAGCAGGCACGTTTTAACCTTGCCGACAAGGTGTTTGTCGATCCCGCGAGCGTAACGACAGTGGTTTATAACTTCTAAATTCTTATACCGGATGATTTACACTAAGTTTGAAGTCCGGATAAAGAGAGCCGCACTGTCTGCGGCTCTCTTCTTTATGTCCGGAATCGCCGTGGCCCAGGTTGGCTTCGGAGATGCTAAAAAATTCAATGACGGCTGGCTCTTCGAGCTTTCCGACGTGAAAGGCGCGGAAAACCCGCTCATGGCCGACTCCACATGGCGCCGTCTTAATCTGCCACACGACTGGAGCATAGAAGGCACCTGTTCCCCCGACCTCGCAAGCTGCACCGGCTATCTTCCCGGAGGCATAGGGTGGTATCGCAAGCATTTCGATTATGATGCCGCCAAAGAGACGGGGAAAAAGAAATACATCTATTTCGAAGGCGTCTATAACCGTAGCGATGTGTATCTGAACGGCCACTTACTCGGGAACCGTCCGAACGGCTACGCCTCGTTCATGTACGATCTTACCCCTTATCTAAAAGACGGCGACAATGTGATTGCCGTGAGGGCCGACCATAGCCGATATGCCGATTCGAGATACTACACTGGCTCCGGAATCTATCGTGACGTATGGATGGTTGACGCCCCCGACACACACATCGCCCAATGGGGCGTGGGATTCGAGACCACAAAAGTAAAGGGAGGCAAAGCAGACGTAAAGGTGACGGTAGATGTGGATAATCCCGTTAAAGGGCTGAAGGTGAAAGCCTCGCTTATCGATGCCGACGGAAAGCAGGTAGCTTCAACAGTGCGTCAGGCATTGGATGACAACGTTCTGAACCTTTCTGTGCCGAGAGCTCGCCTTTGGAGCATCGATAGTCCCGAACTCTACACACTCCGCACCGAACTCTTACTCAATGGCAAACGGATCGACGGCAGCGACACGAAAGTGGGAATCCGCACCCTTGAATTCACCCCCGACAAGGGGTTTGCACTCAACGGCAAGAATATGAAGGTGAAAGGCGTTTGCATCCACCACGATGCAGGGGCTCTGGGTGCGGTGGTGCCCGAAGACGTGTGGGAACGCCGTCTCGCCAATCTTAAAAAAATCGGGGTCAACGCTCTCCGCATGAGCCATAACCCGCAGGCTCCCGCCGTGTATGACATCGCCGACCGCCTCGGTCTGCTCATCATGGACGAAGCCTCCGACGAATGGGAATTTCCGAAACGCAAGTGGATAAAGGGCTGGAACAAAGGCACCCCGGGATTCGACGGTGCCTACGATTTCTTCGAGAAATGGATTGACCGCGACGTGGCCGACATGGTACGCCGCGACCGAAACCATCCCTCGGTGTTCCTATGGAGCATCGGCAACGAGGTGGATTACCCCAACGACCCTTATTCCCATCCGATACTCGACGGCGACAATTCCACAATTTCCCAACCGATGTATGGCGGCTATAATCCGGATGCACCCGATGCAATGCGCATCGGAGAAATCGCGAAACGCCTTACGAAAGTTGTGAAAGACATCGACACGTCGCGCCCTACCACCGGCGCGCTCGCAGGCGTTGTGATGAGCAACCAGACCGCCTATCCAGATGCTGTGGATGTGGTCGGCTACAACTATACGGAAGACCGCTATGACCTCGACCACGCCACGTATCCCGACCGCGTGATATACGGTAGCGAGAACCGTTCGGACTATGACGCCTGGAAAGCCGTGCGCGACAAGGATTTCATCTTCGGCCAGTTCATCTGGACAGGCATCGACTATCTCGGGGAATCAGGTGCGTGGCCATCTCGCGGACTTTACACAGGTCTGCTCGACTTCACCGGCAACCCGAAACCGAGGGGAATGTTCCGCGCATCCCTGTGGAGCGAAACGCCGGTAACCTACATCGGCACATATCCGAAACCTCGCCGAGGAAACTGGCTCTCGATAGATGCATGGGACTCCTGGAACTATCAGCCGGGCGACACAATCCGCGTGGTATGCTACACCAATTCTCCGCAGGCGCGTCTTCTCCTCGACGGTAAGGAAATCGGTTCGCTCCAGCCGAAAGACGACAATACCGGCATCATACATTGGGACGTTCCTTTCTTGCCCGGTAAGCTCACCGCGCAAGGCATCGGCAAAAATGGAGACCCGGAGTCGGACTATACCATAACCACCTCCGGACGCCCCTACCGGTTGGATGCCACGTCAGACATCGACAGCTTCACGAAAGATGGTGAAATAGCCCACGTCACGATTGAAGTGCTCGATGAGAACGGCATCCCCGTAAAACTCGCCGACAATGAAATCACCGTGAAAGTAAAAGGCGGTGGCGAACTCCTCGCCCTCGAATCGGGCGACAACTCCGACATGGGCAACTTCCGCGACAACCGCCAGCGCGTTTTCCGCGGCCGCCTCCTCGCCTACATCCGCCGCACCGCCCACGGAAGCACCTCCCCGTCCGGCGAAGACATAGTCTCCCCGGTGCCTGAGGCCGTCGAAATCGAAATCTCCTCCCCCCTCCTCCTCCCCACCACCCTCCGAATCAAATAATTCTGCTCGAATTACAAACTTTTTATTAAATTGTCACGTTAAAATTTTGTGTAATGCAAAATTTTAATTATCTTTGCATTGCAACGCGGGGTCTGAATTTCCCCCATATCAAAGAAATACTTCGGAGCTAAAGCAACGATTTTAGAAATCGGGGTACACCGATTGGAAGGGCGATTAATAATCGCCCTTTTTATCTTTAACTTCATCTCAATGAGAATCCGATATTATAATTCTCTTATGTAGGGACATGCCTCCGGCATGTTTAATTATCAAGGCTATATATATATATGATATATCTAAACCATATTCAATGAGGAATCACTTTCATCCCCAACACAGCACCCTTAAAAGTATATATTTTGTCGCTAATGACATCATACGCAGGATTGGATGCCTTGGGATCGAGCACATGACGAGTGATAGGATAAGCCACCAAATCTGCAAGTTGCAATCCTATTATATTATCTCTTTTATAACTAAACACAAAACGCCCTATACGTGAAACCAACCGTTCGGCCGTAATCCATTTCGTTCCTGTAGCTCTCAATCTATTGTAATAACTCAACAAAGCCCTGTCTTGTTTCACGCCTCTACGTTCAATAAAAATATCAAGCTGGCCATCTTCTACATTATCGTCCACACAAAATATAGCCCGCTCAATCAAATATTTAAGGGACAGACCATACACATCTTCCCCTCGATTAAACTTTTCAACAAAAGGTTCTTTTAAAATCGAACAACTCACGATAACATAAGTATCCGATTTTCCCAATATGTTATTGATACCTTCGTAAAACCGTTTCCTCACCTCGGGATACTGTAAAATCGAATAAACCTTTTCCTGCTTCCGTATGTCACGCGAATGGATTATAACACCCTCGTCATTGAAAAATTCCCTCTTGAAACTATTAACCGAATCTTCCAACCATTCAAGCTTATCTCCGGATACCAGAAAACCACATAGCGTAAAAATCGGAAAATTAGGATTAAAATTCTCCAACTGATGGTCTCCACATTCATCTATGTATAGATAATATCTTGAACGGTCGTATTTCTTATCTTTCATTTCAAATACAAAAGTACAGAATTTTGTTGAATTCCAAATACTAAATCTCATTAATCCTAAAATTTCACGCATCGTAAAAATTCACGCAACTTCCCCACCTCAAACAATTATCTTTATGCCAAACCAATCTTCAAGATTTATGGCATCGATAAAAGTGAAATTCCGCGCCTCCTCCGTCTCAGACCACGAAGGCGCAATCTACTACCAGATCATCCACGAAAGAAAAGTACGCCAGCTCCCTACCGACTACCGCATTCTCCCCTCGGAATGGGACGAAAAACGCTCCACCGTAATCATCCCCCGGGCCACGGACCGCAAACACTTTCTCCTGTCAATCCGCGAACGCATACGCTGGGACATGGAGCGACTGAAAAGAATCGCCCTTACATTGGATGCCGGCGGCATGGAATACACCTCCGACGACGTAATCGAAGAATTCAACCGGTACACCCACGAATATTCCCTCTTCAACTTCATGGAAAACATAATAGCCAAACTCAAGCAAAACGGCAAGATACGCACTTCCGAAACCTATAGGTCAGCCATCAACAGTTTCAAGAAATTCAGGAAAGACGAAGACCTCATGCTCGACTTAATCACCTCCGAAACGATGGAAGCCTACGAAGCATGGCTCAAAAACAGAGGTGTCGCACCAAACACCATATCATTTTATACCCGCATACTACGGGCCGTCTATAACCGGGCTGTAGAAGAAGGAATAATAGACAACCGTAAACCTTTCCGTCATGTATATACCGGCGTTGATAAAACCGTAAAACGCGCCCTCCCTCTGGCAACCATCAAACTTATCAAGAGATTAGACCTTTCGCATACTCCCGTTCTCGGTTTTGCGCGCGACATGTTCCTTATGAGCTTCTATCTCCGAGGCATGAGTTTCATCGACATGGCGTTTCTCAAAAAGACCGACCGTAAAAACGGCTATGTAACCTATCGGCGCCGCAAAACCGGTCAGCAACTCGTCATCGCCTGGACAAAAGAGATGCAAGCCATCCTCAATAAATACCTCGAAAACCGGAGCGACTATCTCCTTCCCATAATCCGCAACCCCGGCACCAACGAACGGAGCATCTATCGCAACATGGGCTACAATATCAACCACAATCTCAAAAAAATAGCCGAAATGGTCGGTGTGACAATCCCCCTGACCCTCTACGTCGCCCGCCATAGCTGGGCGTCAGCCGCCAAAACCAAAGGCATCCCTCTGTCGGTAATCTCCGAAGGCATGGGCCACGACAGCGAAACCACAACCCAAATCTACCTCGCCAGCCTCGACTCCACCCTCATCGACCAAGCCAACTCCCTCATCCTCTCCTCCCTCTGAATGTAAGGAAAGTATTGCAGAACCTCCACTATAAAAATCATCGCCTCAGCACCACCCGATGCTGAGGTTTTTCAATCCTTTCCATCCAAATCTCTTGAATAGAGAGCCTTACCTAAATACAAAGTTACTAAAAAAATCTGGGATAGTACACATTTTGGGTTTAATTCTTTTTGATAATTTTTGATAGTTTTTCAGAATATGGCTTTTTGTTTAACAACTTTGTCTTAGGGTAAGGAATAATTATCTATATGTTAGACATATAACAAATATCCAGATCTCTATTCAAGAGAGCATTTCTAAATCTCTCAAACATTAAGCAATGAAAAATACCTTAAATATACTATTCTTTTGTACTGCCGTGATTCTCCTTACGGCTGTTACAGGGTGTCGCCATGACAAAATAGAGGTTAGTGCCACGCCTGTGGTGTCCGCTATACCATCGCAGAATCCATGCGTCAAGGTTTTCATTGAAAACTCCGGAAGCATGGATGGATATATGTGTGATGGCTCTCAGTTGAAAGATGTTGTGTATGATTACATTAGTGACATCAATCGAGTTTCTACAAAGACAGAACTTTATTACATCAACAGTAAGTTGATACCTTACAATGGAAATCTTACAAACTATATCAAAGCGTTAAATCCAGCAGCATTCAAAAATGCTGGTGGCAATAAGTCAAATACTGATTTAGGTAATCTAATTGCTAATGTGCTCAATGAAGTAAATGACACAACAGTGTGTATGTTCGTATCTGATTGTATCTTAGATTTACCCGTAAAAAATGCTCAGAAATTTCTTACAAACTGTCAAATACGTATCAAGGATGAGGTAATTAACGCTCAAAAAAGAGTTCCGGATTTAGGTGTTGAAATATTAAAATTATCATCTGATTTTAATGGCAAATATTTCTATCCCAACGGTACAGTTGAAATACTTAAAGATGTAAAGCGTCCATATTATATGTGGATATTTGGTAACAAGAACTATCTTTCTAAGCTTAATGCTTCAGTGCCGTTCTCTCAATTAGCAAAGTATAATCTTTCTGGGATAGTTGCGTTTGCCAATTACTCAAATTCGCCATTTGATATTTTCAACAACGCCCTGACAAGTAAAATTATAGTACCTGCGCATGGAGATTATCATATTACTATTCAGGCAGATTTCCGTACAACCTTGCAGTCTGATGGCGTTATACAAGACAAGGGTAATTACACCTTTAACAACTCTACAATAGTTGTGGATGGCATCTACCCAATTTCCGATGCAAAAAGTAAGTATTCTCACTTTATAAGATTTACAATTCCCAAGGGTACTAATATCGCTCAGGATTGCCTGACATTTAATACTCCCAAAATACCTTCATGGGTTTCGGAAACTAATGATGAAACTGGGGTAAACATTCAAGAGAATATAAATAAAACAACTGGCATAAAATATCTGATTCAGGGTGTAGCTGATGCCTATAAGAAAGAGAAAGTAAGCACGTCATTTAATTTTAACGTTAAACGCAAATAAAATATGGGTGAGTTTTTTGGAAGTATCTATTGCTGGTTTGAAGATTTCTTTGGTCTTGAGCTTGCAGAATATATGTGGGGGTCATCATCCCCCATATCACCAAACAATTCCTTCATAGGGATTGGCTTTACCATGTTTGGCATAAGCCTTGCAATGGTTTTGGTCTATTATTATGCAGTAAATCATCCACGCTTAAATAACTGGTGGGGATGGCTAATCTTTTTAGGGATAAATGCCATTATCAACTTTATAGTTGGTTGGCAATGGGTGCTAAAAGATTACTATGATAATAAGATGGTGACTATTGACCCATCTACAAATTTGCAAGTTCCACTGAATATTGGAGAGTCTGAGATACTCTGTTTCGGAGTTTCTAATATGATTCTCTCAATACTCGCATTTATAATTTTCTCCTTCATATTCAAATGGTGGAGTTCAAATTGCTCACGAGCACCGTTCTGAAACTATGTCGAAATTATATGTATTCGGTATCGGAGGCACAGGATCTCGTGTATTGAGGTCTTTAACAATGATGTTAGCTTCGGGGGTAAAAGTCGGAGTTGACGAAATTGTGCCAATTATAATTGACCCTGACACTTCAAATGCAGATTTGACGCGGACAGTAAGTTTGCTTAACAAATACTCCGCTATACGTAGTAATCTACAATTTAGTGCCGGGAATGAAAGCCGGTTTTTCCGCACTGAAATAAAACAGATATTGCCCAATTATACTCTCCTAATCAATGACACTGATTATAAGTCGTTTCAGCAGTTCATTGACTACGCATCTATGTCAAAGGCTAATCAATCTCTGACCAAGATGCTTTTCTCGGATAAGAACCTGCAATCTTCAATGGATGTCGGATTCAAAGGCAATCCCAATATAGGAAGTGTAGTTCTAAACCAAATCGCACATTCTGATAATTTTGAGGCATTTGCTAATGATTTCAGTGCCGGAGATCGGATATTTATTATAAGTTCCATCTTTGGCGGAACAGGTGCGAGTGGATTTCCTTTACTATTAAAGACTCTTCGTACCGGTAATAACTTCCCGAATTATAGTATAATCAATAGCGCGACTATTGGTGCAGTTACAATACTGCCGTATTTCAAGCTAAAACAAGATGAAGAGAGTGAAATTGATTCATCTACTTTTATATCCAAAACTAAATCTGCTCTTGCGTACTATGAGAGCAATATAAGTAAAAATGGTTCTATAGACGCCTTATATTATCTTGCTGATGATGTGGCAAAGACCTACGAGAACCATGAAGGGGGATCAGCTCAACAAAATGATGCGCATCTAATCGAATTTCTTGGAGCAACTGCTATTGTTGACTTTTCTAACAGCAGTTATATGGGAACTGCTAATATGGAACTGGGCATTAAAGACGGTGCTGATACAGTATCATTCAACTCGTTCTATCACAAGACGCGTAATATGCTCTATAATCCGATGGCTCAGTTCACAATGATGGCCAATGCTCTCACTCATAAAGTAGATACATATAGGTCAAATTCGTTTAACGCAAATAATGGCAACTTTGAGGACTTATATAATAGTTTGTTCTTCAATGACCTTACCGATTTCTTCCACAAATATCACGAATGGTTGAAAGAAATGCGCGAGAATAAACGTTCGTTGTATTTATTTAACCTCTCTTGCGGAGATAAACCATTTGATCTCATTGAAGGTGTGAGGCCCAAAAGGATTCTGAGCAAATTCTCAGACTATAATCTTGTTACCGACCGACTTAATTCCGCAATACGCAATTGCAAGAGCAATGGTAAGGAGAATAAATTCCTTGAAATGTTCTATCTCGGCACTCAGAAACTTGTAAAGGAAAAGTTAAGCAACTAAACATTATGTCAAAAATATTTAGATTATATAAGGAAGGCACCTCTACATATGAAGATTGGAATAGCAGTCCGGCTTTCCCGTATAACTCTGCAAGCCGTGATACAATCGAAGACCCAGACGGTGCATCTGCTTGTCATGAGATTACTTCTATTCCTTCGCCATTTGCTCGCATTGACCTTATAAAGACTGCCTTTAAGGAAGTTTGTAAGCCTGACAGGAGGGCAAGAAGGATAGAGTTAGATGGTAAAACCATTTTCCATAAAATGGTTTCGGATACTCTTGATGTCGCAGAAATATTCTTCAATCTCGATAAATATACTGGCAAGGTCGAGGTAATTAAATGGGATCCATCCCTAATGCTGACTCAGTTAGAACAGTCATCAATTGCAGGTCATCGCTATTTGGCAGATGCTTTGCGAAAGTATATGGATTCGGATGCTAAAACTTACAATTTTGATAAACTTAAGAATATTTATCTTTTGAATTACCTTGAGGGGCCTGATGAATTAAATATTATTGGTGCCACTTCGCCTGCGACGTTGTTCTTTAGCAATGCAAATGACCTCAGCTATGTCAATGATATATTCTTTGGCGAAGACAGACCGTTTGATAGTGAGTACCAACCTCTATATAAACGAGACTTTGAGTTTATCAAATATTTGTTTGCTTTACGTAAAAGCATATCCAATTTTGCCGGACTCTTTCCAGAGGTAGAGGCGTATCTAAATGCAACCTATAAAGCAATTGAAGATCAAAACAAGAAGAATGTCCTGAACGGAATCTCTGCTATTCTTCTTGAAGATTATGATTCTATTGAAGTAAAGGATATTCAGCAAAATGACCTTGTGGAGGTCTTGGGGTACACTCTCTACAAGAAATCTCATCGTCCAGTCTCGACTTCAAGCGATTTTGTTATCAAGACCTCTAAACAGACTGAGAATCTTCCTTTAGTCCTTCCTATAGAGGCTGGCAACCGCTATAGCCATTTACAATACACGACAGGAAAATGGGGTAATACAAATCGAGCAAACTATAAGGAAAGCGAATCGGATTTGGAAAAACGTCAGTTGCCATTTGATGGTTCGATACATCCATATCTTACCATCAGCGATTTCCTTGAAGACACCATCATCAAGGTACCGCAGACTCTCAATACCGCCAACTTCTTTGATGCCCACATCAAAATAGACAAACCAGAACTGGCTTTCCTCATTCCGTTAAAACCGCTATTCTTCAAATACTTCACAATTGAAGACCTTCGTGGCAATATGTCTGATGGGAAACCTATGGTAGAGATGAAACTACTTGCCGGAGATTCAGTCAGCATATCTCTACGTATTCCAATTAAAGGAACTGGGAATGTCTCATACATAGAATATTCTCGTATCTATTATAATAACAGCTCTGCTGATATACAGAATAATGCAGGAAATATTAAAGAACTGAAATTTACTGGCTTCATCATGCCGCAGGTTCGCTTCAACAATGCGGCAGATGCTATATACAATGTTTCGTGTATTCAAGCATCGAATGCAAAGATAGAGTTAACATTCTATACTGATGCTGAAAAAATCAGTATGCCGTTTAAGTCTTGCAGAAATGAGGATCAAGAGATTCTTATAAAGGCAGAGAACTATCTTGTCAAAGGTCAAAACTTTGACTATATCCAAGTTCGTTGCAATACATACTATGGCGTTATCGTACCCATATTTAAGCCTCAACGCAACGTAGAAACATACGAATTTGCAGTTGACCTCGGTACATCTAATACCCATATAGAATATCGCAAGAGCGGAGAAGCACCTAAAGTATTCTCGTTCACTCAGAGAGATAGAGAACTCTGTGAAATGTTCATTCCTCAGAAGAATGAATATGGCTATCTGGAAGACTTGCAAGCTGAAACGGAACTTATAGAGAAAGATTTTATCCCTGGTGAAATTGGTAGCGGCGACTTTAAGTTTCCTACAAGAACAGTCCTTTCATGCGCTAAGACTGTGGATTGGAGTAAGACTATTGAACCCTTTACGCTTGTAAACTTGCCCTTCACTTATGATAAGCGTTCAGATTTGTCGTATAATAACCTCAAATACAACATTAAATGGGGCAACGGTGAAGATATGCGGGTTATGGAGTCTTATGTCCGTACTCTTATGTTGATCATTCGCAATAAGGTATTGCTGAATAATGGAGACCTTTCCAAGACTAAAATAACATGGTTCTATCCAATCAGTATGGCTCCCAAGCGCCTACGCCGTCTAAAAGAAACATGGGATGAGGCATACAAGGAATACTTCGGTAATGGTGTAACGAACAATATGACCGAATCTGCTGCTCCTATCCAGTATTTCTTTAAGAGATATTCAACGGCGACCAGTCTTGTTAATGTTGATATCGGAGGCGGAACGACAGATATAGCCTTTGCCAAGGACAAAGTTATAAGTCATGTAACATCTTTCAGATTTGCATCCAATGCTTTATTTGAGAACTCATTCTCGAATCTTGACAGTCATAACGGAATTGTGGATTATCACAAAGGCAACATCATCAAATTGCTTGAAGAAAAGAATCTGTCAGAACTGATTCGGGTATTCAACAGCACTAACAACGAACATCCATCTAATATGGCATCGTTCTTGTTTGGGTTAAAAGATAATTCTCTTCCTAAAGCTGTTGGCATTAACGATAAGGCGATTGACTTTAATTATCTTCTTCAAGAAGATGAGGATTTCAAGATTGTCTTCATTGTATTCTATACTTCAATCATCTACCATATAGCGCAAATAACAAAGACGCTTGGACTTGATGTTCCTCGTCACATATCGTTCAGTGGTAACGGAAGTAAAGTCATTCGAGTAATTACAACCGACTCAAAAATACTTGCTAAATATACAAAATTGATATTTGAGAAGGTTCTTGGCAAACCGTATGGTAAAGAACTTGAATTGCTTGGCCTTGAAAAAGATTCAAATCCAAAAGACTCAACATGTAAAGGCGGTCTTATTGGCGTGGAAGAAGAAGACAGTAGAGACAAAACAATTGTGTTTAAGAGCGATTGCACTGGTATTGTAACAAAAGATGATACATATGCAACCATCACTGAAAGTTACAAGGAAAAGACAGTTAAGGCAGTTGAAGACTTTTTCAGATTCGTTTTTGTTGAGATGAATAATGCATTCAATTTCGACAAGAATTTCGGCGTAAAGGTGTCTTCATTCAAAGTTGCGCAGGAAGCCGCGAAAAAAGATCTTGCTACATTCCTTGATAAAGGAATTACACAACGCAGAGAAGAGACAGAGGCCGATGACGTGATAGAAGAAACATTCTTCTATTACCCAATTAAAGGTGTGCTTCAGTCAATGTCCACTGAAATCTATAACGCTTTAAGAAATTCACAAGGATGAAAACTTTTAGAACGTTTATTTTAATGGCTATCCTCATTATTGGAGGAATAACCTTGACTGGCTGTGAGAACAGTAATACTTCTAATCCCCAGCAATCTAATAGTGAACAGACTAAACAGCCGACAGAGGACAAGCATATGGATCCTAACGAAAAAAAGCAAGTTTTAGATTCCATCAATGCCTTAGTATCTCAAATAGAAACATTGTCAAAATGTCAAGAGTCGAACAGTAATAGCCTCAAAGATGTATCAAATGAAATCGCGGATTTGAAGGGGGCGTCCCATTTATATGACTTGATTTCTTGGGTAATTTCAGCAATCGCATTGTTAATTGCTGTGATTGCAATAATCAAACTTAATTCTGTTCAGAAACGAGGTGACCGACATCGTAATGAATTAGGTAAATTGGAACAAAGGATTAGTATGTTGGAGCAGAAAACCGTATCTTCTCCTGCACGAACAAAATCCTCATATTCAGGGATTAGCAATAATGAATATACTTCATTAGCATCTCGTATAAGCATAATTGAGCGACAACTTGATAAGATAAGTCAAAGTCAAACGACTATACACCAGAATATAGTGCAAAATAGGCCTCTTTCCGAGGTTCGTCCGTACACCAATGAGCAAAATGGGTATTTCGGTCTCCCTACACAAATGTCTTTAACCGAAGCCTATTTTAAGAGATTGTGTGATACTCGTGAGTCTGACTCCAGATTCTCAGTTTCTATTAGAGATAATAAAGCCGAATTCAGACCATTGGAGGGCACTCAGTACCTGAATGACCTGAAGTCTAACGATGCTATAAAAATGGCTCTTGATATTCAAGGATGTGCGCCTTCTGAAGCGACGCAAATGAGAGTTATTCTACCCGGAGAGGCCAAAAAAGATGGCGATCGATGGATTATTACTAAAAAAGCAACCATTGCACTTTCCAGATAAGCCATGCACGCATTAGTTCCAGTTATTATCATCGCTATCATTTGTATTCAGATTTTCTTTTTTGTAAAGAATCTATTACGAATGGGGCAATTCAGTAAAATATTTTCTGAAGAATCATCATGGCGCCTCAGACGAAATGAGCAGACAAACCTCGTTGATGGTGTTTATGGTGCCGGAAATACAATTTTCGAGTCTATCAAAAACTCCATCAATAAGTATCTTGGAAATAACTCAGGTTCAGTTATTGATTTTGGATTGTTGAAGGATGCTATTGACCGCCACTGTGATTCGGTTGAAAATGACATAGCCACTCAAACGCCAATCCCATTGTATTGGGGATTGGCAGGCACAATGGCCGGTGTCATTTTGGGACTTTGGGATTTGCTTAATTCTAATGCGATTCTTACACTAATGGGCAGTTCTGGTGGAGTTATCAATTCTGCCTCACAGAATGCAGCAGTGGGTATCAATGCACTGTTAAGTGGTGTAGCATGGGCTATGCTGGCCTCAATTATTGGCATATTGCTCACAACTGCAAACTCACTACTTTTTAAGCGTTGCAAACTTAAAGAAGAGAATGGCAAAAACTCATTTCTTGCATGGATGCAATCGGAGCTGTTGCCAGAATTGCCGTCAGATACATCTCAAGCATTGAATAATCTTGTCAAGAATCTGAATAAGTTTAATAACACTTTCAAGGAGAATACATCAAACCTTGGTAACGCTCTAAACGCTGTTAACCAGTCATACGCAATACAAGCCGATATAATCAAAGCCGTTCATGACATGGATGTTATGAAGATGGCTAAGGCAAATGTACGTGTACTCCAAGAGCTCAAAGAGTGTACTGACAAACTGGAAACTTTTAATAAATATCTTAATGATATTGAAGGCTACACCAGCGCAATACATAGATTTGAAACCCAGTTTGGAGAACAGGCAGATCGGCTCCATGTTCTTGAAGAAATTAGAGATTTCTTCCGACGTCATAAGAGTGAAATTGCAAAGACCACCGCAGATGCAGATAAGACACTTCAAGATTCATTAGAGAATATCAAAGAATCTACTTCCGAGAATGTCAATGAAATGCAGAAGCGTTTTGTTGAACAAAGCGAGCATTTCAAGAAGATACTCGAAGATGAGAAAGAAGCATTTGAGAGATTTATGGGTCAGATAAATGCTCAGTTCAGTGCTCAAATGTCTCATATGCCTCAATTGGCAAAGCAACTTGAAGAGATTTCATCTATCCCAGTTCGCTTGGATAAGTTGATTGACAAGGTGGAAAAATCCAATGCTAAGTTAGCATCTGATATTTCTTCTGCATTAAAGCAATCTATGCAGAACGCTAAAGTGACGACTCAATTAAGTAGTGATGGAGGCACTGTATATGCTGGGGGCTCCATGCCATCATGGATGAAATGGACATCAATCTCGGCTCTTGTAATAATTGCTGCGGCTTGTGTCTTCAATGTCGTAGTTTACTTCTTCCCTAAAGAGAATTCGGTACAATCACAGCCTGCGTATCTTGAAACAGTTCAAGCGGATCCTATACCAGCTCCTGTTGTGACCGATACTGTTGTTCCAAAGGTGGGCAACATAGCTAACACCGACTCTGTTAAATAAACCGAAGACGATGGCACAGAAAAAAGAATCTTTCTTCTGGACAAGTTATTCAGATCTCATGACGAGCCTCTTTTTCGTTATGTTGGTTCTGTTCATCCTTGTCATTGTCTTACTCCACAAGCGAATGGAAGCTACAGAGGCGCAGCTTCAAGAAATAAAAAAAGTCGAAGAGTCCACAAAGGATCTCAGCAAAGATTATTTTGAATATCGACCTGAATATAAAAAATATGTTCTTAATATTCAGGTGCGTTATCCGGCTGGAAAATCTGACTTAAATACTATTATAGCATCCGACAAGGAAGAACAGCTAAATAGACTTGCCAATGCGGGTAAGGAAATCAGAGACTTTCTTAATAATCACAAAGAGAATCAGTACGTGTTAATAGTAGAAGGTCAGGCTTCCAAAGATAACTTTACTTATAACTACGAATTGAGCTATCAACGCGCCCTTGCTCTTATGAGATTTTGGGTTGAGGATCGAGGAATCAATTTTGGCAATAACTGTGAGATTTTGATTTCCGGAAGCGGTGATGGCAAACTTGATACGCACTCTATGCGAGAGACTGTTGAAACTGAGAATCAACGTTTCCTTATACATATTCTACCTAAGAACATCTTTGAATCAACAAATGAGAACAAGTAACATAATAATTGCTTTACTTACAAGTTTGTGTATTGTGTCATGCGCCCATAAGTCAGGACACAACAAACCAAAGGCAAACTCTCATTCTGGTAATTCCGAAATGAGCAATACACAACAGTCAAACGTGACTCATGGAGATCAACGCAATTTGAATGTTATTGTTTCAAATAATCGTGGAGATAAGAACAAACTTGACGGTTCTAAAATCTTCGCTAAGTATAATACTGCCGTATTTATGGTCTTTACCTCAGATGGCTATAACGGTTATCAAGGTTCCGGTTTCTTCATTAACTCCGATGGATTGGCAGTAAGCAACTATCATGTGTTTCAGGGCACAAATATTGGAGCCGAGCAACTCAAATTAGCAGGAAGTGATAATATCTATAAAGTAATCGAGGTGATACATAGCAGTGAGGACGAAGATTTCATCATATTCCGTGTAAATGCGTCAAAAACTAATTAGGGATATTCAGTTAATGGCTAATTGATTGCTTGCTAATGTCGTAGATAT
>CAJUCW010000002.1 GCA_910585275.1 uncultured Muribaculaceae bacterium
AATCCACTCCAAGGCTGCGACCCCTACGACCCCGAAATTTTAAGGAACGCGCTCTAAAGAACATTACGGTATAAAATAAAAGCGGCCGCTCTCACGAGTGGCTGCTTTTGTTAACAGGAAATCCTGTTAGTGTACTTAAACTTAATGAACAAAAATCTATCTTCTTTCTTTTCATAAGATATAACCGAAAAGGCTTCATTTTTGTTCTAAAAGTTTTAAATATTAACATTCTTTAACACCTTCGTTTTCCAAAAGCTCGATTTCACGATCAAGGGTCAGTCTTTGCGATTTAAGCTGGCGGAGGCGTCTCCCTTTCTTAATAAGATCGAAATTGGTGATGTCGTAAGCAATTGATTCTATAATGGATTGAATCTTAGATGCGTCTCTCGGAGAAAGGTCGGCCAACTGTTCGACATCTTTCTTGATTCTTTTCAACGAGTCTGCGATTGCAGCCGCCGAACTTTTTTCGCGGGAATCCGAAGAGAGGGCAAGGCGGCGTTTCCATGCCATGACTGCGGCATATTGTTTGTCTTCGGATTTTTCGTCAAACCTGCGACGGTCAATCTCGTCTTTTCCTTCGAGAAAAGCGTCGCGGTACATAGCGATTGTTTCTGATTTTTTCATTGTCTTGAAAATTTATGAATTTGTTTGCGATTTAGCGAAGTTGTTTAAACTTTTTTACGGAGATTGATTTTCTTATGGCTTTTTATGTTAAAAAGACCTCTTTCCCAATCTTCCGCCATCTTTTCGGCCGCTTTAGAACCTTTCATCGGTCGTTTAGCCCGCTAAACTCCCTCTTAAAGTTTCAAAATCGACTCGAAAATCTGACGAAATCTTGAAAAAGAAAAAATTTAAACAACTTCAGCGCATCATGCATCTTCGCTGGAGGATGAGTTCAAAGATAACAAAAAATGATTATCTCTACAAATTATTGCGACGATATTTTCGAGCTACCCGGCGATGTGATTTATGCCGCTATTGCCGCAAACAGAAATTATTTGTAATTTTGCATTGTAATGCCGTGGATGGTGGCAGCTCCGTGGCAGCGATACAATATTAAATCTTAACCGTAAATGAGAAAAGAATCAGAACTTGAGGGCGTCACGCTCCTGGGCTGCCAGGGAGTGGCGTATCCTACGGATTATGCGCCGCAGTTGCTTGAGACGTTCGAGAACAAACATCCGGAAAATGAATATGTAGTGACGTTCGATTGTCCGGAATTCACTACTTTATGTCCCAAGACTGGTCAACCCGATTTCGGCCACATCGTGATTTCGTATATCCCCCGAGAAAGAATGGTGGAAAGCAAAAGCCTTAAGCTTTATCTTTTCAGTTTCCGCAATCACGGCGATTTCCATGAAGATTGCGTCAATATTATTATGAAGGACTTATGGAAACTGATGGACCCGAAATATATAGAGGTAAAGGGGCTTTTCATGCCCCGTGGCGGCATATCGATTTATCCTTTCGCCAACATGGGCGACCGCGACCATCAGGAGCTTTGCCTAAGAAGGCGCGAGGCTGCGCTCGACATGAAAAAATGACGGACATGGAAAAAGATTCGATTATCATACTGTCTGGAGGGATGGACAGCGTCACCCTCATGCATTACAGAAAAGATAGGATTGCGCTTGCCGTCAGCTTTGATTACGGTTCTAACCATAATGCCCGTGAAATAGCATGTGCGACCGAACAATGCCGCATTCTTGGTATCGAGCATATCGTTATACCCTTATCGTTTATGTCTCGCTATTTTAAGAGCAGCCTCCTCGAAGGGGCGGAGAGCATTCCCGAAGGACATTACGAGGACGAGAATATGAAATCTACGGTAGTGCCTTTCCGCAACGGCATCATGCTCTCCGTGGCTTGTGGCCTGGCTGAATCGAGGGGGTTGAAACATGTTATGATGGCGAATCATGGTGGCGACCATGCCATCTATCCGGATTGCCGTCCGGAATTCGTGAAGGCTATGAGCGATGCCATGAAATATGGCACATACGACGGCGTCACGATAGAGGCGGATTTCACCGACGTTACAAAGGCCGACATCGCCCGCCTGGGCGACAGCTTGGGAGTGGATTATTCGCTTACCTATTCATGCTATAAGGGAGGGGAAAAGCATTGTGGAAAGTGTGGCACTTGTGTGGAGCGCAAAGAGGCTTTTGTCGAAGCCGGAATTTCCGACCCCACCGAATATGAAGATTGACAGCATCATGTATTACGTAAGAAAAAGATTTGAAATCAGTGCCGCCCACAGGCTTGAACTCAGCTATCCGAGCAAGTGCAGCCGTCTGCATGGACATAACTGGATAGTTACAGTGGAATGTCGGTCGGAAGAACTTAACGCTGACGGTATGGTGGTGGATTTCACACATATAAAGGAACTCGTGATGGACCGTTTGGACCATGCCGTGATAAACGACGTGATTCCCGGCAACCCGACTGCCGAAAACATGGCGAGATGGATAGTAGATACTGTTCCCAATTGCTGGCGTTGCGAGGTGCAGGAAAGCGAAGGAAACATTGCCGCATATGAGAAAGATTAACGAGATTTTCTATTCACTGCAAGGAGAGGGGCACCATACGGGCTATCCGAGCGTATTCGTGCGGTTTTCGGGATGCAATATGAAGTGTTCGTTTTGCGACACAGACCATAGCGATGGAATTCCCATGACCGACGACGAGATTGTAAGGGCCGTTAATCTGTATAAAGCGGATTGGATTGTGCTTACAGGAGGGGAGCCCGCACTTTGGATCGATTCCGATTTTGTCAGGCTTCTAAAAAGGGCCACGGGGAAGAAGGTGGCTATCGAGACCAACGGCTCTATCCCGTTGCCGGAGGAGATAGATTGGGTAACGGTGTCGCCTAAATGTGGCATGGATGGAGCCGGGGAGTATGAGGTTAAGGCAGGGCGTGCGAACGAGGTCAAGGTGGTTGACCTCGGACAGGACCTTGAACGCTACTTTTCTCTGCCATGTGTAGGCGTGGATACGATTATGTATCTTCAGCCATGTTATGTAGCCGACCCTGAGGAGAGGGTGCAGAACCGTCTTCGCACGGTGGGGAGAGTGTTGTCAGACCCTCGTTGGACGCTTTCAGTGCAGATGCACCGATTCCTTGACATCCCTTGATTAGTTGAACCATAGGCATAATTCCTTTTTGTTGGAAGGAATATAAAAACGGTGGCGCGAAACATTATGCATAATGTTTCGCGCCACCGTTTTTATATGGATTATTAATCGATTTTCGATTTACCCAGTTTGCGTTTCGGTTTCGGGGCTTGCTCTACGACAGGCTGTTCCACTCCGACAAGGGCGCCGTCAACCATGATACGTCCGCAGTATTCGCAGACGATTACCTTCTTGTGCATCTTTATTTCGAGCTGACGCTGAGGCGGAATCCTGTTGAAGCAACCGCCACATGCACTTCGCTGCACAGTGACAATGCCGAGGCCGTTGCGCGCGTTCTTGCGGATTCTCTTGAAGGCGGCGAGGGTATAGTCGTCGATTTTCTGTTCGAGGTCTTTTGCCTTTGCGCGGATGTTTTCTTCTTCCATCCGAGTTTCGGAAACGATTTCGTCGAGTTCTTTTCTTTTCTCCACGAGAATGTGCTGGTTGTCGGCGAGTTCCTCTTCGGCACGCACAATTTCGGCAGCTTTCTGCTCCTGTTTGGCGATAGCCTCATTGATGTTTTTCTCAGCAAGTTCTATCTCAAGGCCTTCGTATTCTTTCTCTTTCTCAAGGAAAGCGAATTCGCGGTTGTTGCGGACGTTATTGATTTGCTCGTCATACTTGGCGATTTTCACTTTTCTGTCAGCGATTTCCCCCTTCTTGACATTGACGAAATTCTTGAGGTCCTCGATTTCATCCTTATGTTTCTGGATTCTGGTCTGATAACGGATGATTTCGTCTTCAAGGTCTTTTACCTCATTGGGGAGTTCGCCGCGGAGAATCTTTATCCTGTCGATTTCAGAGAGATACGTCTGAAGCTGAAAGAGATTCTGGAGGCGTTCTTCCACGCTACGTTCTTTGTCGGTCTTCTTTTCGGTTGCCATGGGCATATATTTGAATTACATGTATTTGATTGGGTTTGTTTCCGACTCCGCAAAATAAGTGACGAAGTCCGGATATTTCTCACGGATAATCCGCGAAAATATTTTCTTAGTGCATAGCTCGCTTTCATAGTGACCTATGTCGGCGATGATAATGTCGAGTCCGTAGGTAGTGAAATCATGATATTTCACATCGCCCGTGATAATTACATCGGCTTCGGCGGCAATAGCGGCTTTGATAAGCGATGCCCCGGCACCTCCGCAGATGGCGGCTTTTCTTACCACAAGTTGCGGACTTTGGGAGGAATAGCGTAGGCATTTCACTTTAAAAGCCTCTTTAAGATTGCGGAGGAACTCGATTTTTGGAGTAGGCTGTGCGTCTCCTACGACTCCGAGTCCGGTTGCCGGATTCTCTTCGTTCGGTTCGAGCACTTTTATGTTCTTGAGATTAAGAATATGTGCAATCTCATGGCTGACGCCTTCCCATGCAGAGTCAAGGTTGGTATGGGCGGAATAAATCGCCACATTTTCTTTTATGGCCCTTATCACTATACGTTCGGTGGAGGTTTTTCCCGTCACCTCCTTAAGTCCTTTGAACAGAAGGGGGTGATGGGAGACGATGAGATTGCAGTGGCGTTCGAGGGCTTCGTCGAGCACGTCTTCTGTGACGTCGAGACAAAGGAGCGCGGCTGAAACTTCCATTTCAGGATCTCCTACCTGCAATCCGGCATTATCGTAAGATTCCTGCAACTTTTTTGGCGCGAAATCTTCGATCACCGAAGCTATGTCTTTTACTTTTATCATCTATATCGTGGTTCGGAAAACAATTACCTCCGGTTATTTTTCAACGGGTTTCAGGTCAAGGTAAAGTTCGTCAAGCTGAGACCTGTCGATGGGCGAAGGCGATTCGTTCATGACATCGCGGCCCGAATTGTTTTTCGGGAATGCAATGACATCGCGTATGGTGTCGAGACCTGCGAGTATCGACACAAAACGGTCGAAGCCGAGTGCAAGACCTCCGTGAGGGGGGGCGCCGAACTTGAATGCGTTCATCAGGAAGCCGAATTGTTCTTTCGCCCTTTCGGGAGTGAAGCCGAGGAGTTCGAACATTTCGTCCTGGAGGGCCGCATCGTGGATTCTGATGGAACCTCCTCCCAGTTCAGTTCCGTTCACAACGATGTCGTAGGCAGTGGCACGCACGTTGCCTGTGTCGGTGCGGAGTTTGTCGATGTCATCCGGATTGGGCGACGTGAAGGGATGGTGCATGGCGTAGTAGCGCTGGGTTTCTTCATCCCATTCGAAGAGCGGGAAGTCGATAATCCATAAGGGGGCGAACACGTTCTTGTCGCGAAGCCCGAGACGGTTGCCCATTTCAAGGCGAAGTTCGCAGAGCTGTTTGCGCACTTTCATTTTGTCGCCGGTCATAACAAGCATAAGATCGCCGGGCTTTGCTTCCATTTTGGCTGCAATTTTCTGGAGTTCTTCCGCAGAGTAGAATTTTCCGACAGAACTTTTGAAAGAGCCGTCGGCTTCCGCCTTTATCCAGATGAGACCTTTCGCACCGATTTGCGAACGTTTCACAAACTCCGTCAGTTCGTCGATTTGCTTGCGGGTGTAGGAAGCGCATCCCGGGGCAGTGATACCCACGGTAAGTTCGGCATCGTCAACAACGGAGAAACCTTTCCCTTTCATCACGTCGTTGAGTTCAACGAAAGGCATTCCGAAGCGGATGTCGGGTTTGTCGCTGCCGTAAAGCCGCATGGCATCGTTCCACGTCATGCGTTGGAAGGGGTCGGTGAAATCAATCCCTTTTACATATTTGAAAATATGCTTCACGAGACCCTCGAACATTTCGATTACGTCTTCCTGCTCTACGAAACTCATTTCGCAGTCAATTTGCGTGAATTCAGGCTGACGGTCGGCTCTGAGGTCTTCGTCGCGAAAACATTTGGCAATCTGGAAATAACGGTCGAATCCGCTCACCATCAGCAACTGCTTGAAAAGCTGCGGGCTTTGGGGAAGGGCATAGAATTCACCGGGATTCATTCTGGAAGGCACTACGAAGTCGCGCGCACCTTCAGGGGTGGATTTCACAAGAATCGGGGTCTCAATTTCAAGGAATCCTTTAGAATCGAGATACCTGCGGATTTCGAAAGCCATCTTATGACGAAGTTCGAGATTGCTCCTTACGGAAGGGCGGCGAAGGTCGAGGTAGCGGTATTTCATGCGTAAGTCGTCGCCTCCGTCAGTGTTGTCTTCAATCGTGAAAGGGGGAATCTCGCTCTTGTTGAGCACCTTCAGACTTTCAGCTATAATCTCTATGTCGCCGGTAGGGAGATTCTTATTCTTGCTTGTCCTTTCGGCCACTTTACCCGTGACCTGCACCACGAATTCACGGCCAAGCGCGTTGGATGCGTTGAAAAGGGTATTGTCTTCGTGGTCGGAATCGAATACCACCTGGGTGATTCCATAACGGTCGCGGACATCAACGAATGTCATGCCTCCCATCTTGCGGCTGCGTTGCACCCAGCCGGCAATTTTTACTGTCTTACCGGCATCCGAGAGTCTCAGTTCGCCGCATGTAGTGTCTCTATACATATCGGATATTGAATAAATTGAGATCTTTTATGTGTTAAATCCCGTGCTTTGTAAAATGTGTCAGTTCTCCTGAATCCGTGGCATCGGGAATAAACGTGCAAATTTACAAAGAAATTTGCTTATATGCCACCTCTTACGCAAAAAAATCACTTAATATACGTTTCCAGCGCCTCGAACACTCCCGAAGGCGTTATAGTGAGCTTCTTGCATGAGGCGGGAATCAATACGGAAGTCCCTTCCTTTACCTCTCGTGATTCCATGTCGGTTGTTATCGTGGCTTTGCCTTTAGTGCAAATGAGGGCTACGAACGTGTCCAATTCCGAATAATCCCTCATCACTTCATGGTCTATCTGCCATATGTTGGTGGTGAAGAATGGGGAAGTCACAAGGTTGACCGGAATGTCGCGTCGGATTACGTAGTTTACGGCTTTCCCTTCGGTGTCGGCAAAGTTTATGGCGTCGAACGCCTCTTTGGTGTGCAACTGGCGTTCGTTGCCGTCCTTGTCTTTTCTCTTATAGTCGTAAAGGCGATAGGTAATGTCTGACGTTTCCTGTATCTCTGCTACGAAAGCCCCTTTGCCGATGGCGTGGATCCTTCCGGCAGGGATAAAGAACGTGTCGCCCGGTTTTATGGGGTTAAAGTTGAGCACGTCCATGATTTTGCCGGTTTCCACAAGATTTTCATATTCCGACGGGGCGACGGGACGGTTGAACCCGTTTGCAAGCACGGCTCCCTTTTCGGCTCCGAGCACATACCACATTTCTGTTTTCCCGAACTTTGAGCCGCGTTCGCGTGCGAGTTCGTCGGTGGGATGTACTTGAACGGACAGGTCTTGGCGGGCGTCTATGAATTTGATGAGGAGCGGGAACGTGTCGCCATATTTTTTGTAATTCTTTTCTCCGAGAAGTTTTGCACCGTATTTCTCGATTAATTGTGTTAAAGACATCCCGGCATCGGGGCCGTCGGCTACAATAGATTCCGACCCTTCTACACCGGAAATTTCCCAACTTTCGCCTATGTTTTCCTGAGTGGTCGCCACTCCTTTATAAGGCGCGATTTTGTCGCCGCCCCAAATCACCGATTTAAAGATTGGTTTAAATGTCCACATATATTTGTATTCTTTAATTGTCTTTTGTATAGGGGGAAACATATTAATCCATTTCCACCGTTGGTTGTTGTTATATTAGAGCCGATTATCGGCTTGATAATTTTTTTAAGTCAGAAATTATGAACGACAAACTTGATACGGAAGAGAGAAAGGAACTGCCCGACAACTTGTTCGGACTTCCGGAAAGACGGGAATACCCGATGCCCGACGCGGCCCACGTGCGTGCCGCCGAAGCTTATTTCAGATATTGCCCGGAAGAGCTTAAACCGCAACTGGCAAGAGCCATTCTTCGTTTTGCAAAAGCCTACGGAGTAGATGTGGAGAGTTCTACGGTGCGCTTATATGCCGGTGAATAAACACGGCACCGGAATTATTTGTTCTCCTCTTCCTCTTCTTCACCGTCGTCGGGCAACGGTTTGTCTTTAAGCAGTTCGATTGCAAAATCAAGAATCGCGTCTTTCCCGGCGGCCAATTCTGCATCCGTGGCATGTAGCTCGCATCCCGGAGAAGGGTCAATGCCTTCTTCCGTGCATTCCCCCTGAGGGTTAAGCAACGGACACGCCGAGAATCTGACAGACCATCCCACGGGGAGTTCGGAGGAGAACGGCAATCCTCCGCCACCGCCGGTTTTAGCCCCGACTATGGTGACGTTGGGAAGACTTTTCATTACGGACGTGAAATCATTTGCTGCGGAAAAACAAGAACGGTTGGTGAGAAGCACTATGGGGCCGTCCCATTTAATCCTGTTTTCATCGGCGGGCTCATATTCTATGGGGTAAGGTTCCGAAAAATCGGAGTGCCCCGGACCTGTTTTGTGAATTATATAGCCGCCTGTGATTTTTTCGTTGATGAAGCGGCCCACGAGGGTCTTTATGTTGGTAAGCGCGCCCCCGCCGTTGTCGCGTATGTCGATTATAAGTCCGCGGCTTTTGTGGAGTATGGCGAGGATATAGTCGAGCGAAGTCTCGCCTATGGGGTAGGAGAACGAAGGGTAATACATATAGGCTATCTCTCCAGGCAATTGTTTGTATGAGATGCCGCTTGTGGTCAGATAGTCGAATTTAAGATAGTATTCCTGAAGGGTGCGGAGGTTGAAATCCTGCGGATAGTCGCTCCACCATTTGCGATAGTAGCTGGTGTTGTAGCGTGAGGAGAGGTTGACGTGGCCGTCCTTCAGTTCGTCGAGCATTGCGGCGCAGATGAAGAAGAGTTCGATGGAATTTGTTTCCGGTTTGATTTGCGCGCGATATTTCTGCCCGATTTCTTTCCAATCGATATCTTTCTCCCGGAAAAAACAATAGCGGGAGTCAACGATGTCCCAAAGCGCATCGAAGTTGCCGTATATGTCGTTTTTATAATCAGGCTCGTCATGGCAGGAGGAGAGTGTGGCGCCCAGGAGCATGAATGTGATGAGACTTATCAGTTTTGTTTTCACGTCGGAGATGTTATAACGTCAATATATAGAATAAACGGTTTCGAGAGGGACCCTCGGAATTCGTTTTTTAAGACCTATCCCACCCGGCACTATACCTATAACGAACGAATGGGAGATTATCTTGGTGTTCAGACGGTTTGCCCATTGGTTGTATGCTTTGATTCTGTAGCCTACGGTCAAAGCCGTTCGTCCGAAGTCTAAGGTTGCAGAAAGAAGATTGTCGATTCTGAAATTGTTGCCCCACCATCCGGGATGCACCAGCCCTTTCCGGTTGCCGAGATAAATTTCATAATACGTTTCACCGTATTCGGGTGAAAAGAATAGTGAAAATGTAGGAAGCGATAATTCGTCGCTAAGAAGGAAATGGAGTTTGCCTATTTTGAAGGGACGGCTTCCTGAAATCCTGGCGGCGAGCGAAAGGTTGCCTATGGCTTCCACCGGGTTGTTGCCGTTACGGAGAAGGTAATATGCGCCCCCGTCGATTCCAATAGTTCCTCCGGCTGTGAACTGGATTTGATATGGAAATCTATGGCGCCATGACATGCCCCATCTGAACCAGGCGTTAAGCCCGATCATGCGTGCGGTTCGTGCCGGGTTCCATAGGTTGGAAAAATCCGCGCCTGCATCGAAATGCATTATCGACGTTTGAGGGGAAAAAGGCATGGCTTTGCTCCATGTGCCTGCCACGGCCATGTCCGTGCCCGTGTAATGGAGCGGCGACAAATATGTGGCGAGCACGTTTTTGCTTCCGAGTTCAACGGAATATGTCGCCGTCACAGGCCGAGACGTAGCAGTGTCGGTTTGCAGAAGGGAGATGCCGCCCGATGCCGTTTCGGCTTTGGCGTTTACCGCCAGAATGGTAAGCGCCAAAGCCGTTATTATATTTTTAAGCCTCTTGTTCATCGTCGGTGTCGGGTTGGGATGTTTCGGGCTCTTCTTCAAGTGCGAAAAGGTCGCCTTGCACTATCCTTGGTTTGGGTTTGTCTTCCGGCTCTTCGTTTGCGGCCGTTTCCAGTTCCGTTTCAGGCTCCGGTTCCGGCTCCGGCGGGAAACGAGTGGGCTCAAGTTCTACGATTGAATCGATAGTGTAGGTGGAAATCCGCTTCCCTTTTGCCTTGAAGCTTTTCACGCCGATAAATTCCTCTGCATCAATTTCAAGCGGCGGACGCACCGAATCCGCCCCTCCGAAAGTAACCTCCAGACGGGGATAGAAAGTGTCGGTAAGGAGAATCACGCTTGAAGAAGCATCTGTGCCGACAAACCTCTGGGGCTTTGCGGAGGGTTCGAAAGTGAATCTTTTCAGATACGGGAATCCGAGCGAAGTGTCGTTGAGGGCGAGCGTCCAAATTTTCGCCGGGTTGAATTTTTCAATCCGTAGGATATTGTCGTCGTAATGGTTGGAATCGGAGAAGGATGAGGTGAAAAATTCGCCGTCTTTCGTGATTACAAGCACGAGGTCGTCGCCTTGGAAGACACCGAGGCTCTCGCCTCTGCCGTCGTAGTTTAGGCGAAGCACGTCGCGGTCGAACCAAACTTCGCGTCCGCCGAGTGTGCTTGTGCCTTTCTCGACGAGGCGCACGTCGTCGATTTGATATTTTGTGACAAGATTTCCAAGCGATTCCTTTCCTTTTATGTCGAGGTCGGCGAAATTCACCATCACTTCCTTGGCTCTCGGACGGCGCCCCGTTTCGTTGGGCTCGTCTTTCAGCATCACCTTTACAATCTCTGCTTCACCGTTGGGATTGCATGTGAGCCATTCCACCCTCGACCCCGGCACGCCTTTAGTGAGGTTGTATTCTTTTTCGCGTGTAAGTCCGGTGATGAAGAATCTTTTTTTGTAGGAATAGGCGTCTTTTGCTCCGTTGCGGTAAATCACGTTATAGATGGTTCTCTTGTCGCCTTTCTTGAAAAGCCCGATATGAATGATTTTCTTTCCGACGTATAGTTTGTCTTGCACCTTTACGAGCTTGTAGGTCCCGTCGCGGTAAATTATGAGGATGTCGTCTATATCCGAACACGTGAAAAGGAATTCGTTGTCTTTGAGCGATGTTCCGATGAATCCGCCGGCTTTGTCGAAATAAAGGCGCTTGTTGGCTTCCGCCACTTTCGCCGCCTCGATGGAGTCGAATCCGCGAAGGGCTGTGCGTCGGGGGAAAGCTTCGCCATATTTTTCCTTAAGATGGGCATACCAAGCGGAGGTATATTCCGTGATGTGGTCGAGGTCGAACTGGAGTCTTTCGATGTCTTTCTCAAGGTTGGCGATATGCTCGTTTGCCTTGTCGGTGTTGAATTTAAGGATTCTCCCCATCTTGATTTCCCAAAGGCGCACGAGGTCGTCGCGCGTCACTTCGCGGAAAAAGTCCTTCTTGAACGGTTCGAGCCTGTTGTCAACATGCATTATCGCTTCGTCCATGTTTGCCGCCTGTTCCACTTCCTTGTCTTTATAGATTCTCTCTTCTATGAAGATTTTCTCAAGGGAGCTATAAAGCTTCGACTCGCGTGTTTCGGCAAGTTTTATTTCAAGTTCCTGACGCAGAAGTTCTATTGTGTGGTCAACGGAATATTTCAGCAGTTCGCTCACCGACATGAAGCGTGGCTTGCGGTCAACGATTACGCAGCAGTTTGGCGAAATGCTTACTTCGCAGTCTGTAAAGGCATAAAGCGCGTCGATGGCTTTGTCGGAAGATGTGCCCGGAATCAGATGCACGAGAATTTCGGCTGTTGCGGCGGTGTTGTCGTCAACCTTTCGGATTTTGATTTTCCCCTTTTCCATAGCACCCAGAATGGAAGAGATGAGGGTAGAGGTGGTTTTGCCGAAAGGAAGTTCGGTTATGGCGAGCGTTTTGTTGTCGATTTTTTCAATTTTAGCCCTTACTTTCACGCTGCCTCCACGTGCGCCGTCGTTATATCTTGAAGCATCGAGCAGTCCGCCGGTCTGGAAGTCGGGAAGAAGTTTGAATTCTTCTCCGTGGAGATAGGCTATGGCGGCGTCGATGATTTCATTGAAGTTGTGTGGCAATATTTTTGAAGAAAGACCGACGGCGATGCCTTCCACCCCCTGAGCGAGAAGGAGAGGAAATTTCACGGGTAGCGTCACCGGTTCTTTCTTGCGGCCGTCGTAAGAGGGTGTCCATTCGGTTATCTTTGGGCTGAACACAGTTTCGAGGGCGAATTCGGAAAGTCGGGCCTCGATGTAACGTGGAGCAGCGGCGGAGTCGCCGGTAAGTATATTTCCCCAGTTACCCTGTGTGTCGATAAGCAGTTCTTTTTGTCCGAGTTGCACGAGAGCGTCGCCTATTGAAGCGTCGCCATGCGGATGATATTGCATGGTGTTGCCCACGATGTTGGCGACTTTGTTGAATCTGCCGTCGTCGAGGGTCTGCATGGAGTGCAATATTCGGCGTTGCACGGGTTTAAGGCCGTCTTCAATGTGTGGGACGGCGCGTTCGAGAATAACGTAGCTGGCATATTCGAGATACCAGTTACGAAACATTCCGGAAAGCACGGTGCGTTTGCCGATAGGTTCTTCTGATTTCTGATTTTCGGTTAGGTCGTTTAAAAGATCTGTGTCTTCAGCCATTTTGTTCTGTTGGGATGAATTTGGCGTAAAGTTAGCAAAAAAAAGAAAGATAGACAAAAATCCGGTTGCAAAAATGCTTATTGGATAGCGTTTATCCGGATAATTTGATTAATTTTGCGAGGTCGTTTAAAGTGTTTATTATTCTTTATTTATGCTGCCTCGCAGGCTTACAAAAAAAGGCCGTGACAATTGAGAACTGCACCCTTTTTGTAATTCCGGCATTTAAAACCGGTTATCTCTTCCTGTTGATATATTCTCGATTAACGCGATATATCAGTATCCCATATAAAACAGCGAAGATAATTGCGAAAAGGCCGGTAAAACCTTTCATAAGCAATAAAGTTCGATAAGATAGTTGCTCCATAAAAATCAACATAGCCAACAAAAGTGCAAAGGTGATTGATATGGCAGCAATGGCACAGTATTTTAAATTTCTGTTTGCAGGTTTGTGGTATATCTTATTTAGTTCGTCTCGCGGACCAATTTCAATCATTCCCATAATATATATGTTTTTAATGAAGTAATTACAAGAATTAGTTTCTTGTAATTATTTCAATAGGTTCCTGTCGTTTCCACTGTTTTCCAACACGTTCATTTGGTGAATGGCAATCTGATTCAGCTTCATAAGCCGCTCACTTTGTGTCATTCCTTGTTCGATAAAAACTGCATTAAGGTTTTCCATGTTTGACAGGCAGATAAGTTCGTTAACCGAGGCGTAATCGCGTATATTACCTTTCATGTCGGGGTGAGCATCGCGCCATTGTTTTGCCGTTATGCCAAACATAGCTACATTCAGCACGTCGGCTTCATTGGCATAGATGATGCTTGCCTGTGCTGGTGTAACTTCTGCAGGGACAAGGTTCTGCTTTATGGCATCGGTGTGTATGCGGTAGTTGATTTTAGATAATTCACGTTTCGCCGACCAACCCAATAACCGTTGTTCTTCCGTCTTTAAACGTTGAAATTCCTCAATAAGATAAAGTTTGAACGGCACACTTATTGCCGACCCAAATTCAAAGGCTATATCTTTATGGGCGTAGGTGCCTCCATAACGACCTTTCTTCACTATTATCCCGATGGCATTAGTGCGTTCTATCCACTCCGAAGCACTCAATACAAAAGACGGCAAACCTGCACTCATTTTAAAGTGGTCAAATTCGACCACTTTGAAATCAGGGTTATGAATCACCTCCCAAGTGCCGAGAAATTCAATAGTGTAACGGTTTCGTAACCAGTTCTTAATTATATCGGCAGAACGGTTGTCGCCCTCTTTGGCAGTTGCCATATCAGTGAGGGAGATATAATCCTGTTCTTCCAACGAGAGAACAGTGATAGGGGTCTTTTGAACGATTATTTTAGTCATTATTCAGATATGACGTATATGCCATGCGTAAAGTTACACATTTTAGCTGATATGCAGCGAATTTCCTTGAAATTTAGTGTTTTTTTGTTCTAAGTCTTAAATCATAAAATGATTATCATGTATTAAGAATTAATTAAAATACGTCCCTTTTTTTATCTTTTCACTCCCTTAAAGCTACTTTTTCATGCCCTTTTCTCATAAATGATAGTTGTAATTATCTTATAAGGTCGATTATCGGTGATTAAGACCTTGAAGCGCAAGATATTGATTAACATGCCGAAGGTATATCCCTACATTAATACTTATGTTCTTCTGGTCGTTTTTTTTCTAATGCATTTCGATGTGTGCGGTTTAATCATCAAATACGTTTCTGAAAGAATTTTTCAAAGCGATAATACTTTCTTTATTGAGGTGTCTTTCAGGATGACTGTTTTCTCTTTGTCGAGGAGGAAAAGGGTAGGCATGGCTTGGAAAATGTAGGTTTCGGAGTCTTCAATCGGGTCGGTGGCAAATCCTGAAATCCAATTGGCGGGAATCGAGTTTTTGGTTCTCTCCCATAGCTCTTTGTCCCCGGTGATGTCTATCGCCATTATTTTAATGTTGTCTGGTAAGACAGTTGTTTTCAGAGCGTTTATGGTTTCGACGCAATGGTCGCAGTCAGGGTCGTAAAACAAAAGAAGGAGCCTGCCGTCGATCCGGATGTCATGAAGGGTATGTGGATTCCCTTCTGTGTCGATGAAATTGAAATCGGCGGATTTTGTGCCGGGGCGGTTTTTAAGGGCCATTTCAAGGCGGTATTCGGCGCGTTCCTTTTCCGCGCCTTTGAGCAAAGGCGATTTCAAGACTTCTTCGAGAAAGAGGATGTAGGTCTCATCGTTCCTTTGCTCTGATTCAGGGTCGGCAAGCAAACGGTCGGCAATGTCGTAAATCAAAATGAAGTTTTGAGGGATGGCCGATGCTTTTGCCATCAACGACTTGATTCTATCTGCTTTTGCGGCTCTTTCGGAAGGTAGGGAGGCTATGAAGTGAATAAAGAGGGAGTCTGTCTTTTCAGAATCCTGAAGAGTATCGGTAGCGGCGGTTTCATATAGCGTCTTTGCATTTGTATGTACGATTGCCGATGCAAAGAAATGGACTGACAGGAATATAGCCAAGGCAAAGAAGGCAGGCAGTCGTTTTATATTGGCGGTCATAAGATTCGGTAAAAATGTTAAAAGGAGCGGGATTATAGAAACCTCGCTCCTTGAAAGTTGTGCGCACGAAGGGACTCGAACCCCCACGTCGTGAGACACCAGATCCTAAGTCTGGCGCGGCTACCATTACGCCACGTGCGCAGAATTTGATGCAAAGTTAAGATTTTTTTTTCAAACCTCCAAATTTTCTCGCCTCCATTTGAGCTTTTGCGATAAAGGAAGTGTTGCAAAACTATCAGAGCTTTTACCATTCGTAGGCAACGGTTGCGCCGAAACCGTTGAGGGTTACATTGCGGTTCCACGAATTCCAATAATTGGAGGTGAGGAGTTTGTAGGTCAGGCCGATGTCGAACGCTTGTTTCGGGTTCTTGGAATTGGTGGGGATGCGTATGCCTATGGAAGGGTGAAGGTAAAAATACTGTTGGTTGGTAAGATATCCGTCGCCGATGGCAATATAGTCGTTGCCTAAAAGGAAGGAGCATCCTATTTTCAGGTCGATGAAGAAGGAAGCGGCAGTGGAGTTGCCGAGCATGAACCGGAAGTCGGTGAAAAGCGGCATCATTGCGGCCGTGGTGCAAGATGAGTGGGAGGTGTTAAAATCTGTGGAACGGTCCCAATTGCCCCAGTTTTCGTTCTGATGGGCAAAAAGGACGTCAACGCCGAGACCTACGCCCATATAGAACCAATTTGCATATTGGAATCCCTGGGAGGTGGAAATTTCGAGAAAATCCGCATCGTAGGCGCCGATGGTCTTGTTATAACCGACATCTACAAATCCTTTATAGTTGAACGAACCGGAGAGGGCAGGCCGCAAGAGCCCCGGAAGCTGATTAGCTATCTCGTAATACTGGGCGTTGGCGTTTGTTGCCGTCAATATTGCTACGCAACAGATAAGGCTTTTTAATATGGTAGTAGTTTTCATAAATGCATTAAATTAGAGTTATATAATATAATAACACGATATAAATAAGCAAAGTTGCATTTTTATAAGCTATAATCTGAATGCATAATGTGAAGTAGAATATGTTAAATTAAGTTATAGTGTAGAACGGTTTTATGGTAATCCGGATTTTCTTTATTAATTTTACACACAAGTTCATTGAAAACGATGGCATATATTCCACCAATAGACGAGAAAGAACTTGTGAAGCAGTTGCAGAATGAGGCTACTGCCCGACAGGTTTTCAACGAGTTGCTTAAGGTTTACTCGCAGCCTGTCTATTGGCAAATACGCAAGATGGTGATGAACCACGATGATGCCAACGACCTCGTGCAGAACGTCTTTATGAAGGCATGGAATAATCTCCACAATTTCCGTGGCGACGCCAAGCTTTCAACATGGCTTTTCAAGATAGCCATCAACGAATCGATCAATTTCATCAATAAAGAGAAGCAGCGTCAGCAAATGAGCGAAGACGCCGACGACTCATTCCTCCTTAATAATATAGAGGCAGATTCATATTTCGACGGCGAAGGTCTTCAGAAAGAATTGCTGGAGGCAGTTGCTAAGCTTCCGGAAAAACAGAAGCTTGTATTCAATATGCGCTATTTCGACGAAATGAAATATGAGGACATTTCGGAAATTCTCGGCACGTCGGTCGGCGCATTGAAAGCCAGCTACCACCACGCGGTAAAAAAGGTGACAGATGCGCTCCTGTCATAAGCATACCTTATTTTTTAATCGCGAACGAAATATTCGTTCATTCCAACCTTGTGTGATTAAATACAACCCCTAAAGTATTTGACCATCCGAGGAAGCCAAATATGCCGAAGGCATGTCCCTACATTCTAAAATGTACAAATACTTTGTGTTTCACCCCATAATAGATAATAAATAGAAAACCGCCGATTCACATCGACGGTTTTCAGATTTCCATAATACTTTTTCGAACTAACCTAACATCATGAAACGATTTTCTTTACGCTATTATAACATCTGCCCGGCAAAGTTTGTTCAGAGTGTATGAAAATTTTTTAGAAAAAATAAAAAAATTGCTTTTGGATTAAACTTCGTCACCGCAGGAATGTCAAAGAAATAAAAGTGTAACGACATGCGACAAGAAGACCAGCTTAAAGAAAAATATGGCACGGACCCGGGATTTAGGGTTCCTGACGGATATTTTGAGGAGCTAAATAGCCGTATAATAGCCGAATTGCCTTCTTATCCCGAACGGGAAAGAGTGGTGCCGATGTCGTTGTGGCAGCGTATCAAACCATATGCTTATCTTGCCGCTATGTTTGCCGGGATATGGCTGATGATGAACGTGTTTCATAGAGTCTCCACTTCGGAAGCCATAAGCCTTGACAACCCTCCGGCAGCCATAGCGTCGGCAATGGAACTTGAAACGGATGAATATATCCCCTATATCACCGTGGAAAACGACTATGCGCTTGAAAGGGAAGTGAGCGAGAACTATGATTCGTTTGATGATTTCGAAGAGGATTTCGGCTATGAACTGAGTCCTGAATATGAATCGCTCGACGTGCATGCTCCTGCGGCAAAGGAGAAATCTGTGTAAACAACAAAACTGAATAAAACTGTCTGAGATGATAAAAAGGATATTATTGGTATTGATATTATCCGTTTGTGGAGTGGCAGCCGTGTCCGCACAGGGACATGGCGGCAAGGACCGCGAAAGGATGATGAAAGAGCTTCAGGAATTCAAACTTAAGTTCCTTGCCCAAGAGATGGATCTTAAGGAAGACCAGCAGTCGAGATTCTTTGAGCTTTATAACGAGATGAGCGCTAAGCGGCGAGACTGTATGAGAGTAGCCTGGAGAATGGAAAGGCGTGTGAAAAAATCTGCCGACGCCACTGAGTCTGACTATCAGTCGGCGGCTGAAGCCATGAACAAAGCAAAGGCTGAAGACGTTGCGATAGAAAAGGAATATGACGAAAAATTCGCCCAGTTCCTTTCTCCGAAGCAAATATATAAAATGAAAGCCGCTGAACAGGAGTTTCGACAAAAAATGTCGGAAATGCGACAGAAGAAAGGTAAACATCCCTCAAAGAAATGATAGGATTATGACGGTTAAAAGTTTAAATCCAATCAGAAAGGCTGCCGTGTTAGCAGCCTTTCTGATTTTAGGGACAAGCGTCCCTTTTGAAAGTTTCGGATCGGTGTCTTCCGCGCCGTCTTCCGGAGTGAGTGTGAAAAAAAGCAATGCGAAAAAGAAGACGCAGATGAAAGAAAAATCTTCCTACATGAATCCTGATTTCGCGTTTCCTGAGACCGTGGAAAAGGATGCTTCAGCGGTGCTCGGGAAGGCACTTTCCGAACGCAACGGGCTTGATGCTCTGCGTGCAGCCATGCAGGTGATTGTGGCGCGCAATATGGTGTCGAAATCTAATTTCGAGTCGAATGTGGCTTTGCTTGATTCGATGGCGTCAATTCTTCCGCAGCCCTATGCCGGCCTTTCGGCTCTTCTTGAAGCCAATCTATATAAATCTCTGTATGATGGCCAGAGCTGGACATTCAACCAGCGAACACTGCCGCTTGATTCATATCCTACCGACCCGATGAGTTGGAGTCGAGATCTTTTTGCCAAGAAGTGTCTCGAACTGATTGATTCGGCCAATGGTGCGGAAATATCGGCGAAAGATATGCCGATTTCGATGCTTTCACCTATTCTCGACAACGTGGAGACGGCGGAGCGTGCCGGTTTGACGGCGTGGGATTTCATGGTTTATAACGAAGCCTCGCTTCTTTCCGGTTTTGCCACACAGGGGAGCGGCGGGGTTATTCCGTTCTTCAAGGATAGGCCGGTCTCTGCTATGACGGAAATGGGAAAATGCCGGGAGAAAAGAGACGGGCTGCTAACCGCACTGTATGATTATAGGGTGGGCGAAGGAAAGCTTTACCCGCTCGCAGTTGCCGTTTGCGAAAAGGCGGAAATAATGCAGGAGCCGGAAAGACTGCCATTCCTTAAAGATTGGTGCATGAAACTAATCGATAAGGAAGAAGGGGGCATGGTTCTCAACAAATATTATGAATTTCTGAGGAATGCCGATGAAAAAGGTGTTGACGGGATGCTTGCGCTTTACGATGCCATGAAAAAATGGTTGGCCGTTTATTCTTCGTCCGCTTATTCTGAATGCATAAAAAATGACATAGCCGCTATGTCGGCGAAGAATGCATATCTCACACTTCCTTCCGCCGTGCTTCCCGGAGAGAAAATTTCGGGAACCATGAAGATGGAAAACATGGATGAGGCCTACATCCTGTTGTTTAAAGTGCCTGAATCGATGGCCCCTATGAATGGGCTTGCCCGAAAGGATTTTCCTAAGAAGGCGACTTTCCTCCAGTCGGTAAAGGTGACCGCATCGGGTAACATACCTTTCTCCGAAGAAAAAAAGGTAGAATTGCCCTCTTTGTCGTCGGGTTATTATGTAGCGGTGCCGTCGCAGACTCCGAGGCTTGCTTCGAATTGGAAAAAGGAAGTGTCGGAATGGCAACTCAGCGTGTTGGCTGTAAGCGATATCGCCGTGATTACATCGGGAAACAGGAAGGAAGAGGGCTCTTCTCGCGTATATGTGGTGGATGCGCGTACGCAACGCCCCATATCCGGTGCGGAAGTAGGCGTCTATGACAATGACAATTCAAGGAAACTTATAAAAAAAGGATTCACGGATGCCGACGGCTGCTATGACACTCCAAAGGGGAACTATCGACTGAGGGCTGCGTATAAGGGCAACGTGGTGTGGCAATGGATAGATTTCCATCCTTACAAATCGGAAGAACGGATAGTGGCTGCCGCCAACATACTTACCGACCTGTCAATATATAAACCCGGCGACGAGGTTAATTTCGTGCTCGTTGGCTGGCAACGCAACCGCCATGACAATTCGCTTCTGAAGAATTCGGAAGTGAGCGTAGTGATGCGCGATGCCAACTATAATCCGGTGGATACTTTGTTGGTGAAAACGGATGGCAACGGAAGATGTACCGGCAAATTTATCATACCGAAGAACGGACTTTTGGGCACATATTCACTTTTGGCTACATTTAAAGATTTTTCAAACAACTCCATCTCCCGACAGTCGTTCGAGGTAGCTGAATACAAGGCCCCCGGATTCCTTGTGGAGCTCGATTCGGAATCGGGCTTATCTTATAATGCCGGCGATGTGGTAAAGTTCAAAGGTGTAGTAAAGACGTATTCGGGTATGCCTCTTGGCGATTCGAAAATAAGCTACAATATTGAATGGACCCCTTGGTGGGTGTGGTGGCGCTACGGCGGTGACAGTGCTTCATACGGCGGCACGCTCGTTGTCGGACCCGACGGCAAGTTTGAAATAGAACTTCCCACGGCAAATCTTAAAAACACGCGGTTTGAGAAAGGAGTGTTCACTCTTTCCGTATCCGCTACCTCAGCTTCCGGAGAAACGCAAAGTGCGCCTGATCTGAGGTTTTCAATCGGTGACGGCCTCAGCGTACGTCCTAACTTGAAAGAGCGGATGCTTGTGGAGGGCGACACGTTGAAATTCAATGTGCCTGTATATGATATGCTCGACTATCCGGTGATGAAGGATGTGGAGTATTCTGTGACCGACATGGCTACCGGCAAGAAGGTGGCATCCGGGATTTTTAAGAGTCCTCAGCTTATTCTTGCTGCTTCATCTTTGCCTTCATCGCGCTACAGATTTGAATTCAATCTCCCCGGCGACACCCTGAAAAGTAATGAAGAGGTGGCTATTTACAGAAAGGGAGATAAGACACCGCCATATAAGACACCGCTTTGGCTTCCGGAAAACAGTATAGTTTGCAAAAACGGACAGGATTCGATAGAGGTAGAAGCCGGAAGCGGTTATCCCGACAGTTGGCTTCTTTGCGAAGTGTCGGACGAAAACGGATTTGTTAGCCGTGGATGGGTCGAAGCCAACGGAGGCAACGTGAAAGTCCCTGTAAAGGCTCCGGCTTCCGATGCTAGGATATGGGTGAAATTCATCGGTATGCACGACCTTTCACCGAAAACCGGCACCGTGGTTTTAATTCCCGAAAGCCAGACCCGGAAACTTGACGTGAAGGCATCGTCGTTCCGCGACAAACTCACTGCAGGCGACAAAGAAGTCTGGAAATTCAGTTTCACCATCGACGGCGTTGTGCAGAAAGGTTTGCCGGCAATGGCCGTTATGAGTAATAAGGCATTGAATGCAATCGCTCCTTTCGAGTGGAGATTCACGGCCGATGACAGCTATTGGAGCAACTCCTCTTATTTGAACTACAACGCACCCGAAATGAGGGGGACAAATGCGCGTTTCAGCATATTGCCGCGCTATAAATATCCGGCATCGCCCATCCCGACATGGAACACATATTCCTACGGGCTTGCCGGCGGCAATTATTATGGTGTGAGGATACGCGGACTGAATAGCGCATCTCGTGCCGCAGGCTCCAATACGCTCATGGAAGACGGTGTGGTAGAAGAGGTGCTTAATACCGTCCATGTCACTTCCGCGCCTATGATGATGGCGAAACAGGAAGCCGTAGTCCCTATGGAGAGCAAGTCGATGGATATGGATGACAGGGAATATGAGATGAGCGACGAGGTCGTCCTTACAGGAAGCGTCGGGGCGGCATCGATGGAGAAACCTCGTCCGCGTCCTGTGGAGATGCCTTTGGCTTTCTTTATGCCTTCTCTTGTGGGCGGAGACGACGGTGTAGTGGAGGTGAAGTTTGACACTCCAGACTTCAACACCACATGGCAATTTCAGATTACGGGTTATACCGACGACCTTCTCACTGCAGGCCTGATGCTGGATGCCGTGGCCTCGAAGCCAGTTATGGTGCAAAGCAACGTGCCCCGCTATCTGCGCACCGGTGATAAGGCCGAGGTTTCGGCGTTGCTCTTCAATAATTCCGACGGCAACCTTCCGCTTCATGGTGAAATCCGCATATTCGATCCGATAAACGGAAACACCATCACTTCCTACCATCTTGGCTCGGAGACGACAGCTCCTGCTGCCAATAGAAAAATAGCTGTGGAGTTCGATGTGCCGTCTAATCTGTCGGCTATCGGGATAGAAGCTTATGCCATGAGCGAACAATTCAGCGACGGCGAACGCACGGTGATTCCGGTTTTGCCCTCTTCCACGCCGGTAGTGGAGTCGGAGAATTTCTATATGGGCAAAGGTTCTTACGAATTCAGCATGAAGCTTCCGAAATTGCGTAAGGATGCCAACGTAACTTTGAAATATTGCGATAATCCGGTTTGGGAATGTGTGTTGGCGCTTCCTTCCATTTCTACGCCCGATTCGAAGAATATTCTTTCGCTTATGCGAGGTCTTTATGCCAATTCGCTTGCTCTTGACGTGGCTGAAAAATATCCTAAAGTGAAGTCCGGTCTTGAAAAGGCGCTTGCCGACAAGGAAAATCTGAAATCGAATCTGGATAAAGACAGCAGCCTCAAAACGGTGGCCCTTGAGAATACGCCATGGGTTAACAACGCCGCTTCTGAAACCGCACGTATGCGTTCGCTTTCCTCTTTGTTCGATGTGGAGAATGCCAAGGGTGTGATTTCAGGGATTATGAACGATGTGAAGGCCCTTCAGAATTCTGACGGCGGATGGAGCTGGTGCCCCGAAATGAAGTCGTCGTTATTTATGACGCAGCAAGCCCTCCTCCATTTTGGAATGATGAAGCATATTGGGTGTCTTCCTGCCGACGCAGGGAAGATGGTGTCGCGAGGACTGAATTATTGCGACCGCGAGGTATATCGCGATTACATTGATTCGAAAAAGGAGTTTTCCACGGTTACGATGCTCAATTATCTTTATATCCGCAGTTTCTTTGATGCAGGCAACGGGCCTTCCGGATTTGCAGGTCTTAAGAAAGAGGCGTTGAAACGTATTGCTGAAAATTGGAAAGGCTTTTCGATCTATGAAAAGTCTACCGCTGCCACTTTGCTTTCGAGAAGCTCCGGTTATGAAAGGGAAGCAAGGGTGATTCTCGAATCGCTCAACCAGCTGGCAAGCAAGAGCGAAACGAAAGGGTGGTGGTTCGACAATCTCGGTTCGGGCTTTGACGGATGGCCAAAGCTAATTACGACAGCCCAAGCCCTTGAGGCTTATTCGGAGATAGAGTCTGCTGCTCCTGCCGTTGACGGCCTTCGCCAATGGCTCGTGCTCCAGAAGGAGACTGAAGACTGGGGGGCCAATCCCTACACCGTAGAGGTAATACAGTCTATATTGTCGAGCGGCACGGATTGGACTACATCTTCCGAGGCACCCGAAATAGAGATTGGCGGCAAGAAGATTGCCTTGCCGAAAGGGGAGGTGTTGACCGGCCTGGTGACGGTTGCCATTGACCCGAAGGAAGCCTCGGGCAAGAAACTTTCGGTGACAAAAAAATCGGAATGTCCGTCGTGGGGCGGCGTGATAAGCCAGTATGTCGCGCCGATGAAAGACGTCAAGGCGGCATCGTGCGACAATCTGAAGGTGGAGAAACAGCTGATGGTCGTAGCTGACACCCCTTCCGGAGAATCGGTAAGGAAAGCCTCGGAATTCAAGGTAGGCGACAGAGTGAGGGTAACGCTCACGCTCACCTGCGATAAAGATATGAATTACGTGGCGCTTATCGACGAGCGAGCCGCATGCATGGAGCCTGACGACCAGATTTCAGGATATGAAGTGAAAGACGGCTTGTGGATGTATCGTGAAGTGAGAGACAACAAAACCTCGTTCTTCATAAGTTTCCTTCCGAAAGGGGTGAACGTGATAACCTACGATTGCCATATCGACCGTGAAGGCGACTACGCCATAGGTATAGCCTCAGCACAAAGCCAATATTCCCCCTTACAGTCCGCCCATTCCTCCGGCTCGATGATAAAGTCAGAATAACGATTTGAGAAACCATTTAAATAAAATCCCCGCCATCTGCGATATCGAATCGATGGCGGGGATTTGATTTGTTCAATCGAGATTGGTGACTAGCCCTTCCCGGTTTAGAATGACGTTTGGGAACATTTCGAGGGCCTCCCGTAGGAAAAGAGAGTCGTCGGTATATCGCGACGAATAATGGCCGGTGAGAAGTGCGGCTGCACCTGATTCTCTTGCCACCATCGCAGCCTGACGGGCAGTGGAGTGACCGCGAGGCGCGGCCATAGTCTTGTGTTCTTCCAGATAGGTCGTTTCGTGGAATAGAAGGTTGACCGGTCCTATTTTCTCGGCGAGTTCCGGCATATACATAGTGTCGCTTATATGGGCGTATGAAAGTGAAGGGGAGGGCGGGGAGGTGAGGATTGAATTTGGAATCACTTGCCCGTCTTCCCTTACGAAATCTTCCCCGGCTTTGATGCGGTTCATCATATAGACCGGCACGCCGTGGAATTTCGTCATATCGGGGTTTATATGCCTTTGCTTCGGGGTTTCCTCGAAGATGAATCCGACGGTATCGACGCGATGCTTGAGCGGAACGGTGCGTACGGTAAGAGATTTCGTTTTCAGAATCACCGCTTCCTCAGGGCGAATTACGTTGAAACGGATGTCGAATGGTGTGTCACGGCAAAAGTAGTCGAAAATCGATATAAGCTGCTTCCTACCCTCCTCGAAAGTGTGGATAGTGAGGTCTCCACCTGTGCCGTTGAGCGCGAGGGTACCTACGAGGCCGGGGAGCCCGAATACGTGGTCGCCGTGGAGGTGGGTGAGGAAAATATGGCGAAGCCGGGAGAACGACAATCTCTGCTTCATGAACGCCAGTTGCGCCCCTTCGCCGCAGTCAACCATAAAAAGATTGCCGCGATGGTTCACTACCGTGGAAGATGGATGATGGCGGAGCGAAGGACGTGCGGAACCGCATCCGAGGGTATGTATCGAGAAAGAACTCACTTATTTCACGTTTTCTATTTTATAATCTTTGGCGAGGCCGCCGGCACCCGTTTCCTTATATAACGACGGTAGGTCGTGGCCGGTTTCCTTCATCACCTGCACAAGTTTGTCGAAGCTTACGCGGTGGCGTCCGTCGGAAAACGACGAATAGATATTGGCGTCGAGTGCGCGTGCGGCAGCGTAGGCGTTGCGTTCGATGCAGGGAATCTGAACGAGGCCGCATACCGGGTCGCACGTCATTCCAAGGTGGTGTTCGAGCCCCATTTCCGCCGCATATTCAATCTGGGCGGGGGTGCCCCCGAAAAGCTGGCATGCCGCTCCCGCCGCCATGGCGCAGGCCACGCCCACTTCCCCTTGGCAACCAACGTCGGCCCCGGAAATACTGGCGTTGTTTTTCACCACATTGCCGATGAGGCCGGCTGTGGCGAGGGCGTGCGTTATCTCCGTGTCGGAAAAATGGCGGGTATTCCAGAGATGATACAGCACGGCTGGCACCACGCCGCAACTTCCGCACGTGGGGGCTGTGACTATTGTCCCTCCGGAAGCATTTTCCTCGCTCACGGCGAGTGCGTATGAAAAGACGAGTCCGCGCGAACGGAGATTGTCGCGATAACCTTCCGCCCTCATATAATATGAACGAGCCTTGCGGCGCAGGTTGAGCGGTCCCGGGAGACGCCCGTCGGTTGCGAGCCCTTTTTCTACAGCCGCCTTCATCGTCTCCCAAACCTCTTTTAGGAAAACATTGATGTCTTTCCCCTCGCATTGTTCCACATATTCCCAATAGCAACGGCCGCTCCTGTCGCAATAGTCCATGATTTCGGTCATGTTGCCACGGTCGTAGATTTCGCCGCCACCTTCGTGGGCGAGTCCTTCTCCTTCTATTGCACCCCCTCCTACGCTATAGACTGTCCATTCGTCGGAAGGCAGACCGGCCGCATTAAGGCTGCGGAATGTCATGCCGTTGGGATGATAGGGGAGAAACACGTCGGGTTCCCAGATAATCTTGACAGGCATCTCGGTTTTTTCGAGCACGTCGAGAATCGCCACGTCGGTCATGTGGCCTTTGCCGGTGGCGGCAAGGCTTCCGTAGAGCACCACCTCGTAGCCGCTGGCGTGGCTGTGTTTTTTTAAGAATATCTCCGCAGCTTTGCGCGGACCCATGGTATGGCTTGAAGACGGCCCGGTGCCGATTCTGTATAGCTCTCTTATAGATTTCATATTTAAGGCAGGTTTTATTTCCCACAAAATTAATCAAAAATGGCGATATAATCTCTCGTGATTGACATGCGTGTTGAAAAAAATCATCAAAAATGATGATTGCACACAACCTGGAATGTCAGTAGCTTTGCAACGTGAAACTGCGTTCATACATATTGCCTATGTTGCTTCTTCTGTGGCTTACGACGTTTGCAGAAGAGCAAATTGTTGACTCCTTGGTTGTTACGCTTGACGAAGTGAGCGTGTCGGCCTTGAAGCAGATGTCGCATCTGCGTCGTGAACCGGAGGCAGCCACCATTGTCACGCAGTCGGAACTGGAAAGGCTCGACGCCGTTTCGATAAAAGGTATATCGGATGTGGTGCCCAATTTCTTTATGCCCGACTATGGCTCTCGCATCACATCCACAATATATGTGAGGGGAATAGGGGCGAGAATGGATCAGCCTTCGGTGGGTCTGAACGTAGATAACGTGCCTTATCTTAACAAGGATGCCTACGATTTCGATGTGGCGGACATTGCCTCGGTGGAAATGCTTCGCGGCCCACAGTCAACGCTCTATGGCAGAAACACGATGGCAGGGGTGATAAATGTAACGACTCTTTCTCCTATGCGGTTTCAGGGATGGCGGATAATGCTTCAGGGCTCTTCTCGCATACGGACAAAAGCGTCGGCAGGATGGTATCATAAGTTTTCTCCTGACCTCGGGTTTTCAGCCACGGGTTCGTTTTCCGGGGCGCGCGGGGAGTTTACAAACGAATACAACGGCAGGAAACTCGACTGGGAACAGAATTATGCTTTGCGCACTAAGTTGCAATGGCGGGTTGCACCGGGATGGAATGTCGTTAATACAGCATCTGCGGGTTTTTTACGCCAAGGCGGATATCCTTATGAATATAAGGAAACCGGCAAGATTTCGTTTAACGACACGTGTTTTTACCGCCGTTTTACCTTTGCCGATGGATTTACAGCCCGTTATTCGGGCGATAAATTTAATGTGACATCGATAACTTCGGTGCAGCATATAAATGATAACATGACGCTCGATCAGGATTTCCTTCCCGAGGATTATTTTACGCTTACACAGAAAAAGAGGGAAAGCGCGTTGACTGAAGACATTGTGGCGAGGAGCGTCGCATCGGGCGGGAAATATAATTGGCTTGCCGGTCTGTTCGCTTTCTATAAACATCTTGACATGGAAGCACCGGTTACTTTCAAAGATGCCGGTATCGAGAATCTTATAGAGAACCACCGCAACGATGCCAATCCTTATTATCCCATAGCATGGCATAGCCGCACGTTTCCTTTGAACAGCGATTTTACGATTCCGACATGGGGTGTGGCGGCATATCATGAAAGTGTGTTTGACCTGGGCAGTTGGCATTTTACTGCAGGGTTGCGCCTCGATTATGAGAAATCCACTCTTAATTACAGGAGCTATTGTTCCACCGGATATACGATTTCACAAGTTGAGGCGGGAGTTGTATCTTTCTATAGGGATGCCTTTATCGATATCGACGATTTTGGAACCCTCCATAGGGATTTTATCACTTTGCTCCCTAAAGTGGCTGTAACGTATGACTTTGGCGACGGCATGGGCAATATTTATGCAAAGGTGTCGAAAGGATATAAGGCCGGCGGATTCAATACGCAGATGTTCAGCGATGTTCTTCAGCAGCGGCTGATGTCGATAATGGGTGTCGGCATACAATATAATATTGGAGACATCGTTGGATATAAACCGGAGCAAAGTTGGAATTATGAAATCGGGTCGCATCTCGATTTGCTTGACGGCGCTCTTGGAATGGATATGGCGGCTTTCTATATTGACTGCCGCGACCAGCAAATGACGATGTTCCCTGACGGTACCACCACCGGACGAATCATGACGAATGCAGGAAAAACGAGGAGTCTTGGCGGAGAGATAGGCGTGTCGTATAAATTGAACGGACAGTTCTCTTTCAACGGTAGTTACGGACTGACCGATGCCAGATTCCGCAGTTTTTTCAACGGAATTTCCGATTTCAAAGGAAAGAAGCTTCCATACGCACCACGCAATACAGTGTTTCTGCAGGCATTGTGGAATCGACGGGTGGCTGAAAAAGTTGCCTTGTCTGCAGAAGTGAATGTGAAAGGGGCCGGGAAAATATATTGGAATGAGGAAAACACCGAATGGCAGAACTTCTATTGTCTCCTCGGAGCATCCCTTTCCTGTCAGATTGACAATCTCACGCTCCAGTTGTGGGGAAAAAACCTTACTGACACGCGCTATCGCACTTTTTATTTTCTCTCCATGGGAAATGCTTTCTACCAAAGAGGGAAAGGGGTGGAAGCCGGCTTGACGGCAAGAATTGTGTTTTGAATGATAACAACTCTAAATAACTAAATAATGAAGAAATTTTTTCTTGGAATTGCAGCTTTGTCGATGCTTACGATGGCATCATGCGACACCAGCGTTGACGACTCTACCACATCCGTTTCTTATGCCACATTAAATTATGTGACACCCCTTGACGGACAGTCGGCCCCGTTCATTACGGATGCAGCCTACAGGTATTTTTTCAATCTTTCGAAAGGAAGGGCGTCGGTGGCCATGGACGGTCTTTCGATAGACAACGTCAAATATTCTTTTTTCACGGATACTGTGCCGTTTACCCAGACGGCATATCAGGTGAATAATAGCATAGCTTTTGTGAACAGAATTACCGGCGTTAAGGGGAATGTGAATAAGGACAGCCTGCTTCCGGTGTCTGATTTCAATTGTGAGATGACGGGGTTGTTTTATTGGTACAGGAACGTCATTCCCGGCATTGATACACCTTCATTGTTGTCTAATGACGGTACGATGATTATCATGCAATATAACATCGGACAGGAATACAGCGTAAAGACATTGCAGCCGGATGCTTTCTTTTGCGGCACTACCCACACCTCCGTGCAGGGGGCAGAGCCATTTGAATCCACCGACATGGCATATCGTGTAAAATTCAACAAAGGATTCAAAACGGTTGATGTGATCATCTACAATGCCAAGTTTTCAGACAAAGCTCCTTCGCTTAGCGCCGTAGTGCTTAAAAATCTTGACGTGAAATTCAGATCAGGCACATATTCGATAGAAGGTACGAATATCATTCCTTTTGTGCCTGAGAGCGGAGCCTTGACTGAATATAAGAACTATCCTTTTGAAAGATTTTCTTTGACGATTACCGACAAAGCGTTGACGCAGGCAATCATAAGCTATAGGGTGAACCTACACCTCGAAAGAAACGGACAGGAAGTGGTGTTGCCTGCCGAAGGATATGTAAACGACGCAAGTTACCTGATCAAGGTCAAGACATCGAATTGAAGAAATTAGAAAAATATGAGATAAGCGGGCATAATGCTGACAAATTGCAAAGTCGGTTTTATGCCCGCTTTTTTTATGTCGGTGAAAGAGTGCTTTCGATATGTAATATGCTTAAATAGTATTCTTTATTGGAGTATTCGTAATATAAAAGGGTATGTATAGATTGTAGAAGACGATGATGCCAAATTTTTTTGCGTGGTTTGTTTTTTTTAAGTATCTTTGCAAATCTTTGTGGGCCACCGTGTCTGCACGAATCTAAGTGTTGAAAGACTAACCAATTAATATATAATTAATTATATGAATCTTTTGTTGGAGATAAGCAACAATACTTTGGCCGTGACCGCAGCTCTTACGGGCATGGGCCTTGTATTTGCAGCTTTGCTGATAGCGAAACTGATCTCCCCGAAATCTTATTCCGTAAAGAAAGCAGAGCCGTATGAATGTGGTATCCCTACTCGCGGCGAGTCGATGATACAGTTTAAGGCGGGGTATTACATTTTTGCTATCCTCTTCCTCATTTTCGATGTTGAGACGGTATTTCTTTATCCTTGGGCTGTCGTGATGCGCGGCCTTGGCCCCAGCGGACTGCTTTGCATCGGAATCTTCATGTTTGTTCTAATTATGGGCCTTGCTTACGCATGGCGGAAAGGAGCTTTGAAATGGAAGTGAAAATAAAAAGCATGAAGCATGAGGACTTCAAAGACAACGAGTATATTGACAAGCTTGTAGAAGAACTCAATGCAACCGGCGCCAATGTTATGGTGGGCCAGTTCGACCAGCTGATAAACTGGGGTATTGCCAATTCGCTTTGGCCGTTGTGCTTCGGCACAAGTTGCTGCGCGATTGAATTCATGAGCCTTGGCGCCGCGCGCTACGATATGGCTCGTTTCGGATTCGAGGTTGCCCGAAATTCTCCGCGTCAGGCAGACTATATAATGGTGCAGGGAACCATCGTACACCGCATGGCCCCCGCGCTTCGTCGTCTATACGAGCAGCTTGCCGAACCGAAATATGTGATTGCTTGCGGCGGATGTGCCGTGTCGGGTGGTCCGTTCAAGAATTCATATTGTGTGGTTGACGGGGTCGAGAAAATCCTTCCTGTCGATGTCTTTATCCCCGGGTGTCCTCCGCGTCCGGAGGCTATGTTCTACGGCCTTATGCAGCTTCAGCGAAAGATAAAAGTGCAGAAATTCTTCGGCGGCGTCAACCGTAAGGAGAAAGTGGAGGAGTTTTTTGAATCGCATCCGGAGGTGAAAGGTAGAATCGACTGATTCGGATAAGAGCTTACTGATAAATAATCGAACCAAGAGAAAAATGAGCGATATACAAGAAAAAATCAGCAGCATCTGTCCTTCGGCTGTGTTCAGCGAGGGTGACACGCTTGTGGTATCTGTTGAGGAAAAGGAATGGTATCCTTTGGCAAAAGCACTTAAGGAAACTCCCGGGCTTGAATTCGACGTGCTTACGGCAGTGGTCGGAATGGACTGGAAGGATTCTCTCGGAGTTGTGTATTACCTTACCTCCACATCCCGCAACTGGGAAGTGATAAGCGTGAAGGTGGCGGTGACTGATCGTCAGAATCCCATGATTCACAGCGTAAGCGACCTTTGGAAAGTGGCTAATTTTCAGGAAAGGGAAGTTTATGATTTTTACGGCATAAAGTTTATCAACCATCCCGACATGCGTCGCTTCTTCCTCCGCAACGACTGGAAGGGGTATCCTCTCCGCAAGGACTATGACGCTAATCCGGAACTCAATCCCATTCCGCTTGAGGATGAAAAAAACGAAGACGACACCGTCAAGTATGTGGAGGATTCCGACGGGAAGGTGAAGGCTGTGCCCGGTAAGGTGTTTGAAGAAGACGAATATGTGGTCAATATAGGCCCTCAGCATCCTTCTACACACGGAGTGATGCGTTTCCGAGCTTCGGTTGATGGCGAGACCATCAAGAAGGTGGATGTGGTTTCCGGCTATATCCACAGGGGCATCGAGAAACTCAGCGAGGGACTGACTTATCCGCAGATTCTCCATTTTACAGACCGTATGGACTATATGTCGGCACATCAGAACCGTCATTGCCTTTGCATGTGTATAGAGAAGGCATTGGGCATTGAGGTTCCGCGCCGTGCTGAAGTGATAAGGGTAATGATGGATGAGCTGATGCGTATATCGAGCCATCTTCTTTCGTTCGGATGTACCGCCATGGACCTCGGAGCCACGACGGCTTTCTTCTATGGATTCCGCGAGCGTGAAATGGTGCTTGATATCTTCGAGAAGACCTGTGGCGCGCGCATGTCGATGAACTATAACGTAATCGGCGGCGTGATTGCAGACTTGCATCCGGATTTCCAGAAAGACGTGAAAGAGCTTATCCGCATAATGCCCGACCGCCTTAAGGAATATCATAAGGTGTTCAGTGGCAACCTTATTGCCAAGAATCGCTTGAAGAAGGTGGGTCATCTTTCGAAAGAAGATGCCATCAATTATGCCATCACCGGCCCGAGCGGACGCGGTTCGAACTGGAGTTGCGACTGCAGGAAGAAGCATCCGTATTCGATATACGGGGAACTTGATTTCGAAGAAGTGCTCCTCGACGGCTGCGACTCCTATTCGCGCTATATGGTGAGAATGAAGGAGATCGAGCAGAGCTGTAAGATTCTTGCCCAGCTCGTTGACAACATTCCCGAGGGCGATATCCGCGCGCAAGTGCCCAAAGTGGTGAAACTTCCCGCCGGCAGCTGGTATCAGCAGGTGGAGGCCAGCCGAGGCACATTCGGTGTTTACATCGAATCGACCGGAGAGAAGAATCCTTACCGCGTGCATTTCCAGAGTCCTTGCTTCAACCTTGTGGGTGTTATGAACCTGACATGTACGGGATATATGATTGCCGACCTTATCACAATCGGAGCGGCGCTCGACTTTGTGATTCCCGACATCGACCGTTAAGGCGGAGAGATATAGACTAATCAAACATAAACAGAAAACGACAACAATAGACAGATATGTTTAATTTTGGAATATGGACCAGTGAGTTCAACAACTTCCTGATGGGATTCATGCCGGAATGGGCCACCGTTCTGGTGGAATGTGTCATCATAGCGCTGCTGGTTCTTCTCACCTATACGGTGCTCGCCCTTTTCTACATTCTTTATGAAAGAAAGTTGTGCGCATGGTTCCAGTGCCGTCTTGGCCCTATGCGTGTGGGCAAGTGGGGCGTGATGCAGGTGTTTGCCGATATGATAAAGATTCTTGTAAAGGAGCTTATCAGCTTGAAAGACACCGACCGTCTTCTCTTCAAACTCGCGCCTTACATCGTGATTACTTCTTCGGTTGTGATGCTTGCATGCCTTCCGTGGGGACGTGGCTTGCAGATTATCGATTATAATATCGGTATATTCTTTATCCTTGCCGTGTCGTCGGTGGGTGTTCTCGGCATTCTTCTTGCCGGTTGGGCATCCAACAACAAATATACGCTTATAGGCGCGATGCGAAGCGGCGCTCAGATGATAAGCTATGAGATTTCGCTTGGCCTCGCCCTCATTACCATAGTAGTGCTTTCCGGCACGATGAATATAAACGAACTCGTTTGGCAGCAGGAGAGCGCATGGTTCATTTTCCGTGGCCATATCCCTGCCATCATCGCGTTCCTTATTTATATCGTTGCGGCTACAGCCGAAACCAACCGCGGCCCGTTTGACCTTCCTGAGGCCGAACATGAGCTTACTGCAGGTTACCACACGGAGTATTCCGGTATTCATTTCGGATTTTTCTATCTCGCCGAATACCTCAACCTCTTTATCGTGTCGGGTATTGCGTCGCTGATGTTCCTTGGAGGATGGATGCCGCTCCATATTCCCGGATGGGAAGGATTCAACCAAGTGATGGACTATATTCCTTCGGTTGTTTGGTTCCTTTTGAAGAGTTTCTTCATCTCATACGTTATAATATGGTTTAAATGGACGTTCCCTCGTGTGAGAATAGACCAGATGCTTTCGTTCGAATGGAAATATCTGATGCCCCTTTCGCTTGCCAACCTTATTCTTATGGCAGTGTTCGTGGCTTTCGGATGGCATTTCTGATGAGGCGTCAATAAAGTTAAATCAAGAAAACTTACTTAATAAAAAACAATATGAGCGCTAATTTCGGAACAGTGACTCAGGTGATCGGTCCGGTGATCGACGTGTCGTTTGAAGGAGGAAAAGATAATATCCCCCCTATATATAATGCGCTGAAAGTGGTGCGTGACAATGGAGAGGAACTCATCCTCGAAGTCGAACAGCACATCGGAGAAGACACTGTGAGATGTGTTGCAATGGAGAGCACCGACGGACTTCGCCGAGGTGTGAAGGTTGAAGACCTTGGCCGTCCGATAGCCGTGCCTACCGGAGATCAGGTTAAAGGCCGTCTCCTCAATGTAATCGGGGAGCCGATTGACCATCTCAAGGAACTTGACAGGGAGCACATGCGTCCGATTCATCAGCCGGCGCCTGCTTTCGACGACCTTGCCATTTCCACCGAAATCCTTTATACGGGTATCAAGGTAATCGACTTGCTCGAGCCTTATTCAAAGGGTGGTAAAATCGGTTTGTTCGGTGGTGCCGGTGTGGGTAAGACAGTGCTCATCCAGGAGCTTATCAATAATATCGCCAAGGGTCATAACGGATTTTCCGTCTTCACAGGCGTGGGTGAACGTACCCGCGAAGGTAACGACCTTTTGCGCGAGATGATTGAGAGTGGTATTATTAAGTATGGAAAGAAATTCACCGAAGGGATGGAGAAGGGTGAGTGGAATCTTGCCGACGTTGATCTTGACGAGGTGGAGAAGTCACAGACCACCCTTGTGTTCGGTCAGATGAACGAGCCCCCGGGCGCGCGTCTTCGAGTTGCTCTCACCGGTTTGACCGTGGCAGAGCAGTTCCGCGATAATGACGGTGGCGGCAAGGAGATTCTTCTCTTCATCGACAACATCTTCCGTTTCACACAGGCAGGTTCCGAGGTTTCCGCACTTCTCGGACGAATGCCGTCGGCCGTAGGTTACCAGCCTACACTTGCTTCGGAGATGGGTATGCTGCAGGAAAGAATCACATCGACTAAGCAGGGTAGTATCACGTCTGTACAGGCTATCTATGTCCCTGCCGACGACTTGACCGACCCGGCTCCGGCCACCACCTTTAGCTTCCTTGACGCTACGACGGTGTTGAGCCGTAACATTGCCGAACTTGGTATTTACCCTGCGGTGGACCCCCTCGACTCAACTTCCCGAATACTTGACTCCAATATCATCGGCGAGGAGCATTATAACACAGCTCAGGCTGTGAAGCAGCTTCTGCAGAAATATAACGAGCTCCAGGACATCATTGCAATCCTTGGTGTTGACGAACTTTCGGACGAAGACAAACTCGTTGTGGCACGTGCAAGAAGAGCGCAACGCTTCCTTTCCCAGCCGTTCTTCGTGGCGGAGCAGTTTACCGGTCTTCCCGGCGTGATGGTGCCTCTTGCCGAAACAATCAGAGGCTTCAAGATGATTCTTTCCGGAGAGATGGACGAATACCCCGAGCAGGCTTTCCTTAACGTGGGTACCATCGACGAGGCCATCGAGAAAGGAAAGAAACTTCTTGCGGAAGTAAAATAAGAGTTAGTAACCCCTTAGGGATAATTTAACCGACACAAAAAAGATGACACTTGAAATTATATCGCCAAGCGAGATATTGTTTAAGGGGGATGCTGACATGGTGACGCTTCCCGGAGAACTTGGCTCTTTTACTGTATTGAAGGACCATGCTTCGCTGATATCGGTGCTTAAGGCCGGACAGATAGTCTATCACACCACCGGAGAGGAAGAGAAGACTGTCGATATAAAGGGCGGCCTTGTCGATGTGGATTCCAATGTGGTGTCAGTATGTGTTTATTGATACGTTTGATTTATCGATTAAATTTTATCGGGATGAATAACAGACGAATTTCAATACTTGCAGCAATCCTGGCTCTTGTCTTTATGATGCCGCAGTTTGTGATGGCTTCGGATAAAGACGGGGAGGGTGTGAATGTCAAGGAGGTGATGTTTCATCACCTCGGTGACGGCTATGGCTGGGAGGTGCCTTTCAGCCACGTCTATCGCATCCCGCTTCCGGTGATTGTCAAGACGGAGGATGGTAAATGGATTTCATTCTCGTCGGCACGGCTTTCGAAAATCGAGGAAGTGACAGATTCCGCTACCGGAAAGAGTAAGCTTGAGGCGGAGCCGCAGATTGTGACTGTGGAAAAGGACGGCAATACTTATAATTTTGTGCTTGCCCATGTTAGCAAGCATAACAATAAGATTGTCCAGATATTTCCACTTCCCGACGACGACCAGTCTAAGGTGGCGCAAGCGGCTTCTGCACAGAACGACGATGTGGTTGACGGATATGTAAAATTTGATGGTAAGTATTATAGGGAGTACCGTCCGTTTGACATCTCGATTACCAAGAACGTGCTTGCATTGTTTCTGTCGGCCATAATCGTCACTTTGATAGTGATGTCGATAGTGAGACACTATGCAAAGAAAGGAATGACGGCACCTCGTAAGGGTGTCGGGCTTATGGAGATGATTATTGATTTCGTTTATTCGGATGTAATCAAAGGTGCCCTTGGCGCTAATGCCAGAAAGTATGCTCCATTTCTTCTTACGTGTTTTTTCTTTATACTCATTATGAACCTTCTTGGTTTGATAGTGATATTTCCCGGAGGGGCTAACCTTACGGGTAATGTAAGTATAACACTGGTGCTTGCGCTGTTGGTTTTTGTAGTCACGAACGTGACAAATTCCAAGCATTATTGGAAAGAAATATTTTGGCCCGATGTTCCCTTGTTCCTGAAGTTTCCTTTGCCGATAATGCAGTTTATAGAGATAGTTGGAATTTTCACCAAGCCCGCGGCATTGTGTGTTCGATTGTTCGCTAATATGATGGGAGGCCACATGATTGTGATAACGCTTACGCTTCTTATCTTTATTTTCGCAGCTTTCGGCGCAGAGGCTACAGGCGCATCGGTGATAATTTCTATACTTTTCTCAATTTTTATGCTTGCGTTGGATATTCTCGTAAGTTTTATCCAGGCATTCGTGTTTACCCTTCTGTCGGCGTTGTTCATTTCCATGAGTCATGGAGACGGACATTCTCATGATAATATAGAAGACGGAGAAAAAGCACAAGAGGCAATCGAAGCATGAAAGGTTCTTTAATAGAAAAATATTAAACAAACATAAAACATTAAAATCTTAGAATTATGTTATCAATGATTTTAGCAGCAGTTGAGCCTTTGGCAGCTCTTGGCGCGGCAATAGGCGCCGGTATCACAGCAATCGGTGCCGGTATCGGTATCGGTAAAATCGGATCATCGGCAATGGAGGCTATTGCGCGTCAGCCGGAAGTGTCCGGTAATATCCGTACAAGCATGATTATTGTTGCATGTCTTGTAGAGGGTGTTGCTCTGTTCTCGATTATTGTTACAGCACTTGCTCTCTTCCTCCAATAATACTGACGTTCCTATTAGCAATATTGTAAGATGGAATTATTCACGCCCGATTTTGGTCTGGTTTTCTGGATGTTTATCTCGTTCATCATCCTTTTCTTCATTTTGTGGAAATGGGGATGGCCGGCGATAATCAAGAGTATCGATGAGCGTGCCGACACTATTGACAAAGGTGTGGAGTATGCCCGTGAGGCAAAAGCACAGCTTGAGTCTGCGCGCGCCGACGCTCAGAAATATATTGAAGAAGCCCGGGAAAAGCAGGCTGAAATGTTGCGTGATGCTGCCAGGATGAAATCTGAAATCATCGAGGAGGCCAAGAAAGAGGCTTCCGAGGAGGCTAAGAAAGTAATGGATGCAGCCAAAGTGTCGATAGAACAGTCACGCAAGGAAGCTGAACTTCAGTTCAGAGATGAGGTGAGCAAGTTCTCTCTTGAAATTGCCGAAAAGATGGTTAAGAACCAACTTAAGGGCGACCAGGCGCAGAACGAGCTCGTAAATAAATTGTTGGACGAAATAGAGAAGAATTGATCTTATGGACAACGGTCTCATTCCCCACAGATATGCAAAGGCGTTGTATAAATACGCCATAGAGCATAATTTATCGGAAGAAGTTTATGGCATCGCAAAGGAGGTGATTCATTCTTTTCAGAAAAATCCGGATTTACAGAAGATTCTTTCGAATCCGTTTGTAAAGAACGATGATAAGAAGAAACTGCTTCTTACCGCAGCGGGCAACGGGGCCGATGACGCCTACCGCCGTTTTGTGGAGCTTGTACTTGATCACGGGCGTGAGGAGTTTGCGTACCGTATGATGTATGCATACCGCGACATCTACAGGGAGGCACACCACATTTCCCAGGCTCATATAACAACGGCGTCGAAGCTTGACCCGAAGTTGATGGAGAAGCTTCACAAATTGGTGGAGGGAGCATTTAAAGGTTCAGTCCTTGAGTTTTCCGAATCGATTAATACGGATCTAATCGGAGGTTTTGTCATTGATGTGGATTCCGTAAGGATGGACGCATCGGTGAGCAATGAACTGGAACAACTACGTCAAACCCTATTAAGAAGCAAGTGAAATAAAGATGCTTAACCCAAGCGAAATATCTGATATACTAAAACAGCAGCTCGACGACATCAACTCTAATGTTAAGTTCGAGGAAGTGGGTACCGTGCTCGAAGTTGGCGACGGTGTAGCTCATGTCTATGGACTTGACAATGTGAAGAGCAACGAGCTGGTGGAGTTTGAAAACGGCGTCAAAGGCGTCGCTCTCAACCTTGAGGAGAGCAATGTGGGTGTTGTGCTTCTCAACAACGTAAATAAAGTGACTGAAAACATGTCGGTGCGTCGCACGGGTGAGATCGCTTCTATTCCGGTAGGGGAGGGTCTTTTGGGACGTGTGATCAACATCCTTGGCGAGCCGATTGACGGCAAAGGGCCTATCGAGGGCGACCTTATACGTCTTCCGCTTGAGCGTAAGGCACCGGGTGTGATTTTCCGTCAGCCTGTCAACCAGCCGTTGCAGACCGGCATCAAGGCAGTCGATTCGATGATTCCTATCGGACGCGGCCAGCGTGAGCTTATCATCGGCGACCGTCAGATTGGCAAGACTGCAATCGCCATCGATACTATCATCAACCAGCGTCAGAACTATCTTGACGGCAAACCAGTGTATTGCATTTATGTTGCAATCGGACAGAAGGCTTCATCCGTTGCAGCTACTGTTCATACGCTCGAGAAATTCGGTGCGATGGATTATACAGTGGTTGTGGCGGCTACGGCTTCCGATTCTGCTTCGATGCGTTACTACAGTCCGTTTGCCGGCGTAGCCATTGGCGAGTACTTCCGCGACACCGGCAGAGACGCCCTTATCATCTACGACGACCTTTCAAAGCAGGCTGTGGCATACCGTGAGATTTCACTCGTGCTTAAGCGCCCATCGGGACGTGAGGCATATCCGGGCGATATCTTCTATCTCCATTCGCGTCTTCTTGAAAGGGCCGCCAAGATTATCGACAACCAGGAGGTTGCTTCTTCGATGAACGACCTGCCCGAGGCTTTGAAACCTATCGTGAAGGGTGGCGGTTCGCTTACTGCACTTCCTATCATTGAGACACAGGCAGGCGACGTGTCGGCTTACATCCCTACAAACGTGATTTCTATTACCGACGGCCAGATATTCCTTGAGACCAATCTTTTCAACCAGGGTATCCGTCCTGCAATCAACGTCGGCATTTCAGTGTCGCGTGTAGGTGGCAACGCCCAGATCAAGTCAATGAAGAAAGTGGCCGGCACGTTGAAAATCGCGCAGGCTCAGTTCCGAGAGTTGGAGTCGTTCACTAAGTTCGGTGGCGACATCGACCCTGTTACCGCCCGCGTCATCGACCGAGGCCGCAAGAACCAGCAGCTTCTGATTCAGCCCCAGTATCAGCCGTGGCCTGTAGAGAATGAGGTCGCCGTGATTTATTGTGGCGTAAACGGCCTGCTGGAGAATGTGCCGGTTGATAAGGTGCATGAGTTCGCCCAGCTTTTCCTTCAGCTTCTTAAGGCAAAATATCAGAAAGAAGTGCTCGACGAAATCAAAGCCGGTAAACTTACCGACGATGTGCAGGCAAGACTCAAGGAGTGTGCTGCCGAGATATCGTCGCGCTACAAGTCATAAGGAATAAAGGTGATGCAGTGGCTGTCGGGCCGACGGCCACTGCATCCTTAATCCAAAGTTTAGTTTCCAAAAAGGAAAATACAGTCACAAACCTTTAGAATAATTCAATAGATGGCTACTCTAAAAGCCCTGAAGACACGCATAGGATCGGTGTCGTCGAGTGAAAAAATCACCGGCGCCATGAAGATGATATCGTCTGCCAAGGTCCATAAGAACGAGCAAGAACTAAGGAAGCTTCTGCCGTTTCGCAATCAGGTGAAGTCGATAATGGGTCACTTGCTTGATACCAACATGGAGTTTGATTCCCCGCTCATAACGGAGCGTGAGGTCAGGAATGTCGGGGTAGTGGTCTATGGAACCGACGACGGTCTCTGCGGTGCTTACAACATCAATATATTCAAACAGCTTCTGATAGAGATTGCCAGGCTTCGCGACAAGTATGGCGATAAGGTGGGCATTACCGTCTATCCCATCGGCAAGAAGATGGCGAAGGCTTGCAGAAGGTTATCTTTTGAGGGAATAAAGACCGCGGCCATCGAAGGGGTTGATTCCAAGATGGGTGGAGATAAGGTCAACGAATTTACCCATAGTCTTAGAAACGGATTTGAAACAGGGGAAGTTGACCAGGTCAACGTCCTGTATATGAAATTTGTGTCGATGAGCAAGCAGATAGCCACTTTCGAGCAGGTGTTCCCCGTCAGCAGGGACGCTTTGGAGAGTGGTTCGGCCGGCCACGAAGACAATAAATTCTATATTTTCGAACCGGATCCCAACAGCATATTCAATGAGGTCCTTCCGATGTTTGTGCTTTCGACAATGCAGGAAATCACGATAGAGAACAGGGCTTCCGAACAGGCGGCAAGGGTAATGGCTATGCAGAGTGCCAACGACAATGCCAAGAAACTTCTCGAGTCGCTCCAGCTTGAGTATAACAAGCTCCGTCAGCAGAGCATCACCACCGAGCTTCTCGATATTCTCGGAGGCCAGGTGGAAAGATAGGCGTTGGAAACCAAATCATGAAACAGATTCAAAGTTTTTTTAAATGAGTAGTATAAAGGAATATTTTTCGGAAATCGGCAGCGGTCTTAAAAGCCTTGTCGATGGCATGGCGGTGACCGGCAAGGAGTTGCTCACCCCGAAAATCACCGAGTGTTATCCGGAGAACAGAGCCACTCTGGAGATAGCAGACCGCTTCAGGGCCGAGCTCACTCTTAAATACGACAGCGATGGCCGTCATAAGTGTATCGGATGCGGCATCTGCCAGATGAACTGCCCTAACGGAACGATTCAGCTCACCACTAAGATGGTTGACCTCCCGGACGGTAAGAAAAAACGCAAGCTCGACAAGTATATGTACGATCTTGGAAGCTGCACGTTCTGCATGCTTTGCGTGACAACCTGCCCGCAGGATGCCCTTGAATTCTCTAACGATTTCGAGCAGGCCACTTTCACCCGCGGTAGCCTTGTAAAACAGCTTAACTATCGTCCGGAACCAAAGGACGATGCTGCGGCACCTGCGCCCAAGCCAGCGATGGATCCCGAGAAATTGGCTAAAATCAAAGCTGAGGCACTTGCCAAGGCTGCTAAGATAAAAGCCGAGAAGGAGGCAGCCGCCAAAGCGGCCGCCCAGGGAGAGGCTCCTAAAGATGAAAATAAAGAAAATTAATATATAATGGATTCAGTAGGAAATATAATAGTGTATTTCGTAGCGGCCATTGCGATAGTCTTTTTCTCGTTTAAGGCAGTTACCACGAGGAAAATCCTTCGTGCCGCTACCTACCTTCTTTTTGTGCTCCTGAGCACAGCCGTGTTTTATTTCCAGCTTGGCTATCAATTCCTCGGGGCTGTGCAGATTGCAGTTTATGCGGGCGGCATCATGGTGCTGTTCGTGTTTGCCATTCTGCTCACCCATAAACCCAACGAGAGGAGTGGCATCATCGATTCCCATCGGAAGGCCCTCGGAATCGGGGTGTCGGTGGCCGGGGCAGTGGTTCTTCTTTTCGCCATATTCTATATGCCGCTCCTTCACGGGGCATCGCTTGTGGAATGCCTGTCGGCAGGCGACCAGATAACCATGCACGACATAGGCGTGGCTTTCACAGGAAGCGACCGCTTCCAGTATCTGCTTCCTTTTGAGGCAATCAGTGTTTTGTTGCTCGCATGTATAATCGGTGGCGTCACAGTTGCCCGTAAAAATTAAGAGAAAATGGATTTAAGCATGTTATGGTATCTCGTGCCCAGCGTGATTATGCTGGCGTGCGGCGTCTATGGGTTTGTAACCCGTAAGAATCTTATTGCCATCCTGATCTCTCTCGAGTTGATGCTGAATTCCGCCGACCTGAATTTTGTGGTTTTCAACCGCTATCTTTTCCCGGGGTCGATGGACGGCATGGTGTTCACGCTTTTCGCAGTTGCCATAGCGGCTGCGGAGACGGCAATCGCCATTGCCATTATCATCAATATCTATCGTTCGATCGGCAATACCGATATCACAGAAATCAATAAAATGAAATACTAAGATATGGACATTACACTTCCAATTCTAATTTTGGCGATTCCGATCACGATGTTCCTCGTCTTAGGAATAGGCGGGGTCAAGATGTCGCACAAGATGGCGGGCATCCTTGGCATCCTCGGACTCGGCACTACGGCCGTGCTCGCCTATATTGTGGCGTTCACTTATTTCTTCAGTGGCGACGCAAACTTCATTATTGACGGCGTTCGCCAGCAGTACCAGGTGTTTGACGTGACCTGGCTTGCGTTCACACAGAAACTTGTAGTCAACATCGGCTTCCTCCTTGACCCCATCTCGGCAATGATGCTTGTGGTGATCACCACCATCTCCTTCATGGTGCATCTTTACAGCTGGGGATATATGGAAGGCGAACCCGGCTTCCAGAGGTATTATGCGTTTCTTTCGCTCTTTACTTTCTCGATGCTCGGACTTGTGGTGGCCACCAACATATTCCAGATGTATATTTTCTGGGAGCTTGTGGGTGTGTCATCTTACCTTCTCATCGGATTCTTCTATAAACTCCCTTCAGCGGTTTCAGCTTCAAAGAAGGCGTTTATCGTAACCCGATTCGCCGACCTCGGATTCCTGATCGGTATCCTTGTGCTTTCGTACTATAGCGACACTTTCAATTTCATCCAGCTCACCTCGAATCCTGAAAGCATATTCAGCAGTTTCGGCGGTGCCACTTTCATGGGAGCTTCCGCTTTGACCTGGGCTATGGTGCTCATCTTCACCGGAGGTATGGGTAAATCGGCCATGATGCCACTCCACATCTGGCTTCCGGATGCAATGGAAGGTCCGACGCCTGTTTCCGCTCTTATCCACGCAGCTACGATGGTTGTGGCCGGTGTTTATCTTGTGGCACGTATGTTCCCGCTCTACTGTGTGGTAGATGCTTCGCTCACGTTTGTGACTTGCGTCGGAGCCATCACGGCTTTCTATGCGGCGGTAGTTGCATGTACGCAGATTGACATCAAGAGGGTGCTCGCATTCTCCACCATCTCTCAGATTGCGTTTATGATGGTTTCGCTTGGTTGTGCTTACGACCATCCTATCGAGGGCGTACACTATGCCGGCCTGGGATATATGGCAGGTATGTTCCACCTCTTCACGCATGCAATGTTTAAGGCCCTTCTCTTCCTTGGAGCGGGCGCCCTTATCCATGCAGTGCATTCCAACAACTACACCGAGATGGGTGGTCTGAGGAAGTATATGCCTATCACACACTGGACGTTCCTTATCGGCTGTCTTGCCATTGCGGGTATTTTCCCGTTTGCAGGTTTCTTCTCGAAAGACGAGATGATTGCAGCGATGTTCAACCGCCATTGGTTCTGGGGCGCATGGATGACGATGGTAGCCGGCCTTACCGCTTTCTATATGTTCCGCCTCTATTTCATGATTTTCTGGTGGGAGGAGAATCCTCACTACAAGGAGCACAAACCTCACGATGCCCCTTGGCAGATGTCGGTGCCTCTGATTTTCCTTGCAGCAGTTTCTTGTGTGGCCGGTTTCATTCCGTTCGGTGAATTTGTAACCTATAACGGCGAGCCTTACCATATTCATATCGAGCCTGCGGTGGCCGCAACGAGCCTTACGGTGGCAATTCTTGCGATTGCGCTCGCAACGGTGATGTATCGTAAGAAAAACGACCTTCCCGCGAAAGTCAAGAACATCTGTCCCGGACTGTGGACTGCAGCCCACCATCGTTTCTATTGGGACGAACTTTATATGTTCATCACCCATAAGATTATCTTCAATATCATTTGCAAGAGCATTGCGTGGTTCGACCGCCATGTCATTGACGCTACTATGGATGCATTTGCAAAGATTACGCAAAAAACGTCTTACGCCATACGTGGCATGCAGTCGGGAGAAATCCAGACGTATGTGCTCTGGTATTTTGCCGGTGCCGTTGTGCTTGCCGCCATCACTTGGCTTTGTCTGATTTAACATTCATATTGCAACGCGAAATAATTTAGATTATGTTTGGAAATATATTAATCTGGTTTGTGATAATCCCCGTCATCATGATGGCAGGTTTGGGTTTATGCCGCAACAGCAGTATGAATGCCATCCGTGCGGTGATGGTGGTTTGTTCCACAGCCCTCGTCGCTCTTTCAATCTGGCTATGTTGCGATTTTCTTCACCTTCGCGCCATGGGCGTGGAAGATGAAATGCTCTACACCGGAAGCTGGATGTGGTATGCTCCGCTTAACATCCATCTTGCCGTAGGTGTTGACGGAATCTCCGTATTGATGCTGATGCTTTCGTCGGTGATTGTGTTTGCCGGCACGTTCGCATCATGGAAAATCAATCCGCTTCCCAAGAACTTCTTCCTTTGGTTCGCCCTTCTGAGCACCGGAGTTTTCGGCTTCTTCATCTCCATCGACATCTTCACGATGTTTATGTTCTATGAGGTTGCCCTTATCCCGATGTATCTGCTTATCGGCGTGTGGGGAACCGGACGCAAGGAGTATTCGGCAATGAAACTGACCCTAATGCTTATGGGTGGTTCCGCCTTCCTGATGCTGGGACTTCTCGGAATCTATTGGCACAGCGCTCCCGAGGGAGGCCAATGCACGTGGAATATCCTTGAGATTTCTCACAATGCCAATATAGCGGTGGAATGGCAGTATATGCTCTTCTGCTTTACATTTGTAGGTTTCGGTGTGCTCGGCGCCATGTTCCCCTTCCACACGTGGAGCCCCGACGGTCATGCCTGTGCGCCTACCGCCGTGTCTATGCTTCACGCCGGCGTGCTTATGAAGCTCGGAGGTTACGGCTGTTTCAGAATCGCCATCTTCCTGCTTCCGCAGGCTGCCAACGAGCTTGCATGGATTTTCATTATCCTTACCGGCATCAGTATCGTATATGGCGCGTTCTCGGCTTGTGTGCAGACCGACCTCAAATATATCAATGCATATTCGTCCGTGTCGCACTGTGGCATGGTGCTTTTCGCCATCCTTATGCTTAACACTACAGCGATGACCGGCGCCATCCTCCAGATGCTCTCCCACGGTTTGATGACTGCCCTTTTCTTTGCCCTCATCGGTATGATTTACGGCAGGACCCACACCCGCGATATCCGCCAGATGGGCGGCCTCATGAAGATTATGCCTTACCTCGGCGTCTGCTACATGATTGCCGGTTTCGCATCGCTCGGTCTCCCCGGTCTTTCCGGATTCGTAGCCGAGATGACCATCTTCTTCGGATCGTTCCAGGACAGCGACCTCTTCCACAGAGTATTTGTGATTGCCGCTACATGCTCCATCGTGATAACCGCAGTCTATATTCTCCGCGTCGTGGGCAAACTCCTTCTTGGTCCGGTGCAAGACAAGCATCATCTCGAACTGACCGACGCTACTTGGTTCGAACGTCTTTCGACCGTAACACTTATTGTCTGCATCGCCGGCATAGGATGTTTCCCGAACTGGATTAACGAAGCCATTCAGTTCAGCTTCAAGCCGATTATCGCCGCCATCCAGGGGGCCGTGCTCTAACCTAAATGTATTGAATAAATAAAATCAAGCAATCTAACAATGGACTATTCACAATTTGGATCAATGATTCCCGAACTAATCGTTCTCGGAATATTCATGCTGGTCTTTTTATTCGACACATTTTCGAATGAAAAGGGGAAGCGGATCCTGACCCCGCTGACCACAATCCTTTTCGGACTTGGTACCGTGGCCATCTGGCTTGTCCCGGCATCGGGCAACGAGGTGTTTGGCGGGATGTATATCAACGACACTGCAACCAACGCCATCAAAGCTATTCTCAATATCGGTGTGTTCATCGTGTTCCTTCAGAGCGCAAAGTGGGTGGAGAGCGACGAAGTCGCAATTCGCAAAGGTGAGTTCTACGAACTTATCCTTGTTACGCTTTTCGGTATGTATCTGATGGTTTCTGCACGTCATTTCCTTCTCTTCATCATCGGTCTTGAGTCGGCATCGTTGCCACTTGCCGCACTTGTGGCGTTCAACAAGAACCATTATGAGAGCCATGAGGCTGCCATCAAGTATATTATGACGGCAGTGTTCTCTTCGGCAATCCTTTTGGTAGGACTCTCGTTCGTATATGCTTTCTCCGGAGGTTCGCTTTATTTCTCCGACCTTGCTCTTTTCATCGGACAAGGAGAGATGAGCGGTCTGCTTATAGTGGCGTTGGCATTCGTAATCGCCGGCATCGGCTTCAAGCTTTCGCTCGTTCCCTTCCATCTTTGGACGGCCGACGTTTATCAGGGCGCACCCACTGCCATCACGAGCTATCTTTCGGTTATTTCTAAAGGAGCCGCCGCTTTCGCATTCTTTGTGATTTTCGTGCAGTGCTTCGGAGCTGTCTATAGCGATGCTTGGGAGTGGATGATGTATGCGGTGATTATCGCCACCATCACAGTCGGCAACCTTTTTGCAATCCGCCAGAAGAACATGAAGCGATTCATGGCATTCTCTTCGATTTCGCAGGCCGGTTACATTATGTTGGCCGTGATGGCAGCAAGCGGACTTAGCCTGGCTTCGATGATGTTCTACATCTTCGTGTATATTGTCAGCAACCTTGGTGCGTTTGCAGTTATCAGCACTATCGAGGAGAACACAGGCAAGATCGGTATGGACGACTACAATGGTCTCCACAAGACCAATCCCTGGCTTTCTTTTGCCATGACATTGGCTATGTTCTCTCTTGCCGGCATTCCTCCATTTGCAGGCTTCTTCAGCAAGATTCTTATCTTCACTTCGGTGACAGCCACCAATTCCTGGGCTCTTTACATGCTTGTGCTCATTGCTCTTATCAACACGATTATCTCTCTCTACTACTATCTGTTGGTAGTGAAGGCAATGTGGATTAGCCCCGAAGAACCTAAAATCGGGACGTTCAGGACCGCTACATGCCAGCGTGCCGGCCTGTGGCTTTGCGTAGCCGGTATCGTATTCTTCGGATTGGTTTCCAGCATCTATCAGTACTGCTACGACGCCGTCCAGAATTCCCTCGGCTTCCTCACCTTCTTCAACTTATAACAAAAGGAACAATTGATAGAAATTGCTAATTCCTCGACCGTGCGGACTTCCAATCCGCACGGTCTTTTTTTAGCCTTTCATAGAAAGAGACACTTAGTTCGTTCCTTGAAATTTCGGGGTCGTAGGGGCGGCGAAATTTTAAGGACGCGCTCTTAGCGTATAAGGGTTAAGTTAAGATTTAGTATTGTTTTTTTCGGAAATGATTTGCCCTGTCGCGACGAAGGTTGCGACAGGGCATTTGGGAACTGCGGTTTTGGATGGAAATACGATTATTTTTGGTGGGAATGCTATTCTTTGGAGTATGAATATGATTATTTAGGGTATGAATTCGATTTTTTGAAGGGTCAGAAGTTGTAGCCGATGCCCATGTTTAGGAACCAACCGCCGGTGTCGTTCATCAGCGAGTATTTTGCCTGGAAGTTGAGCTTCAACTGGCGGGTGAGATAGACGTCGAAACCGCCACCGAAGTCGAAGCCGCCACGTGTGGCGTGGTCGGAATCATCCCAATCGTCGTCGTGATGGTGTTGATAGCTCCAGCTATTGAGGGTGACGCCTGCCAAGGGATATATGTTGAATCCTTTCGCAAGACGGAACGGGAACTGCATATCGACGCTGCACACAAATGCCGATTTGTGGTCATTGCGGAATACATAGCCGATTTCCGGGGCAATCCTTAAATGAGGGGCAAATGTGTATTGGAAATAAAGGTCGGCATAGCCGCCTCCGTTGTAGGAAGCATAACCTCCGGCGAAGCCAAGAGTTTTCTCTCCGGTCTGGGCCATGGCGGTGGAAGGAAACAATGTTGCTCCAAGAGCAATGGAGAGGGAGATAAGAATGTGTTTAAACGAAATTTTCATAATCTTTGTAGATATAGAAGGTGTGGAATTAAAATATATTTGAAAAACATTTAAATTATATAAATAGTTTGAGTAAATTTGTAAAAAAATTAGCATTCATAGATTCGACATCGGTTCTATATTGGTTATATATATTGGGAATCAATGCTGTAATGAGATTGCGAGGCAGTCAATAATGGTTTGGGAAAGATTGCCCGGGCCTTTGAAAATACGGAATTGTATTGCCATGGAACCGACTGAATTGTATTTTTGGATATGACAAACTATGGATATGTGCGCGTAGGCGCCGGGGTTCCTAATCTGAAAATTGCGGATTTGGAATTTAACAAAGAGAGGATAATAGAAATGGTCGCCGATGCCTCTGCCAAAGGTGTGCGGATACTCGTCATGCCCGAATTGGGGGTGACGGGCTACACATGCGCTGATCTGTTTGAACAGCCTCTTCTGCTAAAAAAGGCGGAGGAAACGGTGTTGTCGATAGCTGAGGCAACCGAAGATTTGGAAATCGCCTTTGCGGTGGGATGTCCTGTGATTGCTGAAGGGCGCAGATATAATTGCGCCGTGATGATAGCCGGGGGTAAAGTGCTTGGAATAGTGCCTAAAAGCCATATTCCGAACTATGGCGAGTTTTATGAAAAGCGATGGTTCGAGTCGGGTGCACGGATAAAAGACGACTTCTTGGAATTCGGCGAAAGGTTAGTGTATTTCGGGACGGATTATCTTTTCGAGGTGTATGGGGTGAAAGTGGGAATTGAAATTTGTGAAGACTTATGGGTGCCTGAGCCTCCAAGTTGCCGGCTTGCAAAAGCTGGCGCCGACATCATCCTCAACCTTTCGGCATCAGACGAACTCATCGGGAAGCATGACTATCTTTTGCGACTGATTTCGCAGCAATCGGCTCGATGCCGATGCGCTTACGTCTATTCGTCGGCAGGATGGGGGGAATCATCGACCGACCTCGTTTTCGCCGGAAATGCCATCATAGCAGAAGACGGCTCAATCCTTGATTCGGAGAGACGCTTTTTCATTGAGCCTACGATTTCCATAAAGGATGTGGATATAGAGAAGCTCCGCAACGACCGCACGCGTTTCTCCACATATTATGACGGCTGTGACACCATTCATGAAATCCGAATTATCGAACCGTACCTTGAGGTGAAAAATGAAGCCGATTTGAATCCATACGTTGACCCGCTGCCGTTCGTCCCCCACGATGAGGCGAAACTCAACGAGCATTGCGAGGAGATAATCAACATACAGGCACGCGGGCTTATGCAACGTCTTAATGCCATTTCATGTAGAAACGCGGTTATCGGTATTTCGGGAGGACTCGACTCCACGCTTGCATTGCTCGTGACCGTGCGTGCATTCGATCTCCTCAAACTCGACAGGAAAGGGATAATAGGCATTACTATGCCCGGAATGGCAACTACATCAAGAACCCATAACAACGCCGTTGGGCTTATGGAGGAACTTGGAGTGACGAGTCTCGAGATTCCTATCGGCAAGGCTGTAGCCCAACATTTTTCGGATATCGGGCAAGACCCGGACAAGTACGACGTGACATACGAAAATTCGCAGGCAAGGGAACGCACACAGATTCTGATGGACTATGCTAACAAGGTAAACGGCATTGTAATCGGCACTGGTGATATGTCGGAGCTTGCATTGGGGTGGTGTACGTATAACGGCGACCATATGTCGATGTATGGCGTAAACGCATCGGTGCCGAAGACCCTTGTGAAATATCTTGTAAAATGGTTTTCAACCGAATTCGGCGACAAGGCGTCGAAGATATTGCTCGATATTTTCGACACTCCGATCAGCCCGGAACTTGTGCCGTCGGGTAAAGACACCATCGGGCAAAAAACCGAAGACCTCGTAGGCCCCTACGAACTCCACGATTTCTTCATGTATCATCTGCTCCGCAATTCGTTTGCACCGCGGAAAATATTCTGGCTTTCGCAAAAGGCTTTTGCCGGGAAGTATGACGACGCGACGCTGCTGAAATGGCTCCGTAATTTCTACAGACGGTTTTTCAACCAGCAATTCAAGCGTTCGTGCATGCCCGACGGGCCGAAAGTGGGAAGCGTATGCCTGTCGCCACGAGGAGACTGGAGAATGCCGTCTGACGCATCGTCGGCATTGTGGCTCTCCGAGATTTCGGAACTTGAGAATGATTTTTTAAACAGTAAAGAGAAATGACATTCGAAGAGGATATAAAAGCAGCAGTGGCCTGCCTGAAAAACGGAGGCATAATCCTTTACCCCACCGACACGATATGGGGTATAGGGTGCGATGCCACCAATGCCGAAGCCGTAAAGAAGATTTATGACTTGAAGAGGCGAGCCGAAAGCAAGTCGATGCTCGTGCTCGTTGACGGCGAGTCGATGCTCGAACGCACTGTAGATGACATCCCCGATGTGGCGTGGCAATTGATAGAGGCTGCCGTCAATCCGTTGACCATAATCTACGACCATCCTAAAGGGATAGCACCGAACCTACTCGCTTCGGACGGTTCGCTCGGAATCAGAGTGACGAATGAACGATATTCCAACGAACTTTGCCGACGCTTGATAAGGCCTGTCGTATCGACTTCCGCCAATGTAAGCGGCGCGAAAGCCCCGGCAGTATTTGCCGAAATCAGCGACGTGATAAAAGAGGGAGTTGACTACGTTGCGGAATATCGTCGTGAGGATGAGGGGCAAGCATCTCCAAGCAACATTATCAAGGTTTCCGGGGGAGGGTTGATAAAGGTGATAAGATAAATCAGTCAAGGCGAATACGGAAAGGATGAAGACGAGAACGCTTCTTACATATAAGCAGAGGATGAAATACGTTGCAAGCGACCTTGTGACGACGGCTTTGGCGTTTCTTCTCTTCAATATATTCAGGTTCTATCATCTCAGTCATTCCGGGAGTGTATGTGATTATATATTCTCCGGCAAACTGATTACGGAGGAGTGTATAGTGCCGGTGGCGATGCTCGGTGTCTATTGGCTGTCGGGTTATTACAATCTTCCGTTTGGAAAATCCAGGCTACAGGAACTGATAACCACCTGGTTCTCCTCGCTGATTAATACTGGGTTGATTTATCTGATTCTTTTAATAAACGACCAGACCGGCGAACGGGCGATGAATTACGAGATGATTTTCGCACTCGTCGTGCTTCTTTTCTTTTTGCCCTATTTGGGACGCCTGACGGTGACAAACATGGCGAGAAGGCATTTCCGTTCGCATCAGTGGCAGTTCAATTGTCTGATCGTAGGCAATTCGAGGAAAGCGCGTGAAACGGCCGACCGTATGGTGAAAGACAGCAACCGCGTAGATTATAAGATTGAAGGTTTTGTAGAGGTCCCGGGTGAAAACCAAGTGGATGACATGGAAGAACGTTTCCCCCTTTCCAAGATACGTGATATTTGTTTCTACCGCGACATTGACCAGGTGGTGATAGCCCTTGAAAAATATGACGACGAGAAAGTGATGCAGATATTGCAAGCGGTTTATCCGTTTGAAATACCGGTGAAAATAGCCCCTGATACGTTGTCTTACGTGACTTCAGCCATACGCCTTAAAGACATCTACGGCGAGCCGTTCGTCGATTTGACTGCACCTTTGATTTCGGAGTCGTCGAAGAATGTGAAAAGATTGTCGGATGTCATGACTTCGGTTGTCGTGATGACTTTGCTCTCACCCCTTTATCTGGCAATAGGGTTGCTCGTAAGGATGGATTCACCCGGCAAGGTATTCTACAGTCAGGAGCGTATAGGCCGACGTCAACGTCCTTTCAAAATATATAAATTCCGAACTATGAGGAAGGATGCCGAGGCAGGTGTGCCTATGCTTTCGAGCGACGATGACCCGAGAATAACCAAAGTGGGGAGGGTTTTAAGAAAATACCGTCTTGACGAACTGCCTCAATTCTGGAACGTGATAAAAGGCGATATGTCGATTGTCGGCCCGCGTCCCGAAAGGGAATACTTTATCCGCAAAATAATGGAGAAAGCACCATATTATGCGTTGGTCTATCAGGTGAGGCCGGGCATCACGTCATGGGGAATGGTGAAATACGGGTATGCCTCAAGTCTGGACCAGATGATAGAGCGAACGCGATACGACCTTATCTATATGTCAAACATGTCGCTTTTCGTCGATATGAAAATATTGATATATACCGTGAAAACTGTGATAAAAGGAAAAGGAATCTAATAATTTATCGAGAATGGCTTATAAAGAACGACATAACAGGTTCACGGAATGGTGGTTTAAGGTTGTGAGCTGGAGGGAACGCCACGTGAAGGAACGCAACTTCGTGGTGGTGCTGGCCCTTGTGGTGGGAGTGATATGCGGTTTTGCGGCCCAGCTTCTGAAGTTTCTCATCCACACGATTTCACATTTACTTACGGCCAACCTAAGCTCCACGACCGCCAATTATCTTTATCTGGTTTATCCGATGGCCGGCATCCTGTTGGTGACGCTGTTTGTGAATTTTGTGGTTAAAGACAACATATCGCATGGTGTGACGAGGGTGCTTTATGCTATCTCACGACGCAAATCACGACTTAAGAAACGCAATATGTATGCCTCGCTGGTGGCATCGTCGGTGACGATTGGATTCGGCGGCTCCGTAGGTGCGGAGGGCCCGATAGTGTTTACCGGGGCTGCCATCGGTTCCAACATAGGTCAAGCCTTCCGGCTTTCTCCACGAATACTTATGTTGCTCGTAGGTTGTGGCGCTGCGGCCGGTATCGCGGGGATTTTCCGTGCGCCGATAGCCGGAATGCTATTTACCCTCGAAGTTCTGATGATAGACCTCACGGGCGCCACAGTGATGCCATTGCTCATATCCTCCATAACGGGAGCTACGGTGGCATACGTGCTTGAAGGGTATAGTGCGGAATTCTTTTTCGCCCAAAGCGAGCATTTCTCTGTGAGCAAGATTCCATATACGGTGGTATTCGGGATAATTTGCGGCTTCGCGTCGCTTTATTTCACGAGATGCATGTTTATGATGGAGTCGATGTTTTCTAAAATATCAAGCCGCTTTTTGAAGATTGTCACCGGGGGGGCCATCCTTGCCGGACTGATTTTCCTGTTCCCACCACTCTATGGCGAAGGATATGACGCTATCAATACGTTGCTTGCCGGAGATTATTCAAAGGTGGTTGACGGCACGTTTTTCTATGTTGACCGCGACAGCATCTGGTTCATAGCCATTTTTATCGGAGCGGTAATCCTTACGAAAGTATTTGCCACAAGCGCCACCAACGGGGCCGGCGGAGTGGGCGGCACGTTTGCTCCCTCCCTTTTTATGGGGGCGTTGTGCGGATTCCTTTTCGCTTATGTGCTCAACAATCTCATAGACGGGGGCGCCGGGATTTCTAACAAGAATTTCACGCTTCTCGGAATGGCGGGGGTTATGAGCGGGGTGATGCATGCCCCGTTGATGGCCATCTTCCTTACCGCCGAGATGACCGGAGGCTACGACCTGTTCCTGCCGCTGCTCATCGTTTCGACCCTTTCGTATATGACCATAAGGTTTTTCGAGCCTTATAGCATTTACACGATGCGTCTTGCCAAACAGGGCGACCTCTTGACCCACGAAAAAGACAAATCTGTGCTCACACTTTTGAAAATAGACAACGTGATAGAGAAAGACTTCAAATGCGTGAGCCCGGAAATGAACCTTAAAGAGGTGGTGGATATAATAGCCACCTCAAACCGTAATCTTTTTCCGGTGACCGACAAGGATGGTATGCTGGTGGGTGTGGTGCTTCTCGATGACATCCGCAACATCATGTTCCGGCCAGACCTTTACAAAAAAATGCACGTCACCAGGTTCATGTCGATGCCTCCGGCAAGAATCGATATCGACCTCCCGATGGAGGAGGTGATGCGCATTTTCGACAAAACGAATGCCTGGAACCTGCCGGTAGTTGACCACGGAAAATATGTAGGGTTTGTTTCCAAATCGAAAATATTCAACTCTTACCGCAGGGTGCTGAGGCACTATTGCGACGACTGAGGCCAATTCTGCGCAATCAAATGAGGCGTAGGCACGTCCCTGTATCATAATTGCGCAAATGAACTGTTTAAAGAAATAGAATGGAAGAAAAGAAATTGAAAATAGTTTTTTTCGGGACTCCCGAATTTGCCGTAGCAAGTCTTGACCGTCTTGTGGCTGACGGCTGCGATATAGCCGCAGTGGTGACGATGCCCGACAAGATTGCCGGCAGAGGGCACAAAACGATAGAAAGCGACGTTAAGAAATATGCCGTGGAGAAAGGTCTCAAGGTGCTCCAGCCGGAGAAACTGAAGAACCCGGAGTTTGTAGATGAGTTGCGTGCCATCGGAGCCGACCTTTTCATAGTCATCGCTTTCAGGATGTTGCCGGAGGTGGTGTGGACGATGCCCCCGCTCGGCACGTTTAACCTCCATGCATCGCTACTCCCGAAATACCGAGGTGCGGCCCCTATCAACTGGGCGGTGATCAACGGCGATACCGAAACCGGGGTGACCACATTTTTCCTGAAGCACGAAATAGACACGGGCGACATAATAGAGCAGAAAAAAATAGAAATACTTCCTTCCGACAATGTGGGTAACGTACACGACAAGCTTATGGAACTCGGCGCGGAGATGGTATCACATACCGTAAAAGAGATTGCCGATGGGAAAGTGACTCCGATTCCACAGCCCGAAGGGGAATTCATACCTGCCCCCAAGATTTTTAAAGACACCTGCCACATCGACTGGGCGCAACCTTGCCTGAAAATCCATAATTTTGTAAGGGGACTTTCGCCATATCCGGCTGCGTGGACTTCGCTTCTTGACAGCCGGTTTCCGGAAGAGACATCGGATGTCAAGATTTATGAGACCATCCCCGCTCCGGACACGGACGGCTACGGGCTCAATCCGGGCGATTTGAAACTGACTAAAAACAGGATGTTTGTCAAGACGGCCGACGGGATGCTCGAAATCCTATCGTTGCAGCCTGCGGGAAAGAAGCGTATGGATGCGTCGGCGTTTCTGAGAGGATACTGTCCGGAGCGTTTCGTATGATTACAGCGCGTGTAATCATATATGCCGGGGCACTTCCCTACATTATAATTGCATGATTAGATTGTGTTATTCATTTCGTTGAATGATGGGCGATACAGTTTTAGACACCGACAAGACATTCTGTTCGATACTGATGGATGTGATGGAGCGCCACGGCGTTAAGGAGGTGGTGTGTTCCCCCGGTTCGCGCAACGCGCCGTTGCTGATAGCCGCCGCCGCGCGCAAGTCGCTTCATTGCAATGTGGTGGTTGACGAACGCAGCGCGGCGTTCATGGCTTTGGGCATTGCGATGGTGAGCCGACGCCCGGTGGCGCTGATATGCACTTCCGGCACGGCGTTGCTCAACTACGGACCTGCAGTGGCGGAGGCTTACTACCAGTCTGTGCCGTTGATAGTAGTCTCAGCCGACCGTCCTGAACAATGGATAGATCAGGATGATTCTCAGACGTTGCGCCAATACGAGGCGTTGGCCAACTATGTGAAGAAAAGCTACCAGCTCCCATCGTGGGGAAATGATGACCGCGAACTCCAATGGTATGCCAACAGGATTGCCAACGATGCCATGATAGAGGCCACTTCCCGCCGGCGCGGTCCCGTGCATATCAACGTGAGGCTCGGCGAGCCGTTGGGGCGCAAAGTGGAAAGAACTACGTTGTTTCCCCGCGTGATAGAGATGATTACCGCCGACACCATTTCCGATATTAGAGAGATAAAGAATTTGGCGAAGAAGGTGGCAGAGTCGAAGGTTATGCTTGTGGCGGGGTTCATGCCCCCCGACAACAGGCTCCGCCGGAGTGTTGAAGAATTGGAAAGGCTACCCAATTTCGTAGTTATGGGAGAGACCCTTTCCAATCTGAATGTCGGGCGGTTTGACACGGCAGTCGATAACGTCCTTACGGCGTATTCCGAAAAGGAATTGGATGAGATGGCGCCCGACGTAGTAATTTCTGTCGGAGGGTCGTTGGTGTCGCGTAAACTGAAAGAGTATCTAAGACGCAACAGCCCGAAGTGCGAGCATTGGTCGGTGGGGTGGAACCATACCACTACCGATTGCTTCATGTCGCTGACAAAGCGCATTGAGACGGACCCGGCATTGTTTTTCAGGAAAATAGTCGGCATTGCGAAAAGATATTATGCATCTTCAGGCTTGAATGAGACCGAATGTTATTCGCGGATGTGGATGGAAATGAGGCGTAGTGCCGTAGAATCGAAGAACGAAGTGTTTGAAAAGAGGCATCGGGGTGAATGGTGTGAGCTTTCAGCCCTTAAAACCCTTTTCGATAGACTGCCCGCCGAGTGCAATCTGTTTCTTTCGAACGGCACCGCCGTGAGGTATGCGCAAATTCTGTCGGAGAGTTTTCCGCACGCATCTTATTGCAACCGCGGAGTTTCCGGGATAGACGGGAGCGTTTCCACCGCCATTGGCGGGGCTAAAGCCTACAAGCGTATGACTGTGGTTGTGACAGGCGACATGTCGATGGCCTACGACGTTGGTTCGCTCGCCCTTCCCGACATACCGGACGCAACTCGAATTGTCGTAATCGACAACCGAGGGGGTGGCATTTTCCGTTTTATCCCTACCACTTCGGGCCTTCCCGAGCGTGAGGAATATTTTTGCACCCGCCCCAACCTTCCCATGCCTTATCTTGCGGAAGGATACGGCTGGGATTATGTAGAGGTGACAGATTCCACCGGATTGGAGGCTGCCCTCAACTCATTTTTCAAGCCGGGAAGGAAAAAAATCATGCGTGTGGTCTGCGACGGGGAGAGGAGCGCGGAGTTGTTGAAAGAATATATGAACATAAAAGTATAAAAGATATATGTACGACTGGAAACCTATAAAAGAATATACCGACATCCTTTTCGAGCAATTCGAGGGGATTGCCAAGATAACGATTAACCGTCCGAAGGTGTATAATGCGTTCCGCCCGCTTACCAACCAGGAGATGCTCGATGCGTTTTCCATCTGCCGCGAACGTCAGGACATCAGGGTGGTAGTGCTGACCGGCGCCGGCGACAAGGCATTTTGCAGTGGCGGAGACCAGAACGCCAAGGGTCGGGGAGGTTACGTGGGAGACGACGGCGTGCCGCGCCTTAACGTGCTTGAACTCCATCATGCCATCCGCTCCATACCCAAACCGGTGATTGCAATGGTCAACGGCTATTCGATAGGAGGCGGCAACGTCTTGAACGTGGTGTGCGACCTCTCGATAGCATCCGACAACGCAAGGTTCGGGCAGACGGGGCCGAAGGTGGGAAGTTTCGATGCGGGATTCGGTTCGTCGTATCTTGCCCGTTGCGTGGGGCAGAAGAAGGCACGTGAGATATGGTTTCTTTGCCGCCAGTACACCGCCGAAGAGGCCCTTGAAATGGGCATGGTGAACAAGGTTGTGCCGTTCGACCGTCTGGAAGATGAGGTGGTGGAGTGGTGCCGCACGATAATGAAGCGTTCGCCACTCGCCATAAGGATGATTAAACGCGGGCTTAATGCAGAACTTGACGGACAGGCAGGACTTATGGAGTTTGCCGGCGACGCCACGCTGATGTATTATCTCATGGACGAGGCGCAGGAAGGGAAGAACGCTTTTCTGGAGAAGCGAGACCCTGATTTCGAGCAATTTCCTAAATTTCCCTGATTATGCGTCTTGAATTTGCCCCGTATCTTTTGAATTTCAAGGAACCGGGCGGCACGTCGCGTGGCGTGATGACCGAGAAGCCGACTTTCCTGATTAAAGTCTATGATGAGGATTGCCCGTCGCATTTCGGGATAGGTGAGGCTGCGGTGTTCCCCGGACTGTCGCCGGAGGCCGACGGCAATTATGTGTGGAAGCTGACGGAACTGATGGCGAACGTGGCGATAGGGAAGCCCACCGACCTGAGCCGGCATTCTTCCATACAGTTCGGTTTTGAGCAGGCCCTTCTTGACTTTTCATGCGGATGCCGGGGGGTATATTACCCTTCTACTTTCACGCAGGGGGAAAGCCGGATTGAAATCAACGGCCTTGTCTGGATGGGAGATTTCGACAAGATGATTGAACGCATTGAGGAGAAGCTTAAAGCCGGCTACAGGTGCATAAAGCTGAAAATCGGTGCGATAGACTGGCGTAAGGAAATAGAGATGATAGAGTTCATCCGGCATCGATTCTCAGAAGAGAGCTTGATGATAAGGGTGGATGCCAACGGGGGCTTCACTATGGACGAAGCGTTGCCTCGACTAAAGCGTCTTGCCAATCTCGGGGTGCATTCCATAGAGCAGCCGATTAAAGCGGGAAATCCGGAGTTGATGTCATTCCTTTGCAGAGAGTCGCCTCTTCCTATCGCCCTCGACGAGGAGTTGATAGGAAAATATACCACTTCGGAACGTGTCGAAATGCTCGACGTGATAAAACCGGCTTACATAATCCTCAAGCCCGCTCTTTGCGGCGGCTTTTCCGGAGGCGAGGAGTGGATTTCCCTTGCCGAGGAGAGGGGAATCGGATGGTGGGTGACTTCCGCGTTGGAATCGAATGTAGGGTTGAACGCGATTGCCCAATGGACGGCATATATCGGAACGAAAGGTCCGCAGGGACTTGGAACCGGAGGCGTGTTTACCGACAATTTCAAGACACCTGTATTTCTTGCGGGCGACAGCCTCGGATTTAGTACTTCAGAAGCGTTCGACTATAATCAATTTGCCGATTTGAAATGGCATTCATGAATATGACGTTTGAAGAATTTATAGAAGAATGGAGGGGAGAGGCCCCTTACATCACGGCGCATACGTCAGGTTCCACAGGAACTCCTAAGGAAATCAGACTAAAAAAAGAATTTGTGAGGCGCAGCGCGTGCCGCACAAATTCTTTTTTTCATATCGACGGGAATTGCAGGCTTCATTCTTGTGTTTCACCGGATTTTATAGGAGGCAAAGTGATGGCTGTCAGGGCGCATGAGGCCGGATGTCGGCTCACTTGGGAGACACCAAGCAATGTGCCGCTTTCGGGAATAGGAAAAGATGAGACCATCGACCTTCTTGCCGTTGTGCCCTCGCAGATGCTCCATATAGTTGAGAACATCGGGTCATTGCCCCATATCGGTGCCGTCATCATAGGAGGTTCTTCAATCAATCCACTTCTGCGTGAAAAGATTGCCATGTCAGGAATGAATGCATACGAAACCTACGGCATGACTGAAACTGCATCGCACATTGCATTGCGAAAGGTTGTAGCAGACGAAAGTATGTTTCATACGTTGCCCGGAATATCGGTAGGTGTTAATGAAGCGGGATGTCTTACGATTTCGTTTGACAGCGGCGAGACATTTACGACCAATGACCTTGCCACAGTCTATGACGGAGAGGGGTTCGTTATTGACGGACGTTCCGACCACATCATTATTACGGGAGGCAGGAAGGTGAATCCGTTTGACGTTGAGCGGAGGATAGCGCGGGAAATCGATTGTCCGTTTGTGATAAGCTCTATGCCGGATGAAAAATGGGGCAGCAAGATTGTGCTGAAGATTGAGGGAAATTCCGAGGGAGAGGCAGCAGACCGGCGTTTGATTGAAAAAATGGGGACATTGCTTCATTCTTGGGAGGTGCCGAAGGAAATCATCCGGGTAGCTGAGCTTGAGCGGACATCGAACGGTAAAATAAAGAGATAAATTTCAGAATTGTTGGAAAAAGGCATTATAAGCTCAAAAAATGGTTGATTTTACTTGAATTTGTCCGAATTGTTTTTCTGTTAGAAAAAAATGTTATAAATTTGTGTTGTGAAACATATTTTAATAAAAAAATAGCTGAAAGAATTAAATTTAGTGATAAGCGGATGGTTAAAATTAGTGATAATATAATAAATTATCACACTAATTATTAACAGCGACTTGACTGATCATTGGTTTTATTTGGACAACTATTTGCAAATACTTACACCTTTACCAAAATTCTCGGATTGCGATGATAAAGAAAAGCACTCTTGAGCATATCATAAGCGAGGATTTGTCGGATTTATGGAACATCCTTTCTCCAGAAGAGAAGCGGACCGTGACCGACAATTTTACCATTCTTCATTATAAGAAGGGTCAGATAATCTATGCGGAACATGAGGACCCGGAAAACCTTTGGTGCCTGCTGAAGGGTAAAGTTAAAATGTATAAGAGCGGCATCGGCGACCGTGTGCAGATTCTCAGGCTTTATCGGCCGGTGCAATATTTTGGCTACAGGGCCTATTTCGCCAATGAGAAATATGTTTCATCATGTGCGGCGTTCGAGGCATCGGTGCTCGGATGCATCCCGATGGAAATTGTGGAGGGTCTTATCCGCAATAACAACGATCTTGCAATGTTTTTCATTCATGAATTGTCGAGAAATCTTGGAGGTTCCGACACCAAGATTGTCAATCTGACACAAAAGCATATCAGGGGGCGCCTTGCCGAAGCCCTTCTTCTTCTTTCAGACAATTATGGACTTGAAGATGACGATGCCACGCTCAAGATTTATATGAGTCGTGAAGATCTCGCCAACCTTTCCAACATGACGACCTCCAACGCTATCCGAACGCTCACCACGTTTATGGCGGAAAAGCTTATTCTGGTTGACGGTAGGAGAATAAAGATTCTAAATGAACCGATGCTAAGAAAAATTTCGAAGTTCGGATAAAGATATTTTTCATGACATGTGTTAAATTTAGGTTATTTTATGCAAACATGAAGGAGGCCGGGTGCATGTGAATGCATCCGGTTTTTTGATTGCAAACATGGTAGCTTATGTGTGACTGTTTCGTGTAGTGGCATAAAAAGAGGGTGGGCCTTCACGGCACCACCCTCATGGGAATTGATAAATTATTATTATAGGTCAGGGTTATGGCGTTATTTTGCCGAAGTTTTCTTCGCAGCAGTTTTCCTTGTTGTGGTTTTCTTGGCAGTCGCCTTTTTTGAAGCGCCCTTTCCAGTAGTTTTCTCATCGGAGGTTTCCGGAAGCTCCGCCTTCACCGCGTTGGTAGAGTCGTCGGCATTGAGGATGTTGTTGCGGAGGTTTATTACTTCCTTGTTAAGTTCTTCGATTTCAGCAGACTGGTTTCGGATGGTGAGAAGGAGCGAATTGAGCTCTTCGTTGTCGATATTCTCGGGATATTGCTCCTCAACGCGAACGAGGAAATCGGCCAGCACGTTCATATAGTTGGTGAAAGCCGCGAACGGAGAATCATACGGGCTGAAGGCAGCGTGGCTTGCACCGTCTGCCATGTTCTTGGTGCTCATATAATAGAAGTGGTCGCTGCTCTGGAGATATTCCCAGTCTTGTTTCAGACGGCGGTCGGAACAAAGGTTGACGCGCTCCGCCACAGCATAGAGCTTTCCGAGAGCTTCGTTCTGAAGTTCGTTGCCCTTCCAAGCCGATACGTCGCGAGCCTCGTCGATGTCGGAAATAGGGAAAGGCACAGAAATCATATCGACCGGTTTCAGTTTGGCCACAGCGTCGGAAGGAGTTGAGAAAGCCACTCCTTTTTCTTTCGCGAAACGAGGAAGCGCCCTCATGAAATCGAAGATACCGGTTTCTTTGGGAAGGAAAGAGCCGAAGGTTTCCATGCTCATGTAGAGGTTGACGACTTGCTCCTGTTCGGGCAGGGAAGCAATCCAGTCAATATATTTGTCGGCGGTGAGAGGATATTCGTCCCACGTGGTATTGTTGAAATTGCAGGCGATGTCTTCGGCAAGCTTGTCGTTGGTGAGCAGGAGCTTCACCTGGGGGGCCGAAGCTGCCTGGTAAACATAGTTGGGAGATTTCCAACCGAGCACGTGCTTCGCGCCTTCGGTGAGAATGGTCTTGAACCCCATGCTTGCCACGATGGCGGCAATATCGTCGTCGTAGATGAGTTCGGTATTGGCAAAAACCTTCGGTTTCACGCCGAGCAGACGCTTGATTATGTCGTCGTGCTCCTTTACCTGGCGAATGAATTCTTCCGGGTCTTCAAGGGCGGCAAGTCCGTGGGAGTATGTGCCGCTAAGGAATTCAACGCAGCCGGTGTCGGCGAGTTTTTTGAGGAGGTCGATAAATTCCGGCACATAATGCTGAAGCTGCTCTATAGCAGTACCGGAAATCGATATGGCACATTTGAACTCCTTGTTGCTGTCGTTGATCATCTGGAGAAGGGTTTCCGCCATAGGAATATAGCTCGACATTGCAAGACGGCTCACAATTTCATCGTTTGCGAAATCGTCATAATAATAGTGGTCGTTGCCTATGTCGAAGAATCTGTAGCGTTTCAGGCGGAAAGGCTGATGGATCTTAAAATAGAAACAAACTGATTTCATGATCTTATATGATATTTTTTTATTCAGAAAATGGAGATTACTTGCGTGATTCAATCACTTGGTTGTAGATGTCGATAACCTTCTTTCCGGCTTTTTCCCAAGTGATTCCGTGTATTTCTTCAATGCCACGGTCGCGAAGGGTGTCGTAAAGGGCTTTGTTGGTGATGATGGAATGCATGGCGTCGGCCATAGCGTCAACATCCCAATAGTCGGTCTTGATAACGTTAGTGAGAATCTCGGCGCATCCGCTCTGCTTCGAAATGATGGAGGGCACGCCCATTTCCATTGCTTCGAGCGGAGAGATGCCGAACGGTTCGGACACCGACGGCATGACATAAACGTCGGAATCGCGGAACATCTGATACACCTCTTTCCCACGCAAGAAACCGGTGAAGTGGAAACGGTCGGCTATGCCTCTTTTTGCGGCAAGGCGAATCATGGCTTGCTCCATGTCGCCGCCACCGGCCATGACAAAGCGCACGTTTTTGTTTTTATTGAGGACTTTGGCTGCAGCTTCCACGAAATATTCAGGACCTTTCTGCATTGTGATACGGCCGAGGAAGGTGATAACCTTGTCTTTTGTCTCGCTTCTTTTGAGGTTGAGAAGTTCCTCGTCGAGAGGGATTACGGCATTGTGTACGGTAGTTACCTTGGCGGGGTCGATGCCATATTTCTCGATAACCGTTTTACGCGTGAGATCGGACACGGTGCAGATATGGTCGGCGTTGTTCATGCCGTCTTTTTCGATTGCGAAAACCGTGGGATTAGGCTTACCTCTCGAACGGTCGAATTCCGAGGCGTGAACGTGTATTACGAGCGGTTTGCCGGTTACGTTCTTTGCATGGATTCCGGCCGGATATGTGAGCCAGTCGTGTGCGTGTATTATGTCGCAGGGGACGGTGCGGGCTATCACGCCCGCCACGATTGAATAATTGTTGATTTCCTCAACGAGGTTGTCGGGATATCGGCCAGAAAACTCTATGCATCCGAGATCATTGAGACGCATATAGTTGAAGTCGGCATAAATATGGTCGCGCAGGTCGTAATACGTCTGCGGATTCATCACTTTTCCTATGCGGGCATTGACGTAATCCCATGAAACGTCGCGCCATGCCACAGGTGTGTTGCACGCTCCGATGATGTTGGCGAAGCCACGCTCTTCGTCGCCCCAAGGCTTCGGAATCACAAATGTGATTTCCATGTTGCCGTTGGCGTGCATTCCTTTTGTCAGACCGTAGCTTGCAGTGCCGAGACCGCCGAGGATATGCGGAGGGAACTCCCATCCGAACATTAAAGCCTTCATTTCGATTCTTCGGTTTCTAAGGTTTGTAGTTTATTGAATTCTTTCACATTTTTGAGAGTGCGGAGCACTTCTCCCACGTTCTTGGCCGTGCTGACAGCGCCGCGTCCGGTGTAGGGAGGGTTGCCGTCATACATTTCCGAAAGCGATCCGATGCATCCTTCTGTCATTTCGTCTTCATAGCCGATCAGCATCCTTTCGATGAAGCCGACTCCGCTGAGGCCGAACACCTTGAAATAGGCATCGGCATAGAATCCGAACAGCCACGGACGGGCCGGACCCTGATGCACGGCATATTCGCGCTGTATGGGGTCTCCCACGTATGTGGGTCGGTATGCGTAGCTCTTAGGACTGAGCGAACGGAGTCCCTTGGGGGTGAGGAGTTCACGAGTGACCAGGTCGAGCACCTTCTTGCGCTGACGACGGTCGAGCGGAGAATATTCGAGACCTATAGCAATGGCCATGTTGGGACGCACTTCAAGGTCGGTGTAGGAACCGTTGACATAGTCATAGAGATATCCGAAGTCGTTGAGGAACGTGGCGATGTAGGAATCTTTGACTTTATCAGCAAGACCGTTGATTTCATCCAAGTAATCCTGCATTTCCGTGTCGCCTTCATAAAGGGAGGCTAAGAAACGGAGCGCGTTATACCAGAGAGCATTGAATTCAAGAATATACCCGTTGCGCGGGATAAGCGGTTTGCCGTTGATGGATGCCGACATCCACGTCACCGGAGAATCCTGTCCGTTAGAAGAAAGAAGCCCGTTGGGATTGTTGTAGAGATTCGGGACTTTTCCCTCTTTGATTTTGTCAACAATCCATTTGACAGTTTCTCCGTATTTCTCGCGACATTCTCGCGTGGATGTGGCGCGTTTGTATTGCTGAAGCGCCCATATAGTCCAGAGCGGGATGTCGGGGAGGTCGATTTCTCCAATGGTTTTGTCTTTTATTCCTTCATCGAGGAAACGGTGGAGAGCTTTGAGGAAAGAATCCATTATAAGTTCGTAATCTTCGCGATGGTCGATGCCAAGAGTGCAACCTGGGAGAGCCATCAATTCGTCGCGAGCACGCACGTTATACCAGGGGTATCCGGCCATGATGTACATGCCCGAATTGTTTTTCAGATAGAACTGTTTCGCAGAATTCTTAAGGCAGTTGTAAAAGCTTGTGCGGCATGTGCGTGTGGTGAGTTCTGCCTCATAAGTCTTGACGAATTTTTCCGGGTCGGCCTCGGCTGTTGAAGCAGAGAATATTATAGATTCCCCTTTTTTAATGGGGAGCTCGAAATATCCCGGCACCCAAAGGTCTTCTTTGTAGGGAATTCCACGGTCGCGGTCCTTATAATATTCCACACCCTTGTACCAGTGTCCGTCGTTGACCCATTCAGGCTTTTTCGAAAACTGCATGTAAAGGTTGGGATAACCATGGTATAGGCATGTCGATATTCCGTTTTTCACATTCTCCACGGCAGTGTTTATAGCTCCGTTCTCCAGGCAAAGGTCGTTTGCATTTCTGAATGCGAGGAATGGTTTGAAGCGTAGTGTGGTGTCGGAATGCGCCTCGACGAGTGTGTATTTAATGAGAATCCTGTTCTCATGCGAAATAAACACCTTTTCTTTAGTGAGAATCACGCCACCGACGCGGTATGTAACGGTTGGAACCGACTCACAGTCGAACTGACGGATATATTTATGTCCGTTAGGACTGAACACACCTTCTCCGTATTGGTGAAGACCGAGGTTGAATGGGGCGCCGTGCTGAATCACCGTCTCGTCGAGCGAAGACAGAAGCACATGGGCTTTGTCGTCCATCTCCGGGATAGGAATCACAAGCAGGCCGTGCTGCTTGCGGGTGTTGCATCCCACTATTGTGGTGCAATGGTAAGCGCCCGATTTGTTTGTCCGGAGCATTTCCTTAGGCAGGCTTTGCTCCAGGTTGATCATCAGGTTCTTGTCAAATTTCAGATAACTCATAGGGAAAATATCTGTTATTGTTAGGTAAATTTTGAAACAAAGTCATGGAAGAGAGGGAACGGGTTCAATCTATGAGGGGCTAAACAGAATTACTGAATTTTGTTATTGAGTTTTAGTCAACAGAGTCTCTCATTGGTAAATCCATTACAAAGATAGGTCTTTGGTATTAAAAGTGCAAAAAAAATATGATAAAAAAATGATAAATAGCGAAATTTGCCGAAAAAATGTTGTTTAGCATAAAAAATGAAGAAAAGCCCATGATGTATCAACGGGCTTTTCTTGTCAGTCGTCGCTTGAGACGGGGTCGATATCGGTTTCGTTGTTTCGTATAAACGATTTCGGAGATGTGTTGACTATTTTTTCCTTGTCCGAATCTTCCGGGAGTTCGATGTCCGAAATAAGTTTGTCGTCGAGTTGGGAGTAGCTTTCGTCGAGCCACCCGTCGATTCTGTCGAGTATGGAGCGGTAAATAATCGAGAACCTTGGGATGAAATCGGAATCGCCGACGGCATCAAGTTTGCGAAGGAGTAGCCCTACTGAAAGGTTGCCGGTCTCCGTGGCCGGCGCCACGCCGACACGGTCGTCGGAAAGTATTACATAGTTTACGAGACCGGCTTTCTGGAGCTGCTCGCAAATATTGGAAACTACGCGGATGGGGATGTCGTAATAGAAACTCAGTTGCGACCGCGTGAGCGGGGTTTTGTTTTTTCGGAAACGCCCCACGATGGCCGCTGCAAGAACGATGGAAACTTTTCGTTCATAGTTTTCCGACATTTTTTTGAGGTCGCCGATAAAATTGAACCCGAGCACGTTCTGAAGCGAATATGTAAGCACGCAACCGAAGAGAAGGATTAGCCAGGAAAGCTGCAGCCAAATCAGCAAGAGGGGGAGGAAGGCAACCGAACCGTAAATGGCGTTGTATTTTGACACGTAAATCTGTCCGTTGAGGAACAGCATCTGGAGAATCTGGAACATGACGGCGCAGATTGCTCCGGAAATGGCGGCATATTTGAAATTTACTTTTGTGTTTGGAATAAGGAAGAAAGACAGAGAGAAGGCCAGCCATGCCAGGATTACAGGGGAAGCTTCCAATGCGATGTTGACGAATGGGGTGAGAAAAGCGAAATGTATGTTGTCTTGCACTGTGGCCGACATGAAAATTGACACACCCGAAGAGCATATCATCAAAATCGGCACCATAAGGCATATTGCGATATAGTCGGTCACTTTCTGATATATTGTCCGGTCGTGCTTTACGTCCCAGATTGTATTGAACGCAGATTCGATACATGAAAGGAGGGAAATCAAAGTCCAAAGGAGGAAGACAATGCCGACACCCACGAAAAGACCCTGCGAAGCCTCTTTTAGATATGAGTCAACAAACTTAAGTGCGAACTGAATCACTTGTTTCTGGGCCGGGAAATATTTGTAAAGCTGGTCTTCGAGCAGGTTCTGGAATCCGAACCCTCTTCCTATGGCGAAAAGGAGTGCGAACGCCGGGACAATGGCAAGGACCGTGGAATAAGTCAACGACATCGAGCGCGACTGAAGGTCGCGGTCGAGAAACGACCGCACCGAAAGGTTGATTACCTTTATGGCGCGGATTCCGGTTGTGTCGCGTGTTTCTTTCCACACTCCCGTCCACAGATAGTTGACGAGATTTTGGAATTTCGTGAAGAGTGCGGACAGGCGTGATTCTTTTGGGTTTGCCATGTGGAATTAACGGTTTGACGGTAATTTTCGGTTTTGGGGAGAGTGAACTATAATAGAAATGATGAAAACGGCCAGATTGTTCAAATATAAAAACCGACAGGCGATGACACCTGTCGGTTGTGATTGGCAGAAGTGATATAAGCCGGGTTATGTGCCGCGCAATGCGGTGTCTGTCATTTATCTACGCCGCGCGGTTGCCCGCGGGCTGAAGCAGCCTACCCCCCGGCAATGGACGAGCAGCCCTTGACTGCCGGTATATTTGGCATTGCAACACATGGGATGTGCGGCCTCCGGTGTCGCCATCGGAGCCGGTGGGCTCTTACCCCACCTTTTCACCCTTGCCTTGCGAGAGGCGGTTGTTTTCTGTCACTTATCCCCGGCGTCGCCGCCGGCTTCCCGTTAGGAAACATGTCGCTCTGTGTTGCCCGGACTTTCCTCTTGGCGTGCAAACGCCAAGCGACAGACCTCACTTCTGCCTGTGTTACGCAACCGGCTACTGCCGATTGCGTAGTTTCATTTTAGCCTTTGCATAAGAGATAATCAAATCGGCGGTGTCAGAATCCGTAATTACCGACGCATCGACCGAGAGATGATAATTTGAAGCCTTGCCCCAGTTGCGACCTGTGAAATAATTGTAATAGCTTTCACGGTTGCGGTCGTGCTTGCGGGCGAGTTCCGTAGCTTCGTCGAGAGACACCGAATCTTTCCGTTCAACAATCATGCGTGCTCTGTGCTCTATGGGTGCGTGCAGGAATACGCTTACAGTCCCGGGATTGTCGCGGAGTACATAATCGGCCGTGCGCCCCACAATCACACAATCGCCCATATACCCAATTCTGCGTATTACTTCGCTTTGGCGTTCATAGAGACGTTCCCCACTCATGGAGGTGGTGTGGAAATTGTCGGCTATGCCATACACCCCTTGAAGCATCGAGCGGAGTGGTGAAGGTTTTTTTTCGTCGGCGGCGGCAAATATTTCAGGGGCGTATCCCAGACACCCCGCCGCTTCAGAAAGAAGTTCTTTGTCATAATAGCCGATACCGAGCCTTTCTGCAATAAGCTTGCCTATGCGGCGACCTCCGCTGCCAAACTGGCGGCCAATGACAATAACCATGTTTGTCGGTGCTGCTGAAAGTGAAAGGTCGTTATTCATAACTCTGATGCAAATTTATGCCAAGCCCTAAATAGGCGAGGCTTGATTATGAAAAAAACGCCGGAATTCATGATTTGGTTGGAAACGGGGCTTTTTTCACGCTGCAAAATTAATAAATCGGTCTCAGATAGAAAAATTCATCGCATTATTTTATTCATTTAAGGAATTTATTTATTTTTGCGACACGAAAACTTGAACATGATGAATCAGATATTGAAAAATCTTGAAAACGACCCCGACGGAATGGCAACATACGAGTATATCGTCAATAATTTCGCGACGTGTGCCGATGTTATGCCAGACTTGATAGAAAACCTGAAGAAGGTGGATATTTCGGGGCAATTCCTTGCAAGCAGCGCCCGTTTTCTGGCAGCTGTTGACAGAGAGACGTTTTCCCCATGGCTTCCCTCTTTGATTGAAGGGGCTATTTCAAAAGACCGGGAGCGGCGTTACATAGGCTCGCTTCTTGAGGCTATATGGGGCACGGATTATAAAGAACGAGTGGAAGAATTGAGGGAATCGGACGATAATTTCCGAAGGATATACAAGCGTATTTATCCTATGGATTCTTCCGACACTTGTCAACACACCATTTAGACTCCGGAATATTCCATCCAAATTATGAAAAAGTTAATCACTGCTTTCGTGTCTCTTTCCATAGGGATTGCGGGAGCTACGGCACAGACAGACATGACAGATATCAATCCGGTTAATCCAGACGACGCCATCGTGGAACTTAAAACCTCCATGGGCGACATTACAGTAGAGCTTTATAACGACACACCTCTTCACCGCGACAATTTCTTGAAACTCGTGGGCGAAGGGTTTTACGACGGGGTGCTTTTCCATAGGGTGATAGACCAGTTTATGGTCCAGACCGGCGACCCTGACTCAAAAAACGCCGGAGAGGGGCAGCGTCTCGGCTCGGGCAACCCCGGATATACGATAGCCGCCGAGATAGAATATCCGGTGCATTACCACAAATACGGTGCGCTCGCTGCCGCGCGGACAGGAGATGCCTATAATCCGGAACGTCGTTCGTCGGGCTCGCAGTTCTATATTGTGACGGGGAGGACTATGACCGAACGTCAGGTGGAGTCGATGGATCTCAAAAGGAAAAACCAGCAGATGGAGCAGGTGTTCCAGCAGCTTGCCATGCAGCATCGCGATTCGATACAGGCTATGCAGAAGGCTGGCAATCATGACGGCCTCGAATCGCTCAGACTCCAGCTCATAAAGGAGACTGAGGAGATAGTTAAGCCCGCTGACCTTCCTGACCGATTAAAGAAAGATTATGTGGAGAAAGGGGGCACCCCTCATCTCGACGGCCAGTACACCGTATTCGGCGAAGTCTTGAAAGGGATGGATGTGGTTGAAAAAATCCAGAAAGTGGCAACCGACGAGGCAGACCGTCCCAAGGAGGATATCCGAATTGTTTCTGCCAAAGTGATAAAGAAATAATCCACTGTTTGAGTCGGGAAGGGCTGTGATGGCCTTTCCCCGAGTGGAAATATTAAAGATAAACAGAAAAAAGCGGAAAAATTGTTAATTTGAGATATATTTCTTAATTTTGACGCTTAAATTACGCAATCACGACGGGCAGAGGAAGCATCATTCGAGAAATGAGGTGGCCTCCGCCCCTAAAACTACTATCAGCATGAATGAGCTTGATAAGCAGTCGCCCAAAATAGACGACCTGAACAGCGAGGCAGCGGCTGACGCGGCTGCCGTGACAACCGATGCGTCTTCTACCGTTGAAAATGCAGAATGCGCCGACACCTGTGCCGAGGAAACATCTCCTTCCCTTGATTCGTCTCCGGCAATGGATTTGGCAGAAACGGCCGACACGGCCGAGGCTTCGGAAGAATCTGCCGAAGTGCCGGATTTCAGAAATTACCATTCCTTGTCGAAACCAGAGATGGTGGAGGCTCTGAAGGAGATAATCGCGTCGGGAAATATGGAAGCCCATAAGGAAGTGGCTGCCATCAAGCAGGCATATTATACGGTGGTGAACCGCGATGCCATGAACGAACTTGCTTCATTCGTGGAAGCAGGAAACTGCCCTGACCAGTTCTCGGCCACTCCAGACGAGAGCGAAACAGAAATGAAGGGCCTTCTTGCGGAATTCCGTGAAAAAAGAGCCGCTTATCTTGAGGCCAGGGAGCAGGAACGGAAAAAGAATCTTGAGGAGAAAAACAGGATTATTTCCAGACTGAAGGAAATTGTGGAGGATATAGATAATATCAACCTTCATTTCCCTGAGTTCCAGCAGCTCCAGCAGGATTTTAAAGCAGTGGGGGAGGTGCCCGCAGGCTCCGACAACGAACTTTGGAAGGGTTATCAGGCAGCCGTTGAGCAGTTTTACGACCGTCTGAAGATGAACAAGGAGCTTCGTGACCTTGATTTCAAGAAAAATCTTGAAATCAAGCAGAAGCTTGTAGAAAAGGCAAAGGAACTGACCGAACTCGACGACCCGGTAGAAGCTTTCAAGAAATTGCAAGACCTTCATGTGCAGTGGAGGGAAATCGGCCCGGTTGCAAAGGAGATTCGCGAGGAAATCTGGAATGAGTTTAAAGACGCTTCCACCGTCATCAACAAGCGTCATCAGGATTTCTTCCAGTCGAGGAAAGCCGAGGAAACGGAAAACGAAAACAAGAAAACACTCCTTTGTGAAAAAATGGAGGCCGTTGACCTTTCCGTTCTGAAAACTTTTGCAGACTGGGACCAGAAGACCAAAGAAATAATCGAGATTCAAAAAGAATACAAGGAAATCGGTTTTGCCCCGCGCAAGTCCAACGGTGTTCTTTTCACTCGTTTCCGTAAGGCATGCGACGATTTTTTCAATGCCAAAGCGGAATATTTCAAGAAGACCAAAGACGAATTCAAGGAAAATCTTGCCAAGAAAGAGGCTCTTTGTGAGAAGGCTGAGGCCTTGGTGGCCAAAGCCGAGGAGAAGAGTGCGTTCGAGCAGCTTCAGGCTCTTCAGAAAGAGTGGAAAACCGTGGGCGTGGTTCGCCGCAAGCAGGGAGACGAGGTTTGGAAGCGTTTTTGTGCAGCCGTAGATGCTTTCCATGCCGCCAGGAAGAAACATTTCGGCGCCCAGAGAAGCGTAGAAATGGAAAATCTGAAGGCAAAGCAGGCAATCGTTGCTCAGCTTAAGGCAATTCCCGCCGATGCCGAACGCAGAGAGGTGATTGGTAAAATCAGGGAGTTGCAGAACCAGTGGCAGGAAATAGGTTTCGTTCCTTTCAAGCAAAAAGATGCCATCAACACGGAATATCGCGAAGAGTTCAACCGTCTGTTCGGTGCTTTTGACATGCGGGAGTCCCGCCAGAGGATGAAGCGTTTCGAGGGCGAGGTGAAGAAGATGGAAGGCGACGAAAAGCAGCTCGGACGCGAACGCGACCGTCTTGTCAGGGCAATCGAGTCACGTCAGTCAGAGATAAAGACCATAGAAAACAATCTCGGTTTCTTTAAGTTCAGCACCGGCAGTTCGATGGCCAAGGAGTTTGAGCGTAAAATTGAAAAGATAAAGGAAGATATCGCGCAAATACGCGAGAAAATCGCTCTTCTTGACGCTCAAGACAAGGAATCGGCGAAATAATCATTACGGGTTATATAATGACTGACACAATCAATAATCCCTCTTCCCCCGTCATCAGCGAGGGGGAGAGGGAACTTATTCTCATAAAAATATCCGGCACTGACCAATGCGGGGTGACATCTGCGCTTACCGAAATTCTTGCCCGTTATGACGCTGCCATCCTCGACATAGGGCAGGCAGACATACATCACACTCTGTCATTGGGAATCCTTTTCAAGACTGACAGCCGCAGAAGCGGTGAAATCCTGAAGGAGCTTCTTTTCAAGACGAGCGACCTGAAGGTGCAGGTGGAATTCAATATCGTCACTGAAGATGAGTATGAAAAATGGGTTGGGATGCAGGGTAAGAACCGTTACATCATCACTATCCTCGGAAGAAAAATAACGGCCAAACAGATTGCCGAGACCACTCGCATAATAAGCGGCCAGGGCCTGAACATCGATGCCATCTCGCGTCTTACCGGCCGCATGCCGCTCAACGAGGAGGAACTGCCTGCCGCAAAGGCTTGTATCGAGTTTTCCGTGAGAGGCACGCCTTTCGACTTATTGAAGATGCAGAGCGATTTCATGCATCTTTCCCAAAAGCTTAATTTCGACATATCGCTTCAGGAAGACACCATCTACAGGCGTTGCCGCAGGCTTATATGCTTCGATATGGATTCCACGTTGATACGTACGGAGGTAATCGACGAGCTTGCCGACAGGGCCGGTGTCGGCGAGCAAGTTAGGGCCATCACCGAATCGGCCATGAGAGGGGAAATCGATTTCCAGGAAAGCTTCACCCGCAGGGTGGCTCTATTGAAGGGGCTCGATGTCGGAGTGATGAAGGAGATTGCCGAAAACCTTCCAATAACCGAAGGGGTTGACAGGCTTATGGAGGTGCTGAAGCGCAGCGGATACAAGACAGCCATACTTTCCGGAGGATTCACATATTTCGGCAACTATCTTAAGCAGAAGTATAATTTCGATTATGTGTATGCCAACGAACTTGAGGTGGGACCTGACGGTAAACTTACAGGACGTTATGTGGGGGATATCGTTGACGGGCGTCGCAAAAAAGAACTTCTGAGGCTTCTGGCCCAAGTGGAGAACATCAATATTGCCCAGACCATTGCGGTGGGCGACGGAGCGAACGACCTTCCGATGCTTTCCGAGGCGGGTCTGGGCATCGCGTTCCATGCCAAACCTAAAGTGAAGGCAGAGGCAAGCCAGAGCATTTCCACAATCGGAATCGACGGGGTGCTTTATTTCCTTGGTTTCAAGGATTCATATATTTCCGGCACATCCCCTTCTGCAGCATCTAAATGACGGGCTTTTTTGCATCTAAATGACGGACGTTTAAACCAAAACGCCGGATTGACATTATAATAGTAAACACTTTCCTTTTGGGAAAATGTTTGCTATTGTTTTTTCCACATAATCCACAAAACATTTGCAGACCATGTTGCCTAAATTGTCTTCCGGAATGCTCTCCCTCTCATTATGCTTTATGCTTTCGTTTTTCAGTGTGCTTCATGCAGAGACGGTGGGTCTCGTGCTGAGCGGCGGCGGAGCGAAAGGGATAGCGCACGTGGGTGTCATACAGGCTTTGGAAGAGAACGGTATCCCTGTGGATTATGTGGCAGGCACATCTATGGGGGCTATCGTGGGGAGCCTTTACAGTTGCGGATGGTCGCCCGACAGGATGATGGATATGTTCACGTCAAAATCGTTCAGCTATTGGAGCACAGGAACAATCGACAAAAAACTTGAATATTATTTCACCACACCGCCGCCGTCGCCAAAATGGTTGTCGCTGAACATTAATTTTAAAGACACCACCAATATAGTGTCGCAGATAATACCGTCGTCGCTTATCAATCCGATTCCGATGAACCTTGAGTTTTTGAAACTCTATTCCCCCTATACGGAGCAATGCGGCGAAAATTTCAATAATCTTTTCGTGCCTTTCCGGTGCGTCACAAGCGATGTCTATCACAAACACAAGATAGTTTGCTCGAAGGGTTCGCTGGGCGATGCGGTAAGGGCGTCGATGAGTTTTCCCCTTGTTTTCAAACCTATTGAAATGGACGGTGTGCTCGTGTATGACGGAGGTATTTATGATAATTTCCCGGTAGATGTGATGGAAAAGGATTTCAATCCTGACTTTATAATAGGGGTGTCGGTGTCTTCACCCGACACCAAACCTATAAAGAACGACGTTTACAGCCAGTTGGAAGATATGATTATCCAGGATAACAATTATTCTGTGCCTTCGGAAAAGGGTATTAAAATCCAGGTGCCGGTGCTCAATTTCGGTGTCCTTGATTTCAACCAGGCAAAAGAAATTTATTCCATTGGGTATAAGACAGGTTTGTCGATGGTCGATTCTATAAAGAAAAGGGTTTTGGCACGCCAGAATCCGGAGATGCTTGCAGAGAGGCGGAAACGTTTTGCGCAGAAAACACCTGTCGTCACGTTTGATTCGGTAGTTGTCACGGGCGCTTCTCCGAAACAATCGAAATTTCTTGAATATCTTTTTGCCGGAAGCAAGAGAGAGACTCCTTATATCACCATGGAAAATGTGCAGGAAGCTTACTATAGGGCTGTGACGGACGGGAAACTTTCCGACCTCCTGCCGCAGGCGGAATTCGGTAAAGACGGTAAAAACACACTTCTTCTTGAAGCCACCGTGAAGAATCCATACACCGTTGGGGTGGGAGGATGGATATCATCGTCAACCAACAGTATGCTATATCTTACGCTCGGTTATCACACATTGAGTTTCAACAGCCTTGACGTTGACCTCGGGGGCTGGATAGGGCAGTCGTATTATGCCGGTAAGCTAAGTGCCAAGTTTGCCTTGCGGTCATCGTTGCCGTCTTACATGCAGTTTGAGGCGGTGGTGAGCCGACAGAAGTTTTATGATTCCGAACTCTTGTTCTATCAGAGCGGCACACCATCGTTTATCACCGACCTCCAGGGCTTTTTCCGTATGAACTATTGTTGGGCTATAGGGCGCATGGCTAAAGGTTATGCCAATGTTGCCTATGGATGGGAAAGGGATGACTATTTCCCCTATAACAATGGCGATTTCGCTTCGGGCGACAAGGATAAGAGCCGTTATCGTGTAGCCGCCCTCAAGACGGGGGTTGAATTAAACACATTGAACGACGCCATGTATCCTTCGGAGGGAAAAGAATGGAAATTGAACGTGTTGCTGAGTCATGAGCAAAACAAATTCATTCCGGGAGATGCCCGGGGAGATGGCCGGGGAGAGTCAACGGGTTGGAAAAACCATGTTGCGGCTTCCGCCGAATTGCTTTGGAGGCATTATTTCGAGTTGCATCATAAATTTAAGCTGGGTGCATATGTGAACGGCTTGGTGACGTTGCAGAATATGTATCAGAACTATACGGCCGCAATGATTCATGCGGCGGCTTTCGCGCCCACCCCTTCCACGCGCAATTATTTCAATGTGGCTTTCAGGAGCGACAATTACGGGGCGATCGGTGTCAACCCGGTGTGGACTCCATTCGGCAAAGCCCAATTGAGGGGCGACTTTTTCGCCTATTGCCCGATTCGTCACGTATCGGAGGGGCCTGACGGTATGGCGAAATTTGACGGATGGATGCGGAAGCCCCAGTTTATCGGAGAGATTGCGGGAGTATATAATTTCCCGTTTGCGAGCCTTTCTGTTTACGTCAATTATCTTTCGTCTCCTTCACGCAACTGGAATTTCGGCATCAATTTCGGACTCTATTTCCAAGCCCCCAAGCTTCTACGCTGATTTTGCACCCGATTCGTTGTATTCCTTCAATCCAAAACGTCAACCCTCTATCGTCATCTTCTTGAAGCCAGGAGTCATCCATATGGTTGAGTCGGAAAGGATGAGCATCCCTTCGAAGCGGAGTCTTTGGAGAAGTGTTTTCGATTTTTGGCTGCCCGATGCCATGCAGGCTGTTGCAGTTGCGTCGGCTTCCATTGCCGTGGGTGCGATGACGGTGGCGCTGATTACGTCGGTGGCTATCGGGCGTCCGGTCAGTGGCGAGATTGTATGTCCAAGAGTTTTCCCTCCTTCTTTCTTGAAATTACGGTAGTTGCCTGATGTGGCTATCCCTGCATTCGTGAGGTGAATCACTCCGCAGGCGTCGTGGTTCACCGTTGAGTCAGTCTGGATGGGGCGGTCAATCGATACGCTCCATAGTCCACCTCCCGGATTCTTGCCACAAACGGCTATTTCACCTCCGATTTCCACCAGATAGTCGGTCACTCCGTTGCGAGTGAACATGGCCGCCACCTCGTCGCAGCCATAGCCTTTGGCCACTGCTGAAAAGTTGAATTGAATCCTGGGGTCATCTTTAATAATCTTATCACCTTCAAGTCTGGTTTTACCGATGCCGACGTAATTAAGAATACTGTCGATGGCTATGGTGTCGGCGGTAAGTTTATTTCCCGGACCGAATCCCCATGCAGTGATGAGAGGGGAAAGCGTGGGGTCGAACATCCCTTCGCTCGCACTGTTTATCCGTTTCGACACATTATACACTCTCTTGAAACTGCTATCCACTATTGTGGAATAGTTAAGGTTCACACGGCTAACTATCGACGTGGTGTCGAACACGTTGAGGCTTTTCCCTACGCGGTTAAGCACCATTAGGATGGAGTCTCTCAGTTCCGGATTCCCGTTGTAGGTGATATGATATGTAGTGTTCCACACCATCCCGTCTTCCCTTATATAAGAGTCATGACGGCATGCCGAAAAGGAAATGGCTGACACTATTGATGCAATGAATGTTAAAAAGGAGAGATTGAGTTTAAATGAATGCATGATGGGGATAAAAAAGATTCAATTAATTTGAAAAAATATCGGCAAAGTTAGTTAAAACGGATAAAATTCACTACTTTTGAGAAATTTATTATTAAACTTACTATCCATGAGTGAATCATTTTTATTTCTTGCCGAAGGTTTCGAGGAAATAGAGGCCTTGACGGCGGTAGATGTCCTCAGGAGGGCGGGCATCGACGTGAAGACCGTTTCCATCACCTCCGCGCTTCAGGTCACGGGCGCCCATGGCGTAACTGTAACCGCAGATTTGATTTTTGACAACACCCTTTTTTCATCACCTAAATGGCTTATTCTCCCCGGAGGGATGCCGGGTGCCGTGAATCTCTATGAATGTGCCCCTTTGCAGGGACTCCTCCGGCGCCAGGTAGCGTCTGACAAAGGGCGGATTGCCGCCATTTGTGCCGCCCCGGCCGTCGTTCTCGGGCGTCTCGGTTTGCTTGAAGGGCGTAAAGCCACGTGCTATCCCGGGTTTGAGAATGAAATGAAAGGGGCCAATGTTGTGTCGGACCCTGTTGTGGTTGATGGTAAATTCGTTCTTGGCAACGGCCCTTCCAATGCTTTGATTTGGGCGCTCCATATAGTTAAAGAGGAGAAAGGGATAGATGTGGCTGAGAATGTGGCAAACGGGATGCTGCTTTACCCGAAGATCAATGACGGACTCAACAATTATTTCGGATGAGTCTGCCACGTTAAATAGAATGGAAGGAAGGTGTGTCATAAATATCGATTATACACACCTTCCGTTTTTACATAACATTTTTTGATTGCCGATGGGCGACACTTATTATACTATATCCAAGAGAGGGGAGGCTCAGTTCCGCGAGAAGATGAGCCGCTTCATTTCATTTGCAGAAAAAGTGGAGGATGCGGAAACCGCACGCCGCATTGTGAAGAATTATCAGAACGAGTATCATGATTCACGCCATGTCTGCTGGGCATATATGCTCGGCCATGAGCGTAATGAATGGCAACTCAACGACAACGGGGAACCTTCCGGCACGGCCGGTAAACCTATTCTCGGACAAATCAACAGTAAAAATCTCACAAATGTCTTGGTTGTGGTGGTGAGATATTTCGGTGGAATAAAACTTGGCACTCCCGGACTGATTGCCGCCTATCGGGAAGCCGCGAGGCTTGCCCTTGAAGATGCCGGCGTCGAGGAGATGCACAGTATGGCAACAGTGAGGGTCACGTTCCCATATGTGGCGGCCGACGGTGTGATGAGGGTGGTAAAAGCTACGGAGACCGAAGTCGTTGACCGCACTTTCGACAACACATGCAGCCTTGTTTTGCGTTTTCGTGAGGACGACGCCTCCGAAATAACAGGACGTATAAAAGGAGTTGACGGAGTTTCGTTGGAAGAGTTGTGAGAATCCATACTGTCGGGGCGGCTAATGTTGCAGACCGGAAAGGATTTCATATACTTCCTTCATGTTTTTTGCCGTCCCGAGGAATCTTGTCGGGTCGATGCCGTCGCTGTCCATGGTGCTGTCGTCGTAGGGGAAGCGTTTCCCGCTTGGGTTGAACCAAATGGCTTTCCATCCGGCTTTCAATGCCCCCATAATATCTGTGTCGGGGTTGTCTCCGACCATTACCGGCAGCGATGATGCTCCGGTTTCACGTATGGCATAGTCGAAGATACGGCTGTCGGGTTTCTGTATCCCGATTTCGTCGCTGATTATTGTGCGTGCCACAAAGCGCCACAATCCCGAATTGAATAGTTTTTTATATTGGGTGTCGGTGAATCCGTTGGATATGATGCCCACCATCGATTCTTTTGAAATCAGGGCAAGTACTTCGGCGGCGTGGTCGGCTATTGCGGATTGCATTGCGAGGTTTTCAAGATAAGCGGAGTTGACAACGGAACAAAACTCAGTAGATGCCGCAGGGGCGGATTCGGGAAAAAGCGTAAGCCGCCATCTTTCCGTTTTCAGAAAACCGGAAGTGACCATCCCTTGGGCGTGAAGGTTCCACATTCTGGCATTATGGGTATGATAGACCCGGATGAAATCGTCGAAAGAATTGAATTTGTCCGACACTTCGTGGAAATTATCGAACACATGTCGGAGGCTTTTGAGGGAGTTTGCGGCAAAATCCCAAAGTGTGTCGTCAAGGTCGAAGAAAATCCATTGCGGACGCTTGAAAATGGGTTGAAAATGATTCATAAAAGGTTGATAAGATGGAAACAGGGGCAAAATTAAGTAAAAATTGGGGTTTTTTATTAACAAACTTTTATAGAATGAAAAAAAATTCCGATATTTGCACCGCCAAACGGGAATACGACTCTAAAGCAAGCGTTTTAAAGCGGCTCCCGTGAGAAAAACAAGACAAATCAATAAATCTTTTTTTCAAAAATGACAAAAGCTGAGATAGTAAACGAAATCTCTCGAACCACCGGGCTTGAGAAAGCTGCGGTACTGACTACAGTCGAGAGTTTCATGGATGTCGTTAAAGATACTATGGCAGGAGGCCAGAATGTGTATCTTCGTGGCTTTGGCAGTTTCATTGTTAAGACAAGGAAAGAGAAAACCGCGCGCAACATCTCTAAAAATATTACAATCAAGATTCCCGAACACAAGGTTCCGGCGTTCAAGCCCTCGAAGGTTTTCCTTGACCAGGTGAAATAATCCTGTGAGCAGGCAACCTGATAGAGGCAGGGCAGTGACCCTAATCGGGATAATAAATAAAATTTAATTAACCATAATATTAACCATTATGCCAAGCGGAAAGAAAAGAAAAGGCCACAAGATGGCTACTCACAAACGCAAAAAAAGACTGAGAAAAAACCGTCATAAGAAGAAATAATTCTGACCACGGTCAGGGATTATTCCGTTTTCTCGACAGTCAAAAAAAGGAACAAACGGAAATGGGTGGAGCCGCTAACCTTCACCCATCAATGTTTGTTCTTTTTCGTATCTCCCGGCCATGCACGGCCTCGTTCGGAGGTTTCCGGACGAAGTCGGGCATACCGGATTAAGATCCTTAAAACAAATGAAAAGCGAATTAGTAGTAGATGTACAACAAAAGGAAATCTCGATAGCGTTGCTTGAGGATTCCCGGCTTGTCTCGCTCCAGAAAGAGAGCCGCAACATTGCGTATGCCGTCGGCGATCTCTACCTTGCGAAGGTAAAGAAGATAATGCCCGGCCTTAACGCGGCGTTTCTTGATGTGGGCTACGAAAAAGATGCTTTTCTTCATTATCTCGATCTTGGACCCCAGTTCAGCTCCTACACGTCGTTCCTGCAGGAGGCTATGGCCGACAAGAAGAAAATTCCCAACATATCCAAGTTTAAGCTTGAGCCCGACATTCCTAAACAGGGGACGATACAGAACGTGTTGCAACCGGGCCAGCAGTTGCTTGTGCAGATAGCAAAAGAGCCCATTTCGTCGAAAGGACCACGCCTCACCACGGAGTTGTCGTTTACCGGACGTTTTATGGTGCTCATGCCGTTCGGCGACAAGATTTCGATTTCTCAGAAAATCAAATCGACCGAAGAGAAAATCCGTCTCCGCCAGCTCATCGGAAGCATCAAACCGAAAGGTTTCAGCGTCATAGTGCGTACATCCGCGGAAAACAAACGTGTGGCGGAACTTAACAACGAGATGCGTACTCTCGTGAAGTGTTGGGAAGAGTCTATCGCCAAAATGCAGAGAAGCCAGCCTCCGATGCTTATTTATGAGGAAGATTCGAGGGCGGTGAGTGTGATTCGTGACATTTTCAGCCCGAATTTTGAGAACATTTACGTCAACGAGGCTGAAACGTTTTCCCAGATTCAGAACTATGTGGCTCTGATTGCTCCGGAAAACAAAGACATTGTGAAGCTCTATGATAAGGATGTGCCGATATTCGACCATTTCAATATCACAAGGCAGATCAAGAGCTCATTTGGCAAAACAGTATCGTTCAAGAGCGGCGCGTATATCATTATAGAGCATACTGAGGCTCTTCATGTGATTGATGTGAATTCGGGCAACCGCAGCAAGGCAAGTCCTGACCAGGAATCGAATGCCCTCGACGTCAATCTGAAAGCCGCCGATGAAATCGCGCGTCAGCTTAGACTCCGCGATATGGGAGGAATCATCGTCATCGACTTTATCGACATGAATAAGGTGGAACACCGTCAGACCCTCTACGACCACATGAGGGAGGTGATGGCAAACGACAGGGCTCGCCATAACATCTTGCCGTTGAGTAAATTCGGCTTGATGCAGATTACCCGGCAACGGGTTCGCCCCGTGCTCGACATCACCACGAGCGAAACGTGTCCTTCCTGTTTCGGCAAAGGCGAAATACAGCCGTCGCTGTTGTTTACCGACAAATTGGGCGAGAAGCTCGACTATCTTGTCAATATCTTGCAGGTGAAGAAGTTCAACATGTATGTGCATCCTTACGTGGAAGCATATATAAAGAAGGGTATGTTTTCCCTTTATGGCAAATGGCGCCGTCGCTTCGGGAGAGGCTTCAAGGTGATTGCCGACGAATCTCTTGCCTACCTGCAGTATAGGGTAGTGGATGACGCTGGCAAAGAAATCGACCTTAAGGAGGAAAGCGATTTCAGCAGCAACCAGTCGAAGACGCATGCCCGTCAGAAAAACAGAGAAAAAGAAGAAAAGGATTCTTGATTTTTACGGCAATCCCTTTGGGGGAATATGCCGGTGTAAAAAGTAAAGCGGTGGCGGTCCGATCATACGGAACCGCCACCGCTTCTGCTTTCAACGAGTGCGGTGTGTCTATTGTTTCGACCATGCAAGGAAGTCCGCTACAATAAATGTGGAGCCTCCTATGAAGATTACGTCGTTTTCGCCGGCATCGCATGATGCCTTGGAATATGCTTGGGCCACACTGTCGAATGTTTCTCCGTCAAGTCCCGCCTCTATGAACTTCTTCTTGAGTTCGACGGCGGGGAGTGCCCTCGGAATTTGGGCATTCGTGATATAATAGACTGCATTTTTTGGGAGCAGACCTAAAATCTTGTCGATATCTTTGTCTGCCACAAACCCTATGACAATGCGAAGCGTAGCTCCCTTACGCGATTCCATAATGCGGCGGAGTTGCCCCATATTGTAGGATACGCCGGCGATGTTATGCCCTGTGTCGGCAATTACGAGCGGACTGTCTTGCATTTTAGTCCATCTGCCCATAAGTCCTGTCAGCGCCTCCACATTTTCGATGCCTCCGGTCACACTTTCGTCTGAAATCTCCACCCCCGATTTTCTAAGCCCGTCAACGGCGTTCAGAACAGTGTTGATATTCTTTTTCTGATAATCGCCGGCAAGAGGGAGCCGGAATTCCCCCTCCTTGGAAGTGCAGTCCCATCCCCCGTCGGGGTTTTCCACAATCGAATCCAGTCGGGGGCAATCTTCGGCGAACGTTGCAGGAGCTCCGCATGAGGCTGCTTTGTCGGCAAAGACCTTTCTTATTTCGCCCTCGGCTTCTCCGATTATTACCGGTATGCCTTCCTTTATGATTCCTGCCTTTTCTGATGCTATTTTAGGAAGGGTATCGCCCAGGAACTGGGTGTGGTCGGTTGAAATGTTTGTAATCACACACATCTGTGGAGTGATGATGTTGGTGGAGTCGAGCCGACCCCCCATGCCTACTTCTATTACGGCATAGTCCACGTGTTGTTTGGCAAACCAATCGAACGCCATCATCATCGTGAGTTCGAAAAACGACGGGTGTAATTGGCTTTCCGATTCCCTCCATCGTCTTACGAATTCTATAACGTCTTCTTTCGGAATCATTTTTCCGTCAACCCTCATCCTTTCCCTGAAATCGACAAGATGTGGGGAGGTGTAGAGGGCGGTCTTATAGCCTTGTGCCTGCAATATGGCTGCAAGAAGATGTGACGTGCTCCCTTTTCCGTTGGTGCCCGCAATGTGGATTGACTTGAATTGTTTATGCGGGTTGCCGAAGGCATTGTCTATGGCTATGCTCGTGTCGAGGCCCGGTTTGTAGGCGGCAGCGCCTACACGGGAAAACATCGGAAGTTGGCTGAACAGGAACGACAGGGCTTCCTCATATTCCCTGTCGATGGTTTCGTTTGCTTTAGAGTCCATAAATCAGATAGCCGGCGATTCCGGCGAGAATTATGATTAATATGGGATGGATTTTAATATTCTTTTTTCCGAATTTCAGCGGGAAGAAGGCAAGGCAAAACGCTATGGCACAAATGGCGACGTTCACCCATAGTTGCCATCCAATTCCGTTCGGGTTGAAGTTGGCTGCATTCATAAGCATGATTGCAGCAGAGGCAATCAGGCCGACCACTACCGGGCGCAGTCCTGAAAAAATGGCTTTGATAACACCGCTTTCGCTATGGCGCCGTATGAAATGTGAGCTGTAGAGCACCAATATAAAACTCGGCACTACCACTGCCAAAGTGGCGAGGCATGACCCGAGCAGTCCCCAACCAATGCCGGAAAGGGCCGGATTTACACTTCCTGGGGCAACAAAACCTATGTAAGTGGCAGAGTTTATTCCAATGGGGCCGGGTGTCATTTGTGAAATAGCCACGATGTCGGTAAACATGGTTTCGGAAATCCAGCCCGGTTCCACCACAGCTTTTTCCACAAGGGAAAGCATTGCGTAGCCGCCTCCGAACCCGAAGATTCCGATTTTCAGGTATGCCCAGATGAGTTGGATATATATTTGCATTGGAGGTGTTGATTTAACGTTTAAAGTTTAGGGTTTAGTTTTTTTAGTCTTTTTTCGCTGTGGCAGCCACCAGAATAGGAAGCCGCCCAGGGCTCCGAGCACTATGTAGAGTATGGGCGATGACACTGTGCCCATGTCGAGGGAAATCATAAGCGCCACCACGAGTGGAATCCACACGGTTTTCCATTTAAGTTTGGCAGCTTGGGCGGAAGTGACGACGGGTGCGATTATCAACGCCACAACGGCGGGACGTATCCCCATGAATATCGAAGATATGACACGGTTGTTTTTTATGGTGTCCGGGGTAAGGAATATGGCGATTGCCAGAATTATAATGAAAGAGGGGAGAATCGTGCCGAGGGCGGCTGTTATGCTCCCTTTTCCTCCCTTTATCTTGTCGCCGACTGCCGTGGCGATATTCACCGCGAGTATGCCAGGCAAAGACTGTGCTATAGCGAGAAGGTCGAGGAAATCGTCGCGTTCTATCCAATGATGCTTATCGACTATTTCCCGTTCGATAATTGATATCATAGCCCAGCCTCCCCCGAAGGTGAAGGCTCCTATCTTGAAAAATGTAGAGAATAGGCTCCAATAAGAACTTTGAATGTCAGTATTGTCTTTTATTTGACTCATATTGATACGTGGAAAAATATAATACGTGGAAAAGAGTCCGGATAATATAACGGAAAGGGCGTGCATGATATTTCATGAACGCCCTTCCCTTTGATGCCATTTATCGGTTTCGTATCATCCTCTTGAATCAATCGTAGAAGGTCAATATTTATGCGATGTCTCTTCCAATTCTTTCTCGGTTAGTTTCTTCTTATCCATGGAATACCACACATACCATATATAGGCAAGCACGATAGGGATTAGGATAGAAACGTAGCTCATTGCGGAGAGCGTGAACTCTGATGAAGAGGCGTTGCGGATTGTGAGCGAAGAAGCAGGGTCGGTAATAGAGGGATAGAAGGCCGTGTCGTTATAGCCTGCAACCCAGAAAAGCGACACTACGGCAAGAAACGTGCCGATGCCTGTGAACCAGATTCCTTTTGTCCAGTGTTTCGAAAAGCAAGACTTCAGCAGGCCGAACAACACAAGAACTACGCCTATGAGCAACGTGGCAAGCGCCCACCATAGATGTATGAAATTATGGAAGTATTTGAAAGGGGTTTCCGTTACATCAACGGTATAGTCCGGATTGGAAACCACCGTATAACCTGTGGCGGTGCAGACCATGGCGAGGAACCAGAGGAAAAACACTACGAAAATTCCGCCGTTGACGAGGGCTTTGTTTTTCAATGTGCTGAAAAAATCGGGATCGTCGCAGATGTTGTTCATCATATACAGGCAAGCCTGCATGCGTGCCAAAAACAGCACGGCTACTCCGAGAATGAGGTTTTTCCAGTTGAAAATGGCTTCGAAGCCGTGGGTGGGTGCCCATTTGGAAATTACGGGCGAGCTCGTGTTGAGAAGGCTTCCGCGGCTCACTGTGAATTCAGCTCCGAAAAAGAACATCGAGACAGCCACACCCAGAAGAATGCATCCCACGCATCCATTGATGAAAAGGAATATGTCGTAGGTGCGTGTGCCATATACGTTGCCTGCCTTGTTGCGGTATTCGTAGCTCACGGCCTGCACGATGAAGCTGAAAAGGATAAGAATCCAAAGCCAGTATGCCCCTCCGAAACTGGTGGAATAAAACAGAGGGAACGACGCGAAGAAGGCTCCTCCGAACACTACCAGAGTGGTAAATGTAAGTTCCCATTTCCTCCCCATCGAGTTCACGATGAGGTCGCGGCGCGCATTGCTTCCGGCCCCGAGAATCATTGACTGTCCGCCCTGCACAAAAAGCAGAAACACGAGGATGGCGCCAAGCACCGATATCAGCAGCCACCAATAATTTTGAAGATATTCTAATGTCATGACTTAATGTGCGTTATCGATTTCTAAATTGTTTTTTGATTTTTTGCTTATCTGGCGGAGCATGATGCTCACTTCCGCCACGAGCAGCACCGTGAAAATGATAGCGAAGAGCCAGAACGTGGTGATTACGGAAGCTGACGATATTTCGGATATAGCCGCTTTTGTCGGCAGAAGGTCTTGCACGGTCCAGGGTTGGCGTCCTACTTCCGCCACCACCCATCCGGCCTCGGAACAAATCCAAATCAGCGGCACGGAAACCATAGCCGCCCATTGCATCCATTTTTGGCGTTGCAGCCAGTCTTTCTTATAGACGGCGAAAAGAGCCACCATGAAGAAAAGCAGGAAATAGCTTCCAAGAATCACCATCACCCGGAAGGAATAGAACGTGACACCTACCGGAGGAATCGCTTCGTCAACCGAGTCGAAATATCCGTAGCCGAAATAGGGATAATACTTGCGGAGTTCTTTCTCGGCGGCCTCCATTGCGGCAGTGTCGTGCGATGTGCGGGCCAAGTCGTAGGCACGGAGGGCTTCGTGCGAGAGTTTGCCGAGCTTTATCCTTTCGGCATAACCCACTGTGTTGATTGTGTCGCCGTTCTCATTCACGTCGATTCCGTTGATAATGTCGGCGATGCCAGGCACGAACGCATTCGGGTCGTGTTTGGCGAGGATTGAAAGGCCGTAAGGAATCTCGATGTCGAAAAGATATTCTTTTTCATTGTTGTCCCACTTCTTGGCAGGATTGACGATGCCGATACCGACGAGGCCTTGCCCGGTGCTTCCGTTGTAGAGACCCTCCATGGCAGCGAGTTTCATGGGCTGGTGTTTGGTGACTTCAACGGCCGAACCGTCGCCGGTGTACATGGTCAGCAGAAGCCCTGCAAGTCCGACCCATGCTCCTACTTTTGTGGAGCGCACTGCAAACGGCACGTTGCGGTTCTTATAAAAAAACCATGCGCTGACGCCCACCACAAAGACACCTGCAAGCGCCCATCCGGAGAAAACGGCGTGGAGATATTTGTTGACAGCCACCCCGGAGAACAGCTCCCAGAAATTGTCCATCACATTGCGCATCTGCGCGGGGTCGAATTCCATTCCGGTAGGATATTGCATCCAGGCGTTGGCTACGAGAATCCAGAGGGCCGAAATCGAGGCCCCGAGCCAAGTGAGCCATGTGGCGGCAAGATGGAATCGGGGGCTTACTTTTCCCCATCCGAAAAACATCACGGCAACGAAGGTTGATTCCATAAAGAAGGCCACGATTCCTTCAATGGCAAGCGGCGCGCCGAAAATGTCGCCCACGAACCATGAATAGTTGCTCCAGTTGGTGCCGAATTCAAATTCCAGAATAATGCCGGTGGCAACCCCGATAGCGAAATTGATGCCGAAAAGAGTCATCCAGAATTTTGTGGCGGCGAGCCATTTTTCAGATTTAGTTTTCAGATAGAGGCTTTCCATAATTGCCACTATCAGCGACAGTCCTAATGTCAACGGCACGAACAGCCAGTGATAAATGGCTGTAAGGGCGAATTGCCATCGCGACCAATCGACTACGGTCATTAGATCATCCATTGGTTATATTAGTTTAGTTGGTTAATATACATTGTGGAATCGAGTGATTTGTCTTGATTTCAGGGAGTGTTTTTCAGGAGCTCGTTTCTTACATGTTCGGCGCGGTCTTCGTCGGAGTCGAAATCCCGTTGGAGGATGTTTGGGAAAAAAAGAAGCTTCATCACCACGAAAAATATAAACACTTTGAGCAGGATTATGACCCATAGGGTTTTCCCCACGGTCATTTCTCTGAAACCGTCGTAATAAAGGCTCCAGACTTTTCTGGCGGTGTTCGACATCGAGGCTGCCAGCCCACGGGTTCGCTGAATCATAATGCAAATGTAATAATTTTTGTGCAAAAAGAGCTATGTTTAATAAAATAACAATGCTTTCGCAAAAAGTTCCTGATTTCCGGTTGTTTTTTCCGTTATGCCGGCTTTAGAGTGCGTCCTTAAAATTTCGGCTTCGTCAAGTTCTCCGGGTGTGGCAAGGGGTATTTTGATTCGATGGGAAAGTGTGCGTCTGAATCTTTCGAAGACTTTGCTGAAAACAGGATGATGTTGCAGATTTAGTAAAATATGTTATATAAAGGAATGTTTTTGCTACTGTCTGATGCTTTGGTTTGCGAAAAATGATTATCTTTGCGATGATTTTTCAGAAGCGATTGCAATACAATATCGTTGTTTTATCTGTATCCGGTATCGTTATTGATTATTATCGTCCTGAAATATAGAAGTATAATTCAATTTTTTATAAAAAGATATAAACCATGGCATTGTGGTTCGAATGTAAAGTCCGTTACGATAAAATGATGGAAAATGGCACGGTCAAAAAAGTGAACGAGCCATATCTTGTTGATGCCCTTACCTTCACGGAGGCGGAGGCGCGTATCATCGAGGAGATGACTCCGTTTATCAGCGGAGAATTCTCGATTTCGGCTGTGAAAAAGACCAAAATCTCTGAAATCTTTTTCGATGATTCCGCCGACAAATATTATATGGTAAAGGTGAATTTCATAACACTCGACGAAAAAAGCGGGGTGGAGAAGAAATCTGCATCGTTCATTCTTACCCAGGCATCCGATCTTGAAGGGGCGCTTGCCCGCTTCAAAGAGGGAATGAAGGGAACCATGGCGGATTATGACATTGCGTCGATCGCCGAAACACCTCTTATGGATGTTTATCCCATTGACCTTTCCGGCGAAAAGAAACCGGAAAATCCAGAGCAGGCTGCACAATGACAGACGTAGTTGAAAATCTGATTGAAGTAAGAGACGCTTTGCCGGATGGTGTGGAGCTTGTGGCTGTGTCGAAGTTTCATCCTGCCGAAGCCATAATGCTTGCATACGGCGCCGGACAACGTTGCTTCGGCGAAAGCCGTGTGCAGGAATTGCTTGCCAAGGAAGACGTTCTTCCGAAAGATATAAAATGGCATTTCATAGGGCATCTGCAGACCAACAAAGTGCGTCAGCTAATCGGGAAGACATCTCTTATAGAAAGTGTCGATTCGGAGCGTTTGCTCGCGTTGATCGACGCCGAATCTGCGAAGGCGGGTGTTGTGACCAGAGTGCTCATGCAGGTTCACGTAGCGAAAGAAGAGACTAAATTCGGCTTCCTTCCCGAGGAATTGCTGGAGTATTTCCGTGAAAAGCGATTTGAAAAGCTGACCCATACCCATATATGCGGGGTGATGGGTATGGCGTCGAACACCGACGACAATGAAAGGGTGAGGGCGGATTTTGCGGCGATAGCTTCGATATTCCGTACCATTGCCGACGATGAAAAACTCGGACTGCGCGGTTTCGACACTCTTTCGATGGGCATGAGCCATGACTGGCCTTTAGCCGTGGAAGAAGGCGCCAATCTTGTAAGAATCGGGAGCGGTATATTCGGAGAACGCATTTATTGAACCTGACATAACAGTCTGACATAGTGCGAATCAATTCAAGACACAATAACAACTTTAAAATCATTTAATATGACTCAAACATCTCAAAAGCGACCTATCGTCGCGATCATTACGATGTTTTTTATCTTCGCAATGATCTCATTCGTGACCAACATGGCTGCGCCCTTCGGAAATATCTGGGGTTTCAGATATGCGTGGGCTGGAATGGCAGGTAACCTTATGAACTTTACCGCTTATCTTTTCATGGGTATCCCCGCCGGCAATATGCTTATCCGCTATGGTTATAAGAAAACAGCCTTGATAGCACTTGCCGTAGGAGCTATCGGTCTTGGAATCCAGCTCCTTTCAAGTGTGGTTGGCGACAATATCATCGTCATCGGCGGTGAGAATCCCACGACGCTCAATCTCTTTATTTACCTTCTTGGTGCTTTGGTGTGCGGTGTCTGCGTATGTATGCTCAACACTGTGGTAAACCCGATGCTCAACCTTCTTGGCGGTGGCGGCAACAAGGGCAACCAGCTTATCCAGACCGGAGGTGCGCTCAACTCTCTTTCCGGCACGTTGACGCCGATGTTTGTAGGTGTGCTCGTCGGCACGCTTACTAAGGAGACCACCATGGCATCCGTTGCTCCGCTTGTGGTGACCGGCATCGTTATTTTCGTTCTTGCGTTCATCATCATTTCGTTTGTGAAAATCGAAGAGCCGCAGGCAAACCTCAGCAACGTGAAATATGAGCATAGCCCTCTCGCTTTCCGCCATTGTCTTCTTGGTGTGATTGCCATCTTCTTCTATGTTGGTGTAGAAATCGGTATCCCGGGTGAGCTCAACGCATGGATTAGCCGTGAGCCGTTTGAGGGTGCTGCGGCTGTCGCCGGTTCTCTTGCCGCCCTCTACTGGCTTCTGATGCTTGTAGGTCGTTTCTTGAGCTCAATTATCAGCGGCAAGGTGTCAACCCGTCTTCAGCTTCTTGTGGCATCTTCCGTGGCAATTATATTCATTCTTATCGCAATCCTTCTTCCTGAGAGCATCACTTTCAAATCTCCTGAAATCAAGGCTCTCAACATCTATAGCGGCGAGGTGCCGATGAAGACTCTTTTCATCTTCCTCTGCGGCATCTGCACTTCGGTGATGTGGGGCGGTATCTTCAACCTTGCCACCGAGGGTCTTGGAAAATATACTGCGAAAGCTTCCGGCCTTTTTATGACCATGGTTGTGGGCGGTGGTATCATGCCGTTTATCCAGGACTGGATCGGACGTACCGTAGGTTATGTTTCCAGCTACTGGCTCGTGTTTGCGATGCTCGTATATATCTTCTATTATGCGCTTATCGGCTCCAAGAACGTTAACAAGGATATTCCTGTCAACATCGAGGAGGAAATGAAAGAGGAACTTGTATAAAAATCAAGTGCATTCAATATCATGCGGGCATCGTCGGCTACGGTGCCCGTTTTTATTTAATATGAGGCTTCGTAAAGACGGTTGACATGTGTTTTTGGTAATAAAAAAAGTATTTTGTATAAGTAAATTTGTAAGTTATGTATTAAATTTGCAAAATGAAAGGGTGTTGCTTCGCATCACAGGGGGCTGAGGACCTCGGGATTGTGTCGAGGCGTGAAATTCTGCTTTTTCGAACTGACAATAATAAATAACAAACAGATGCTTAAACGATTAAGGGTGACGTTGGCTGTAATAAGCATTACTCTCGTCACATTGGTTTTTATTGATTTCACCGGCTTGGCGGCATCGTTGTTCGGATGGATGGCGAAAATCCAGTTCTTGCCGGCATTGCTTGCATTGAATGTGGGGGTGGTGGCGGCGCTTGTGGTCTTGACCGTTCTTTTCGGACGCGTATATTGTTCGGTGATATGTCCGCTCGGCATCATGCAGGATATATTCGCATGGTTCGGCAAGAAGGCGAAAAAATACCGCTATTCTTATTCTCCGGCAAAAAATGTGTTGCGCATTGTGTTTTTCGTGGCTATGGTTGCGTCGATTGTGGCTGGAATAGGAGCGTTCGTCGTCCTGTTTGCCCCTTATAGCGCATACGGACGCATCGCACAGACTCTTATCGCCCCGGTTTGGGCGTGGCTCAACAATGTGTTTGCGGGAATCGCCGAGCATTACGAGAGTTATGCCTTCTACGATGTAGATGTCTGGCTGAGAAGCGGCGTAACTCTCGGGGTTGCAGTTGCCACCTTGGTGATTATTGCGTTCCTTTCATGGAGAAACGGACGCACCTATTGTAATACCGTTTGTCCGGTAGGAACCCTTCTTGGTTTCCTCTCGAAGTATTCTGTTTTCGCACCGGTAATCGACAAGTCGAAGTGCAATGCCTGCGGACTCTGTTCTCGCAACTGTAAGTCGGCCTGTATCGACGGCAAGAACCATGTCATAGATTATTCACGTTGCGTGGCATGCATGGACTGTATAGGAACTTGCCGCCACGGGGCCATATCCTATGCCAACCGTTATGCCAAAAAGGCAGTTTCTGCCGATGAAAGCGGCGCGGCCGTTTCAGGAGGGAGACGTACGTTTGTAGTTACGGCCCTTGCCACGACTGCGGCAGCGGCCCTGAAGGCTGAAGAGAAGGTGGTTGACGGAGGTCTTGCAGCCATTGAAGACAAGCAGATTCCGGAGCGTAAGACAAGGATTGTGCCTCCGGGTGCGGTAAGCATCAAGAATCTTGCTGACCATTGCACTGCATGTCAGCTCTGTGTGTCGGCTTGCCCTAACGGAGTGCTCAGGCCATCGACAGATTTGTCTCATTTCATGCAGCCCGAATCGTCATACGAAAGAGGGTATTGCCGCCCGGAGTGTACACGTTGTTCCGATGTTTGCCCCGCCGGAGCCATACGCCCGATAGATGTGGCGGATAAGTCGTCGGTTCAAATCGGTCATGCCGTGTGGGTGAAGGCCAACTGCATCCCGCTCGTGGACGGAGTGAAGTGTGGCAACTGCGCCCGCCATTGCCCTACTGGAGCAATCCTGATGGTCAATTCCGAGCCGGGCAATGAAAAATCGGTGAAAATACCGGTGGTGAATACGGAAAAGTGCATAGGTTGCGGTGCTTGCGAAAACCTTTGCCCTGCGCGTCCTTTCAGCGCGATATACGTGGAGGGGCATGAAAATCACAGAACAATCTAACAGACTCTCTTATGAAAAGCAATGATATAAACAGGCGTGAGTTTTTGAAGCGTCTCGGAATGGGAACGGCGATGGTCTCGGGTCTTGCGCTCGCCGGATGCTCCCCTAAGAAAAGCGGGGGAGTGGCTGTTGCAGGCACCGAAACCGGACCGATTCCGACCGATAAAATGACCTATCGCACCAATCCTAAAACCGGTGAAAAAGTTTCGCTCTTGGGCTACGGTTGCATGAGGTGGCCCACCAAGACGGTGGATGGGGCTGATGGCAGAGAAGATATAATCGACCAGGATATGGTTAACCAACTTGTTGACACCGCTATGGCACACGGCGTGAATTATTTCGACACGTCGCCAGCATATTGCAAGGGGAAGTCAGAGGAGGCCACGGGCATTGCACTGAGTCGCCATCCGCGCGATTCATATTATATAGCCACCAAGCTTTCTAATTTTTCTCCTTCTACATGGTCGAGGGAGGAGTCGATTAAGATGTATCGCAATTCTTTGAAAGAGTTGCGCACCGATTATATCGACTATATGCTTCTGCATGGAATCGGCATGGGAGGTATGGAGTCTCTCAACGGAAGGTATATCGACAACGGAATCCTCGATTTTCTCTTGGCGGAACGTGAAGCAGGAAGGATAAGAAATCTCGGCTTTTCATATCATGGCGACATCGAGGTGTTTGACTATCTCCTTGCCGACCACGACAAATATAAATGGGATTTCGTGCAGATACAGCTCAATTACCTCGACTGGGAGCATTCGAAAGAGTTGAACCCGCGCAACACCAATGCCGACTATCTCTATAACGAACTTGCCAAGAGGAATATCCCTGCGGTGATTATGGAGCCTCTGCTCGGCGGACGCCTTGCCAATGTGCCCGACCATATAGTGGCTCGTCTGAAGGAGCGGGAACCGGAAAAGAGCGTGGCGTCGTGGGCGTTCCGTTTCGCAGGCACCCTTCCCGATGTGCTGACTGTGTTGAGCGGCATGACATATAAGGAGCATCTTGAGGACAATCTGCGTTCATTCTGTCCGCTGAAACCTCTCACCGATGACGAACTTAAATTTCTCTACGACACTGCGGGTATCATGGTACAGTATCCTACGGTGGCATGCAACGACTGCAAGTATTGCATGCCATGCCCTTACGGCATTGATATTCCGGCTATTTTCGTGCATTATAATAAATGTGTCAACGAAGGGAATGTGTCGGACTCCGATACCCGCGATGAAAATTATGTAAAGGCGAGGAAGGCTTTCCTTGTGGGCTACGACAGGTCGGTCCCAAAATTGCGGCAGGCAAACCATTGCATAGGGTGCGGACGTTGTGTGCCACACTGTCCGCAGGGCATCAAGATTCCTAAAGAGCTTCACCGCATCGACGCCTACGTCGAAAGCCTGAAACAGAATATATAAGAAAATAAGGTGCATTACGATGCACCTTATTTTCTTTCATGGAGTTAAGGAACGCAATCTAAGTTTGTTGAAAATAATCTAAAGGAATTTCTGGAATTCGTCGGGTAGGGGGGCGTCGAGGGCTATATGTTCTTTCGATACGGGATGGACAAACTCGATATGGCGTGCCAGCAAGGAGATGCCTCCGTCGTGATTGCTACGCTTGGCTCCGTATTTGAGGTCGCCTTTTATGGGGTGTCCGATGCCGGAAAGTTGGGCGCGAATCTGATGCTTGCGTCCCGTAAGGAGGTTGATTTCAAGGAGAGAGTATCTGTCTCCATTAGAAATTGTGGAGTATTTCAATAGGGATTCCTTAGCGTCGCGTTCTCCTTCGCGAGCAATGAATGTCTTGTTGATTCTACCGTCGCTAACGAGAAAGTTTCGGAGGGTAGCTTCGCTTTTTTCCGGATGTCCTTCCACGAGGGCCCAATAAGTTTTGTGGATTTCCCCTTTTCTCAGCATGTCGTTTAGTCGGGATAGGGCTTTTGACGTCTTTGCGAAAACCACGAGTCCTCCCACGGGGCGGTCTATTCTGTGAACAACCCCGCAGAACACGTTGCCCGGTTTGTTGTATTTCTCTTTTAGATACAGCTTGATAATTTCAGACAATGGAGTGTCGCCGGTCTTGTCGCCTTGTACAATCTCTCCAGGCTTCTTGTTTACAACTATTATATGGTTGTCTTCGTAGATCACTTCCATAGTTAAGACGTTATTCTTTAAGTGTATATGCCGCTTCCAACAGGAACTTTAAGGAAGTGGCGGTAAATAAAACAGCCGATTCATGAGAATCGGCTGTTTTTGGTGGCGGGGGCAGGACTCGAACCTACGACCTTTGGGTTATGAGCCCAACGAGCTACCACTGCTCCACCCCGCGGTGTCATTTTCGAGTGCAAAATTACTGCTTTTGCGGATAACTGCCAAATATTTTGATGAAAAAATGGTGGATAATTATGTTAAAATATGTAAAAATATTAATAATAAATTGATTGACAATGTAATGCGGTGATATTGTTTTGGAGATTGAAATTGCGGTGATGAAAATATTTTTGAAAAAATTACGGCAAAACGAAAAAGTTTTGTTAAATTTGCTCAGAAATTCGACAGATGTGCAATTTCAGTTTTTTTGATTTGCGGTTTCTGCCGGATTATGATGGACGGTTTTATTGCTGTTCTGATTCAGAATAACCCCTAACACTCACTTGACATCATGGTGGTGAAGACTCGAGATAAATTTATAGAGGTGGCTCGGCAGCTTTTTGCAAGGAAAGGGGTCGAGAATACCACTATGAACGATATCGCCTCTGCATCTGACAAGGGTCGGCGCACTATATATACTTATTTCAAGAGCAAACGCGACATTTTCAATGCTGTCATTGAAAGTGAAACCGATCAGTTGCTCGGTCGTTTGCGCCATATAGTGGCGCAGCCCACGTCGCCCGAGGAAAAACTCATGGATTATGTCGATTGCCGCTTTGAGGCAATGAAGGAGATTGTGTCGAGAAACGGCTCCCTCCGTGCCGGTTTTTTTCGTGATGTCAGAAAGGTTGACCGTGCCCGAAAGATAATAACTAAAAAAGAGACCGCACTTCTTTGCGAAATACTTCGGGAGGGCGTTGAAAAAGGGGTGTTCGAGATTTCTAACGTAAATCATTTTGCCGTGGTGGTTACGCAAGCCATCCATGGCCTCGATGTGCCTTATATCCGCGATAACCTTTCGGAAGAAGGCATCGACAAGTCGATGCTTAAAAAATATATATCCGAATGGATTGTTAACAGTATTCGGAAGAAGTGATTTAAGCCATATTATTAATATAATTTATAGAAACTGTATAGAAACGCTATATGTTTATAAATTCTATGGGACACTACGTCCCCTCCGCACGAATAGACAATGACTATTTCGAAAAAGTCAACGGTCTGACTCCTGACTGGATTATTCAGCGCACGGGCATTTATAGCCGTTCCAAGGCTGCGCCGGGCGAGAACTCGGATTCAATGGCGATTGCAGCTATTGACGATGCCATCACCCGCCTCCCATACGATGTGAAGGATGTGGATTTGATTGTAGCGGCGTTTTATGCCGCTTACGACACGGTCGCCACTCCCGCGCATGTGGCACAGCAGCATTATCAGATTCATGGCGCGAAGGCTGTTTATGCTTCAGCCGCTTGTTCCTCTTTTATCAATGGCCTTGAAATTATCGAAGGTTATTTTGCTTCAGGCAAAGCCACCAAGGCGCTTCTGATATGCACTGAGCATAACACCTATTACAGCAACGAGAGCGACCCGAAGGCAGGGCATCTGTGGGGCGACGCCGCCGTGGCTTATTTCATAAGCAAAGAAAGGGTTTCGGAAAACGATATTGAAATCCTTGACGTGTTTACGGAAGGTCTCGGCGATATTGGCAAAGGTCCGGCGGGTGTGAAGTTGCGTCCCAAGGAAGACGGCATTACGATGCCCGACGGCCGCGACGTCTTCATACATGCTTGCAAGTATATGATTTATGCCTTGAACCATTCTCTTGAACACACAGGTCTTAAAATCGAAGACCTCGACAAGCTTATATGCCATCAGGCTAACAAGAGGATTGTGGCACAAGTGGCACACCAGCTTGACAAGCCTATCGACGATTTCCTTAATAATATCGAAACGCTGGGCAACACCGGTTCGGCATCGGCTGCGCTCGTTCTTTCCCAGAATGCCGGGAACTTCAAGAAAGGCGACAAAGTGGCCCTTATGGTGTTTGGAGGCGGCTATTCATGCGGAAGCTTTATAGTGCGTTTCTGACAAATCTTTAAGGCCTTTGAATTTGCTTAATACTCTAAGGTCCTTAAAGTCTTTAAAGTCCTTAAGGTCTCTAAAGACCTTATCCCCAAAATAATCCGACAATAGATTATAAAAACTAACATATAAAGAAATGAAACTTCTTGAAGGAAAGACAGCCTTGATCACCGGCGCCGCCCGCGGCATCGGCAAGGCAATCGCCCTCAAATTTGCTGCAGAGGGTGCCAACATTGCTTTTACCGACCTCGTAATCGACGAAAATGGTAAGAAAACGGAAGAGGAAATCGCTGCCCTCGGTGTGAAATGCAAGGGTTATGCTTCCAATGCCGCCGATTTCGCCGAGACAGAGAAGGTTGTGAACCAAGTGAAGGAAGACTTCGGCTCTATCGATGTGCTTGTGAACAATGCCGGAATTACAAAAGATGGCTTGATGATGCGTATGAGCGAGGCTCAGTGGGATGCCGTTATTGCTGTCAACCTTAAGTCTGCGTTCAATTTCATTCATGCCGTTCTTCCCATCATGATGCGCCAGCGTTCGGGCTCTATCATCAACATGGCTTCCGTCGTAGGCGTTCACGGAAATGCAGGACAGTCCAACTATGCCGCTTCAAAGGCCGGTCTGATTGCTCTTGCGAAGAGCATCGCACAGGAGGTCGGTTCGCGTGGCATTCGCGCCAACGCCATCGCCCCTGGATTTATTGAGACGGCCATGACAGCCGCCCTTCCCGATGCTGTGCGTGAGGAGTGGTGCAAGAAAATTCCACTTCGCCGTGGCGGAAAACCCGAGGATATCGCCGACGTGGCCACATTCCTTGCCTCCGACCTTTCGAGCTATGTTACCGGTCAGGTCATTCAGGTCGATGGCGGCATGAATATGTAAAGAATCCACGATTGATGGAAAAATATGCAATAATTGTTGCTGGAGGGGAGGGCACTCGCTTAGGCGGTGACCTCCCCAAGCAATTCCGTGACCTCTGTGGAAGGCCTCTGTTGTGGTGGTCGATGAAGGCATTTCATGACGAAAATCCTTTCACGCGGATAATACTCGTGGTGCATCCGAGTCACGTCGATGACTGGAAGAATCTGTTTATGTCGTTGCCGGAGGAAGACCGTTTCCCACATGATGTGGTTGTCGGTGGAAGTTCCCGCACCGGCTCTGTGAAAAACGGACTTGCGGACATCCCTGATAAGGCAGACGCTCTGGTAGCTGTGCATGATGCCGCGCGGCCACTTGTTTCCCCCGAGATGATAGCTCGAGGGTGGGAGGCTGCCGGGATGGGGGGCGGGGCGGTGCCTGCCGTTGCCGTCACCGATTCGCTGCGACGTCTGAAAGGGGAGGGGAGTGAGGCCGTTGACCGTAGCCGTTATGTGGCTGTGCAGACGCCGCAGGTTTTTAATGTTGCGCTTCTGAAAAAGGCATACGAGAAGAACCCGGATGCGGTATATTCCGACGATGCATCGGCGTTTGAAGCATCGGGAATGACCCCCGTTATCTATAAAGGGAGCCATCTGAACATGAAAGTGACCAATCCCGGCGATATCGAAATCGCCTCTCTCTTCATAACTTCCGTGCGCCTCTCCTGATAGCAGTGCGGCCTGGTTGCAGGCAGGGCACAGGCCGGTGTCGCCAATCTTGATTGTGGCGTGAACGAAGTGAGCGTAAATCAAATATATTGAATCCTCTTGTTTCTTGATACCGACATAAAATTCCTTAAGGGAGTGGGCGACGCGAGGGCGAAAGTGCTTGCGTCCGAACTCGGCGTTGCGACATTCCGCGACCTACTTTACTATTTCCCTTTCCGGCACATTGACCGCAGCCGTTTCTACCGAATCGACGAACTTACCGGCACCGACCTCCCGGCATTGCAAATCAAAGGCAGGTTCATAAGTTTCAATATTGAAGGAGAGGGAGCCCGCAAGCGGCTTGTAGGCGTTTTCAGCGATGGTGGCAGGCGTCTGCTTGAGGTGGTATGGTTTTCAAAAATACAGGCGCTATCCACGGCATATAAACCGGGTGTGGAATATGTAATCTTCGGCAAGCCAAATCTCTTTCGCAATGCCTATTCCATCGTGCATCCGGAAGTGGAGGTCTATGACCCTGCCAAGCCTCCCACGGGATTCCGCGGTGTCTATTCCCTTACGGAGACAATGCGTAAGCGGGGCTATTCCACGCGACTTCTCCAGACGCTTGTCGGGAATATATTTTCAAACACAGGGTTCGCCGGCATTCAAGACACGTTGCCTCGTGAGATTGTTTCCCGTTATTCTCTTATGCCTCTGGACGAGGCGTTCCGTCAGATGCATTTCCCCGACAATGCCCGGTCGCTCCAGAAAGCAACCGAACGATTCAAGTTTGAGGAACTCTTTTATGTGGAAATGCATATCCTGCGTTATTCGATGGAGCGCGGTTCGAAAATTCCGGGCTATCTTTTTCAGAAAATCGGAGAAAAATTCAATGGTTTCTATTTCAATGTCCTTCCTTTTGAATTGACCGGTGCCCAAAAGCGCGTGCTTAAGGAAATCAGGGCCGACATGAAGACCGGCCGGCAGATGAACCGTCTGCTGCAGGGGGATGTGGGTTCCGGAAAGACGATGGTGGCATTCATGTCGCTGCTGATGGCGGTTGACAACGGTTGCCAGGGGGCTTTGATGGCTCCCACCGAGATTCTCGCCACCCAGCATTATGAGACCCTTAAATCCTGGGCAGACCCTATCGGGGTTAGGGTGGAATTGCTCACCGGGAGCACTCGTGTGGCTGCGCGGCGTGTGATTCATGAAGGTCTTGAATCAGGCGACATCGATATCATTGTGGGCACCCATGCCTTGATTGAAGACTCTGTGAAATTCCATCGCCTCGGATTGGCTGTAATTGATGAGCAACACCGTTTCGGAGTGGCGCAAAGGGCGAGGATGTGGCAGAAAAACAGTGTGGCCCCCCATGTGCTTGTCATGACAGCCACACCGATACCCCGCACACTCGCGATGACTGTATATGGCGACCTGGAAGTGTCTGTAATCGACGAACTCCCTCCCGGCAGGAAGCCCGTCACCACTCTGTTGCGCTACGATACAAGTCGTCTGGAGGTTGACCGGTTGATTTTCTCCCAACTACGCGAGGGGAGACAGATTTATATCGTGTATCCGCTGATTGAGGAAAACGAGAAACTCGACCTCAAAAGCCTTGAAGAGGGTTATCGGAGAACGTGCGACACCTTCCCGGGATATCGCGTATGTTTCGTGCATGGCAAGATGAAACCGGCAGAGAAAGACTATCAGATGGATCTTTTCGTGAAAGGGGAGGCAAGGATTATGGTAGCCACTACGGTGATAGAGGTTGGCGTCAATGTGCCTAACGCCTCTGTGATGGTTATAGAGAACGCCGAACGTTTCGGCCTTTCCCAGCTGCATCAGTTGAGGGGGAGGGTTGGTCGTGGTGCCGACCAGAGTTATTGCATCCTCATGGGTAAGGCAAAGGGTTCTGCCGACACCAAGAAACGCCTTTCGATCATGACCGAGACCACCGACGGATTCCTTATTTCGGAAGCCGATATGAAAATAAGGGGTCCGGGCGACATGGAGGGCACCCAGCAAAGCGGACTCGCCTTCAACCTGAAAGTGGCCGACCTTGCACGCGACGGACAGATTCTGACCCGCGCCCGGGAGGCTGCGTTGGCGGTGCTTCGCGGGAATCCTTCGCTTTTGGCGCCCGGATGCGCCGCCACCCCTCCGCAAAAAGGGGATATGGCTCCTGTGGCGGTATTGCCGCAATCTGTTTCGGTTATGGTTGAGGAGTTGCGGCTCAGGTTCGCACGCACGGTCGATTGGTCACGGATTTCATAAAAGGTTTAAAAATAGTTATTTCCGGATTGGACCGAGCTTTTAATTTGTTATAACGGTATGAGAGAAAAAGAATTCCTTCCGGCGGTCAGAGACCGCCTCGGCATAGAGCAGCTTAATGATATGCAGCTCAAGATGATGGCTTCGGCTTCCGAACCTCGTGACATAATCCTGTTGTCGCCTACTGGCAGCGGCAAGACTCTTGCGTTCACCCTCCCGGTGATGAAACTCCTGAAACCTTCTACCGGAAGGGTGCAGTGTGTGGTCATAGCCCCGTCGCGCGAACTTGTCGTGCAGATTGCCGGAGTGATGAGGGAAGTCGCTTCCGGGATGCGTGTCATAGCGTTATACGGCGGTCATAAGGTGGAGGATGAGGTCAACAGTCTGAAAGTGGTGCCCGATGTGATAGTCGCCACCCCCGGACGACTTCTCGACCATGCCGTAAGGCGCAACGTTGACCTCCTTCCGGTCAGGATTCTCGTGCTTGACGAATTTGACAAGTCGCTTGAACTCGGCTTCGAGGAGGAGATGGGAAAGCTTGCACGACGCATGAAAAACGTGAGCCGTTTTATTCTCACGTCGGCTACGAGAGCCGATGTTTTGCCTGAATTCCTCAACCTCACGAATCCAGTCACGTTTGATTTCGTGGGCGCCAACGAAGATTTGAAAGAGCGAATGCGCATCCATCGGGTTGACACCGACAGCAAGGATAAGCTTGAATCTCTTCTGATGCTGCTTCATAACGTCAATACTGAAGAAACGCCCCGGAAGACAATCGTTTTCGTTAATCATCGCGAAAGTGCCGAAAGGGTTTATGAGTTTCTGAGCAGGCGGCATGTGGATTGCACCCTTTACCACGGTGCGCTCGACCAGAGGGAACGCGAAACGGCGGTGGCGTTGTTCAACAGCGGCAGCCGTCCTGTGCTCGTGGCAACCGATTTGGCGGCACGCGGCCTCGACATCGAAAAGGTGAAATCGGTGATTCATTACCACCAGCCGCTCACACCCGAAGCATATACCCACCGCAACGGACGCACCGCCCGCGTTGACGAGACTGGCGACATTTATATTCTTGTCGGTCCCGACGAAGGCATAAAGGAGTTTGTGGAAATCGATGACACATTCGAAACCGACCCTTCGAGAAAGTCTAATTTGCGTTCCGGCTTCATTACCCTTTATATCGGCGGAGGGAAGAAAGAGAAGGTGTCGAGAGGGGATATACTCGGTTTCTTGATAAAGGAATGCGGAGCCGATGCTTCAACGGTTGGAAAAATCAATGTATATGACCATTATTCGCTTGTGACGATAAAAGAGAACGAAGCATCTTCGCTTCTTGCCGCTTCCGTGGGCAAGAAACTCAAAGGTGAGAAGCGAAAGATAACGCCTCTCAAATAGCGGCACGGGGTCTTTCCGGCCTTCTGGAATTTTGAAAACCATGCTTTATAGACCAAAAGGGGTGAATAATATTCCAAATATTCATTCCTTTTTTGAATTATACGCACGAATTCATTATCTTTGCAGTCGGAAAAAGTTTGTCAATCCTGATTAGGGAAGACATTTTGTTCAGCCCACATCCGGGAAGGCATAATGCTCCAAACAGACTATAATCCTATCATTAATAACTTTTAATAACTATGAGCAAAGCTAAGCAATTCCTGACTTGCGATGGTAATCAGGCTGCTGCACACATCAGTTACATGTTTACTGAGGTTGCTGCTATCTATCCTATTACCCCCTCGTCAACCATGGCCGAATATGTGGACGACTGGTCGGCGGCAGGCAGGAAAAACATTTTCGGAGAGACTGTCCTCGTGCAGGAGATGCAGAGCGAGGGTGGCGCCGCCGGTGCGGTTCACGGATCTCTTCAGGCCGGTGCCCTCACCACCACTTACACCGCATCGCAGGGCCTCCTCCTTATGATTCCCAACATGTATAAGATCGCAGGCGAACTTCTCCCCTGCGTTTTCCATGTTTCGGCACGTACGCTCGCCTCTCACGCACTTAGCATCTTCGGCGACCACCAGGATGTGATGTCTGCGCGTCAGACAGGTTTCGCAATGTTGTGCGAAGGTTCCGTGCAGGAAGTTATGGACCTTGCAGCCGTAGCACACCTTTCGACAATCAAGAGCCGTGTTCCGTTTGTAAACTTCTTCGACGGATTCCGCACGTCTCATGAAATCCAGAAAATCGAGGCCATCGCGCAGGAAGACCTTGCTCCGCTCATCGACCAGGAGGCTCTTGCCGATTTCCGTAAGCGTGCTCTTAATCCCAACGCTCCCGTAGCGCGAGGAATGGCTGAGAACCCCGACGTGTTCTTCCAGCACCGTGAGGCTTCTAATCCTTATTACATGGTAGTTCCCGAAATCGTTGAGAACTACATGAAGGAGGTTTCTAAAATCACGGGCCGCAACTATGGATTGTTCGATTATTATGGAGATCCCGAGGCAGAACGCGTGATTATAGCTATGGGTTCTGTTACGGAATGTATCCGCGAAACCATCGATTATCTCCGTGCAAAAGGAGAGAAGGTCGGCCTTGTCAGCGTGCATCTCTATCGCCCCTTCTCTGCGAAGCATTTCCTCGCAGCGGTTCCCGCCACTGCAAAACGCATCGCTGTCCTTGACCGTACGAAAGAGCCCGGCGCACTTGGCGAGCCTTTGTATCTTGACGTTAAGGACTGCTACTATGGCAAGGAGAACGCCCCGCTTATCGTTGGCGGACGTTTCGGTCTCAGCTCTAAAGACACCACTCCGGCTCAGATTCTTTCCGTATATGAAAACCTTGCTCTTCCCGAGCCCAAGAACGGTTTCACTGTCGGCATAAACGACGACGTCACATTCCTTTCGCTTCCCCAGCTTCCTGAAATCAGCGTAGGCGGCAAGGGTATGTTCCAGGCTAAGTTCTTCGGCCTCGGTGCCGACGGTACTGTAGGTGCCAACAAGAACTCGGTGAAGATTATCGGCGACAACACCAATAAATATTGCCAGGCTTACTTCTCTTACGACTCCAAGAAGTCGGGAGGTTTCACCTGCTCTCACCTCCGTTTCGGCGATGAACCGATCCGCTCCACATATCTTGTGACCACTCCTAACTTCGTTGCATGCCACGTGCAGGCTTACCTCCACATGTACGACGTTACCCGTGGTCTCCAGCCCAACGGCACATTCCTTCTCAACACAATCTGGGAAGGCGAGGAGCTGGCCAAGAACCTTCCCAATAAGGTGAAGCGCCTTTTCGCTCAGAACAATATCTCTGTATATTATATCAACGCATCGAAGATTGCTCAGGAAATCGGCCTTGGCAACCGCACCAACACCATTCTCCAGAGCGCATTCTTCCGTATCACCGAGGTTATCCCCGTTGAACTCGCCGTTGAGCAGATGAAGAAATTCATTGTCAAGTCTTACGGCAAGAAGGGTCAGAACATCGTCGATATGAACTATGCTGCCGTTGACCGTGGCGGAGAATATAAGAAACTCGACGTTGACCCCGCATGGGCACAGCTCCCCGACGATGAGGTAGCTAAGATCGACGCTCCCGAGTTTGTCACCAACGTAGTGCTTCCGATCAATGCACAGGATGGCGACCTTCTCCCTGTAAGCACCTTCAAGGAGTGTGCCGACGGCACATGGCCTCAGGGCACAGCCCGCTATGAGAAGCGTGGAGTGGCCGCTTTCGTTCCCGAGTGGAATCCCGAGAACTGTATCCAGTGTAACAAGTGTGCCTACGTTTGTCCTCACGCCGCTATCCGTCCGTTCGTGCTCAACGCTGAGGAGATGGCTGCCGCTCCGTTTGGCGAAGACCATTCAAACCCCGCAATCGGCAAGACTTTCACAGGCATGCGTTTCGTTCAGCAGGTTGACGTGCTCGACTGTCTCGGCTGCGGCAACTGTGCCGATGTTTGCCCGGGCAAGAAGGGCGTGAAGGCTCTTACGATGAAGCACGAGGAAAGCCAGGTTGCCGAGCAGGCTAACTGGGATTACTGCATGAAGAGCGTTACGTCGAAGCAGAACCTCGTTGACATCAAGGCCAACGTCAAGAACAGCCAGTTCGCTACTCCTATGTTCGAGTTCTCCGGTGCATGCTCCGGCTGCGGTGAGACTCCTTACGTGAAACTTATCAGCCAGCTCTTCGGCGACCGTCAGGTTGTGGCCAACGCCACCGGATGTTCTTCCATCTATTCCGGTTCCGTTCCTTCCACTCCTTATTGCGAGAACGAGAAGGGCCAGGGTCCCGCTTGGGCAAATTCGCTCTTCGAGGACTTCTGCGAGTTCGGTCTCGGCATGCATATAGCATATGAGAAGATGCGTGCCCGCCTGGAAGAAACATGCGACAAGATTGCTGCTTCCGAGAATGCTCCCGAGGCTCTCAAGGCTGCCGCTGCCGCATGGATGGAGGCTCGCGAGGATGCTGAAGCTTCGCGTGAGAAGGGCGAGGCCCTTGTAGCCGAGGCTAAGAAAGGCGCCGAGGCAGGCTGCGACTGCTGCAAGAAGATACTTGCTCTCGAGAACTATCTCGTGAAACGCAGCCAGTGGATTATCGGTGGCGACGGTGCAAGCTACGATATCGGTTACGGCGGTCTCGATCATGTTATTGCTTCCGGCAAGAACGTCAACATCCTCGTTCTCGATACAGAGGTTTACTCCAACACCGGTGGCCAGTCGTCGAAATCTACTCCTATCGCCGCTATTGCCAAGTTTGCTGCTGCCGGCAAGCGTATCCGCAAGAAAGACCTCGGTCTTATGGCTACAACATACGGTTACGTATATGTAGCACAGGTGGCTATGGGTGCAGACAATGCCCAGACTCTCAAGGCTATCCGCGAGGCTGAGGCATACGATGGCCCGTCGCTCATCATCGCTTACTCTCCCTGTATCAACCACGGCCTTAAGGTCGGTATGGGTCATAGCCAGGAAGAGGAGAAGAAGGCTGTTGAATGCGGTTATTGGCATCTCTGGCGCTATAATCCTGCTCTTGAGAACAGCGGTGAGAATCCGTTCTCGCTTGACAGCAAGGAGCCGGATTGGAGCAAGTTTAATGACTTCCTCAAAGGCGAGGTTCGTTTTGCATCTCTCTATAAGATGCAACCCGAAGCCGCCGATGAGCTTTTCCAAGCTGCTCAGGACAACGCACTCTGGCGCTACAACAACTACAAGCGTCTTTCACAGCAGAACTGGGGCAAGGATCCCGAGATGACTGCGGAAGAAGAAGCTCTTCGCAAATAATCTGAATTAAGATTGACAACCCAAAAAAAGGGGGGCAGGCATGGCTGTCCCCCCTTTTTCAACTTGTATTGGGGTGTAGGAGTGGCGGATTAAGGAGATGTTGTCTGGGATAATTTTAAATGGTATGTTGCGGGGTCAGGTGTTGAAACTGTTGCGGTAATGCTTCGGGGTGGTGCCGACGTGCTTTTTGAAAATACGGGTGAAGTATGACACGTCGTCGTAACCCAAAGCGTATGCTATTTCCTTGGTTGAAAGCGATTCGGATGCAAGCATCAGTTTCGCTTTCATCATTTTTCGGTCGATAAGGAAGCGGGCTGGGGTGCAGCCGACCTCTTGTTTGAAAAGACGTATGAAATGATCGGTTGACATACACGCTTGCGATGCCAGTTCGTCCACACGGATTGTTTCTCCGGTGTTTGCGCTTATCGCTTTTAAAGACGATTGTATGCGTGGATCTTTTGTCTGGTATTTAGGTTTTGCGTTTTTCACGAATCTTCCGAGAAGCTGGAAAATTATACCCATTGATTCGAGTCGGTCGAAAAGGGGGCGGTTGCGGTTTAGTCTTACGCATTCTATAAGGGAATGCTTGTTGTCGTATATCCTCGGGTCGGCGAATTTGAGTGCCATCGACGAATTGTGCTCGCAAAGAGATTCGAAAAGCATACGGTCTATCGGTTGGCCAGGTATTTCGAAGGGAAAGTCGTAATTACCTATGATTCCGTCTCCCGAATCGACATCTTCCTCGTAAAGGTGTACATAAAAATGTTTGAAAATTCCGGTGCATATGTCGGTGTGTTCGGTAAAGGCCGGAATTATATACATGTTTCCGGGAGTGAGTTCATGTATTTGTGCATTGATTGAAACGGCGGCTTTACCTTCGGTCACAAAATATATGCGGGTGAAGGGACTGTTGATTTTTTCAAAATTCCAGTCGCGGTCATGGATTGCAAACCCCACGTTAAGCATTAGAAGATTGTTAATTCTCATGGTGTCAAGATTTGATGCAAAGTAAACAATTTAAATTTGCTTATGCAAGGCGATTAAACCGTGATGTCGATTTTGTACCAATGATTGCTCGAAAATGTATGTTTATATCAAAGCAATCCTTACTATTTTTGCAGACATAAATCCAAGAGGAGGTTTGGCAACCACTTCTTATCAATTCATCAACCTTAATAACTAACATTAATCATGAAATACAGGGAAATCGGTAAGACCGGAATGAAAGTGTCGCAGTTAGGTTTCGGTGCATCTTCTCTTGGAGGAGTGTTCCGGACTATTGACGAAGGAAGTGCCATTGAGTCGGTATATGCGGCGGTTGAGGGTGGCATAAATTTTATCGACGTATCTCCTTACTACGGACATTATAAGGCGGAGACAGTGCTTGGTAAAGCTTTACGTGGAATATCTCGTGAAAAATATTACCTTTCCACGAAAGTGGGGCGTTATGGAAAAGACGGAGTCAACACCTGGGATTATTCTGGCAAGCGTGCCAAAGAAAGCGTCGGGGAGAGTATGGAGCGTCTTGGCATCGACTTCATCGACCTTATCAACGTGCATGATATCGAGTTTGCCGACTTAAGTCAAGTGGTAGGGGAGACGCTTCCCGCTCTGGTTGAATTGAGAGAAAAAGGCCTTGTCGGGCATGTCGGAATAACCGACCTCCAGCTTGAGAATCTCAAATGGGTGATAGACCACACCGAGGAAGGCACGGTGGAGAGTGTATTGAATTTTTGCCACTATTCGCTCAATGATGACAAACTCCTTGATTTCCTCGACTATTTCGAGGAGAAGGGAATCGGTGTAATAAATGCATCACCCTTGTCGATGGGATTGCTTTCTAACCGAGGGGTCCCGTCATGGCATCCTGCGCCATCCGATCTTGTCGAGGCATGCCGCAAGGCTACGGAATATTGCAATGAAGCAGGTTACCCTATCGAAAAACTTGCCGTGCAGTATTCCATCGCCAATCCACGCATCGCTTCCACTCTTTTCAGTTCCGCAAATCCGGATAACGTCAGGAAAAATCTTTCGTATGTGGATGAGGATATTCCGGCCGGACTTGTCGAAAAGGTCTGGGAAATCATTGGCGACCGGAAGCGCGTAAGCTGGAAAAATTCTTAAAAGAGGTGGTTATGGAAAGCGATATCAGGATTGTTGATGCACATTCACACCTTTGGCTACGTCAGGACGCCGTGGTCAACGGTCTGCGCGTCAGGCAGCTTGAAAACGGACGTGCTGATTTTCTCGGGGAAGAGCGACAGATGCTCCCTCCCTTTATGATTGACGGAAGAAACAGTGCCGAGGTCTTTCTTTCGAACATGGATTATGCACAGGTGTCGGCAGCGGTAGTGACTCAAGAGTTTATCGACGGCAACCAGAATGAATACCTTCATGAGGTTGCTCGCCGTTACCCTTCCCGCTTCTTTGTATTCGGCATGTGCGACTATCTTCGTCCGGGATTCCTGCATGAAGCTGAAGGGTTGATTGAATGTGGGTTTAAGGGAATGGCGATACCGGCCCATAGGTTGCCCTTGGAAGGAAAAGAGAAAGTGTCGCTGAATTCTCCCGAAATGATTGAAATGTTCCGCATGATGGAAAAGCACGGTATAATCCTTTCCATAACGCTTGCCCCGGGCGACAGACAGGTGGGTGAGATGGAAGATGTGGTAAACGAATGTCCAGGCTTGAAAATTGCGATAGGACATTTCGGTATGGTCACTTGCGACGGCTGGCTCGAACAGATTCGTCTTGCGCGTTATCCAAACGTGATGATAGAGTCTGGTGGCATTACGTGGCTTTTCAATTCGGAATTTTATCCATTCAAGGGGGCCGTCGAAGCCATAAGGGAAGCCGCCGATGAAGTCGGTATTGACAAACTGATGTGGGGGTCGGACTATCCGCGAACCATAACGGCTATCACTTACCGAATGTCTTACGATTTCATTCTTAAAAGCGATGTTCTTACCTATGAGGAAAAGAAGGCTTTCCTTGGCGGTAATGCCGCCCGCTTTTATGGCTTTAAAAATCTGGTTAAACTTCCATATATTAAAAACATGTCGGAATGAATAAGACTGAAAGATATTTCATGCCGCTCGTGCTCGTCATGAGTCTATTCTTCGTATGGGCAATAAGTGCCAACCTTCTCCCTACGATGATCAGGCAATTGATGAAGACGTGCGAGCTTACACCGTTCGAGGCATCGTTTACCGAAAGCGCGTATTGGATAGCATATTTTATATGCCCGATTCCGATAGCCATGTTTATGAACCGGTTTTCATACAAGGCAGGCATAGTGGCCGGTCTCGCCATAGCGGGGGTCGGGGCTTTCCTTTTCTTGTTTGCTGCGAATTACAGGGAGTATTGGGGGTATCTTTGCGTATTCTTCATAATCGCTACGGGGATGTGTTTTCTTGAGACTGCTGCCAACCCATACGTGACAGTGCTTGGAAACGCCTCCACTGCATCAAGAAGATTGAATCTTGCGCAGTCTTTCAATGGCCTGGGCGCATTCGTTGCTGCCATGTTCATAAGCAAACTCATATTGAGTGGATACAGCTACACACGCGAGACATTGCCGGCTGAATTCCCGGGAGGTTGGATGGGATATATCCAATCGGAGACGGATGCCATGAAAGGGCCTTATACGGTGCTTGGCATAGCCTTGGCTCTCTTTGCCATTATATTTATCTTTGCGAAATTACCGCGTATCAAGGAAGACGGCAACGGGCAATTGATTAATTTCAAGGTGCTTCGCAGGCGTCGTCTCCGCAATGGCGTGATTGCCCAGTTCTTCTACAATGGCGGACAAACTGCCATCAATAGTCTTTTCCTTGTGTATTGCTGCGGATATGCAGGCCTTGGCGAGTCGGAAGGAACAACTTATTTTGGACTCTATATGCTGGCTTTCCTTCTCGGAAGATGGATAGGCACTATGCTGATGTCGCGTTTCAAACCGCGCAACATGCTTGCGTTCTATGCGGCGGCTAACGTTGTGTTGTGTCTTGCCGTGGTGTTTGTCGGTGGCGTCGCGGGCATATATGCCATGATAGCCATTTCGTTTTTCATGTCGATTATTTATCCTACGCAGTTTTCTATTGCTCTCGAATCGCTGGGACCTGACACCAAAAGCGGGTCGGCATTCCTTGTGATGGCAATCGTGGGGAATGCCATTCTTCCGCAGCTCACTGCTTTGGTGATGACTTTGAATCCGACATGGTATTATGTGGCGTATGCCGTCCCGATGGTATGCTTTGCAGTTTGCGTATGGTATGCCGTCAACGGATACAAGGACAAAATGGAGGAAATATGTGGTAGTTGAGATGTTGCTGCACCGGTAAAAATGAAGGGACATGTCTTAGGCATGTTTGATTAACAATCTTGTTTCCAAATGATACAAGCCGGAGGCATATCTCTACATAGAAATGATATTGCTTTTTTGCAACGTCTTAGAAAATAAAAGTTTATATACAAGAAAAATCAGGTGATATGAAATCTGTTATAATAAAAGGTAAAGGCACCGTGGCGGTCATGGAATCCGCAATGCCCGTTGTTAACCCGGGGGAGGTGCTGTTGAAGATTGGATATGTAGGTTTTTGTGGTTCCGATTTAAATACATGGCTCGGAAGGAACCAGCTTGCCAAAATGCCGGTTGTTCCGGGTCATGAAATCGGTGCTACGGTAGTGGAAATCGGCGAAGATGTTCCGAAAGGTATGTTTGCCGTTGGGATGCGTGTCACGGTAAATCCTTATACGTCTTGCGGCAAGTGTGCGTCTTGCCGCAGACGTCGTCCCAACGCTTGCCGCGACAATCAGACTCTCGGAGTGCAGCGTGACGGCGCCATGTCGGAATACTTCGCGTTGCCTTGGGAAAAGGTGATTCCCGCCGGCAATCTCTCCTTGAAGGAGTGTGCTCTTGTCGAGCCGATGAGCGTAGGGTTTCATGCCGTGGCGAGGGGGGAAGTGACCGATGGTGACACTGTGATGGTGATTGGTTGCGGAATGATAGGGCTTGGGGCCATTGTGCGGGCTTCGATAAGAGGCGCAAAGGTTATTGCGGTCGATGTTGATTCCTGTAAACTCGAGCTTGCCGCCAAGTTGGGGGCGTCATACGGATTGAATTCGGCAGAACCGGATTTCCATTCGAAACTCATGGCCCTGACAGACGGCGACGGTCCCGACGTGGTGATAGAGGCTGTCGGATCGGATAAGACGTATGTGATGGCGGTTGAAGAGGTAGCGTTCACCGGGAGGGTGGTATGCATCGGTTATGCCGGAGGTCCTGTAAGCTTGCCCACAAAAATGTTCGTGCAAAAGGAACTCGACGTAAGAGGGTCGCGCAATGCGTTGCCTGAAGATTTCAAGGCCGTCTTAAAGTATATGGAAAAGGGTGAGTGCCCGTTCGATTCCCTGATTTCCGATGTAGTAAAGCCGGAAGATGCCGGTAAAGCCCTTGAATCATGGTTTGGTAATCGTGGAAAAGTGTTCCGTATTCTCGTTGATTTCCAATGAACGGTATTATTATAATTATGCATTCTGAATTTACACTTATGGATTATGAATAAAGAAGGTTATTCCGTAAGGAAGTACGAACGCCCGGCGAAAAGGTATTGTCAGATTCTTGAAATCACTGACAATCCGACACTCATATCAAGATACAGGGAATGTCATTCCAAAGAACATCACTGGAAAGAAATCAGGGATGGTATCCGTTCGGTGGGCATACTTGAAATGGAGCTCTATATTTATGAAAACAAGGTTTTCATGATAGTCGATACGGAAAAGGATTTCGAATGGGATAAGGCCATGGCTAAACTCGCCACTCTTCCGCGACAGACTGAATGGGAAGCTTTTGTGGCTGAATTGCAGGGTTGTGACCCGAGTGCCACTTCCGACCAGAAATGGCAACTGATGGAAAGGATGTTTTATCTTTATGATGTGTGATTGTCTTATCTGATTTACTCCATTGAAGTCGTACATTTGTACGATTTCATTACTTAAAACAATCCGATATGTCGAAAAAATCCTGTTTCTTGTCGAATTAATTATATATGATTGGAGAAAACAGTATTAATTTTGTAATCGTAAACTAACATTTGACTTTATGAGACTGGGAAAATATATTATGATAGCATCGCTGTTGCCGTTCACATGTATGGCGCAGGAGTATGCGGTTCCGGTGTCGGAGGCGAACGAACCGATGATGGCCGGAAAATATGAACCTACTTGGGAATCTCTTGCGAAGTATGAAGTGCCGGATTGGTTCCGCGATGCCAAATTCGGAATATGGGCGCACTGGGGTCCTCAATGTGTGGAGGGTTCCGGCGACTGGATGGCTCGGTCGCTCTATATAGAAGGTTCGCCGGAATATAAGCACCACGTGGAAAACTACGGACATCCCTCGGAATTCGGATTCAAAGATATACTCCCTCTGTTTAAAGCGGAGAAATGGGATCCGGATTATCTCGTGGGGCTTTATAAGAAGATAGGGGCGCGTTATTTCTTTGCCCTCGGAAACCATCATGATAATTTCGACCTTTGGGACAGCCGGTATCAGGAATGGAACTCAAAAGATATAGGGCCGAAGAAAGACATTCTTCAAGGGTGGGCCGATGCTTGTAAAAAACATGGAATGCCTTTCGGAGTGAGCCTTCATGCCGACCATGCATGGAGTTGGTATGAGCCTTCCCGCAGATATGACCGCCACGGCGATAAGGCCGGCGTGCCTTATGACGGCAGGCTCACCAAGGCTGACGGCAAAGGAAAATGGTGGGAGGGCCTTGACCCTCAGAAATTCTATGCCCAGGACCATCCCGACAGTTACGGCACATGGTGCGACGGTATGATTCACCGCCAGTGGGCATGGGGCGAAGGTGTTGCACAGCCGTCAGTCGAATATGTCTCGAATTTCTATGACCGTACCGTTGATGTTATAAACCGGTATGACCCTGATTTGCTTTATTTCGATGTCACGGGTGTTCCGTTCTATCCGATTAGCGATGCCGGACTGAAAATTGCCACCCATTTCTACAACCATAATCTTGCCACCCGTAAGAAGGATTTTTCTGCCGTTATGTTCGGCAAAATCCTTACCGATGTCCAGAAGGATGCGCTTGTTTGGGATGTGGAGCGCGGTGCTCCCAATATGATTGCCGAAGAGCCGTGGCAAACCTGCACTTGCATCGGAGGCTGGCACTATAAGGATGAAATCTACGACAAAGGGTGGTATAAATCGGCTGGCCAGGTCATAAAGATGCTTGCCGACGTTGTCAGCAAGAACGGCAACCTGCTTCTAAGCATCCCACTCCGTGCCGATGGCACTTTCGATGAAAAGGAGGAAGAAATTATCAACGGCATAGGTGAATGGATGTCGGTCAACGGAGAGGCAATCTATTCCACACGTCCGTGGAACATATTCGGAGAGGGTCCCATTGCCGATTCCGACATAAAGTTGAATGCACAAGGTTTCAACGAAGGCGCTTATACAAAAGCCACATCTGAAGAAATCCGATTTACTCAGACTCCGAAACATCTTTACGCCATTTCACTCGCCTGGCCTGAAGACGGAAAGGTTACGGTGAAATCGCTCGCCGAGGGTAATCCTCTTCACGATAAAAAGATTAAGAGTGTAGAACTTCTTGGCTACGGCAAAGTGAAATTCACCCGCGATGCCGAAGGTTTAAAAGTGAAGTTGCCGGCGGGTGCTTCCAGATCGGTTGCTCCTGTCTTGAAAATCAGGAAATGATATCCTGATGGTTTTCTAACCGATTTTATAGGTAAATATTTGTTAATCCGGGCATTGGCTTGCAATGCCGATGCCCGGAATGCTGTTGTTATGCTTTTTCTAATATAAACTTTATACTAACATTATGAGACCATGTAAAACAAAATGCCTCAAGACAAGGCTCGCAATGCTTGTCTTTCTTCTTGGCACTGTCTTTTCAATGGCTGCGCAGAAAACTGAGCAGGTTTTTGGAACGGTCACTGACAATTCCGGTGAGCCGATGATTGGTGTGACTATATTGTTGAAAGGCACATCTGTGGGGACATCGACAGATGTCGATGGAAACTTTATCATCAAGGTGCCAACACCTGTAGATGGCAAATCTTTGGTATTCAGCTATGTCGGGTATGAGACGAAAACGGTTGCCATTAATGGTAATCTTCCGTTGAGTGTGACAATGTCTTCAGATGCCCGTAATCTTGATGAAGTGGTTGTAGTGGGATATGGCACTCAGAAGAAAGTTAATCTTACCGGTTCCGTGTCTTCCATCAGTGCCGATGAACTTGCATCGCGTCCTGTCTCCAGCACTTCCGCCATAATTGCCGGTTTGGTGCCGGGCGTTAGCGTTATCCAGTCGTCAGGTCGTCCTGGTGCGGGAGCCACGGTAAAAATGAGAGGCACCGGTACGTTTTCAAGTGCCGGAAACTCTCCACTTGTAATAATTGATGGAATTTCGGGTAATTTGGATGATGTTGACCCTAATGATATTCAAAATATATCATTCTTGAAAGATGCCGCTTCCGCATCAATTTATGGTAGCCGTGCTGCCAACGGTGTTATTCTCATCGAAACCAAGAAGGGAACGGAAGGGAAAACGACTATTACGTATAACAATAATTTCGGATGGCAGAAAGCTACGGAACTTCCCGAATTTCTTGATTCTTGGGAATATGCCGAGTATTACAACATGGCAATGCGCAATATGGGTTACGCAGAGGCATATACTTCCGACCAGATACAGAAATTCCGCGATGGTTCCGATCCAGACAACTATCCCAACGTTAACCACATGAAGTGGTTGCTCGGAACAGGCTCCGGTTTTCAGCAACAGCACAATCTCGGGTTCTCACATTCATCCGGCAATACCAGATATAATCTTTCTCTCGGTTATCGCGGTCAGGATGGTCTCACGGAGAAAACATCCAACAAGCGTCTGACGGGTCTTTTCTCGCTTGACAGCAAATTGAAGTACGGCCTTTCACTCGGATTGAATCTCAATGCTTACCGCAATATCTACGATGCTCCCATAGGTGAACCTCAGAGCATTGACGGCATGATTGGTTATACCGTGCGTGAGGCTCCCATTTATGCCGGACGCAAATCGGATGGTTCGTTCGGATATCAGGACAACTATAGCCCCGAGGCTTGGCTCGCAGGAGATTCTTTCACGAAATCAACTTCAACTTATGTTGCCGGAAACGTCCGTTTGCGCTGGGAAACACCCATAGACGGTCTTTCTTTGCAGGGGAAGATGGGTGCTTCATATTATACAAACTATTACAAGGGGTATCGAGCAGAGACATATTTTGATGAGCATAAAACGATAGGGCCGACTACACTTTCAATATCTGACAATAACAATACATATTCGAATGTCGAGGTTCTTCTCCAATACATGAAAAGCTTTGGGAAGCATAATTTGAACATTCTTGGCGGATATTCATTTGAATCATGGAATGATAAGTATCTTCAGGGTTCTCGCAACACCTTCCCTACGACAAGTCTTAGCGAGCTTGTGTCGGGAGATGCATCTACGGCGGCCAATACAAGCTCACTTACCGAGTCTGCCCTTATGTCATATTTCGGAAGGGTAAATTATAATTTCGACGAGCGTTATCTCTTGGAGGCTAACCTCCGATATGACGGTTCTTCTCATTTTGCCAAACATCGCCGGTGGGGTCTGTTCCCTTCTGTTTCTGCAGCTTGGCGCCTTTCCGAGGAATCATTCTGGCGTGATTCAAAGGTGGGAGAAGTTGTCAACAACTTTAAGGTTCGTGTTTCTCACGGTACACTCGGCAACCAGAACATAGGTGCTTACGCCTATCAGCAGACTTATTGGTATGGCTTCAACTATCCTCTTGGAGATCCGGCACAGCTTACCCCGGGCGCAATTTCCGGACCGTTTAACGACCCCGACATCAGTTGGGAAAAGACCCGTATCACGGATGTCGGCATTGATGTTAGCCTTTGGAACAACCGTCTGTCTGCCACTGTAGATTATTTCTATAAATATACTTCCGATATCCTTTCTTCCGTGGCAAAGACCGATATACTCGGAAATAGCGTCGGAAACACAAATGTCGGGGCTGTCTCTAACACAGGTGTTGAAGTTAATCTTACTTATAATGGAAAGATTGGAGATAAGTTCGCATTTTCGGTTTCCCCCAATTTTACATGGGTGAAAAATTCTGTTGAAAAATTGTCAGACGGGGCACTACGACAGATTAACGAGGGTCGTATCGTAGGTGAACCACTTGGAATTATATACGGTTACAAGACGAATGGTCTTTTTGTTGACCAGGCTGAAATCGATGGCGCTCCTAACCAGATTGTCAGCAAAGGTTCATTAAAACCCGGTTATGTAAGCTATATGGACCTTGACGGTGATAATGCTGTAGATGCCGACCATGACCGTACTATTCTCGGTAGCACTACTCCGAAGTTTTACTACGGTATGACCCTTACTGCCCAATACAGAGGCTTTGACTTTTCAGCTCTTCTTCAGGGAGTGGGCGGTCATAAACGCCTTATCGGTTCCTACATGGCTTATGCTTTCTACAATGGCGGACAAATCCAGAGATGGCAGGCAGACAACTGTTGGACTGTTGATAATCCTGACAAATGGGCGGAATATCCCCGTGTGGAAACCCTCAACATGAATAATCCTAACCTGCAGGTTTCCGATTATTGGGTCAGGGACGCAAGCTTCTTGAGAATAAAGAATATTACACTTGGATATACTGTCCCGAAGGCGTTGACAAAGAAGATTGGCTTTGAAAACATCCGTGTGTATGTGAGCTGCGACAATCTTCATACTTTCAATAAATTCTATAAAGGATGGGATCCGGAAAATGAAATCGGCACAGGCGATTCACCATCGTTCTATCCTGTGACGGCTGTTTATTCCTTCGGTTTCAATTTCAAGTTTTAATTTTTTAAAGTAATGAATATGCTATATAAGTTTATCAACGTGTCGGCAGGGCTGCTGCTCTGTGCATCTTCAATAATTGTCGGAGGATGCAGTGACGAACTCGACAAATTTAATACCCAGGAAACGGCAAACGAGGAATTTTGGAGGAATGAAAAGGATGCCAAGCTTGCCCTTGTAGGTTGCTACCGCTTCCAGACAGGTTGGTCGCATGACGCTTTCGATACTCCCCAAGGACTATTATATCTTGATTTTGCCGGCGGCAACGGAACTGAAAAGGAGAATTTCAGTACGAACCTTGCAAGTGTCAATACTCTTGCAACAAATGGCAATATACGTTGGTATTGGGGAAATGCCTACTCTCAGATTTATAAATACAACAACTTTCTGCAGAACGTTGTGAATTGTCCGATGGATGAGGATGTGAAGAGTGCAATGATGGCAGAGATGAAAACTCTCCGCGCTTACTTCTTCTTCAATCTTGCTTTCTATTTTAAAGATGCTCCGATGCCTTTGAAGACACTTACCGTTGCCGAGGCAAATTCTATAGGACAGACGCCTCAGGCAGATATCTACAAACAGGTGGAAACCGATTTGCTTGAAGCCATCAATGCTCTTCCGGAGGTGTATGAAGGTGCCGACTATGGCAGGATTTCTCGCAACGGTGCAAGGGTGCTTCTAAGCCGCCTTTATCTTGCACAAGACCGTTTTGCAGATGCTGCCTCGGTTCTGGATGATGTGATGAAAAGCGGGAAGTTTGAGCTTGACCGCCGTAACGGTATCGACAGTTACGAGAAGCTGTTCCAGAACGGTGGAGAGACAAGTCCTGAAATGATTTTCTGTATCATGGGAATCAAGGATAAATATACCAATTCACGTTACCAGTATCTTTATCCGGAATGCATTGGGGGCTGGCATCAGTTTGCCGTTTATAACGAACTCGTTAAGTCTTATTTTTGCACTGACGGTAAGTCGATCGAAGAATCTGCCGTATATGATGATGAAGACCCTTATGTGAATCGTGATGCACGTCTATATGCCTCGGTGTTTCTTCCCCCAGTGGGGACATATCCCGGCACAAAGTTCAATGAGACAGTCTATGATTGTTTTAATGGGCCCGGCACAAGCGATTCCTACAATCGTTTTGCTCTCTTCAACGGGTATTGCCCTAAAAAAGGTTGCGACCCTTCAATCACAAATTCTCTCGGCGACACATATACCTACACTCCGATTATGAGATATGGTGAAGTGCTGTTGAGTTATCTTGAAGCTCTTAACGAGGCTACTCCGGGAAGTGTGACTCAGGACGTGCTCGATAAAACTATCAACGATATCCGCAATAGGGTAGGGCTTCCGGCTTATTCCAAGACCGACCTTGGCAACCAGGAGGCTGTAAGAAAGGCTGTGAGGGCTGAACGTCGTGTGGAATTGGCGTTTGAAGGATTACGTTATTACGATGTGTTGCGTTGGGGAATTGCTGAAACTGAACTCAACCACACCTTTACAGGCGTAAAACTTTCGAACGATCCTAATGCAAGAAACTACAAGGGCAATTCACCGGTTGACGCCGACGGTTATTATCAGTTTGAAACACGCTCATGGGATAGCCATAACCGTTATTGGCCTATTCCACAGAACGACCGGGATATCAATCCTAATTTAGGTCAAAACGAAGGATATAATTGATGATAGCGTATTAAATACAGTTTTTCTATATTTAATCGTGTTTCTACAGGTGAAATAATGTAACGTTTTTTAGATTACCATTGGTGAAAGAGCGAGTCTGACCTATAGGCCCGCTCTTTTTACTTTTTTCTTTGATTTAAGGTTGGGATAAATGTTGCTTTAAGCAAAAGACGGTGTAAACCGCATTTGTCAATAACCCTTAAGGGCGTGTTCCTTAAAATTTTAGGGTCGTAGGTGTCTCAGCCTTGGAGTGACTTCTTCAGGCAGCTGCCATAATCCGCATTTTTATCCGGCCTGGATAATCCAGTCGGTGAGATTGCGGTTTTTTGTAGAAAAACTGGCGCCTATGAGCAATATTTTGCGTTTACCGGCTTCATGGCCGACTGCATATCCGCGGTCTTTTATCTGTTTTAGTGCCTCTCCGGAGGTTGAGTTGATTTTGAATTCAAAAATATAGAGATAATTGTTGGTTTCAATAATCATGTCGCAACGTCCTTGCGAGCTATGTATCTCCGAATGGGTGCGGAATCCACACATCTTTGCCACTATAACCATCATATTGCGGAAATGAACCTCTTTGTTAGGTTCGTGGTCGGATTCAATAGAGGCAAATAGACTTTTCAGCCCCACCATGAACCCTTGCGCGTCTCCCTTCTCTACTTCATCTATGAATAGATTGATATCAAAAATGCTGTTGCCTGATTTTCTGACAATATAATAGCGCGAAAGAGAATCCCAAAAGCCTTTGCGGACTTCTTCATTCGGAAAACCGAGAACGTATTGTTTTGTTATAGGTAGCCACCCTTTTATGGTAAGATAGCCTGACTGAAAGAGCATAGGCACAATATCCAAGTCCGGGTCTGCCATATCTGTTAGCTGCGATTTTGTGCGTCTCGTACCCTCAAGGTCTTCAAGGGGGTACGCGTTTTTGCGCAATAATGTAGGAATATATGACGGTGTGCCGGTACTGAACCAGTAATCTGAAACATTTGATTCATCAAACGCGCTGATCATACTGAAGGGATTATAGACATCCTCTTGCAGTTTTATACTGAAATGATATCCGTCGTAATTGGCCTTTATTATTGAGCGGGTCTTCTCCAGGGTGATGCCGTTGTCTTCGGCGAATGTTGCCAAAGAGGATTGGAAATTATCAGACAATTCTTTCTCGGTAATTCCGCAAATTGCGTTGAATTTCGGGAGGAGCGATATGTCTTTCATGTTGTTAAGTCCGCTGAAAATAGACACATGCGCGAACTTTGTGACGCCTGTAATGAGCACAAATCTGATATATGGGTCGCATTCCTTCAGCACCGAGTAGAATCCTTGCAGTTTCAAACGCATTCTTTCGTGTCGGTCTTGCTCATGAAGGCTGCCCAAAAGAGGTTTGTCGTATTCATCGATAAGCACCACAACCTTTTGTCCGGTTTTATCGGCCGCCCGTCTGATTACACCACGGAATCTGCTCGAAATGGTGTCTTCCGCTTGGCTGGGTTTGCCGTAAACCGATTCCATCTCCGTGATGAGAAGATTGAGCCGTTTATCGAGATTAATATCCATGCTATAGTCTTCGGCACTGAAATCCAAATGAATTACGGGATATTCAGTCCAGTCGTTTTCAAATTTTTCTATGGCAAGACCTTGGAAAAGCTCGCGTTGTCCGCGGAAGTATGCATCCAATGTGGAGACAAATAGGCTTTTTCCGAAGCGTCGCGGCCTACTCATAAACACATACTTGTAGCTGTTTGCCAGATTCCAGACATATTCGGTCTTATCAACATAGATATAACCTTCCTTGCGGATTTCGCTGAACGTCTGTATGCCGATAGGATACTTTATGGATGCCATTTTATTTTCCTTTGGGTATTACAAAGCAAAAATAGTGAATTATATTTTATTATCCAAATTTAAGAAATTCGTTCCGCTTGTGTCTTATTGTGATTTTTGTTAATTTTGCTTAGTAATCTTTTAACCATTATTCGTTCGGTTCGGTAGGCAATTGGCTGCTGACCTGTTCGCTGGGCATAAACGTACTGTCCGACGGCTCAATTATGGTTACTCCCCAACCCGATGTGACAGGTTCGCTCACCTATGCGTCAGGTTGGCTCGACACTCCCCGGGGACGTGTAGAATCGTCGTGGCGGCTTAAAAATGGCAAAGTGGAATACGAAATCACTCTCCCTGAAGGCATTCCGGCTACTTTCCATGCCTACAAATCCTCTAAGAAAGCATCTCGGGTAATACGTAGTCTTCGACCTGGAAAGAACCGTTTCGTATTATGAAAAAGAAAGACAGCCTATGTAATCCTTTTCCGGCTTACAGTCGAGGATACATAGGCTGTCCGAGGGTTGAACCTGTATTTGCTGGGTGCCACTGATGTCAGAAAGGAGGGCGGAAAGATTGCCGTTCTTGCCGTAGCCTTATGGCTCATGGTCAGCAATCGAAAAGATGAAGTAGTTACAATAAGATATTGTGTATAATCCCACATAAAACCGAGAGGATGAAGCTTTGTCCTCTCGGTTTTTTTGTAAGATATTCTTGAAAGGTTGTTGTCAGTTATTGCTGTTTAAAACGGCATGGCGGAAAAGTTTGTCTGATGGGTCGCGATAAACAATATTATGCTCGACCTTATTGTTTGAGAGCTGGAATTCGATAGCGGCAGCCTTGCCTGACATGTGATCAAATGTAGCAGTCCAGAAACATGTTTTGGCTGCCGGACCATCTGAAATCCGGAATTGAATTGACTTGCCGTTTTTACCTGTTACAATTACGTAAGCATACATGCCATCTGTTTTGACTTGCGTTGTGCAATTATTAAACAAATCTTCATATTCTGCAACGGTTGGTGTGCGACGTTCACCATAATATGTTGAATTGAAATCACCGCCATACATTGCGGGATCCCACTGAGTGCCCGATATGTCGGAGGGTGCGCTGTCAATAGAATTCAGAAGGCTTTGCATTGTCCAATAGCCGGTTTCTTGTTCACCTATATCATAAAAATCATCTGTACACCACTTAACGGAAAGCCCGAGATCGGTAAAGGGACGCAATGTGCCTAACAGTGTTGGCTTGGAGACGTAATCATACCATTCGGAAGTGTAATCAGCTGTGGCAACTCGGATACGTGCTTCGCAACGAAGAGATACATTGTCGTGGTTAAAGCCTTCCTCAGAAACGGTTATTTGATAAGATCCGTATTGACCATCATTTGGATTTAAATATAGGGTTTGGGGTAAATATCCTATTTCTTGACCTGTATTGCTGTCCGTAAAAATAAGATACAATGTGTTATCTTCAATCTCAATATTTTCAGCATCGTTTTCCGACCATGACCCGATGCCGACATCGAAAACATAATAGTTGTTGAAGTGTCTGAACCCGTAAAATTCAACAGAAAAATTCACAGATGAATTCATCTCGAGTTTTTCATCATCGCATGAGGTGGACATCATCATGACAATTACGACACATAAGGCTGATATAAATATATTTATAGTCTTCATTATTATCATTGTTTAAAATTTATAACCTAATCTTATACCGAACATTCCATAATGTTTGCCGTGGTATTCATGCTTTGAAAGAGCATACTGGGCATCCCATATCAGACCCGCTGATATGTGGTTGCCGAAGTTGAAACCTACTCCGACTTCGTATGGAACAGACATCGTACTATTGTCGAGAAACGTGCCAAGTCCGATATTGGCATTTGCATATAAACTTGTTGACCCCGATATCTCACGAGAGGTATAGCGGATGCCCGGTTTAATGTTTAGCGCCATAGTTTTTGTGAAATCTGTAGTGTTTGCAACGGCTTGGAGTTTAACTTCAAATGCAAAGTGAATTGAAGTAGCCCAGCGATAGCCGACACCAATGGAAAGACCAGCACCTCCGGTTTTTTCAATTTTACGGTAAAGATCAATAACTGCATCGTTATTGTCCGAGCCCGGATGGAAATCGCTGACTATTGTGCCTGACTGAACAGGACTGTTTCCGACTGTTGCACCCCCGGCTAATTCGATGAATGAGCCTGATCTATTGGCATTTTGAGCATAAAGACCCTCGCAAAGCAACAGAGTGCATAGAATAAAAAATAATCTCTTCATAATTGTTGGATATGGGGATAAATGATTGTTTGAAATATATGGACCGATTAAGTAGCTGATTAAAAGTAGTTATATGTTTACTTTTTTCTTAACTCTACTGGCAAACATATACCCACTTGTCTCACGGGGGCTTGCCAAATTATTCGGCAAGTTTCCAATCTTTCCATACTGTGCTTATTTTTGTAGAAATGTTGGTATTTGGGGTCTGTTTCTTTTGGTTTTTTGCAACAGATGTGCGACCCACCATTTGAGAAAGATAGTCTGATAGTTCGCCAAGAGTTATGACTCCTGACTTCTCTTTCAAAATTTTAAGCAGATAGTATGTGAAAAGCCCGTGACCCTGTTGTTGATACGGCCAGGCTGTTTCATCGCCGGAAGTCGCTGTAAAGACAACCATATTGCCTTTGGGAGCATTGGGCTTTGGTTTGAGGGTAACACCTCGCTGTCCATACTGAAGCACCTCGTTCTGACGGGTAGAACCGCTGAAACAAGCGTCAAGGAAGACGACAACCGATTTCGACTTCAACTCACCAAGTTGGGCGTAAAGGTCGCTCAAGGGCATGCATACATCTTTAGAGACCTTGAATGCGTCTGTAGGTATCAGGAAACCTTCCCGACTTGATTCGTCGGGCGCGCCGTGGCCGGAGTAATAAAAGATTATGTTGCAGTCTCCGTTGAAAGCGTCGTCAATCTGTTTCAAATCATATAGGGCTTCTAGCATCCTTCCATAAGTGGCGTTTTCGTAATAGCGCACATTTTCATCAGGTAGCCCAAGTGTTTTTTTGCAATATTCGGCGAAGTATGAACCGTCGCGTTTTGCAAAGGGCACGTTGGAGATGCGGTCATAGTTTTCATTGGCGAATATAAAGGCAAAGCATGACTCCTTGCAGGGCTGAATCGTGGGGATGTTGATATCTACATCCGAACTTATCTGAACGGGTTCAACCGGCTGTTCTGGAGCGGTGGCTACGGCTTGAACGGCGGTTACAACTGAAGAGGCATTCAGCTTTTTTAATGCCTCGGCTTCTTCTTCCTTATGTTTCCAGTAAGTTTCGACAATGTTTGGATCGAGTCCGAAACGTTGGCTTGTCGAAGCGTTAAGGTAGTTTGGCAGAGAGGAGACGGCTGTCATATACTGACATCCTTCGAACGTGCCTACGCCGAGCGACTGAAGTGTTTCAGGAAGACCAATTGAAACAAGACCTGTACATCCCTTAAATGCGCGTTCTCCTATTGTCTTAAGACTGTAAGGATAATTTATGGCAGTAATATTGATACAATTTTCAAACGCATTGTTTTCTATGTGTTCAAGGCCTTGATATAATTCAATTTGGGTCAGCGTCTTGCAGTCGGCAAATGCCCTTTCTCCAATAGATTTGAGGCTACGGGGCAGTTTGACGCTATAGAGATTCTTACAACCGGAGAACGCTTCTTTGCCGATGCGTACCACACCATCTGTGATTACAACACTTTTTACCAGATCAGCACGCCATGGCTGACTGTTTCTGGCCATATTCTTGATTTCTCCTGTTCCGGTGATGGTAAGAACCCCATCGGATGTCATATCCCATTTCACGTTATCTCCGCATTTACCACCCAAAGCATTTGCACATAAATATGTCAGTAGAAACAAAGCGAAAGTTGCAAAGTATTTCAGCATATATGATATTTTGTTAGGTTAGAACACATTCCATAATAATATTCGCCTCTACAACTGCGACATTTAATTAACACTCACTTAATTATACGCCGCAGTCAGAATATGAACCAATGATATTGCTTAGATGAATCCATTCTATGCAACATCATTGGTTCATTATAATTACATCACGCTATTTTATAAATATTTTCTTAGCTTTTCCGTTGACAACAACTATGAGTACGGATGAAGCCGCCGGACGATAGCTGAAGACTTCTTCGGAGAGCAGACCGCTGTATAGAAGGGTCGCGGAAGACGAGTATATACGGACGGGCAATCCTGCTTCGCCTCTTATGTGAAGTTGTCCGTTTTCAGCCCAGACAGATGTGGCGTCATTGTCTTGGATATCATTTACGCCTGCACCGCCGTTTTTAACTAATCCTCTTACAGCTATGCTTTTGATTTCCCAAGTGCCTGCTAAAGAGGAAGTGCTGGTATATCGGAATCCGATTTTGATTACTTTGCCGGCATAAGCACTCAGATCAATTTTACCGGAATTATTGAAATCCCATTTATTTCCTGCCGGCCAAACCACATTTGAGTTTAGGTTATCGGTGTTCTCGTCGCAGAAGATAAGAACCGAAAAGCAGTCGGTGGGATTTGGAACAAAGTTTACAGCATGTTCGAAATCGAAGTCGGCGGATGTGCATTGGCTGAGATTAATTTCGGGCGTGAGAAGAGTGCAGTCGCTGGCGTGGTTGACGTTATTTATATAAGCAGTACCTTTCCAACCATATTTGTCTGTGAGAGTCCAGACATCAACGGATGTTTCGGGTGCTAAGTCGGCAACCTGAGTGATGTTCCCATCTGATTCAAGGAAATTAACCGAGTATATTTCAGCATATTCACCCGGATTGTCAGATGAACTGTCGGTTACTGTTACGGAGCATTTGGCTGAAATTTCCGGGTTTTCGTCTGACGAAGCTGTAATTACTGCAAAACCCTTGGCAATAGCTGTGACAAGACCTTTTTCATCGACGGTAGCAATATTGTCGTCAGACGACTTCCAGTTGACTTTGCGGTTATCGGCATCGGCGGGGAGAACAGTGGCGATGAGTGTAACAGTTTCTCCTGCTTCTAATGAAAGTTCGCTTTCACCAAAAGTGATGTTCTCTACGGCTATGTGCGACGGCTCGTCAAAATTCTCGTTTATAGGAAAGATTGCGTAATCTTCCCACTCAGGCGCAGTTTTATAATCCTCCACCGCGTCGGCAGGCACATATATCTTGGTTGAGAGAGGCATGTTCAGATATATTTCTATTACCGGAGGCTCGGTTGCGTAAACGGTTAGTGTTGTCAGTCCGCTTGCGTTGATTACTCCGATGCCTTTGATGGTTTCAGGGAGTGTCAGCTCTTTCAGCGTTTCAGGCAGGGAGAGATATGCATTGGTCACAGGGTAGGAGAATCCTTCAATATCAGCAGCCGTATTGCCAATAGTAAGATTATCTTCAGTGAGATTATAGTCGCCAAGGCCACATGAAACAGTATTCAGGTCGGGTCCTGCTGTGTAACTGAGGCCATCCTGTCCTATAAAACTGTATCGATTGATTGGATATACATCCAATGTGTAATCATAATCGACTCCTCCATAGGAGGCTGTGAGTGTGGTAGAGACATACTCGCTTTTTTCTATGTTTACAGTAACCTCACCATTTTCGCTAACCGGAAGTTCTGTAGGATTGGATGAACGCCATGTCACTCCTTCTTCAACCATCGCCAGACCATGACGCAGACGAGCCTGCCATCGTTGGCCGGCATGCAGTGCCGGGATTTCTTCGATTGATATGCGATTGTCAGTAACGTTTACCTTTGCGGATGCCGTTAGCCCGTTGGCGGTCTTTACGGTTATTTCTGCTTCACCTTCACTCAGACCGCTGACTACTCCATCTCTATTTACGATTGCCACATCTTCTCCCGAAGTGATGCTCCAGTTAAGAAGACTATTTGCATCGCCGGGTTCAAACAATACGTTAAGTTGCAAGGAGCCCTCTACATCAACATTTATATCAGAAGGCTCTATGGCAATACTTGTCGGCTCCGGTATGGGAGCATTGTCAAATACTACAATTATACGCAAATCCGACGGGAGAGCTTCAATGGTAAGGGGAGAGGTGAACGATATTATATCCTTCCCTCCAAGCTGATATGAGGCTGAGCTCACCATTTTCCCTTTGGCGGGTAATAGTGTTACTGTTACGTCCTTGCCTACATGAGCATCGGTTGACCCGCTTTCAGAGAGCGAAAAAGTTTCACCTTCGCTTGATATTTCAACAGCGCCTTCACCTTCAATTGCCACTGAGATGTCGCGCAGAGATTTATCTCTCATAGCACGGCATTTGGTGAAATTTTTCCAGTTGTCGGCCGAGTTGTAATCAGTGATGGATGCTTGAGGCACCAGGAGTGTTGCGGTTGTATAAACCTTGGTGTTGAATGCATCGTCGGCAAGAGTCGGCGGAACAGGATTGTTTGAATCCACGTATGATAAGTGGGTATTGGCACCGAATGCCAATTTCCCTATTGTTGTGACATTCTCACCAAGTTCTATATTAGATACATTATCACAACCATAGAAAGCTTGTTCTTTTATCTCTGTGACTTTGTTGGGAATGATAATCTCGTTTATACTTTGACAACAGTAAAATGCTTTTTTACCTATTATGGTCAGTTCCTTGGGAAGGACGAGTTTTTTTATCCTGCATCCACTAAAGGCTCCGTCGCCGATAGATGTTATACGTTCATGCAGAGTAAGGTTCGTAATATTCAAGCAGCTTCGAAATGCATTTGCAGGCACCGTAGTGCTGCTGACATATACCCCTTTGATTGTTGTCAAACCTGCGAAAGGGGAGTTGCTGAAATAACGGGAGGTTGTTACATTTACGATACCGCATCCGTTGAATACGCGGCTGCCGAAGTTGATTGCCTGTTCGTCATTAGGGCTGATATAAATACTGTAGAGCCTGCCGCACTTTGAGAAAGCCTCCGCTGAAACGGTGTTTACAGATGCACTGAATGTGAAACTCGTAAGGCTACTACAGTTGCTGAAAGCTTTTTTCCCTATGGTGTTGAGATGCTCCATAGGGCATATTTCAGAAAGGCTGGTGCAATTTGAAAAAGCCTCATCACCAATTTGAACCAAGGTGTTGTCCTTTCCGCTAATACGATAAAGATACTTACAATTATAGAAAGCCTTCTTTCCAATCCTTATAAGTCCATTGGGGAGAGTGACGGTTTCAATATCCCTATTCATAAAAGCTTCTTCAGCAACTGCCACAATACTGTAACGAGTATTTTTATTAAGAACCTCGCTTGGTATAACTACTTCGTTTACATTTGCACCGGGATTTAGAGTCCTATTTGCACCTATGATTTCTGCTGTCCCGGTGCCATATGCATTTAGACTTAGGATTCTATAATGATATGTGTTGAAGGAATCATAACTATAGAAGTCCGGTTCTGTTTTTTTTGCCGTCAGGGGTTGGAAGGCAAAAAGAAGAAACAAAATCAATACAAATGCGTATTGAAAGAATTCTTTGACGTTTTGAGGATGTCCCATAATATTAAATTAGTTGTTTGAAAGAAGTTTCGTAGTGTCTTTGTTGCTTTAGCATAAAGCTTTTTTTGCCGCGGTCATCCTCTCGTTGGCATAAGGTTTGTATATGAAAAAAGCGCAGGAATCTGTATCTGTTGCCGTCCTACACTTCGAGGCTTCTCGCATTGCCCATTAATAGTCAGACGGCAACGAAGAAGCCCTACGCTTGTATATGCAATCAGAGCGTTCGCATAATATTTCTCACGAAACATTAGACGAATGCATGATAATTACATATCCACGGGCATCTACCGTTGCTCAATCCTTGACTATTAATTGAAATTTTGCGAGAATTTCGAAGTATCAAGAATCAGCGCGGATAAACGCTTTTTATTATGTCTTGCTTCCCACCCTCATACCCCGACCGGGGCTTCGGAACGGTCTGCATTTGCAAATTTATAAATTATTTGTTTACGAAAAAAGAAATAGGATATAAATCGATGAAAAATTTTTATATAGTTAAGTCCCATGTGAGAATTGGCGTGAGTCTTAGGGAGAGAGTATTTCCATTCCTTTAGTTATTGTCTTAAGCGCATGTTCTTTAAAGGAGATACTGGCAAATACCTTTGCGTTCGGTTCTACTCGGTGTGAGATTATAAAATGACAGCCTATATATCCTTTCCGGCTTACAGTCGAGGATACATAGGCTGTCCGAGGGTTGAACCTTTATTTACCTTTAGTTTATTTGAGGTTTATTCGGAAGGGGTGTTATTTCACCGGTTTGATTGAAATTGCGAAACCACCTCCTGGTGCCATCGCCATCTTGAGAGCTGTCTTTGAATTCACTTTCTTTTTGGAGATTCGGTATGCCTGCGGGTTGGTGAGATAATGCGCATCAGATGCGTCGGCATAGATGGTTGCTTCGTAAGTGCGTCCAGGGTCAAGGAAATCGAGCTTCAGATTGGTCTTCCTTCCCTCATAACCGGAAATGCCTCCCACATACCATTCGTCAGTTCCTTTAGCCTTACGCGCCGCCGTGATGTAGCGCGCCGGTTCGGCTTCAAGGTAGATGCTCTTGTCCCAATCTACAGCCACATCCTTTATGAACTGAAAAGCATCCATGAAATTGTTATAGACTTCCGGCACGTCGGCGGCCATCTGCAGGGGGCTGTACATGGTGACGTATAGCGCGAGCTGGCGGCAGATGGTGGTGTTGACGTGGCTGTGGTTATTCGGATTGTTTTTGCTCAGGTCGTTTTCGAAGATGCCGGGGGTATAGTCCATCGGACCTCCCTGCAGTCTGGTGAACGGAAGCACGCAGGTGTGCGACGGTGTGTTGCCGCCGAATGCCTCGAATTCAGTGCCACGCGCGCTCTCGTTGCCTATGAGGTTGGGATAGGTGCGGCAAAGTCCGGTCGGACGTACCGCCTCGTGGGCGTTGACCATGATTTTATGTTTGGCGGCCTCCGTCACGGCATAAAGGTAGTGGTTGGTCATCCATTGGCCAAAATGATGTTCCCCGGAGGGTATGATATTGGCCACATATCCGCTTTTCACAGAGTTGTAGCCGTATTTGTCCATCAGGTTGTAGGCCGCTTCCATGTGGCGCTCGTAGTTGCGCACGGACGAAGACGTCTCATGGTGCATCATCAGGCGCACACCCTTTGAATGGGCATAATCGTTGAGCTTGACGATGTCGAAATCGGGGTAGGGGGTCTGGAAATCGAACACATAGTCTTTCTTGTTGCCCGACCAGTCTTCCCATCCTATGTTCCAACCTTCCACGAGCACCTGGTCGAAGCCATGTTCTGCAGCGAAATCGATATATTTCATTACGTTGGCCGTGTTCGCCGGGTGTACGCCGTTTGGTTTCACATTGGAATAGTCGATACGGTCAAGTTTCACCGAAGGGAGATCCCATGTATAGGCCCACGGTTTGCCGTGGCCGATCATTTCCCACCATACGCCTACGTATTTCACAGGTTTTATCCATGATGTGTCGGCATATTTGCACGGCTCGTTGAGGTTTAGGATAAGGTTCGATGCCAGCATGTCGCGTGCGTCGTCGCTGACCATGACGGTGCGCCAGGGTGAATTGCATGGTGTCTGGAGATGTCCTTTGTTCCCCTGGGCGTCGGGGGTAAGCCAGGAGGTGAACACGAAGTTCTTGTCGTCGAGGTTGAGATGCATGCAAGAATAGTCAACCAAGGCTGCCTCATGGAGATTGATATAAATCCCGTCATCGGTCTTCATCTGCAGCGAGGTCTGCACGCCGGTGGGGGAGAACTGCTTTTGCGAAAGGTTGCCTTCCACACCGCGCGAATTTATTTCCCTTATCTGCGAAAGTCGGCTTTCGTTATATTCATATTCCTGCGTGTCATAATCGCCGATTATCCACCATGCCGTCAGGTCACCGGGCATCGCAAACTCCGTGCGCTCGTCTTTTATAACGAAATAATTGAGCGTACCCTCTTGCGGGAACTCGTAGCGAAATCCGACTCCGTCGTCATAGACGCGGAACTTTATGTCCATCCGGCGTCCTGTCTTTTCCTGCCGCAGCTTTGCGGTGAGTTCCTTATAGTTGTTGCGTATGTCGCTGTTCTCGCCCCATACTGGTTGCCATGTTTCGTCGAATGCACACGAATCAACCCCGATTACAGTAAAACCATCGGTGAGGTCATCGGTGCCGACGAGCTGAAGCCCCATGCGTGAGGGTAGAATCACTTTGTTTCCCTTGTAATCGACGGAATATGTAGGCACCCCTTTCTCCACATTGAACGTAGCCTTTACGTTGCCGTCTGGCGATGCCGTCTCATACGCGTTCGCTGAAATTGCAAGCAGCGGAAGCATAAGAGGCATTAAAAATCTTTTTTTCATCATTTGGTAAGTTTTACTATTTTACATCCATGTGCCGGCACGGAGGCAACGATGGCATCTATTTCCCCTTCGTCTGTATGGCTCCAAAGGTCGCGGGCTTTCATCTTCCCTTCTATGCCGAATCTGCCGAGACCCACATTGAAATCGGTCGATGAATCGGAACGGTTGAAGAGTCCGACCACATAGTCGCCGTTGCTCATCTGTCCGAACCAGATGTTGCTCCCTTCGCTGTTCAGTGTGTCGTCGAGCGGTTTGCCTACGAATCTGTCGGCGTTAAGTGCAAGCAATTCGTCGTTGGCATAAAATTTCAGATTGTCGCCGATGGTGCTGTATTGGTCGGAAACGGTCACCGGACCTCCGGCCATAAGCTGGAGCGAAACGGCGGTCTGTTTCTCATAGTCGTTGCCGAATTTATTCAGACGGAGAAAGTCGCCGTCCAGAATTACTTTCTCCCGTCCGGCTATGTGGCTCCAATAAGTGAAGCCGTCGAACTGGTTGTTGCAGTTGGGCCAGGTGGTGTAGGATATGCCTTTGTCGTTGGCGCTGGTGTGTCCCCAGCCGCCGGCTCCGGTGTCGGCCACTATCCTCACCATGTTGCCGTAGCGGGCCTCCACTTCTGCGTCGTTATATAGATGCGGCATTACGAGCGATGTGAAAATGCCATATTTCTTAGCCGATTCGGCTATGTAGGCGAGATAGCGTGCGTAGTTTTCACGTCCGTAGCCGTGTCCCACTATGCCCATTCCGCGGTCCATGCCGTCTTCATACCAGCTGAGGAAGTCCATACGGATATAATCCACCCCGAGGTCTCTGTAATGTTTGAAGAATCCGTCGATCCATTCGCGCGCGCCAGGATGGGTGGCTACTCCCCACCAGAACCATAGGTCGTTGTCGTTGGGATTGCGCACTTCTTCGAAGCCGTCGTAGCGCAGGGAGCCTGTGGTATAATCCGTGCCGGGAATTTTTGTGTCGTTGGGGCAATGCAGCCACATCGGATTGTCGTATATACCCACCTTCAGGCCTTTTGCTTTCGCTTTCGCCACGAGGTCTTTGATGGCAGTCGAGCCGTAATGGGTCATGTAGGGCGACCCGTCTTTGGCAAGCATCGGAATCCACCCGTCGGTGCAGACCATGTCATATCCGTGGGGCTTGAGGTCGGTTGCCACCCAGTCGATTATCTTGTCCCATTCTTCGGGGGTGATATCCATGTTTTCGTTGGAGACTCCTGCCTGTTCCTGCTCCCAGCAGTATTCATATACGCTCCAATACATCGGGGCTTTGAACGAATGCACCCCTTCCACCGTCGGCAGCTCCGGCAGTTCGTAGCGCGGCGGATATTTCATTTTGTAGTTGTCGTCGGAGCAGGAGGCGAGGAGGGATGCCCCCCATAAAGAGGGCTCCCGCCGCCAAGGCGTATTTTAATTTCGAACTCATCATTCTTACTGTTTTGTTACTTTTATTGTGTAGTTGTCAAGGTCGAACACAATGGTGTAGGTGCCGGCTTCGGTCACTTTCCACTGGTCGTCGGGATTGGCTGTGTAAATGAAATCGGATGCCGACACGCCTTCCGCCGACACTGTCACTTCGCTGCCCGAGGGACGAAGGAAGGGTGCGGAGAAGTCTTTTATGATGCATGCCTTGAAGGTGCCGGTCACGAGTTCTCCGGTCCATGAGAAGACGCGGTTGTTTTCCGGATCCTGTGTGAATGCCTGTGCGTCGTCGAGGCTCCATCCTCCCGGGGTAGCGTCGCCTATCATGTAAAGCACGTCGGTTTGAGGCATACCTTCCGGTTTTTCCTCTTCCTGGATATCCGACACGAATTCTGCCGTGAGGGTATGCTCTTTCAGATTAAAGGTGAGACGATAGTTGGCGGATTCGGTCACCCTCCATTTGTTGTCGGGGCCTGCCGTCATCACGAAGGTCGGAGTTGCCACACCTCCCTTGTTGATTTCAACGCCGTCGCTTTCGGGGCGTATGAATTCCGCGCCCCAGTCGCCTGTCTTGGTGCATGCTTTCATCTCGCCCCCGTCGTCGGCTTTCAGCGGGCCTTCGTAAACAAACGTATAATCGTCCGTTTTATTAAGCTGATAGGGAGCATCGATGTTCCATCCGCAAGGTGTGGCAGACCCCACTATATAGAGGTTTTCCGCCTCGATGGGTTCTTTGGGTTTTTCAGGTAGTCCGCCCACATACTGCGTGCTCATGTTCCAGTTGCGGAGGTCGAATGTGAGCTTGTATGTGCCGGCTTCAGCTACGCGCCATTTCTCGTCGGGGTCGCCGGCATGCATCTGGAATGCGGTCTTGTCGATTGGTTGTCTGCCGATTTCAGCACCGTTTTCCAAAGGACGTATGAAGGGGGCGTCCCAGCTTCCGGGCGAAAGGCAGAGTTTCATTTCTCCCGTGTTCAGGCTACCCTCCCATTCGAACACGAGCGGGTCTTCTTCTGTTGCGGCGAACGGTGTGGGCTGGTCGATGTTCCATCCGTTGGGGGTGGCGTCACCCACCATGTAGAGGGCGGAAGCCTTGATGGGGAGGTTGCCGTCGATGACCACAAGGTCTTTCTCTCCCTCGCATCCCGAAAGGCACACGGCTATCGCGCCGAGGGCCAATGTAGATAATATATTTTTAAGGTTCATTTTAATCTTCGTTGTGGTTAAACATGTCAGCTATTGTAGCCCGGGTTCTGTTTCAGGTTCGGGTTGGCGTCGAGGATGGGTCGCATAATCGGGAAAATCTCATAATGCTTGTCGGTGTCGGGGGTTTTGTCCCACCACGAGCCGCTGCTGAATTTCCCGAAACGTATGAGGTCGATTCTTCTGCGGCTCTCAGCGAAAAATTCGCGTCCCCATTCGTCGAGCATCTCTTTCTCGTCGAGTTCGGCCTGCCCTTCCGGCTGGTAAAGCACTTCGTTGAGCTTTTCAGCCGGATAGTTGCGGCGTCTCACTGAGTTGAGAAGCTTGGCGGCTTCCGATTTCTTTCCGCTCCTGATTTTGCATTCGGCAAGCGCGTAGATTATCTCCGGCAGACGTATTTCGGTGAAGTCGCTTTCCATCTGGTGTGTGTCTTCGTCGCTATAGAAAGGATATTTTGCAAAATGCCATCCCGAATTGTGGTCGCCGTTAGGCAGTGAACTGTTTTTGTCGGCGGGCCACTGGTCGGGGGCCATTCCCTGGAATTTACCCACGGCGTCGCGTATGTAGAGGTCGTAGGGCTGTTCCGGTGCTCGCACCCGCTTGGTCGCGCCGTTTTCGTCGGTATATTCGAGATAGCCGAAGAGGAACATGCCTTCGCGCGTGCTGTTGCCGAGGTTGCGGTAGAGTTTCATGCGCTCGTCGCCTTCATATTTGCGGAAATTTTGGATAGGCATGCCGAGTTCGTATGTGTAAAGTTCTCCGTTGAGGTCATAGCTCGGCGATGCGGCGTATTTGGTGTTGTGGTCGCCTGCCTTGCATTTGGAGTCGTTGAAATAGTAGCGTGCTCGCGCCGGCACTGTCCACCAGTAGGTGTCGCCCTGATATTGCCAGTAGGTATAGCCTTGGTCGGCCGGGAAGCCGAAGATGACTTCGTCGCAGGTGTCGTTGTTCCAGTCGAAAGCCGCGTCCCATCTGTCGGCCACTGCATATTGGCCATATACGCCGTCAACTATATCTTGCGCCACTTTCTCGCAGTCGGCATAACGGTTCTCGCCCACATAGACCTCGGCGTTGAGATAAAGGCGCACGAGAAGCGCGGCTGCCCCGGCTTTGGTCCATTGCCCCTGGATGAGCTGTTGTGAACCGAGACCCTCTTTCTTTTTCAGAAGGTTGACGCAGTCTTTCAGTTCCGATTCGATGAAGTCGAACACTACTTTCGGCTCCACTTGTCCCGTGGAATTCTGCGACATGTCGTTGAAGCTTACCGCGAGCGGGACGTTGCGGAAGGCATCGAGAAGGCGGATATAAAACCATGCGCGCAGGGCGCGGCATTGTGCCGTTAGGTTGTCGAATTCCGCCTGTGAAAAGCCGAATTTCTCGGGAGAGAGCGTGGCCATGTCTTCAATGACGTAGTTGCACTGGCCTATGCCCTGGAAGCAGCCGTTCCATTCCGTCTGTGCGTCGCCGCCGTCTTCCACGTTCCATTGATGGTAGTGGAGTTTACGCCAGCGTCCGCCGTCGTCCCACCATCCGTCGCGTGTGGGGGTGATGAGCTGGTCGGCAGTGAGTTCGTTGAGCACGTGGCGGCTCTGGATGCTCCAGAATGCATGCTCGAACGGACGATAGACGGCACGCTCCACGTCGCTCTTGGTGTTGTAGTAGTTTTGTGTGCCAACCTGGTCATAGAGTGTTTCGTCGAGGTTGGTGCATGAGCCGAGGGTGAGCGTGGCTGCCGCCCCGACTGCTATATTGCGGATGAATCTTATGTTCATGATTGGTTTGAATTGGGATGTTTAGAAATCAACCTGCACTCCGAGAATGAATTGGCGGATAGACGGGAAGTAGGTGCGCGAGCCCTGTCCGCCCGGTGTCAGACCGTTCACCTGATAGGAAGAAGGATCGACGCCGCTGAACTTGGTGAGGGTGAATACGTTTTTCACTGTTCCGTAGAAACGGATTTTGTCGAGGAACCGCGTCTGCTGGAGGTTGAGCGTATAGCCGAGAGTAATCTGGTCGAGCTTGAAATAGTCGCCGCGCTCCAGGAAATAGTCTGTAACGGCGTGGGGCGACGTGGGGCTTATCGCAAAGTTCTTGCCGTATGCTTTTTTGAGCATGTTGCCGGTGAATTTGCGGGTGCCGTAGTAGAAATCGTGGATGTTGAAGATGTCGAATCCGAAGGCGCCCGTAAAGAATAGGCTCAGGTCGAAGTTGCGGTAGCGGAAGTTGTGGGTGGTTGACATCGTGAACTTCGGCATGCCGTTGCCCACTTTCTGCCTGTCGGCTTCCGATGCCTGGCTGGCATTGATGATGTCACCGTCTTTGTCATAGACGAGCCATTCGCCGTCTTCGTTGATGCCCGCATATTTCCACATGAAGAAGTTGCCTACGCTTTCCCCTTTTTCGATTCTCTGGAGATTATAGAAGGGGTAGGGGTCTTCCGTGCCGCAGACGTTGTAGTAATCCTGTCCCACATATTCCGAATTGCTGAAATCAACGAATTTGTTGCTCATTGTGGTTCCTACTACGCTGAAATTGTAGTCGAAGTCTTTTGTCTGGACGGCGTTGAATCCGAGGTCGAATTCGAAGCCCTGGTTTTTCATCGTTCCGACATTGACGAAGGTCTCGTCGTGGAGGTAGGGAGGCACCGACACTTTATAGTTGCCGAGAAGGTCCTGTGTGCGTCGGTTGAAATAGTTGAGCGAACCGTAGAAGCGGTTGTCAAACATCGAGAAGTCGATGCCTACGTTCCAGTTCTTTGCTTTCTCCCAACGGAGGTCGGGGTTTACGTTCTTGGCCGGCCCCCACACCTGGGTGAATTTGCCGTTGATGAGGTAATAGCCGAAGCCTGTCATCGTGTTGAGCGACATGTAGCTTGAGAAGTCCTGGTTTCCGGTCTCGCCGTAGTCGCCACGGATTTTAAGGTCGTTGAGCCATCCTTCGGTGGCTTCCATGAAATGCTCTTTGCTTATGCGCCATCCGGCGGAGAAGGCCGGGAAATTACCCCATTTGTTGTTGGCTCCGAATTTTGAGGAGCCTTCGTGGCGAAGCGACGCGGTGACGAGATACTTGCTGTCCCAGTCATAGCTTACACGCCCGAAGAACGATATGAGTTTGGCGTCGTTCTTATAGCTCGACATTCCCACTTCGCCCTCGTCTTTGGCATATTCGCCTGTGCCGATATTGTCGGCGTGGAGTCCGTCGTTGGGGAAGTCTTTATTGCTGGCGCTGAATCCTTCGTATTGCGAATATTGGTAGGAATAACCCACCATGGCCTTTATGTTGTTCTTCCCGAAACGGGCCGTGAAATTGGTGAGCCATTCCACTATATATTGCCTTTCCTTGGAATAGCTGCGGCTTGCTTCACCTTCACGCCCTGCGTTGATGGCCTGGGTGCTTGTGGAGGGACGGAACCAGGTGTTGTTGTTGTCATACTGGTGGTCGGCAAACATCACCTGGGTGTTGAGTGTGAAGGGGCTGTTTTCACTTTTTGCAAAAAGCGGGAGGAGGTTGAGCTTAAGGGTGGCGTCCCAGTCGAGAAGTTTTGTGTCGCCTTGGTCTGTCTCGAGTTTCTGCGACTCGACGGGGTTGTAACCCACCACCTGTCCTTGGAAGTTATAATAGCGTGTCGGATTCTCCGGGTCCATAAGAGGTGTGGTCGGGTTGGCCTCTATGGCATTTTTGAAAACACCCCAGTCTGCCTGGTTGCGATAGATTATGCGTGGGGCGATGTTGAGGTTGATGTTGAAAAGGCCTCCTTTGGTTGTATGGTTCACGGCCGCGCGTCCGCCGTATTCCTCGCGTTTCGAACGGAGGTCAACGCCGTGTCGGTAGCGGTAGTCGAGGCTCACACGGTAGCTCGTCCTTTCATTGCCGCCGCTGAGGCTCACTGCATGTTGCTGTGCGAAGCCTGTGCGGCTCACTCCGTCGAGCCAGTCGTAGTTGCCGCCGAGGTCGGCTCCGGTGTCGCCCCAGCCGAGACGCACGTCGCGATAATCCTGGGCGCTCATCATGTCGAGCTCTTTGTTGATTACGTCCCACGACACGCTTCCGTTGTAGGTGGTGTGGACGTTTCCATCTTTCGAACCTTTTTTGGTGGTGACGAGAATAACGCCGTTGGAGCCTCGTGTGCCGTAGATGGCCGATGCCGCTCCGTCTTTAAGGATATCGAAAGAGGCGATGTCGTTGGGGTTGATGTTGGTGAGGTTGCCGCCGGGCACTCCGTCAATCACGATGAGCGGGCCGAGGCCGGCCGAACGGGAGGAGACACCGCGAATCTGGATGCTGGCACCGTTGTTGGGGTCGCCTGCGCCGGTGTTGGTGATTGACACTCCCGGCACTTTTCCTTGAATCATCATCGAGGGGTCCATGGCGGTGACGTTGAGGAAGTCTTTTTCGCTGACGTGCGAGATTGCCGATGTCAGCTCTTTCTTGTCCATCGTGCCGTAGCCTATCACTACAACTTCATTGAGCACCTGATTGTCGGCCTTGAGTTCGATTTTGATGTCGGTGCGTCCGTTGACTTTGACATCGGCAGCAATGTAGCCTACGTATGAAACCGTCAGGGTGGCGTTGGAGTTGACGTTGTTTAAAACGAAATTTCCATCGATGTCGGTCACGGTTCCCTGTTGCGAACCTTTCACTGCCACGGTCGCGCCTATGAGAGGCTCGCCCGATCCGGCTTCCGTGACGGAGCCTTTGATATTCAGTGTCTGTCCGTAAGCCTGCAGACAGAACATGAATACGAGCATGAACAGTGAAGAGAGTTTCTTCATGGATGTGTTCATAAGTTAGTTTTTTAGTTGTTATTATTGATTGTTTGTTAATTATCGGGGCAATAAAATTTGTGAATCCTCTATGTAGGGACATGCCTTTGGCATGTTTGCTTCTGTGGGGGCGTGGCATGCTGTTTGCTTCCATAAAGCGTCTTCGGCATGTTGATGCGCCTGAATGCACATTTTTTTTAATGAAGTTGTTTAAACTTTTTTCTTTTTCAAGATTTCGTCAGATTTTCGAGTCGATTTTGAAACTTGAAGAGGGAGTTTAGCGGGCTAAACGAACGATGAAAGTTTTAAAAGCGACCGAAAAGATGGCGGAAGATTGGAAAAGAGGTCTTTTTAACGTAAAAAGCCTTAAGAAAATTAATCACCGTAAAAAAGTTTAAACAACTTCAATGTCGGCTGTATATCCGCTCCTCTGAGGGACACGCTCTTTTGAAGAACTGTTGCAAATTTAATTCAACTTTTGTTATATTGGTTGTCTTGTAAAATATATTAAGGTTATTAAAATTGTTTTGTATTGGTTAATAGTGTGATAACTTAATTTTTGAATGCTTTAATTAAGATTTGGTAATATGAATTTCAAAGATTTTAAGGGCTTTTCAAGGCTTGGGTATGGCTTTCACAAGCTTCTCGAAGTCGAGTTTGCCGACATTGCTCTTGGCTTTGAGCTTGGCTTTATACACATAGACCGTATTGACCGACAATCCGAGATATTGCGCTATGTCTGCAGGGCTGTCTATGCCAAGTCTCATCAATGCGAATATTCTGATTTCGGTGGGCAGTTTGTCGCCGTCGAGCGTTATCTGTTCGTCAGGGTTCAGAAGTTTGTTGAGTTCGTCGATGAAGTTGGGGAAGAGTTTCATGAAAACGCTGTCGAAGCTGGCATACATCCGGGCATGTTCGCGTCTGACCCCCATGTCGCTTAAAAGGTTTTCGACGTCGGCATATTTTTTACCTTTAAGTTTCATCAACGCTTTCTTACTTTTTTCTTCCACTTCGTTGACGAAATCGTTTTTGCTGTATAACGATTCGATTATATATTGGTCTTTGATTTCGTCTGCTTCTTTCAGCCTGGTGTTAACCTCTTCCAAGGCTATGTTGGTTTCTTCCAGCTCGGTGTTCACTTTCGCCAAAGCTTCGTTGGCATCTTTCAGTTCGGCATTCTTCTTATTTATTTCCTCGTGGCTTTCCGTCAGGCACTTGTTGCGTGTCCTGAGTTTGAAAAACAGGTAGAGCACAATGGTCAGCATGACGGCGAAAACGGAAAGCGAGATTATCAATAACAATCTTTGGGAACTCAGTTTGTTATGGCGGGCCGATTCGATTACGGGCATCACGCTGTTGATTTCCACTTTCCGCAGACGGCTGTTGTAGGCTTGTGCATCGTCTGAAGCTATGTTTATATATCGGCTGGCACGCTCCACGTCGCCCTTTTTAAGCATGAGCGTAGCGAGGTCTTTGGCTGCCGTGGTCTCTTTTGTGTTGGATCGGAGGTCGTAGATGGCGGAGAGGGCGAGGTAATAAATGGCGGAATCGTCTTTCTCGTGCCAGGCGTATGAACGCCCTATTGTGGAACAGTTGATGGCTTTCTGGTGAAGGTCAAGATTGAATCTCTCTAATATCTGCTTGCAGGCGGATAACCCTTTGAGCCCTGCGTAAGCCGGAATCCTGTCGCGTTCGAGAAGTGCCACCGCATAGTCGTAACTGTCTTTGTCGGCGATAGAGAGGACGCTGTCGTAGCACAACGTGCGCATGCTCTTGTATTTTTCAAGAAGGTCGCCCGTGCCATCTACATACGACTCCATATTCTGGAGAAGCTTGGCTGCGCTCAGGTAATAGTCTATCCGCTCCTGGCGAGGGAGGTATTGAGGCTGCATATTTTCCATTACGTCCATACCTTCGTTGAAAAATCCTACCGAAGAAAAACAGTTGAGGAGCGCGGCGCGGGCTTGCATTTTCATTTCTCGTTCGTCGAAGCGGTCAGCAAGGTTCTCCATGCGGCGGGCATAGACGTAGGCCGAATCATACTGATAATATAGATACTCGGAATATAGCGATTTATAGGTTTTGAATCTTGAGTGTTCGTTATCGGTTTCCGCCGATGTCTTGCGCAGTTTGTCGATTATGCTTTCTTTTTCGGGAAGATAAGTTGTGGGCGCCACTTCTATTTCATGGTCAAGCACTCTCAACACGGAGTCTATGGCGTCGGCCTTCGCATTGAAAGCTAATGACAGTAGAATTGCAAATATAATCGTGCGTATCATTTCTGGTCGGTTGAGGTTTTTATGGCTTCATTGGTTGACGTATCGACACGCCTTCGGCATGGTTGAATGCACAAAAGTGAAATGCACAAATATTTTGTGCGTTGTCAATAATAATGCAAATTTAGAAAAGATTTGGCTTACATGCAACTTTTTACGCCGTATTGCTTCACTTCATTTTCATAGCTATGATATAAACCGGACGATATGTAAGATGCGTGGGAATGGTTTTCAGCAGCGTGCCGAGGTTGGCGGCATGATTTGTAGAACCTCCCACTCCGGTGTCTTTGATATGTTTGATTACGTCGCGTGCCGACCGGAATTCGAGAACTAAATCGTCACTTTCAGTGACGACTTCGCAGTATCCGATCGAAAGCAACATATCCTTTATGTCGTCTTCTTTACGATAAACGAGTCCGTAAGGATTTGCAACTGACAGTTCTGCAAGGTTTCCGGGTAAAAAACTGGAACATGCCAGCACCCCTCCCGGGTTGAGGAGTTTAAAAGCGTTGTTGAAAAATCTTCGTGGATTGACAAACCATTGTATCGCCGAAGCCGAAACGATTGCGTCGTAGGCGCATTCCCGTTCTGCAGCCTCTTTTTCCATCCATTCTTCGGCATCCGCTATGTGGTATGTCTCCCGAAGGGCGGCTTTATATTCGGGCAGGGGGTAGAGGTCGATATAATCTATTCCGGCGGGGTTGAATCTTTCTGAAAACAGGTAGGTGAAGAGTCCGCTTCCGGGGCCTATTTCAAGTGCGTCCTCAATCTTTTTGCAGGGCATGAAATCCAGAAGGCGGCTCGCTATGTTTTTCTGGGCGTCGGCATTGCCGTCGTATGTGGCAAGGGCACGTTTGAAGCGTTCACCAACCTTTGTGCGGGCTGGCACAGCTCCTTTCACCACTTGGAAAAGGTCGAGATAATGCGGGGCGTCGAGATGCTTTATTTCCGGACGGCATGGATGTGATTCCCAGGCGCGGCTCTGGTTGGCGGCCGGGAATATGGCATCGTTGTCCGAAATATACACCCGGTGCCATTTCCCTTGCTTTCCGTTTGAAAGGGAATGGCGGCGTATCTCCGCTAATTGCTCTTTCAGTTCTCCAATCGGAATTGCCGTCAGTTTCTCTTTTATATCTACGAAGGCTTCCCCTGCCATTCGGCGGCGGAATTTCATGAGGTTCCGCTCGTTGAGCGATTGTTCGGTGCCGTCATAGATTGCTTCCGGAATGCCGAGGTTGTCGTCGGCCGGATGTTCGGTGCCGTTGACGGCTATCGCCATTGAAATCTTTTCGAAAGGGATGGTGGCTGCTGCGGCATACACTCCGAGCGACCAAGCGAAAAGGCAGACCGTGTGGTAGCGGTCAAGTATGTGATGCGGGAAATCGAGTTGCGAATAGTCATATGCAACCATTGTGTCGTAGCCCGGCACCGAGATATGGGAATAGAACGAGGCGTCGGTGCCCCATCCGGCAAAAATCAATATGAGCCGCGAGGCCCCGGAGTCTGTGGTCAGTTCACATCTCATATCTCGTTTCTGATGCTTTTTAATAAATCGAGTGTCGGCCGGAGCATTTCCGGTGTCATGGCGGCCCCGAGTGAAAAACGTATGCGTTCTCCTCCGGGAGGCACGGTGGGGCGGCGGATAGGAAGTGCTATTATCCCTGCCTCACGTAGCCGGGAGGCGATGGCAAGCGCTTTCGCGGCGTCGCCGGTAAGATAGGGTATAATCTGAGAGTCGGAACCGGTGGGGTTCCCCGAGATGTGGGCTATATTGTCGGAAAAATAACGCGATAAAGTGGCGAGGTTTTTCCTTTCTTCCGTCATGCCTGTGATTTTTTCTACCATAAGGCGGGTCCATGCCATGTTGACGGGGGGTAGGGCGGTGGAAAATATGAATGGACGGGCCGTGTTGACAAGGAGCGATTTCAATTCATCGGAACAAACGGCGAAGGCTCCTGATGAAGCGGCCGCTTTTCCGAACGTGCCTATCAGCAGGTCTATCTCGTTGATAAGATTTAGTTCTTCGGCAAGACCGAGCCCTTTATTTCCTCTCACTCCGAAGGCATGCGCTTCGTCAACGTAAAGCATGGTCTCGGGATACTCCTTCCTGATGGCTACGAGGTCGTCAAGGGGTGCGGTGTCGCCGTCCATGCTGTAGATTGATTCCACCACAATCACAATCCTTTCATGATTCCCGCTTTCTTTTTCAAGGATTCTCCGGAGCTTGGCCATGTCGTTGTGGGGGAAACGCTTGAATTCGCTTCCCGCTATCCGCAGGCCATCCACTACGGAGGCGTGGATGAGTTTGTCGCAGAGAATCAGCGTCGAGGGGAGTGATAATGCTCCTATGCACCCAACGTTGGCATGATAGCCGGAGTTGAAGAGAAGCGCCGGCTTGCCGTAAAGGGTCGAGAGATATTCTTCAAGTTCGTTGTGGTGTTTCTGTTTTGTGGAGAGCAGGCGGGAGGCGGAAGAAGAGAACGATGCGTCGGAAAAACGGTCGAGAAACTCTTCGCGGAATTCGTCGCAACGTTGTGCGAGCGACAGATAGTCGTTCGACGACAGGTCGAGCATCCTTTCCCCGGCTTCGGATGGGATGGCCCGCAGTCTGTTCTCTTGGCGTAGCGTCGAGAGGATGTCGCTTATTTTTGGCATGGCATTTCTTTTACCAGTTTTACGAGTGCGTCACAAAGCTTTTCCACCTGGCTGTCGCTGACGGCAAGATACGGCGGCATTATATAGCAGTTATGGCCGAACGGACGTATCCACACCCCTTCTTTCACGCAACGTTGCTGGAATTCGCCGCAATCTACATATTGCTCCACCTCGATTACTCCTATTCCTCCTAACACCCTCACTTCGCGGACGTTGGCGAATTCTTTTGCCGGGGCGAGGCGCCGCTGCATTATTTCTTCAATACGCGCTATGCGCTCCTGCCAGGGTGATTCCAGAAGCAGGTTTATCGATTCGAGCGCAACGGCGCATGCGAGAGGGTTTCCCATGAATGTGGGGCCGTGCATCATCACCCCGGCTTCGCCCGACGAAATCATTTCGGCCACCTTCGCCGATGTCGCCACGGCGGAAAATGTCATATATCCACCGGTGAGGCATTTGCCGATAAGCATTATGTCGGGTTCCACCCCGGCATGTTCCCATGCGAAGAGTTTGCCTGTGCGCCCGAATCCTGTGGCTATCTCGTCGAAAATGAGCAGAATCCCTTTTTCGTCGCAGGCGCGGCGCAGTTCCCGGAGATATTGCGGATGGTAAAATCTCATGCCCCCGGCTCCTTGCACTATGGGTTCGAGGATAACGCCGGCAATCTCCTCTGCGTGTTCGTCAAGGATTTTTTGCATGGGAGCGAACGATGCCGGGTCCCACTCTTCACCGAATTTGCAAGAAGGTGCGTCGGCGAAATATCTTATGGGTAGGGCCGGACCGAATGCCCCGTGCATACCGGTCACAGGGTCGCATACCGACATGGCGTTCCATGTGTCGCCGTGGTATCCGCTTCTGACGGTTGCGAAATTGGTGCGTCGGTGGTTGTTCTGGGCCTGCACCGCCATTTTCATCGCCACTTCCGTGGCCACCGACCCTGAATCGGCATAAAAGATATGGTTCATGGAAGGGGGTAGAATCTCGAGAAGTTTCTTTCCGAGTTCCACCGCCGGGCGATGGGTGAATCCTCCGAACATGACATGGCTCATCTTCTGGAGCTGTCGCTCAATAGCGGTGTTAAGTCGCGGATGGTTATATCCGTGAATCACACACCACCACGACGACATGCCGTCAATAAGCCGGGTGCCATCGGAAAGCACAATCTCCGCGCCCTCCGCATGGTCAACCATATAAGTCGGCAACGGATTATGCGTGCCCGTATAAGGATGCCAAAGATGCAGCCTGTCGAATTCATCATGGAGAGAGTTGTTCATGTCGTCGGTCATACCGTCATGAAGTGTGCCGTTGGTGTTGTCGGTCATATCGGATGGAATTAGCCATGCGAAATTACAAAATCCCCTCCATTTATACAAATACTAAAAGAGGGAGAAACATCCCACTTGTCCCATTGTCCCACTGTCCCGCGCTGGGACAGTGGGACAATGGGACAAAACGGTCCCACTTCAATCCCTCCCAATCCCTTGAAACAAATCTTGATTGTGGTGCGTACGAAGTAAGCACATCCACGTATTAAAAACTCTTTAATATTTTCTGGATTACCTTAGTGTCAAAATAAAATAAAGGAGATTGCTGGAATTGGCAATTTTGCAGGGAATTTTGTGAAGACAAGGACGTTAGACGAGGATATACTATATTCCCGTTAGGGCGAGCGTATTATATAAATATGATTGTCATCATATTATAATTTTGATGCTCTTGTTGTATCAAAGGAAAAAAAGAGAAACGGTAAAATGTCAAAATAAAAACATAGACATTGAATAGGGTTGTAATTTAGCATCACGGTTCATTTCGATATAGTGGGATATGACAATGAGAAACAACATCTGCAAGAACCTAAAGATGGTGACAGCGAACGCCTGTTGAATCAGATAAAGAATCTGCGGGAAATAGGAAAAACTGTGCGACAGATAGCAGCAGAGTTATCGATTTCCAAGAGCAAGGTTTCAAGACTTTTGAATTTGTGAGAGGCGATTGGTTTTGTCCCACTGTCCCCGCCTGGGAAAATGGGACGCGGAAGCATGTAAACTGCAAATTTGAATTGTGTAAGCGCCTTGGCGCGCCCCACCGTAAATAAGTTTAAACGACTTCATGATTATCACCCATACTCGAAACAGATACATTGTTTTCTATTGATTCATTTTCGAAACTACATTCCAGTTGGATTTATTCCATGACGCGGGTATGTCTGCCGTCGGGATCGATGAAGTTGACGGGGTTGCCTGCACAATAGGCATACGGCGACAGCCACGGCGTCTTTTCCGCCAACGGGTCGAGGGTCGTGAACCGGCACTGCGATGCCACATACGTCCGCGCCAGAAAGTCGTATTCGTTGATACCTCCGGCAACAATCCTCTCCTTGCCTCCGAACAGATAACGGTTGACATTCTTTTTTTGTGAATATACCGGCTCTATACGTGGTTCCCCATACGGGTAATACTCCACCTGTTGCTCCATGCTGCCGTTACTGTCGAACACGCCGATATTGTTACCCTGCCAGTCCGTAAGATAGTAATGCGGTTTGCCGTCATAATCGAAATACCCTCCGTCGAACCGCGACATCACAAGCGTGTCGTTCCTTACAATCCGGCCGTCGCCGGAATAGCCGGTAGTTTCCAATTTCCACCGACCGGGTTTTACGCCGGTAAAGTCTCTTTGAAATATATGGAATATGAGAAGCGGTTTCATGACTGTGAAGATTAGAGGTTGTTCATGGTGTTTCTTTGCTTCCAACGTATCCTGAATAAAATCCATTTCAATACGATCTATCATCAATATCTCGCAATCTAAATCCTTTATTTCCATTCACAATAAAAAAACTTTCAAAGTAATCAAAAAATCGAGGAATTGTTGATCTATATAACGTGAATTCCCTATCTTCCCCTGTATAGTTCAATTCTATACCATTGTCAGGCTTATTGTGAATAAAAATAAGTCTATCCTTATATAAAAAATATCCTATGTATTTATTCTTACTACTTTCCTCAATATAATCATCTATTTTAGGGACTATAATATAGAGCCATATAGGATTGTTACTTAGTTTTCCTAAACTATTTAATATTTTTTTACCCTTCTCCGATGAACCGAAACTTAGACTATAATACATATCTTTCTCTGAATACATTGAGTCATTCTCGCTTATTAGGGTATCCATTATATAAGCTATTGCAGGGAGATTACGTGTATCAACCTCCGGCAGAGTGACTGTCCCCACAAACCAAATACCATTTTCTGTTGTATCCGCATGCTCATAAATGGGTTCGTCAGATTTGTCTAAAGTTATTACGGTTCTGTTACCATTAATATGTGTTTCATAACGTTTTTCGTCAATATCTACGACAACTTTTGAGTAACCATATTCACAAAAGCAGACACACTCTGCGACAATGCTGAGGAATATAATTACAAAACGATAATCAGATAGTCTCTTTTCCATAATTCGTTATTATTCGTTATTTACATTCATAGAAGCTTTCTAAGGCATAACCACAAAATCATCCAGAACGTAGGGTTGCTTTTCCATAGGGAAGTCTTCCTTTTTTGAATTTCTTGTGTATGGGACGTATGTCTTATTTTTTGGAAGATAAAGAAATGCTTTCGGATTTTTACCCGTCTTATGGTTTATGTAGTCGAGAAACTGGATATCACCAATTAAATTATTTCCTTCACCTTCATTATAGTCCAAACCGGACGGGAAGGGTGTATTATTTGGATGGCTGTGAACATGCTCTCGCAAAATTAAGGAGCGGAGTTCCTCAGAAACTAAATCCGACATGCCATGTTCCGACTTTTCCATGTGTGACGTCGTTATGAAATTTAGACCGGAATTCCCGACTTCACCAGTCATCATATGGCTCCATTCCACCGTCGTATTTTCTGCCAGAAACTCAAAAAGACTTGTAGAATAATAATCACCTGTAATTTCGTATGCGTCATAGCCGACATCCCATTTAGTGTTCCTTGAATTCATATTCTTGACGGTGCCGTAGGGCAGTGTAAGGCTTTTGCCATCTATGCGTTTTCCATCAGAGTCCAGAATATGGAATGTGTCCTGCGTCTTATCAGTAAGATGGTTAATAGGCTTGCCCATGTCATCGAGTTCCCAGATGTCTCTTCCGTCAGGATCGATGAAGTTGACGGGGTTACCGGCGCAATAGGCGTAGGGCGACAGCCACGGTGTCTTTTCCGCCAACGGATCGAGTGTCGTGAATCGGCACTGCGACGCCACATACGTCCTCGCAAGGAAGTCGTATTCGTTGAGCCTTCCGGCCACTATCCTCTCCTTGTTCCCGAACAGATGTCGGTTGACATTCTTCTTTTGTGAATATCTCGGCTCGATACGAGGTTCCCCATACGGGTAATAGTCCACCTGTTGCTCCATGCTGCCGTTCCTGTCGAACACGCCGATATTGTTACCCTGCCAGTCCGTCAGGTAATAATGCGGTTTCCCGTCATAATCGAAATACCCTCCGTCAAACCGCGACATCACAAGCGTGTCGTTCCTTACAATCCGGCCGTCCCCCCAATAATTCGTGGATTCCAATATCCTGCTTCCATTTTTTATCTCGTTGATGTGGCGCGCAAGTATATTCCCGGAATAGTCGCGCACCATTATCATCTGCGTTTTCTTGTCGCCGAGGTCAATCGTAACTCCGGTGGGGAAACCATTGTTGTCGTAAGATACGGACGAAACATTCCTCGTCCCGTCTGATATCAGTCTCCCTGCATCGTCATATTCCAGTGAATACGTATATGTACCCGGGTCTCCCAGTCCGGTCTCACGGTCATAGACTTCATAGAAATTCTCTACCGTGACAGAGGTAAGGCGGTTTCCGGAGAAACTTCCGTAAATGCATTCCGTGGCACCGTAAAGCGGTTGTCCGGACGGGAGGATGTCCAACACTCCGCTCCGGTCCATCATGGTTACGTTGCCCCGGGTGTCGTATGTCAGCCATTCGTCGCGGATGCCGTCTGTGATGTCCCCTTCACTTTTATAATATTCAAGAAACCCTTTACTGTTGTATTTGAAGACATCGGTTTCCCCGTTCCATGTACGCTGCGATATAAAGCCGTTGTATCTCGGATTGCGTCCGTTTTCGTAGGCGAGTTCCTCGGACTTCGTCCATTTCGGGGCGGTTGCAGACTGTCGCCGCAGCCATCCCCGCACGTCGTAGGTGAACGCACGCGTCACCGGCCCGTGTTTCCGGGAGGATATCCTGCCGAGCCTGTCATAGGAAGTGGTAAAAACCGCACTGTCGATTCTTTCGGCGGATTCCCCTTTGGGGATGTACCGGTCTATCGTCCTGCTCCATACCACCCTTCCTGCCTTGTCATAGGTGTAGTGAATGTCACGGTCCCGGGGCGAGCGAGGTGAATTTTGCAACGTTGACCCCTCGTCATAGCAGTAATGTATGCTCGACACGCTGCCGTCGTATCTGTAGAAGGTGCTCCTCCGTCCTTGGTTGAAGCCGGTGGCGTATCTCTGCATTTCCTGCCCATCCCGATTATAATAATACGATTCCCGTCCCTTCCCTGTGTAAAGGCCCGTGAGTTTCCCTGCGGACCCTCCGGTCTGCGGGATGAATGTATAATATCCTTCGCCGACGACACGGGATGTAAGCCCGAGGTCCAAAATCGGATTCTTAAACTTCAGGATTGCAGACATGGCGGCATTGTCTATGAAATCGTATGTGTCGTAATAATATGCCGCTTCCACCGTAGATGACAGGATTTTGGAAACCGGGGCCGGCGACAGCGAATAACCTTTTATGTTGCCCGATGCGGAAGGCGTCGCCGTGCGGCATGACGATGCGTAGGCGGTGACTTCCGAATCTGTCAGGGCGGCATTGATTACAAGTACCTGTCGCCCGCAGTTGTCGTATGCATATAGCCGCCATTTTCCTTCCGCATGGTTATGGGTCTGTTCGGCCACGAGCCGGTCGGCGGGGTCGTAAACATACCGGCAGGCTTTCGCCCCGGGCAGTTTCTTCAGAATACACCGTCCCCTCGCGTCATAGTCGTACCAATAGGCGAGGTTCGACATCGTCGTGCCTGTCCTGTCTCCGCCGGCACCTGCTCCCGGGGGCAGGATGTAACGCAGGTCGCCGTAATCGTCATAGACATAATATGTGGCGTCGCCGTTCCTCTTTACGCAGACCGTATTCCCGAAAAGGTCGGTATATGTCTCGACATAAAGTCCGTCCTCGTCGGTCTCCCTTGTCACCGAGAGTGTCCCGTTTGCCCATGCTCCGTTATTGGATACCCCTGTCGAAGTTATGCCGTAATGTATGCATTTGCGCGTTCCGTTGTCATTCGTGTATCTCTCGGTCTTCTTCCTTTTATTGTTGTCATGCCATGCCTCCCCCTCGATGGTGACCGAATTTACAATTCCCCTCGGGCTCGTCTCATACGCGGTCTCGCGGTAAGGTTTTTGGTCGGAATACTCCGATATTGCCGAAGACTTGACGGAAGACGCGGATTCCGAGGAAGACGACACCGGGGCCGGCGCCCAGTTGCGCCAAACCCGTCCCATGCCGTCATATTCTGTAAGGGAACACGTCCACCCGTCAGGCAGTTCCGTGAAAATACCCCACACGCGTCCAAGTCCGTCGTAGCGATCCACCGTAGATATATATGAAGAATTCGACGTGTATTTTTTCGTTGTGACACTGTTCTGTCCCGTCTGGCTTATGGCGTAGTCATAGCTTTCCAAAAGCTTGCCGTTGAGGGATACGGACGCAAGCCGGTTGGCGGAATCGTAGCCGTATGAGGTTTTCACTCCCGCAGGGTCGGTAAGCGAAGATACGCCGACGAGCGGTTTCCATTCCGCCTTACTCGTCAACGTGCCGCCTATTGTCATAGTGAGAGGATATCTGCCGTTCTGGTCCCATGTATATGCAGTTTCGACTCCTGCCGGATTTTTGGCTGATTTCAGCGTACCGTCGGAATTCCATACGTAAGTCCCGGTGGAGTGGAGAGCCGCAGACCCCCTTCTGCATTTCACTTCCGTAGGACGGAACAGTTTTCCGTTGTTCATAGATGAGTAGGTCATCTTCCATTCGCTTGAACTTGACCCCGCCGTAATTTTCTTGCCGGTTATGACTCCCACTGCGTTGGCAGCTTTCATGGCGGCGCCTACGGTGCCTCCGTATGAATCGGAATATGTGATGTCTGTCCTCACCGACTGGGCGTCGCTTTTCAGCGTCACCGACGACTGCCGCATCGTCCCAGGGACGTAGGTGTATTCCTCCGTGACCGTCCTCGGAAGGTTCGCCGTGTATTCGGTGTGCGTCCTCGAAGTCAACCGCGTGAGCGAGGTATTTATCTTATAGATAAATGGATTGTATATATCCCAATCATTGTATCTGTAAGCATATCCGGGAGGTGGACAATGCCCGCTTGTTTCATCTCCTGGAATAAGTTCCATAGGAAAAAGAAGGTAGCGTCCTTCTGTAAAATCCGGCGCCTCCGATGTGGAGTTCTGCGTTTTCTTCCGCTCTATGTGCAGACCGAGAATGGGATCGTCGATTTCATACTCATACACAAGACATTCCTTCTCGACAATGGAATAGTTGCTTCCGTTTTGTCGATATGTCTCCTTTTCATATTCAAGAAGGCCTCCTGAAAAAAGAGATCCTATCTCTACGGGGACAACCGTTCCGAAACCTTCGTGTATTACGTGGTTGCCCCCAAATTTCTTAAATCTATGTAGCGTCTTTCCTTCTTCATGCAATTCCGTCACCTGGTTGTACCATATCAGTTCCTCCCCAAATCTATAGGCATTGTAATTTGAATAAGGGTTGGCACTTATCATACCATATTCAATCACCATCGGACACCACCCGATAAAAGTTTCAAATGTCTTACGAGGCACAACGGTAACCAGTTGGGATAAGAAAGTTGAAGCCGTAGGAAGCGATTCGATTTCCGCGTAACCGTTGCCGTTCTCCCCGTATATATAACGGACCGTCCGCACGGAGGAGTCTTCTTCGGCACCCATTGTCATGGATTTTACCCTCATGCCGCCACCGACAGAAAGAAATTTATCCCATGCCCACATAACGTTGTCATTATCAATGAATGAAACCGGATCAAACGAATGAGGCTCATATTCCCATTCGATATATGCACCCGTAGGCATCACTGCTTTCAGCAGCATCATTGCCCTCATTTTCTCGACATCCACTCTACGGTCGTTGCCTACAACATCCTTTTTAACTTTAAAAGAACCGAGATTTCCAAGTGTCATGTCAGGGCAAAAGAGATATGTTGTGTGCTTCCCGTTGTTATATCCCCAATAATCCTGTGCATAAAAACTGCTGAAACGGGCAGGGTCATAACTGAATGAGTATTTCCCTCCATCACTCATTGTGATAGTCTTCAACAAAGGGGCTCCTTCCAAAACCTTCTCGTGGGAGAAAGTGAATTTTTCAACTTCTGTATCAGCATTCCTCACGGATATTCCGTTAAGTATCCTTGTGCTCACTTCCTCATATTTAAATGAGACAGCCCCTCCGGGGAAACTTACTTCATTAAGATTCAGGCTTTGTTCCGCCTGATTCGGGTGTAGGGTTATGTTTCCGTCATGGGATGAATCAGGATTGCCATAATCCGTACCGACCAACACCTTATAATAATAGTATTTTTGATACGGCATTTTGCCCGGCCACAAATAATGACGCCCCGAGACCCATTTGAACTCAATTTTTCTTCCTGAAGGCATTGAGACATCGGTCAGGCCCCATTCGCATAAAATCATGTTCCGGTCCTTAATTCCTTTCGTGTCATAATTCCAGATGTTCCCTGCCGGGTCGGTAATTACGAAACTGTCAAATTTTCCGAAAACCTCGATTTTATAGTCAGAAAAACCAGGTGCAATAAGCTTTCCATCCTTATAATAGGCATTGAAGCTTCTGTCAGGAAGATGAATTGTGAAGATATCATATTCCGGATCCAGCAGTGCATTATACGTATTGCCCGCGACAGCGACACACCGGTGCATGACCGCATGTGATATCATGGCATCTTCATCAGCCGGAACCCTTTCATGATAACCATCTGGTCGCCCCATCACCTTACGGGTGATTTTCAAACCTGGAAGCAGCGTCCAGCCGTAGCCGACGGGGAAGGGGTCGTCTTCCACCTTGATGCCGTTGCTGTGGTAACGCAGCGAGAATGGGATTTCCACGCCATCGACGGAAAGCGTGTAGAGGGGCACGTCGAAGACTGCGGCGCCGGTCGCCAGCGCCGGCGCTGGCATCGACGCGGCACGAAGTTGTGCCGCATGGGGCGCTTCCGGCCACATCCCAGCCGTGAGGTCGGGGATTGAAAGGGATGAACGGGTGGAGCCCGACATTGTCGGTATGCTGTCTTCCGTCAGGTTTGGATATACCTCGTCATGGACGGTATCGTTGGAATTGACGGCGGGGTACGGATCTGCCAGACCGGATGCACCGGCGGCGGACGACAGGATTATGTACGACAGTACGGTTGAAATCAAGGAGACAGGTTTCATGATGCGGGAGATTTTGGGAGATTGGATTATTTTACTGTCACACCGAGTTTGACGGAAGCGGCGCGGCATCTTACGCCAACCACATATCTGCCCGGCGGATAGCCGTCGCATGAAACGGAGACGGGCATAACGGTCGAGACGTCGTATGAACCGTGGAAATATGGTATGCCCCCTTCGGAGGAAACCGCGATTTCCAAGGGCTCACCACACTCCGGCAAAGGCACCGTTGGCTCTATGATTATCCGGCCGTCGGAAAAACGTGCGGAGATACTCTTTACAAGTCTGTCGGCGTATGCGTCCGCATCTTCCTGGTTGTCGCCGTCAAGCAGCGGACTGTATGCATGGTCGGAAAAATCAGCCGTGTATGCGGATATATTGTGATAGACTTCCGCGCCGTTGAGCAGGGTCACTTTCTCTTCTGTCTGCACCGCCACCGGGAACGGTGAGCCGTGGAACCATCTGTAGCACGTGAAGCTGACCTGCAGGAGTGAGTCGGCCTTCGCTTCCTCCGCCATCAGTGCAGTGGATGCGGATTCCTTCTCCACATATACGCATTCCTCCACCGTGAGTGTTGCAGCGATTGTGTCGCCCGTCGATACCACGAGCTTCCCTTTGACCGGTGGTGACGAACGGTATTTCCCCTCCCGGCGGAGGCCGCTCGTGTGGCCGTCATGTCCGCTTGCCTCATATCCGCTCTCCATGCAAGTATCCCCTTTCCCAAAAGCATTGGTGGGAACAGGCAACGCCGGTACACAGGCGTGTCTTAACGACTCTTCACGGATAAGATGTATGTCTCCGGCATTGACGGAATACCATCTGCGGTTGCCGTCGATGGTCTCCGACAGCAGCGTGTCGCCATACATGAGGTAACGGGCGCTACGGTTTGCCTCCGTTTCGGTGATTGACAGATTCCAGATACTGCCTTTTAAAGTCTTGACGGATTCAATCGGCTTCGCGCCCAGCGTAAGCGAAGTCCGTTCCTGTCCCCACAACGGAGTGGTGAAAAGCAGAAAAATCAGTATAGAAAGGAGAGGTTTCATGACCGGAATGTTTTGAGGTTAGAGCAAACAGTTTCGTCGAATCTTTATTGCGCCCAAATATAAGACGTTTTTCTGGTAACGGCAAATTATTTTATATGTTATAAAATATATTTATACCGTTTCCTTTCATTTTATGTCGGATTTTGTCCCGGTTTGTCCCACTGTCCCGCCCTCGGGACAGTGGGACAAACCGGGACAGTCAACTTTTTTCAAGGGAAAGACATAATTCCGGACCAAATTCCATTTTTTGGACCATCTTGTATTTTCTTTTGGACCGCTTTAATATTGTCTTTATTATCAATGTGTTATATAATGTTTCCGGTCCAAATTTTATAAGTATGGGGTTAGACGGGATCGACGTCGTAGTAGATGACGGAGGTTTTGATGTCGGGATTCATGGAGACGGAGGCGAGAATCTGGCGCAGGAGGTCTTTCACTTTTTTCATCGATGCGCCTGCCTCGATTTTAAGCATGATGGATTGAAGATACCATGTGGCGACGCGTGACACGAAAGGCTTTTCCGGTCCCAATACTCTCTCTCCGAAGACGTTGCGGAGCGCCATTGTGAACGTTACGGCGGCACGGTCGCACGCCATGTTGTCTTTGTTTTTGATGTAGATGTTGATTACCTTGGTGAAAGGGGGATAGGCATAGCGGCTGCGGTCGGCAATTTCCGCCGTATAATAGGAGCCGTAGTCGTGGGCCTTAACGTATTTGAGCACCTCGTGTTCCGGGTTGACCGTCTGTATCACGACGGAGCCTTTCTCCTTGCGCCTTCCGGCGCGCCCTGCAACCTGTTCGAGCATATTGAACGCCCTCTCGTTGCTGCGGAAGTCGGGGAAATTGAGCAAAGTGTCGGCGTTCAACACTCCTACAACCCTTACGTCGCCGAAATCGAGACCTTTCGACACCATCTGTGTGCCGACAAGAATATCGGTTTCATGGCGTGCGAATTCCTCGATTATTTCCTGGTAGGCATCTTTATTGCGGGTGGAGTCGAGGTCCATGCGTGCCACCCGGTAGCCGTCAAACTCTTCGTGCATCTCCTCTGCAATGCGCTCCGTGCCGTAGCCGAAAATGCGGACACTGTTCTGTCCGCATGCCGGGCATAGTTTGGGCAACATCTGCGAGAACCCGCAATAGTGGCAACGCAGAAGGCTTATATTCTTGTGATAGACGAGCGAAACGTCGCAGTTCTGGCATTTAGGGCTCCATCCGCATTGGTCGCAAACCACGACTGGCGCGAACCCCCTGCGGTTTTGGAAGAGTATGGCCTGTTTATGGTCGGCCATCGCATCAAGTATCCTCCTTCTCAGCGGAGAAGACAGAATCCCTTTCACCTCTTTCTTTTTACGCATTGCCGCCATATCGACAATCTCGACATCGGGGAGGGTGGCCCCTTCGAACCGCTCGGAAAGCGAGACAAGTCCGTATTTTCCGCCGGTGGCTTTATAGTAGGTCTCTACAGAAGGTGTGGCTGATCCAAGTAGGGACTTCGCCCCGTGCATCTGCGCCAGCACAAGGGCGGAGTCGCGCGCGTTGTAGCGGGGGGCCGGATCATATTGCTTGAACGACGCCTCGTGCTCCTCGTCAACGATTATAAGCCCGAGCCGTGCAAAGGGGAGAAATACCGACGATCTCACGCCAAGCACCACAAGCGGCTCGTTGGTGGAGAGCAGACGGCGCCAGATGTCAACCCTTTCCGAATCGGAAAATTTGGAATGATAGACGAGAAGACGCTGCCCGAACACTTTTTTAAGTCTGTCGGAAAGCTGGGTGGTAAGTGAAATCTCGGGCACGAGGAAAAGCACTTGGTTGCCCGATTCAAGCACCTCGGCTATAAGATGGGTGTAAATCTCCGTTTTGCCGCTCCCTGTGACCCCATGCAGAAGTGCGATGGAATGGGTCTTGAATCCGTCGGTTATTTCTTTCAACGCCCTCGACTGGGCTTCGGAAAGAGGGGAGAGGTTTATTCTTGAAAGTTCCTCTGCCGATGCAAAACGGTTGACGCTCTTCTTTACGGTCTCCATTATCCCCTTTTCTACCAGAGCCCGCAGAATGGCCGACGACACACCGGCCGTGGTGAGTAGTTTTTCTTTCTCCACTTCGCGGATCTGACCGTTAGGACTAAGCCAGCCCGAAAGGTCGAGGTATGCAATCAGCGTCTTTTCCTGTTGGCGCGATCTCGAAAGCATCCCGAAGCATTCATGAAGGCGGTCGTTGTCTCCGCGTTCTATTTTCAACTGCACGAAGGTCTGTTTCTTGGCGCGGTAACGCTCGGTCACTTTCTCGTCAATCTCCACGATGCCTTGTTCGAGAAGGCGGTTTATGACCGTAGCAACATTTTTGAACCCTGTTTCCCCCTCTATTTCAGATATGCGCATTCGCTTGTTTTGCTGTAGAAGCTGGATGATTAGAGCCTGCCTTTCCGTAAGTCTGAAAGGGGAGGAATCGTCGGGTTCATAATCCGGATTAAGGGAAAGATAGGTCTCGCTTTCAGGCTTGAGTCCTGTCGGCACGGCGGCCTTGAAAACTTCTCCGGGAGAACAAAGATAATAGTCCGCAATCCAGCGCCAGAGTTTAAGCTGCGGATAACGGACTATGGGGGAGGAGTCGAGCACAGCCATCACCGGCTTGACATCATACCCTTTCGGTTTGTCGGAATGTATGGCCTCGACGATGGCGGTGTAATATTTTTTTTTGCCGAATTGCACGAGCACACGCGACCCTACCTGCACCTGCACGTCCATATATTCCGGTATGGAATAGGTGAAGGTGGAATAAAGCGGGAGCGGAAGTATTACCTCGGCAAACAATTACAGTCGGTTTTTATCAGAACAGGTAAGCCAGGTTGATAAACCATCCCCTTGGCTGTGCCGAGTAGTTGTCGAGCTTGACGGTGCGGATTTCATAGCTGATGCCCCACGAATATCCTGCCGAAACCTGGTAATGTTCCCAAAGCTCGACACCTGCGCCGCACTGCATCGACACGTAGGCTCCGGGATGCTCGAGGGCAGGCTGCTTGTTGGTGGCTACATTGAAAGAGAACACCGGGCCACCGAACACGAATGGCGCGAGATATTGCTCGAAGCCGTTCATGCGCGTCCATTTGAATTTGAGATTGAACGGCACCTCAATGACGTGCATCCATACATCCTGGTTCTTGATGCCGTCTGAACTCCACACCGGGAAGTCTCCGAAATTCACGTTCGCTCCGTGGGCGTTATAGCGGAGACCCATGTCGATTCCGAATCCGATGCCCGGAATCATGAGTTCGCCAAGAACTCCGACTTGTCCGCCGGTGAGACCTTTGGTGGTGGTGAGTTTCTGTTTCCAGTGGAAAGTAGAGAAGTTGACTCCCGCCGTCGGACCCCAGCGGAATTCCGCGGAGGCCGTCAGGGCGGTAGCCAATATCACAGTCAGGATAAGAAGTTTCCTAAACATTATAATCTGTGTTGATTTGTGGGTTGTGGTTTAACGGAAAGCGCTTGTGCGTTCCTGCATACATGGACATGCCTTCGCCATGGTTGGTTGCATATGATTGGAATGCACAGATATTTCATGCGTTGTCTTTAAATCAGAAGAGCCACGCTGCCGTTACTGTCCAGTAGTTGTTTTTCACCTTCACTGTTTCCGTGTTGACAAGGCCGGTGAATTTTGCAACGTTGTTCATGCCGAAACCATAGGAACCGGAAATCTGGAGGTGTTTGATGAGTTCAACGCCAAGGCCGACGTTCCATGCTACCTGACAGGTCTTGGTCTTGATTGCGTCGATAGAGTTCTTGTCGAGTTTGATGGCGAAAGAGGGGCCGGTGAATACGTAAGGAGTAATGATGCTGCCTACGATGGGAAGGCCAATCTTATATTTCAAGTTGAGGGGAATTTCAAGGAAGTTCTTGTTGTATGAAACGTTTTCTTCTTCGGGCGCTTTTGCGTCAAGGTCGGAGTTCATGCGGGTGTACATTGCCGAGAGGTCGAATGCGAGGCCGATGATGGGCACCTGGAATTCGGTCATCACACCGAGGGTGTAGCCGCAATGGTTGTCTTTGTTGAAATTATTTTCAAGACTGTTGAGGTGAAGGCTGTTCATGTTGAGACCGGCCTTTACACCGAAACGGAACTGCGCGTTGGCAACGCCCATGCCGCAAAGCGCAACGATAAGCGTAAGGATGATTTTTTTGTAAGATTTCATCTTTTAATAGTTTATTATTGTGGTTATAATGACATAACGTCAAGCTGTTAACCTCGCCGTATAAACGGCGAAATTTTGCCCTTTGGAGTGCAAAGTTAATAAAAATCTTTATAATAGATGAAAAATGTGTGGCGTAAGGGGTTTTTAGCCCCCTTTTTTTGATTAACTTTGCAGCATGGAAGAAAACAAAGATGAAAAACAGGCGGCTGCGCCTGAAGAAATTAAAAGGATAGAAGCTGATTCGGAAGAGGAAATGAGAGTGACGGAGAAGACCATCGAGATGCTCCGCACCGTCTTCGACCCCGAAATACCGGTGAACGTATATGACCTCGGACTTATCTATAAGATAGATTATGATGTCGAGACTAAGACTCTTCATGTGGATATGACGCTTACGGCCCCCGGTTGCCCGGCTGCCGATTTCATAATGGAGGATGTACGTCAGAAACTTTTAAGTGTGGAAGGACCGGAGAAAGTTGACCTGCGTCTTGTGTTCGAGCCTGTGTGGACTCAGGACATGATGAGCGAGGAAGCGAAACTGGAACTCGGATTCCTGTAAGGCGGATTCAATGAATACGTATTTTCTAAGCGACCTTCATCTTGGCGCGCCTTATTTTCCCGACTCCCGCGAGGCGGAAAAAAGGATTGTGGATTTTCTCGATAGTATCCGCCATGATGCTGCGACGATATATCTCCTTGGTGATGTCCTCGATTATTGGTATGAATACAAATATGTCGTGCCTCGTGGGTTCGTGCGTTTTTTCGGAAAGCTTGCCGAGCTTGCCGATTCGGGCGTAAGAATCGTCTGGATGAAGGGAAACCATGATATATGGATTTACGACTATCTCCCTTCCGAACTTGGCATAGAGGTGGTTGACGGTAGCCTGACTGAAACTATCGACGGCAAGACTTTCTTTCTTGCCCATGGCGACGGAGTGGGAAAACTTCCGGCAAGTTTTCGTTTTTTACGGTCGATATTCAGAAACAAGATATGTCAGAAAGCGTTCAGCGCAATCCATCCGAGATGGACTGTGCCTTTCGCCTACAACTGGAGCCGCCACAGCAGAATGAAAGGGGAGGAAAGAGGAATTCCGGACGACCGCATCCTTGACAACCTCAGGATGTTTGTCAGAGGATATCATGACCAACATCCGGAAGTGGATTATTTTGTCTTCGGCCACGTGCATGTATTGAGTCGGGAGGTTGTGGATGAGGGATGCGAGATGATTGTGCTGGGAGAGTGGATTCATACATTCAGTTATGCGATTTTGGGAGAAAACGGACTTGAATTAAGGAAATGGAGGAAAATTTAATATGTTTTACAACATGTTTATGACATTTTGTCGAAAAAGATTTGGTCAGTCCGTAAGAAAGACCTAACTTTGCACCGAACCTAAAAACAATCTTTTTTACCTTAAGATTTTTTACCTGTAGAAACTTATCAAAGGGTGCGACCGTGGAGGTTATCACCCTTTTATTTTTGTGATATCGTATTTTTGTGATATCGCGTTCCTGAGATTTCGGGAATCCTGTCAAGCGGGGAGAAAGAAAAAGGAGAGCCTCTCTTGTAAGAAAGACCCTCCCGTATCCGGTAAATTGTATTTCGTCATCTTATGAGAGCCCTGGGGTCAACGGATTTTTCCGGTGGGCGGAGAAGATGTCAAGAGTATAGTGTAGC
>CAJUCW010000003.1 GCA_910585275.1 uncultured Muribaculaceae bacterium
GAAGTCTACAGGCTTGAGTGAACTCGCCTCAGACACACTCAGTGAAACACTACCTCCCGGCACAGGGCCGTTGGGTTTCGGAACGGACATTCTCATGGCTTGACAACTGCCGGCGTCTTGTACGCAATTATGAAAGGAGATGCCGGACAGCCACTGATATGACAGTCTCCGCTGAGATATACAGGCTGTTGAGGTTTCTGTAATCATAACCCTCAGTCATATCCGCAGTGCCGTTGAATTACAATGGTGCCGGATTGTCGTAGCCTTGTATGAGGAAATCCTGGATTTTGCCAAGAAATAAAGCCCTTTGCTAATAGAGTTACCTCCGGACCGCCGCTTTTTGGCATATTTTGCGAGATCTCATCGGTCTCGATGCCTGTGCATCGCTCCCTCTTCGACTCACAAAATCTGCTCAAAAATCGTCGCCCCTACGGCCGCGAAATTTTAAGGAACGCGCTCTTACCACTCCTTTGGAACCAACCCGGACAGGGAAGACAACGCCCCAACCATGTCGCCGGCAATGCCAGGACATGTTGCCATCAACGAATAGTTGCGATTTGTGCGGATACTATATACCTTCGCACCGGCTTCTTTCGCAATCAGAACTCCTGCAGCTACATCCCAACGTTTGAGATTAAGTTCCCAATAAGCATCGTAAAAACCGGCAGCTACGTAGGAAAGGTCAATGGCGGCAGAGCCCATCCGTCGGATGCCCCTAACTTTCGGGGCAAGCTGAGATATCTCGTTAAGATTGTTGTCGGGATTTACAAGTTTATCGTAAGGCATCCCCGTTGCAAGAACACTTTCGGAAAAAACATTTTTCTCAGAACAATGGATTCTCTTCCCGTTGAAGAAGGCACCTTCTCCTTTAACCGCATGAAAAAGCTCTCCCAGATACGGGGCAAAGACAACACCAACCACGGGAGAGCCACAATGTTCTAAAGCGATAGACACACAAAACACGGGGAGTCCCTGACTAAAATTGGTTGTTCCGTCAAGAGGGTCGATTACCCAACGCCATTTTTTATATTCATTCTCACATCCAGACTCCTCGGCTATTATGCCATGCTCCGGATATTTACTTCTGATAATAGACTTGACAAGTTCTTCGGAAGCTTTATCGGCTGCCGTAACAACATCGCTATCATTAAGCTTAGTGTGTATGTCAAGACGTTTTGAACGAAAAAATTCCAGCTGGACATCGCCGGCCGCCTTTGCCATAGATATGGCATCTTCCAGAAAACGGCTAAAATCATTCATAACAAGAGTAATTAAAACATTATGATTTAAAATCCCATTTAAGTTTGTCGGATATAATCAAGCCACCTATAATAAGAACACACCCGATATATCCTAATAAATATATCTTTTCATCGAAAATGAAAAACGCCACAATCATCGTCACCAAAGGCTGCATATAAAGATAATTGTTAGACGTCACCGGTCCAAGCTTTTTCATAGCCTCGTTCCAAATAAGATATGCACATATTGAACACATAACCACAAGGAACAGGAAATTCAGAGCATATTGCGGTTGAGAGAAATCAAACAATATATTTAATCTCAAAGGTGCCTCCTGAAGCAAAAGCAAAGGAAGAGCCGTCACCACACCATAGAAAAAAAGTTTTCTTGTGATGAAAAAGGAATTGTAAACAGGCATGAGTCTTCTTACCACAATGGTATATACGGCCCAAGACATGGCCGCGCTCAAGGCAAGCAAGTCGCCCGTTGGTCGTATTACAAAACCTTCCCCGTGGCTGAAAATAATACAGCCGACACCTGCAAATGCAACCAAGGAACCCAAAATTACACCCGGACTCATGCGCACCTTATAAATCAAAGCCATGAGAACGGTTGTGAATATAGGCGATATTGAAGCGAGCAAAGATACATTTCCCGTAGAAGTATATTTCAACGCATAGTTTTCAGTGATGAAATATAACGAACCCGCACAAAGCCCGCATATAAGAAAAAGCAACTCGTCTTTCCAATTATAAGACAAAATTTTCTTAAACGTAAACAACAACAGAATGATATAAGCCGCCACAAACCTATATACATAAGTTTCTACGGGGGTAAGACCGCCGTCAACCATAAGCACCTTAGTACTGACAAAAGAGCATCCCCACGCAGAAACCGTGAGCAGCGCACCAAGATGAGCGATTATGAGGGCATATTTTTTTGCACCTAACGTGCGATATGATTTAGACATTCCAGAAAAGGTTATTACAGATTTAAAACCACCGGCAATTCCGGCAGCGATGATGACAAAATTAATATTTTTTGCGAAAAGATGCAAAAAATAATTAAAATCCGAATAACAAATCGAAAGTACAGAATGTCAGTCAGCGGATAGAATCAGGGATTGGAATGTGCAAAGTGTCAAGAAATCTCTTAACAGTTGATATGTCGCCCGAGAATTTCCCTTCATCTTCGCTCAATTTGCATGTTTCGGAATAGAAAGTCCATGACTCCGTAATTTTCACCGCCACAAGCTTGATGACGATATTCAGAGGACGAATGTCGGCAAAATCATTGGTGAAATGTGTGCCTATTCCGAAAGAAGGTATGCATTTCCCTGCGGCATATTGGTTAATGGCGATTGCCTTATCGACATCAAGGCCGTTGCTGAACACAATCTGTTTTGTGGCAGGGTCGATATTTAGCGAGCGGTATTTAACAAGAATTTTGTCAAGTTCTTCAAAATTGTCGCCGCTATCCACACGTAAGCCTTTGAACATATTGGCAAAGTCTTCTGAAAAATTCAAACTGAATATACGCCATCCGTATGTGTCATATAAAAATGTTCCCAATGCTCCTCTATAAGTTTTTGACCATGTCTCCATGGCAAGATGATTTGCCATAAGCGGCCCGTACATCCCGGCTATGGCACAAATCAATTCATGTGCCATCGTACCTATAGGGGTCAGGTCATATTTCATGGCAAGATATACATTGCTCGTGCCAACGAACCTTCCGCTGCCATGCACTCGTCCATTGCAAAATTTCATAGCTCTGACAACGGTGTCTTGCGCTTCGAACGAAGCCCTGCGCCGTGTGCCGAAATCGCTGAACATACATCCGGCTTCTATAAGACGGGAAGCCTTGTCGTATGATTCTTCAAAATAAGACTCATAATCCAATCTTTCGGCTTGTCCCGTAGTCATGTAATATAGCTCGGAGACAATTGCAAGAATCTTCACTTCAAGAAGTATTGTGTCGCTCCAGTATCCTTCAAATTCTATTTCAAGTCGGCCGTCCTTATCCTGCCGGATTTTTACCCATTCCTTTTTATAGCGAAATCCCTTCAGGTAGCTGTAAAACCACACTGGTATATATGAACACTTCTTCTTCATAAAACCGATTTCCTCTTCCGTAATAACCAAATTTTCAAGCATTGCCACCTGTTGCTCAAGCAAATCGGCAAATCCATCGGGGTATGCTACATCATTGCGGTCGATAAAACGATATTTCACTTGTGTGCGCGGAAAGTTCTCAATAACGGCACAACACATTGTAAATTTATATAAGTCGTCATCTGTGAAGTGTGAAATAATCTGTCGCATAGTTGTTTATTGGGAATAGGTTGATAAAACGGTTAAAAAAAGTCTGGTTAAAGTCATGGTACACCATGTCTTTAACCAGACTTTGCATCATCCAACTGACTCGTAATCAGTCTGGTTCCTCAACGAAATCTTCTTTGCCGACTCCACAGACCGGGCAAACCCAGGAATCTGGGATGTCTTCAAAAGCGGTGCCGGGGGCGATGCCATTGTCCGGGTCGCCGATTTCGGGATCGTAGATCCAATCGCAAACTTCACATCTATACTTTTTCATAGCTTATCAATAGTTTAAATTATTTTACATTTTAATAACAAGTTTCATAGAAATATGTTCGACATCGACCTATACTATATGCATCTTACCGTAGGAGACAACTATTTTACTTTATATTTCTATGCCTATAGCTTGCATTTCACAAATTAAATTTGGATTATTCGCCGTCTCTATTTATCTTTGCAATGAAAGACGGAATTATCCGATTTCTAACACAAAATGACTACACAGACAAACACATCGACCGAATTTGAAAAATTCACAAAATTTCTGAACTCGAAACGATTGCGGAAAACTCCTGAACGTTTCGAAATTCTCCGGTGTGTGCTTGAAACTAAAGGCCATTTTGATGTGGACAACCTTTACAATAGTCTGGAAAAAAGAGGGTATCATGTGAGCAAAGCCACAATCTACAGCACATTGGAATTGCTCTGTGCAAGCGGTGTGCTTCGGAAGCTACTATTCGATACCCATCAAGCCAGATATGAGCATGCTGAACTGACCCACAGTCATCTCGTATGCACCCAATGCGGGGAAATTAAGGAAATCAATCTTGAAGAAATCGACAGCCGGCTTTCCGGCATGACCTTTCCGGATTTCACACCCGCCTACGTCTCGACCTGCGTATATGGCATTTGCGATAATTGCCGCATTAAAAATGCAGAACACATTAAAGCAGACGTGGCGGGGGATAACAAACAATTTGAATGAGTCTTATTATTATAGTATTAACTTTTCTAATCTAAAAGACCATGGCAAGAATCAAACCGTTCAAAGGCGTGCGTCCTCCAAAGACGCTTGTGGAAGAAGTGGTTTCAAGACCCTACGACGTCTTGAACAGTGAGGAAGCCCGTGCAGAGGCTGCCGGAAACGAGAAATCGCTTTATCATATCATCAAACCGGAAATCGATTTCGAACCGGGAACTGACGAACATGACCCTAAAGTATATGATAAAGCCGTTGAAAATTTCAAGAAATTCCAGGAAAAAGGATGGCTTGTGCAAGATGATAAAGATATATATTACATCTATGCCCAAACTATGGACGGACGCACCCAATATGGTTTCGTAGTGGGTGCTTGGGTAAACGACTACACTGAAGGGCGCATAAAAAAACATGAGCTGACACGTCGCGACAAAGAGGAAGACCGCATGAAACACGTGCGCGTCAACAACGCAAATATCGAACCTGTGTTTTTCGCATTCCCCGACAATGAAGCTCTTGAAGTTATTATAAAAACTGTCACTGCCGGTGAACCGGAGTATGATTTCGTGGCACCTGACGGATTCGGGCATACCCTCTGGACCATTGACGACGATGCAACCATAGCTAAGATTACCGAAGAATTTGAAAAGATTCCCAATCTTTATATAGCCGACGGTCATCACCGTTCTGCTGCCGCAGCCTTGGTCGGGGCAGAAAAAGCAAAACAGAATCCAGACCATAAAGGCGACGAAGAATATAACTATTTCATGGCGGTGGCATTCCCGGCTTCGCATCTGCGCATCATCGACTATAATCGCGTTGTAAAAGACCTCAACGGTCTTACGACGGAAGAATTCCTTGACAAGATAAGAGAGAACTTTGAAGTTGAAGAAAAAGGGACGGAAATATATACACCGAACGCACTGCACAATTTCGCCCTCTATCTTGACAGGAAATGGTATTCGTTGACTGCCAACCCCGGGACATACGACGACAATGACCCTATAGGGGTTCTCGACGTGACTGTTTCGTCAAACCTCATCCTTCGCGATATCCTCGGCATCACCGACCTGCGAAGCGACAAGCGCATAGATTTTGTGGGAGGAATCCGTGGGCTTGGAGAACTCCAAAAGCGAGTTGACAGCGGAGAAATGAAGATGGCGCTCGCCCTTTATCCCGTAACCATGAACCAGCTCATCGACATTGCCGACAGCGGCAACATCATGCCTCCGAAGACCACCTGGTTCGAACCCAAACTCCGCTCCGGCCTCGTAATCCATAAACTCGACTAAGAATTCACCTCCGATGTTGCATAATTAAAAGTTTATATACATATACAGAGATATAGCTCAGTTTTGTTTGATTCAATATCATAAAAGAATTATTAAGCTATATCTCTGTTTTTATAATATAAACTACAAATACATTATTAAAAACTTAATCTTTTATGTCCAAAATAAATTGGGGATCAGTGACTCGAGAACATATTCTTGCAGCCATTAATAGATTTATAAAAGAAAGTCCTAAACATCCCGAAGCCATTTCTACATTTCTTATATACGGTAAAAAAAAGCTGCCTGCTAAACATATTAGAGGTATGGCTTATAAAGAGGCATTTGGGAAAGAAGTTTCCAAAGATGATTTTTCGGGTGGTAAAGAAACTCAGACATTCTTTGAAAAAAGAGGCTTTACTGTATTTTATTCCGGTACAATAGGAATAAATGATAAACCAACACTAAATCCCCCAAAAACAACCTCTTATAAAGCCAACAATATTTTTAAGGTCGGATTATATCTGCAATCTGATTGTGTAAAAAACAACCGGTATTTTAAAGAAGCTGTACATATCGTTAAAAAATCAGATTTAGATATTCTTGTTTTTCCAGAGTTTTGTTGGACACCATTTTCAAAAGAATATGTTTATCCACGATTTGGGTTAGAATCTTCCGAAGGGAGACGAATAATAAAAAAGGATGCGTTTGCTCTTAGTAAAGAATTCGGGAAACCCCTAATTACTAATTTCGAGGATCCCAATGGAATAGTGTTTAGTGTCTATGCTAACGCGTATGCAAAAAACGGAGATACAGAATTTGCACTACATATCAAGCATACTCAAACAAACAGAAGTATCTTGGAATTTGAAAATTTTGAGAACCAAATTAAAGACAACTATCCCATTATTAGATTAAATGGATTTAGAATTGGCATGTCAATTTGCTATGATTGTACAGATGCTATTTTCAGTAGAGTATATGGGATTAAGGGTATAGATCTCATTATAAACTCAACCGGCGGGGATGTTGTAAGAGAAAAATGGCATCGCTATATTCAAGCGAAAGCGATTGAAAATAATTGTTACTCTTTCGTAACCATGGGATGCGATAATCTTCAAAAGAATTTTGTATTAGGTTTCTCACCACAAGGGACACGCTTAATGCCCAAATGTTTGAATGGAGAAACAACAATGGATTCCAATAACAGAGGAGGAATATATTCCTATACAGTTCAGAATACTATACATTCTCAAGATTGTAACAATGACATTAGTTTTAATCAAAAACCTACTGGTGTAAAATATAAAGATATCTGTTTTGTGGCTGATAATCCTTTGGAATTATTAAAAGATACAACTCAAATACATGACAATGTCTATATTAAACATGGACCTAATAATACCACCATTATTATTATACTTGTAAATGGCGAAGATATCTATTGCCCTGAAAAAATTGTACCGTTTTTCTATTTAAATATATTACACAATTATTCCCGAAAAAGATTTATTATTATAAATGATTATCCCAATTTAACAGAAAAGCAATTTAAATCCACTCTTTCTACAATACTTAAAGTCCGCAGTATGGAAAACTATTGTCCTGTAATTTTAAAATCCCCTCTAAAAACCTTTGCTGTTCAAGCATGTAGTACAAAAAATATTCAAATACTTGCACCTGAAAATGGACTATTCTGGTTGGACTTAAACAGAGCCTCCGGACCCAAGATTCTAAGAGACGGAGAATCAAAACAAGGTAAAATGATAAAGAAGAACTATGAATGGATTATAAATAATTTAATCCTAAATAGATAGTAAAAATCATAATGCTGATTTTTCATTTACTCGCTTAATTACGCCAACCATTAAGAATTCGGACATATAAACTAACCATGTTTTACTAATCGTTGGCAGACGAAGTTATTCCATACAACGCATTATTTTTAGTAATTTTGCATTATAAACGACTAAAACCCCTTTCAAGATATGACTGAACAGGAACTTGCAGGAATGATTTGGAACATCAAGGAAATTATCCGCGGTGTTTATGACGATACCGAAGTGGAGAACGTAATTCTTCCGTTTACCCTTCTGCGGCGTCTGGACTGCGTATTGCAGGACCGGTACGATGAACTGTATCAACAATACAAGGAATTTCCTGACGAGAAAAAAGATGTCATGCTCATGGCTCTTATGCGCCGTAACGGTCTGACATTCTTCAATACCTCCGGGCTTTCGCTCAATAAACTGTTGGCTCAGCCTAAGATGCTTGCCGACAATTTCAAGACATATCTTGACGGTTTCACACAGAATGTGCGCAACATTCTGTTGGCGTTCACTCAGGAGGATGGCGAGAATGGCGATATAAGCCGCATTTATTCGCGTCTTGATCGCAATGACTTGCTGTTTCAAGTCACTGAAAGTTTCGTTAATAATGCCGACCTGCATCCCGACCGTGTCGATAACGCCATGATGGGCACCATCTTCGAGATTATCATCCGCAAGTCTAAGGAAACCACCAACACTAAGGCCGGTCAGTTCTATACTCCACGTGAAGTCGTAAGGCTGTTGGTCTCGCTCGTGATGCACGGACGCGAGGCAGAGGTGAACACTCTCGGCAAACATTTTCAGATTTATGACCCATGCTGCGGTACCGGCGGTATGCTGACCGAAGGTAAACGTTATCTCCAGTCAATGACCGACCGTACCGACATGAAGGTATATCTATTCGGTCAGGAGCTTAATGAAAAGACCTATGCAATCTGCAAATCCGACCTGCTTATAAAGGGAGACCTCGACAAAGACCGTAACATTGCTCTCGGCGACACTCTCGCCAATGACCAGTTCCCCGGAGAGCATTTCGGCTATATGCTTGCCAATCCACCTTTCGGCGTGGACTGGAAGAAGATTGAAGGTAAAGTCAAAGAGGATGCAGCCAAAAGTGACGGACGTTTTTCTGTAGGACTGCCATCGACATCCGACGGCTCATTGCTGTTCCTGCTCCACATGATCAGCAAGATGGATCCAACCGGTTCCCGCATCGGCATCGTGCTCAACGGTTCGCCGCTCTTCAACGGTGCCGCTGGCAGCGGATGGAGTGAGATCCGCAAGATGCTTATGGATAGAGACCTACTCGACGCCATCATAGCCTTGCCAAAGAACCTTTTCTATGGTACAGATATTTCAACCTATCTTTGGATTCTCGACAATAACAAACCTGCAGAACGCAAAGGAAAGGTCCTGATGGTGGATGCCACACATCCCCGATATGCAAAACTTCTACAGCGAAGCCTCGGAAAGAAACGGTATGAGATACCTGACGAAGCCATTCAAGAAATTGTAGATATATATGGCGACTTTACAGACGTCACTCTCCCCGACAATGACGATATAAAGGTTGCACGACTGATGGATGCCGAGGATTTCCTCTACACCACAGTGACTATTTATCGCCCGCTAAGACTCGTCTATACCGACATTGCTAAGAAAGCAACTGAGGCAGCTAAGGGCGAGAAGGTAAAGAAAGCTGATAAGGAAACTCTCGAACATATTGCAGCGATTGCTTTCCCCGAAGGGAAGATAACCGATGAGGAGATGTTTGCAATAATGCGCGAGCACTTCGGAAAGAAACTGACGCAAGGATTTGTGAAACTCGTCCGCACCCTGGGCTCAACCGACCCCGAAGCTCCGGCAGTGTTCGCTACTCCCGGCAAACCGGAAAGTGGCGTAGTTATAGACCCGGCACTCACCGACACTGAGACAATCCCCATGAAGGAGGATATCGACGAATATATCGCCCGCGAAGTGTTGCCGTTCGTACCTGACGCATGGCGCGACCCGAGCAAAGACAAAGTAGGCTGTGAGTTCCCGCTGACTCGACTTTTCTACCGTTACACGCCCTTGCGCGACAGTAGCGAGATACTTGCCGACCTCATGGCCCTTGAAGCCGATACAACATCTGCACTCCAATCCCTAATCTCCGAAGCCCGATGAAAGAATTAATCAGTGAAATACGTTCGATTATTGAATCTTCCCGAGCAAATGCCGTGCGATCTGTTGATTTCTGCCGTGTACAAATGTACTGGCAGATAGGTCGACGTATAGTAGAGAAAGAACAGGGCGGTCAGGCTCGCGCCGAATATGGCAAAGGTCTTATAAAGAATCTTGCTAAAGAGATTGAACCCGAATATGGAAGTGGATTCGGGCAAAGACAGTTAGAACGCGCGAGACAATTTTATATTGAATTTCCAATTGCGTCTACACTGCGGACGCAATTCAACTGGAGTCAATATAAGTTGCTCATAGGCATAGCCGATAAAGACAAACGGGAATATTATGAGTTGGAGGCAGCCCACAATTGTTGGACAGCAAGGCAGATGCAACGTCAGATCAATTCCATGCTATATGAGCGTATGCTTCTGAGCAACGATAAAGAGGCGGTTATGGCTATGGCTCGCAAGGAAAGAATGCCTGAAAAGCCGCAAGAGATTGTAAAAGACCCTATGGTGCTGGAATTTTTAGGACTGGAAAAGAAGGTACATTATTATGAAAGCGACCTTGAGACCGAACTGATAAATCACCTTCAGGAATTTATACTTGAACTTGGCAACGGATTCACTTTCGTGGCTCGCCAGAAACGTATCTTGCTTGAAGATGATGAATTCTTCATCGACTTGGTTTTTTACAATCGCCTTGCCCGTCGATTTGTCATTTTCGAGTTGAAGACAGGTGAGGTTACACATCAGGATTTAGGTCAGTTGCAGATGTATGTCAATTACTATGACCGCACAGAAAAGCTACCCGAAGAGAATCCAACCATCGGTATACTGCTCTGTACGGCAAAGAACGACACACTCGTAAAGATGACACTGCCGGCTGACAATAACACTATTGTGGCATCGAAATATCAACTCTATCTTCCTACCGAGCAACAACTGATTGCTGAGGTTGAGAAAGTAAAAAAGGAATGGGAGGAATCACGATGAAACAGCAATACGATTCATACAGGACTTCCGGCATCGACTGGATTGGAGATATTCCGAGCCACTGGAGTGTGAGTAAACTGAAATACCATATTTATATTGATTCAGGTGATTATATCTCTAAAGATGAAATTTCTGATGATAATACAATACCTGTATTTGGTGGTGGTGAACAGATTGGTTACGCGGCGAAAAGTAATGTTTCAGGAAACACTATTATAATTGGTCGTGTGGGAGCCCGTTGTGGTTGTGTGACACCAATAATACAACAGGCATGGGCTACTGATAATTCATTGATATGCATTCCTAAAAAGAATTTTAAATTCCTTTATTATTTACTGTTAGCGGCGAACCTTAATAAGCTAAATGAGTCTAATGCTCAGCCTCTTATAACTTCCACCAAGGTTAAAAATCTAATTATAGGGATGCCTCCTCTTGTTGAGCAGGAAGCGATAGCGGCATGGCTGGATGAAAAGTGCGAAGAGATTGATGCGGCGATTGCTAAAGTTGACCGCGAGATTGAACTGATTGAAGAACTGAAACAGAGTGAGATTTCTCGTGTCGTCACCCGTGGCCTCAATCCCGATGCTCACCTGCGCCCCTCCGGTATCGACTGGATCGGTAATATTCCGAGTCATTGGAAAGTATGTAAGCTCAACAGAATATTGGATGGGATTCAGGATGGTACACATGCTACACTACAAAGAGTTGATGATGGATATCCTTTACTAAGTGCCAAAAATGTTTTTGAAGACGGAATCCATATATCAGAGAATGAAAGTTGCATATCAACTTTAGACTACAATGAAATCATATCCAATGGATATCCTAAAAAAGGAGATATTGCATTGTGTTGTGTAGCCACTATTGGGAGAGGATGTATTTATCCCTTTGATTACCATTTAGCTTTTCAACGGAGTGTAACATTCTTAAGAATCAATTCTCATTATTCAAATTCATTTATTCTATACTATTTAAGAAGTGTTTCCGCAAAAGCTCAGTTTGATACTTATGCGAAAACAAGTGCTCAGAGTGGAGTATATATGGGCGATTTGAAACGATTTTTTATCTGTCTTCCACCGCTTCCTGAGCAGCAGGCAATCGCTGACTATCTCGACAAAAAATGCGCAGAGATTGACGGATTGAAGGCAAAACTCACCAAGAAGCGTGAGACATTGACGGAACTGCGTCAGTCAATCATCTCGGAAGTCGTGACCGGCAAACGAAAAGTAATTTAATCTCTCCAAAATCATTATCGCATGAATATCGACAACGAAACTAAATTTGAAGAACATATCGAGGCAGCCCTTTTAGCCTCACCTCTTTATATCAAGCGGGATCCCAAAGATTTCGACATAAAGCGTCGTGTAGATACTGATATGTTATATCAGTTCCTGCGCTCCCAGACTGATGTATGGGCAAAGATGATAAAGCGCTTCAAAAGTGATGATGCCGCACTCGACGCTGTAATCAAAGATTACAACTCGAAACTCGATAACGGCCATTCGCTTGTCGATATTCTGCGCAAAGGATTGAAGATACAGGGTATTCCCATCAAGTTGATGCAGACCAAACCGACACTCGCCGGAAAAGACTCCGCTCTGCATGAACTTTATCTTGCAAACCGTTTTGCTGTAGTGCGTCAGATGCGATATTCGCTTGACAAGGCTGACAAAAGGAATGAACTCGACCTTTGCATTCTTCTAAACGGTTTTCCGATAATCACCGCCGAACTGAAAAACGAAGGCACCGGGCAGAACTATACCAACGGCATCTGGCAATACTGCCACGACCGTGACCCGAAGAATCCGATGCTCCGCACGGCATTGGTGCATTTCGTCATTGACAACAACTATGCCTTCATGACCACTTTCCTCAACGGTGAGGACACCGCATTCCTGCCTTTCAATGTGGATTCAGTCAATCCTCAGATGCCGGGCGATTATGCCACAAGCTATCTTTGGCGCGATATATGGCAGGCTGATTCACTACTCAACATTTTGGACCATTTTATCAAGAACGTGCAGAATGACGGCAAGAGCATTACCTATTTCCCCCGCTATCATCAGTTGCGCGTGGTACGCAACCTCATCAAATGGGTCGGCGAAGATGGTCCCGGTCATAACTACCTTATCGAACACTCGGCAGGAAGTGGCAAAACCAAGTCAATGGCTTGGCTTGCACACCAGTTGGTGAACCTTGTCAATCCCGATCAGACCCCAGTATTCGACTCCATTATCATGGTGACTGACCGCATTGTGCTCAATGCGAACATGGCAGACGATGTCAACGCTTTTGCAACAGAGGCCGGTGTGGTGAAGGATATACGTCGGGGAAGCAAGAAACTCGCCAAGGCTATAAATGAGGGCGGACGCATTATCGTAAGTACAGTCCAGAAATTCAGTTATGCGCTCAGCGAACTGAAACGCGAGAAGCACCGCAACTATGCCGTAATCATCGACGAGGCGCATACCGCAATCGGTAATGAGAGTGCCAAAGATATAGTTGCAGCCCTTTCAACAGAAGCAGATATTCAGCAGGCAATGGCTCAGGCTGATACCGAGGGTTATGAAGACCAGATGGATGCTCTTATGGCATACATGCAGACCCAGCGTCAGCAGATGAGCCACATAAGTTATTTCGCTTTCACCGCCACACCGAAAGACAAGACATACGCCCTCTTCGGAAAGAAAACACCGGAGGGATATATGGCGCATGACTACTATACAATGAAGCAGGCAATCGACGAGAAATTCATCCTCGATGTGCTCCGCAACTATACCACCTACAAAACGATGTTTGAATACATCGAGAAGAATACTGCTCACCCCACAATGGCGATGACTACGGAAGGTGTTGTCAAAGAATCTGAGGAACTCTATGGTGAGAAGAAGTCGGTGGCATTGATTCTTCGTAAACTGAACTCGGAACCGGAGAACATGACGCTGAAAGCAAGGCTTGCGCTTAGCTACTTCATGCAGCATACCCGCAATAAAATCGGCGGTAAGGCTAAGGCGATGTTTGTCAGCGACAGTCGTGCATCGGCGGTGCGATATAAGAAGATATTCGACAATCTGCTTGCTGAAGAATACGGAAGCGAGTTCAAGACTCTTGTCGCTTTCTCCGGTGAAGTGGAACTGCCCGACGGCTCGAAATACACCGAGGACAAGATGAACGGCTGGGGTATCAAGGATGACAAGATACGCGAGACATTCGACACTCCCGAGTATCGTATTCTGATTGTAGCCGATAAGTTTCAGACCGGTTTCGACCAACCGTTGCTCCACACAATGTTTGTGGACAAGATGCTTGGTGGAATCCAATGTATCCAGACACTTTCGCGTCTTAACCGCTGCTATGATAAGGGCGGCGTAAAAAAAGAGGACACAATGGTGATTGACTTCCGCAATGATGCCGATGCTGTGCAGAAGGCGTTCCAGAAATATTATCAGACAACAATCCTGACCGGTGAGGTAGATACCCAGCGACTATACACACTTCTTGACGACATCAAGGCGTTCAAACTATACAACGACTCCGAACGAGACCGGGTGGTAGATTATATGACACGACAGGATGTGGCTTCGGCTGTATCACTTTGCAACACCATTGTAAAGGAGCGCGAGACACCATTGAGCAGCGATGACAAGGACAAATACCGAAAACTCGTGAACCGCTATATCCGCAGCTACGGCTTCATGGCGCAGTTGCTGACATATTGCGATCCGGATCTGGAACGTGAATACATTTTCCTCCGCGCACTATACCCTCGCCTTCAATACACACGTGAGACGCTGCCTATGGAGATTCTTGACCGTGTCGATCTCAACAAACTGCGGCTCCAGATGATAATGGAAGGCACAATCGCTCTTGAAGAAGAGGATGCCGAGCTGAAATCATCACGCATCGGAGACGTAAAGGCACCGGCAGAAGATGAGAAACGTTCGCTTCGTGAAATCTTAGACATTGTGAACGAGCCGTATAAGGGTTTCTTGGATGACCATGACATCGTACTCCGTCCGCTGAACCATCTGATGCTTACCGATGAGAAAATCAACGAGGCTGTCCGAAGCGGTAATTCATACGGTGTGTTGCGCGAACTGTTCTCGGAACGCGCTCAAGACCTTGTGTTGGATATGAGCGGCAAAGGTATAGATCTTTACGAAGAGTTTATCAACGATACACCGTTTGCCCGTGAGTATATCCGGGGGATTCTCGACATGGCATTGCGCAACAATCAGCAAAGTAGTATCGATCTTGACCTGCATCGTCTCGCCGAGAAGATTGTGGCTGAAATCCGTGAAGAGTTTATTGAACTGGCTCAGACTTCGCGCCGCCTTGATGAAGTGGCGGAGTATCTTATCAATGTGATTCAGAAGAGGGCAGCTAAACCTGGATTGAACGGAGCTAATGACCTTCTTATCCATTCTTTCAATCAGCTGCTTTGCAATGACCGGTTGAGCGAACTGGAACGTCGTGTGAATTTCAACACTCTTGTAGGTAAATTCGAGCCGTTCCTGAAGAAGCTTTACTATCTCATCAACAGCCGTGAACTGACTACACGTGAAGGCGCTGCCGATAACACTACATTTGCGGATTGCATCTTTGGACATGAATCATTAAAGCGACTGAAGCATACAACTGATTCACGTTATTACCGATTCCGCGACTATCTGGATAAGGTCCGCAGCTGGAGAAACGAAGAGGCGCACAGTGCTCCGGAAATTCCAGATGCAGAATTGCGTGAGGCAGTACACATCCTTGTAACCATGTACGCCTACGTCATATCACGCAGCATTACCGACCTCGAAATGAACAGCTTTTAATGGAATAACGGACCTATTCACAATACAGTCAAAAAATGATGTGCGAGTAGAGTCAACCAAAAGGGGAGATAAACGTTATTAATGTAAAAATAAAATTAAATCTAAACTATTCAAAATTATGAAAAAACTGTTTTATCTTCTGTTTTTATTACCGCTTGCATTCTTTGCATCCTGCAGCGATGACGACGATCTTCCTGAGGTTGATTTCTCAATCACCTTAAGCAATGTGGCTTTGGAGAACAACACGTTCTATGCCATAAAGGGCGACACCGTAAAAATCGACAACGTTGCCGTTAAATCGTTGACCGATAAGAGTGCAACTGTAACAGGCGTAAGGTATTTCCTTAACGGTATTCCAATCTTCGGCACAATCGAGAATCCTTTCGTTTGTGAAATCGAAACCGAGAACCTTTCACCGGCCACCTATACACTTAATGTCACCTCGACAATCCTTCAGGTGGATAAAAGCATCGCAAGCGGGGTCTGCAATTATCCTTTGGTAGTTGTGGAAAACGCCGATAAGCTTCCGGCCGGATCAACAATCGGCACACAGACTCTTACCGTAACTATCCAACCAAAGAAGTAAAATTATAGATGATTTTATTCTAAATAAAAGAAGTTCCGTCAGGCGATGGAACTTCTTTTATTTTTTCTAACCACCAATATCGAAACAGCCAGACAAACAATTAATATCTGTGGATAAAAAAGATATTGCCATGGCGCCACAGGAGAAATGCCGGCAAGGGAAGCAGCCATCAATGTCTGAGCCCCGTAAGGAATCAATGCCTGGACTATACACGAGCCTGTGTCGAGCAAGGAAGCTGCCTTTCTCGGCGCAATTTTATACTCAGACGCAATCTTTTTAGCAAGGGAACCGACCGTGATGATGGCAACCGTATTGTTGGCCGTGCATAAGTTAACAATACCTACAAGCAAGACTATGCTCAACTGGGCACCTCTGGAAGTGCCTATATTGCGGCTCACCATTTTCAAAATAAAGCCGATGCCTCCGGTAGATTTAATCATTCCCAGCATACCGGCAGCAAGAAGAGTTATTACAATCAATCCGCCTACAGACTCTATGCCTTCACCAGCCATAGAGAATATATCCATCAACGAATTGCCAAGTATCAATCCGGCAACTATAGCTGAAACAATACCTACAAGAAGTACTACCGTTACGTTAATCCCGAACAATGCCAAAACTATGACTACAAGATAGGGAATAACGAGCCATCCCGGAGCGTCTCCCCCAATTTCAACATGGCCAATCTCAGGAGCAAAAATGCAATAGAGTGCCAAAGCAATAAGTGCGGCAGGTAGCACAATCTGCAAATTGGCAATGAATTTGTGACGCATGTCGCATCCCTGTGTGCGGGTAGCGGCTATCGTGGTGTCGGAAATAAACGAAAGATTATCGCCGAAAAACGCCCCTCCCAAGACAATCGCCACATAGAAAGGAACAGGGGCCCCTGTACCCGCCGCCATGTCAACGGCAAGCGGCGTGATTGCCACGACCGTGCCGACAGACGTGCCGATAGCCATCGAAATAAAACATGTGGCAACAAAAAGCCCCGGCACAATCAACGACGCAGGCAAAATGCCTAATGTAAGGTCAACGGTAGCTTCCACTGCGCCGGTCTTCTTAGCTACGGCTGCAAAAGCACCGGCAAGGATGAAAATCCATATCATATACAATACATTGGAAGAACCGGCACCTTTTGAAAACGTCTCGATACGTTCGGAAAGCGAAACGCCCTTCATCGTAAATGCAGCCCATACAGACGATATGAGCAACGCCACGCTAAGCGGCATCTTATAGAAATCTCCTATTGCAACCGACGTGACAAGATAGACAAGAAGGAAAACAACAATAGGGGAGACGGCTATAATTCCCCTGCGAAATGTAACATCAGAAAACCTTTCGGTCATAACATTGACTTTTCAAAACTAAAAACAGTCCCGGACCGTAAAAAGACAACGGTCCGGGACGACAAAACATTACTTAATTCCTATATATGAAGCGAATTGCCCATGCCTCACTTATTGACCTGGAACTTATTCCAACCATCCTTAAGATAGGCAATCACCTGTTCGGCAGCGGCAACACCTGCATTGAAATTAGCCTCCGCCGTCTGAGCACCCATTTTCTTTGGAGTGAAGAAAACACGGGCTCCGAACAACTTCTCATATTCATCCGCCTGTGCCGGTTTAATATCGCTGACATATCTGAGGTCGGGACGCTCTTCAAGAGCCTTCTTAAGACCTTCCTCATCGATCACTTCCTTACGGGCAGTGTTGACAAGCACACCATTCTTCGGCATTCTCATCACCAAATCGTAGCCGATAGAGTTTTTAGTCTGGGGAGTAGCGGGAATGTGGAGCGATACGAAATCATTCTGTGAAAAGAGTTCATTAACGTCATGGACAGGCACCACTCCTTCCGCTTCCATCACTTCGTCCGAAACAAATACATCAAGAGCCTGCACTTTCATTCCAAAGCCTTTGGCTATCCTCGCCACATTTCTGCCGACCTGGCCGAAAGCATATATGCCCAGAGATTTACCTTTCAACTCAGATCCGGACGTGCCGTTGTAACAATTCCTGCACATCATCACAATCATGCCGAACACAAGCTCGGCAACCGCATTGGAATTCTGGCCCGGCGTGTTCATCACACAAATCCTATGAGCGGTGGCTGCGGCAAGGTCGATGTTGTCATAACCCGCACCTGCCCTTACAATCACTTTCAAATTCGGAGCGGCATCCATCACCTCATTGTCAATGACATCGCTACGCACAATAAGACCATCGGCATTCTTCACCGCCTCAAGAAGGTCGGCACGGGTGCCATGTTCTACAAGCTCCATATCATTGCCTGATGCATTAACCACGTCGGCAATAGCCTTGACAGCGGCAGGCGCAAAAGGCTTTTCCGTAAAAACGAGTATCTTCATAACTATCAGAATCCAAATTAATGTTTAGCCTCAAACTCCTTCATACACTCCACGAGAGCCTTCACGCTCTCCATAGGGAGGGCATTGTAGAGGGATGCACGGAAACCGCCCACATCACGATGGCCCTTTATGCCCACCATGCCACGCTCTGTAGCGAAGTCAATAAACGCCTTCTCAAGATCGGCATATTCAGGCTTCATCACAAAGCAGACATTCATGATGGAACGATCCTCATGTCCGGGCACCGTAGCCACAAACATCTTGCTTGAATCGATGGCGCTGTAGAGGCAATCTGCTTTAGCTACATCGAGTTTTTCGATTTCACGTACGCCACCGAGCGACTTATAATATTTCAACGTCTGGAGAGCGGAATAGATGGGAAGCACCGGAGGAGTATTGAACATGGACCCCTTCTTTACATGAGTGCGATAATCAAGCATAGTGGGGATTACGCGGTCAACATGACCAAGAGCGTCGTCTTTAACAATCACGAAAGTCACGCCGGAAGGAGCGAGATTCTTCTGCGCGCCTCCATATATAAGGTCATACTTGGCGACGTCGATGGGACGGGTGAAAATATCCGAACTCATATCAGCAATCAGAGGCACCTTCACATCCGGATCCTTGCGGATTTCAGTACCGTAGATTGTATTGTTGGAAGTATAATGGAAATAATCAACGTCAGAAGGAACGGTATAATCTTTGGGGATATATGTATAATTCTTATCCTTCGAAGAAGCCACAACATCGACATCTCCAAAAAGTTTTGCCTCTTTGATAGCCTTGCTCGCCCAAACACCCGTGTCAAGGTATGCAGCTTTCTTGGCAAGCATGTTCATGGGCACCATTGCAAACTGAAGGCTTGCACCCCCACCGAGGAATAGCACGGAATAACCCTCCGGAATCTCAAGAAGCTCTTTAAAAAGAGCCACCGCCTCGTCCATGACCGCCTGAAATTGCTTGCTGCGGTGGGAAATCTCAAGGATAGAAAGACCCATGTCGGCAAAATCGCGGACAGCCTCGGCAGTCTTCTCGATGGTGTACTGACTCAGAATGCTGGGACCAGCATAGAAATTGTGCTTTTTCATAACTTTATGAATGTTATAGTTTACGAGACCCGTCGTTTTGTGCCACAAAGGCCACATCTCCAAGACGCCATCTCTTATATGGGGCAAATTTAACTAATTTGATATTCATATCAAAATTATTACCCCATATTTTTTCAAAATTCTTTTAAAATCTTTTTTATCGATTCAAATGTAAATGGGAACACGGCCTCAATCCGTGTATCCCCTCATGTCACTCTGAACTTTTGCCACCTCTCAAAGATTCAAGGTGCTGCCACATCCGCGCCTCCTGAGGGTTGTCACAAGGCTTCCAGAAACGGGTTCCCACAAGGTTGTCGGGAAGATACTGCTGCTCTACATAATTACCTTTATAGTTGTGCGCATATTTATACCCTTCATGATAACCGAGGTCTTTCATCAATTTCGTAGGAGCGTTCCGGAGATGAAGGGGCACAGGAAGATTGCCAGTGGCACGCACGACTTCCATGGCAGCCCCAAGAGCCATGTATGAAGAGTTGCTCTTCGGAGAGTTTGCGAGATATACGGTGCATTCGGCCAAAACAATACGTCCTTCCGGCCATCCAATTTTGCGGATGGCATCAAAAGTGGCGTTGGCAAGCAAAAGTGCATTGGGATTGGCCAGCCCAACGTCTTCCGAAGCAACAATCACAAGCCGCCTGGCTATAAACTCAGGATCTTCACCTCCTTCCACCATTCGGGCGAGCCAATAAACCGCCGCGTCAGGGTCGCTTCCGCGAATCGACTTTATAAAAGCGGATATTATGTCATAATGAAGTTCGCCGTTCCTGTCGTAAGCCATCGGGTTCTCCTGAAGCCGTTCGGTTACTATGTCGTCATTGATCACAACGGTTTCACCCATTGGAGTGGATTGCTCGATCAAGTCAAGTATGTTAAGAAGTTTTCTCGCATCGCCGCCGGCAAACCGAAAAAGCGCGGTCTTCTCCATAACCTCCACCTTGCGCTTAGACAAAACGGGGTCTGAGGATATTGCATTCTGAAGAAGCTGCTCCAAATCTTCTATGTCAAGAGATTTCAACGTATAAACTTGTGTACGCGATAAAAGAGGGCGTATCACCTCGAACGAAGGATTTTCAGTGGTGGCCCCGATAAGTGTGACCACACCCTGTTCAACCGCACCGAGAAGAGAATCCTGTTGCGATTTACTGAAACGGTGTATTTCGTCGATGAAAAGGATAGGACGTCCTTTAGCAAACATGCTCCTTGACTCGGCCTTACATTTATCGATCACCTCCCTCACGTCTTTCACTCCGGATGTGACGGCACTCAACGTATAAAAAGAAGACTCCGTGGCTGCTGCAATAATCTTGGCGAGAGTGGTTTTTCCCACTCCGGGAGGCCCCCACAGAATGAAAGAATTAATCCTGCCGGACTCCATCATCTTGCGGATGATGCCGTTTTCACCGACCAGATGCCGCTGCCCGATATAGTCATCGAGCGATGTCGGCCTCAATCTTTCTGCAAGGGGAATATTATTCGACATTTGTTTTCCTGTTTTCCAAAATATCCAAAAGAGATTCCAATTCAATCTCCTCTAAAGATTCAACCACAATATCTGAATACGGTTCAAGAATCGCTCGCGGCAACGTGCCGGCCACTCCAATAACGTATGCGCCGGAATTACGGCCGGCCTTCACCCCCTGCAAAGAATCTTCAAACACCACACATCTTTCTATGTCGCATCCAATGGAAGACGCCCCGAGCAGATATCCCTCTGGATCGGGTTTGGACTTTGTAATCATATCGGCGGTGACGATGGAATTGAAATAATCTCTTATGTCGGGCAATTCTTCGTCAAGATGCGCCATCTTCACATCATTGCTGCTTGTGACCAAAGCTGCGGGTATCTTCCGGTCCCTAAGACAAGATAAAAGTTCATGGGCACCGGGGAGATAACGATATTTCATCTTTCCTTCCAGTTCGTAAAGCCGTTTTACAACCTTCTTCCGGACTTCGCCATCAGGATAATGGTCGTCGAGAATTTTGTCGAGCGTACAACCCTTGATAACGGACTCAAGCGACTTCACACCGGTAGGGTATTCACTGTTGACCTGAGCCCAGATTTTAGAATATTCCGTTTCGCTATCGATCAAGACCCCGTCAAGATCAAATAAAAAACCAGTCTTATGAAAATTGGATGCTGTGTCCATACTATTTTATTTCAATACTAAAATTTGAATAAATCATGATTATCGATTCCGTCCGTTGACACGATGTTTTCGGAATTATTCGCAAAATTACGGAATTTTTATTATTTTTGCAGTTTAAAACGGCATTTTTAGAATGATAACCGATGTTTCATTAAGGGTAGATTCAAAAACCGGTGCCATAGCCGAGCTTCTTAAAGCGCGGGTCTCTTTAGAAACTGGCATTCCGGAGAAGGAGATAAACGACCTCAGAATAGTGAGGCGTTCCATTGACGCACGCCAACGCAACGTCATGGTAAATCTTACAGTAAGGATAGCATGCGGTGATGACAAGAAAATCAAACCTTTTTATCAACCGATGGTTTTCAAACCAGTCGGTGAAGAAGCACCTTGTATTGTCATTGTAGGAGCCGGACCCGCCGGACTGTTCGCCGCGCTGAAAGCCATACAATACGGGATTCGCCCCATTGTGTTGGAACGGGGAAGCGACGTCGATTCGAGAAGAATAGACCTTGCGAAAATCAGCCGCAGCGGGGAAGTTGATTCAGAATCAAATTATTGTTTCGGCGAAGGCGGAGCCGGCGCGTATAGCGACGGGAAACTGTTTACAAGAAGCAAGAAACGTGGAAACGTAGATGGAGTGCTCCAGTTGCTGCATCAACACGGTGCATCGGAAGACATCCTTATAGATTCCCATCCCCACATCGGAAGCGACAAATTGCCGGAGGTAATTAAGAATATACGTAAGACAATAACCGATTGCGGCGGAATCGTAAGATTCAGAACCAAAGTGACCGATATCATACTTGAGGGAAAAAAAGCAATAGGGGTCAGGACATCGGAAGATGATGAAATCAAAGGAGCGGTCGTGCTTGCCACCGGACATTCGGCAAGAGACGTTTACCGTTTCCTTCATGCCGAAGGCGTTAGAATCGACCCAAAAGGGCTGGCAATGGGCGTGCGTCTGGAGCATCCACAGAAGCTTATAGACTGTTTGCAATATCACAACCGGGAGGGGAGAGGAAGATATCTTCCGGCTGCCGAATACAGTTTTGTAACCCAAGCCGACGGAAGAGGGGTTTACTCATTCTGCATGTGCCCGGGAGGTGTGATAGTGCCCGCCATGTCAGACAAAGGCCAGTCGGTAGTCAATGGTATGTCGGCTTCGGCACGTGCCAGCCAGTGGGCAAACTCCGGCATGGTAGTGGAACTTCACCCGGGCGATATTGAAGGTTTCTCAGAATACGGTCCTTTGGAAATGCTTTGTCTTCAGGAGTATCTGGAACGTCGTTTTTTCGAAGAATCCGGCTCCTCGATCAATGCTCCAGCGCAAAGGATGAAAGATTTTATCGACGGTAAACTTTCTGAAAACCTTCCCCGCACCTCCTACGCCCCAGGCGTCCATTCCGCCAGGTTAGACACACTTCTGCCGAAAGAAATTTCTTCGAGGTTAAAACAGGGATTCATTGCTTTCAACAGAAAATGCAAAGGATTCCTCACTAACGACGCTACCATGATAGGGCTTGAGTCGAGAACGTCGAGCCCTGTCAGAATTCCGCGAGACGCAACAACTCTGTGTCATATCGAGATCGAAGACCTTTATCCGGCCGGTGAAGGCGCAGGATATGCCGGAGGTATCGTTTCGGCAGCTATAGACGGGCAACGCTGCGTGGAAGCTTATCACAATAAATTAAACAAATAGACGATGGCAAGCATTATCAATATAGAAACATCTTCGAAGACGTGTAGCGTGGCTCTCTCACAAGAGGGTGTAATAGAGCTTGAACTTGAAGACACCGACGGAATGAACCATGCCGTCAAACTCGCAGGCTTCGTGGAAAGATGTATGGAAGAACTGAAACGGAAAGGTGAAAAACTTGATGCCGTGGCGGTGAGTCTCGGTCCCGGGTCTTACACAGGCCTCCGAATCGGGCTCTCGTTGGCAAAGGGGCTTGCATATAGTTGCGACGTACCGCTGATAGGGCTTTCCACCTTACAGATTCTTGCAGTGAAAGCTATGTTCCGCAATATGCTTTGGGAAGGCGACGAAATAATTCTCGGAATGATCGATGCCCGCAGGATGGAGGTATTTGCAGGAGCGTATAATTTCGCACTTGAAGAAATCGTGAAAGAGGCACCCGAAATATTATCGTCAGATTCGTTTTCATCCCTTCACGACTATCGGAGAGTGATAATCCTCGGCGACGGCTCGGAAAAATTCCGGGAAATCTACGGGGGTGAAAACGCGGAATGGCTCGGTAATCTTATGCCGCACGCCCGCGACATGATAGCATTGTCTGAAAAATATTTCAGAGAGGGACGCTTCATAGACATCGCCTATTCCGTTCCAAACTACTTGAAAGAATATCAGACAACAGTCCCTAAAAACAAAGTATTGAAGCAAAACCCAACAACACCCGATAAATAAATATGATTCCCTACAACGTAAGCGAGCCCCAGCTCGCACTTCCGGAATATGGAAGAAACATACAAAGAATGATTGACCATTGCGTGACTATTGAAGACAGGGAGGAGCGCACAAAATGTGCCAACTCCATCGCTAAAGTCATGGCCACGCTTTTCCCTTCAATCGTAGGGGAAGGCGGCAACCACCGCAAAATATGGGATCATATCAACATCATGTCGGGTTTTAAACTTGACATCGATTTCCCATGTGAAGTAATCGGTCCGGAAGAAATGATACATTCGAAGGAGAAAGTGCCCTACAACAAACCTTTCAACCGATACCGCCATTATGGAAAAAACATCCAGTCAATGATCAAGACCGTTTCGGAGATGGAAAACTGCGTTGAGAAAGACCAGTTGATTTTTCTTCTCGCCAACCAGATGAAGAAACTTCTTGTGCTCCATAATCCAGAAAGCGCGGGCGACAGCAAAGTGTTTGCCGACATTGCAGAGATATCGGAGGGACGAATACTGATTGATGCCGCCAATTATAAGCTTAATGAATATATCGATTCGGCTCCCGTCAACACCAAGAACAAGAAAAAGAAAAAATAACTAAAATTCACAAGAGATGAGCTCATTTATAGTAGAGGGCGGACATCCCTTGAAAGGTTCCATCACACCACAAGGAGCAAAAAACGAAGCTCTTGAGGTGATTTGCGCCACGCTTCTTACAACCGAAGAGGTGGTTATAAGCAATATCCCTGACATCGCCGATGTCAGAAACCTGATTTCACTCTTGCAGGACATGGGAGTGGCAATCACACATATTGACGACAACACTGTAAGTTTTAAAGCGGAAGAAGTCAATTTCGACTATGTCCACTCGGAAGAATATAAGAAAAAAGCACAGTCGTTGAGAGGTTCTGTAATGATTATCGGTCCGCTTCTCGGCAGATATGGCAAGGCGATACTTCCGAAACCGGGCGGCGACAAAATCGGAAGGAGAAGGCTTGACACCCACTTCCTTGGACTCTGTAAGCTGGGCGCAAGGTTTGAATATGTTTCGGAAGAGAAATGCTACCACATTCTGTCGCCCTGCGACGGCTTGAAAGGGAACTACATGCTTCTCGACGAAGCGTCTGTCACAGGCACCGCCAACATAATTATGGCCGCGGTGCTTGCGAAGGGGAGAACAGTGATTTACAACGCAGCCTGTGAACCCTATATACAGCAACTCTGCCGCATGCTAATAAAGATGGGGGCAAGAATTGAAGGTGTGGGTTCCAACCTCCTCACAATCGACGGTGTAGAGAAACTTGGAGGAGCCACCCACCGCATGCTCCCTGACATGATTGAAGTTGGAAGCTTCATTGGAATGGCAGCAATGACGGGGTCGGATATTCTCTTAAAGAACGTGGGAATCCGCGACCTCGGAATTATGCCTGCCGCATTCGAACGCCTTGGCATTACGCTCGGCATTGAAGGAGATGACATCCGCGTGAACCAAAAGGAAATCTATGAAATCGACCCCTTTATCGACGGATCGATTATGACGTTCGCCGATGCCCCTTGGCCAGGGCTTTCGCCCGACTTGCTCAGCATCTTTCTCGTTGTAGCTACCCAGGCGAAAGGAAGCGTGCTGATTCATCAAAAGATGTTTGAAAGCAGATTGTTTTTTGTTGACAAACTCATTGACATGGGGGCGAGAATAATCCTCTGCGACCCGCACAGAGCGGTCGTAATAGGCTCCGGCAAATTTAAATCCCTACATTCTGCCAACATGGTTTCGCCCGACATCAGAGCGGGAATCGCCATGCTGATTGCTGCGATGGGTGCAAAGGGTGTAAGCCGCATACAAAACATCAACCAAATTGACCGAGGATATGAAAAAATCGACGAACGGTTGAACCTCCTTGGGGCAAAAATCATTAGAACTGAAGACTAATTAATCTGAAAAATGATTGAAGCCAAAGACATAACCTCAATAGGTAAATTCCAGAAAACGCATGCGCTCAAAGGAGAACTTAACGCACTCCTCGACATCGATGGCGAATTCTTTATTGAAGGCAACGCACTGGTTGTGGAGATAGACGGCATCTTCGTTCCTTTTTATGCCACGAGTGTGCGGCCGAAAGGCACCACATCGTTTCTGATAAAGCTTGACGGAATAGAAAGCGAGGACGAGGCTCGCATGTTTGTCAACAAAACGATTTATGCTTCCAAATCCCAACTTGCACCTTTCCTTGAGGTGGACGAAGAAGACATTACGGATGGCGACGAATTCATAGGCTATAAAATTATAGATGAAGAATCGGACAATCCGATAGGTGAAATCACAGAAATCGATGACACCACGAGCAACCTTCTGTTCATAGCGTCCACACCCGATGGTGAGGAATTGTATATTCCTGCTGCGGAAGAATTTATCTATGGGATAGACGATGAAAACAAAACGATAAGGATGCGACTGCCCGACGGGCTTCTCGACCTTAATGTAAAGCAAGATAAAACTTGATAAAAACATAGCCATGGACGACCAGCAATTCAAGTTTGACGAAGAAAATGCCGTTAAGTTCATTCGTCAGGAACTCACGGAGGATGTCAACGCAAAATATGACGACGATGAGATTCTATGTATCATTGATATAATATGGGATTATTATGAGAAAAAAGGGTTCCTCTCGCTCAACATCGGAGAAACCGATGAAGAGGTCCTTGATGTGGAAGACCTTACTAAATATGTAAAGAAAGAGGTTAAAAACGACAAAGACCTTCTCATGGATCCCAAAGATGTGGAAAAGATTGTAAAAGCAGAGCTTGATTATGAAGAGTCGCTTGAAGATTTCGTATAATATATTCGCTGCCACAGCCATGATGGTCTCCGTGGCATTGATGGGAGGTCATGATGTGGCTGCGAAGGAAACGCCCAAACAGGAAACAAACGCGTCACAACGCATTGAGTCACTTGATAATCTCAGTTTTATAGAGATGCTCAACTCGGTCGATGTCGGCAATACCTCGGCATTAATCCAAAAATTTCAGACGAAAGAGGGGAAGAACCGCCTACTTAACGGAAAATATAACCCGAAAGGGAATTGTACGGTAGAGGCGTATAGAAATAAAGAGGTGCTTCTCGTCACTATTCCAGCCCATCTCCTTTTCGACCCCAATATGACGGAACTTAAGAATGGAGCTTCCGACTATCTTGCGCCGATAAGACGATATCTGAAAGATCCCGACATGTATAGGGTTATGATTGTAATGCATACCGACAACACCGGTTCGGAACCATATCGTGAGCAAATTACGGTTGACAGAGTGAATACAGTTTTCGACTGGTTTGAGAATTCGGGGTCGGATACCCGTTATCTTTTCTCATACGCATTAGGTGACGATATGCCGCTCAGGCCAAATAATTCCATGAACAACCGCGACAAAAACCGTAGGCTTGAGATATATCTCATTCCGGGTCAGAAAATGGTTGACCAAGCGAAAAAAGGACGCATTTCATTCTGAAAATATATTGGAGGGGCATCGCTTAGCGATGCCCCTCCAATATATTTTCAATCCATACGCGATTTATAATCTTCGTAGGTAAATTCCCGGAGAAGGACCGGGTCTCCGTTGATGGGCTGAAACCATATCGAAGGATGCTGGATACCATTAAACATATTCGTTTTGACAGTGGTGTAATGGTTCATGTCAAGCAACGTCAGTCTTTGCCCGGCTTTCAAGGGCTCTTCAAATTTCCAATAGCCTACATAATCGCCACTAAGGCAAGAATTGCCTCCAAGCCTGTAGGATTCGGCATCTGCAGCATCGTCATCAGCCGCTTCCGCTATAGCCGGACGATAAGGCATTTCCAAGCAATCAGGCATGTGGCATGCAAACGACGCATCGATTATACCGGTCTTTATACCCGAATCCTCAACTACGTCGAGCACCTCCGTAACAAGATCGCCCGTTTGCCATGTAAATGCGCTTCCCGGCTCCATAATAAGCTTGAGATTGGGGTATTCCTCATGTAGCGACCGAAGCAACGAAACGAGATGGTCTGTATCATAGTCTTTTCTCGTCATAAGATGACCGCCACCCATATTAAGCCATTTCAACTGCGGCAGCCATTTCCCAAACTGCGACTTCAACGCATCGAGCACTTTTTCCAAATCATAGCTTGAAGACTCACACAATGCATGGAAATGGAAACCCTCAAATCCTTCAGGCAAAATGTCGGGCAACGCATCGGCATTTACTCCGAAACGGCTTCCGGGTACACATGGATTATAAATGTCGGTTTCTATAACACTACAGTGGGGATTGACCCGCAGACCAACCGACACACGTTTATCCGGATTAGCATCATTGTGTGTCTTTACCAACGGATAGAAACGTTGGAACTGAGATAGGGAATTAAACGTGATGTGACTACTTCCTTCAAGAAATTGTGGGAAGGTGGCATCGGTATAGACGGGGCAATAGGCATGGACTTCATTTCCAAGGCAATCTAACGAAAGCTTCATCTCATTGAGCGAACTGGCAGTTGACGCGTCAACATATTCCGAGATTAGCGGAAACGTTTTCCATAAGGCATTTGCCTTAAAAGCCATAATAATCTTGACATCCGCGTCCTCGCTTACTTTCTTTATCAATGAAAGATTCCTACGAAGACGGTCTTCATATACTATATAATAGGGGGTTTGTATCATTTTATCTAAATTTTATTGAATTTGGAATTTTGCAAATTTAAGCAAAAGTTTTTTAATGCCGACCACTCCAAAATCCACGGTAATCATATCCTCGCCCGAGAGTTGGGAAATTTTGGTAATGACACCGTTTCCAAAGCGGTCATGGCGTATTTTCATTCCTTCTTTAAGTTCGGAAGTATCATGCTGCGGTTTCACTCCCGATACCGATGACTGCGAGACCTTTTTGAGGCTATCATAACCGGAATCCCCGATTCTCGATTTGCTTACCGACCCATATTTTGAACCGTATGAAGGACCGGGATTCGCCGATGTCTGGAAGCGCGATTTGTAGGCTGCCACCGGATTGATGAAAGGAGACGGCTCTCCGCCCATATTACTCGACAGTTGCAAATGCAGGTAGCGTGTGTCAATATCGCTCAAGAATCTTGAGGGACTCGTCATCACAGTCTGACCGTTGCGGAAACGGCTCCCGGCATACGTTAGCGTACAAGTTGACTTCGCCCTTGTAATCGCCACATAAAGTAACCGCCGCTCTTCTTCAACTTGAGCCAAAGAATCCTGACTCATTGAAGATGGGAAAAGGTCTTCTTCCACACCGACAATGTAAACATGTTTAAATTCAAGACCCTTGGCGGCATGTACGGTCATGAGGGTCACTTTCGGCTGGTCGTCATCTTCAGTCGAATCCTGGTCAGTGGCGAGCATCACCTCCGATAAGAAAGCCCTCATATCCATTTCCCCTTCGCCGGTCTGTTCTCTCAACTCTACAAAATCTTTCAGACCGGCAAGAATTTCCGATAGGTTCTCTTGGCGACTGATGCTTTCAGGGGTGGAATCATGAGCCAAAAGAGTCAGGATGCCAGTTCGGTTATATATGAGTTGTCCTAATTCGTATGCGTTGGCTCCATTGTCGTTATCACTAACAAACAACCCGATTAATTCTTTAAACCTACCAAGCTTCCCGATTGTGCCGGAGTTCAGTCCGGCCGCCTTGAGGTCGGAAGAATTAATTACACTCCAAAGACTTTTCGATTCAGCGGTAGCAACCGTCTGAAGCTTCTTAATGGTGGTTTCGCCAATGCCTCTTGCAGGATAATTTATTACTCTTCTAAGAGCCTCGTCGTCGTCAGGATTGATGCTCAGCCTGAAATAAGCAATCATATCCTTAACTTCCTTTCTCTGGTAGAACGAAAGTCCACCATAAATCCGATACGGAATATTGCGTTTCCTAAGCGATTCTTCAAGCACTCTCGACTGTGCATTGGTTCGATACAACACTGCATATTCGTCATAGCTGTCATGATGCGAGAGTTTCGACTGTCCTATCAGATTGGCCACCATAAAAGCCTCCTCCATGTCGCTATACGTTTTGACGACATTCAATTCCTCTCCCTTTTCATTTTCGCTATATACCTTTTTCTCCATCTGACGCGTATTTTTCGCAATAAGACTTCCTGCGGCATCTATTATGTTCTGCGTGGAGCGATAATTCCTTTCAAGTTTAAAAATCCTTAATCCAGGATAACGCTTTTCAAGATTAAGGATATTGTTGATGTCGGCTCCTCGGAAAGAATATATGCTCTGAGCGTCATCGCCCACCACACAAATCCGGTTTTGTTTTCCGGCAAGTTGCGAAATAATCAAATGTTGGGCGAAATTGGTGTCTTGGTACTCATCGACAAGAACATAGCGAAAGAATTCCTGATAATGGCGACAAATGTCGGGATAATCCCGAAGCAAAAGATTCATATGCACGAGAATGTCATCGAAATCCATTGCATTTGCCACTTTACAACGACTGCAATAAGTGCGATAGATTTCTCCGGTCATCGGCCGTTTCGCCCTTCTGTCGGCTTCATAGTTGTCACGGTCCAGAATATACTGGTCGGGCGTAATCATCGCATTCTTTGCATTGGATATGGCATTGGAAATGACCGCAGGTTTATAAATCTTCTCGTCAAGACCAAGCTCCTTGATTATCATTTTCACAAGAGAACGCGAATCTGCGGTGTCATAGATTGTAAATCCTGACTTAAATCCGATTTCTTCGGCATGGCGACGCAAGATACGCAAAAAAATGGAGTGGAAAGTACCCATCCACAATCGGGAAGCCACTTTATCGCCAACTATGGAAGTTATTCTCTCCTTCATCTCTCTTGCTGCTTTATTCGTAAATGTAAGGGCAAGAATCCTGTAAGGTTCATAACCATTGCGAAGTAAATCGACGATTTTATATGTCAACACTCTTGTTTTACCAGAACCGGCACCTGCAATCACAAGTGAAGGACCGTCTTTATAGACCACCGCCTCACGTTGTTGCTCGTTGAGAAGGCTTAAATAATTATAATCTGGATTTTCTTGCATCGTTTGATCAATTGCAGGTAAAACTATTCCTTGCCGCGATATAGTCGGGCACCGTAGGAATAAAATAATAGGAATTTTTATTATAATCTATGGCACAACAATAATGGTTCAAACCATTTGAAACAGTAAGATAGCGTGCCCTAAGCACCATGTTATAACGCACAATTTGATCGAAGACGGATTGCGTGACCGCTACGTCCGGTGCCTTATATTCCACTATCATAAAAGGGGAACCATCAGGATTAAAAACAACTGTGTCACACCTTTTTTTAGTTCCGTTCAAATCGATACCGATTTCATTCGCCATCAGCGACTGCGGATAATGAAGACCATTGACCAACCACGCAATAAATGTTTGCCTCACATATTCCTCCGGCGTAAGGGTGACATACTTTTTCCTAAGCACGTCAAACACCTTTAAGACACCATTTCCCCTGTCGAGCTTAAGCTCGACAGGGGGAAGGTTGAGTTTTGGCAATAATCCGTCGAAAAATAAAGAATTTGCCAAATCAATAATTACTTTTTATTTACAATAGTATTTTTGGGAGTATAGAAGGGATCGTAAATAGAGTTGAGCAAATCTGCGAGACGGAGCCCTCCTTTCAGGAATTGCTGTTCTATAACGGGAGTCCACTCCGCAATATAATCATAACTGATTTTGGTATCTTCAGGAGTATTGGCATAGACCTGCTTGCAAATTTCATAGGTCTCTTCCCCCCATTTGGAAGGGTTGCCATCCTTGAGAATATCATTTTCTTCAGCCTCCGAAACACGGTCAATCTGTTGTTGCCATTCGGTATAACTCCATTTATGGGCTGATTCCGGAAGAGAACTGTCCCACACAGAATGGAGATTGTTATCCCGTCCAAAATACTTCACGGTCCATCTGTTGCCGCCAAGGTCAGAAGCGTGCCCCATGTGCATTGGCTGATGGATATCGCCAAGCAGATGAATCACCATTTTGAGGGCGAGCTGGCGCTCTTCACGCGGAGCATTTTCGTTTTGGAGAACCTTCACCTGCTCATTGATGGCACGTACAATATCACCTGATTCAAGGAGAGGAGCCTTATGATAATCTATTCCATGGTCGATATTCTTATAATGCCAGGTCTTTGAATACGCATATTCCGGAGTGTGGGATGCGTTGTCGAGCCAATTAGCGTAATAAACCATCGACTTGCCATCAAGAAGTTCCTCAACGACAGCCTTAGTGATAGGAGTGAGGTGATTTTCCGCAATAAAAACCGTAGTATCATGTCCTTTCTGGCCCCACGCGAATGCTGAAAGGGTGGAAAGGCAAATCAAACTTGATGATAAAATATTTCTTGCTATCATGTTGTTTTAATATTTTAAGACAAAGATAGTATTTTTTTTTCAACCTGTCAACTATTTCAGATTCCTTCTTTAGAATTCAACCAGACATGTTGTAGCAGTTTTAACATTTCTTTTGCAGATAATAGTCCAACAGGCTTTATATGAAGCAGTAGTGAAGTATTGCCATACAAAGATATTTTCAAAGCACGCGTATTCCATGAAGCTTCAAAATCTATATTTAATTTCTAACGTTACTTAAATCCTTAATTGATTCGGTAATGAATATACTGTTCGGAAGAATATCCTACACCCGAATATAGTGAAGCCAATCTTTATCAGAACCGATCTATATCATCACAATTACGGGATATCCTTTTACAGTTTCTTTTTTAGAACCCTAATATTTTCCGATTAGATTTCCTACAACAAAACCATTATATTCAAGCAATGATAGATACCATTAGGATATAATATCCGTCATCCATTTTATTGGACATAATATCATATATTCCATCCCCCCTCACGTCAATTCACCAATGGCGCATAATATAACACTGGAATAAGATGAACATTTGAATCCAGTCTAAAAATCTATACTTATCGAATCTTCAAGCAGAATTTGACACTTATCATACTAAACGAATAATAAGACGTAACGATCCCCTTAAAAATGCATCCATGATAGTAAAAGAATGGAGCTTACAACCACCCGTATCGTAATTTTTCTACACTACAACATTAATTTTTTTTGATATAAAAACCATAGTTGATTGAGCCAGATGAAAAAAATAAAAGAGGTATTTGAATAATGCGGAAATATAATTATCTTTGCATTGATGTTTAATTAACTTACACCATTCTTCAGTATTATTTCTATATTTCACCCGACTTTCAAAGCAATTTAGAAACATTGAAGAAGGCGTATTAACCGTCAAAACATCTGTTAAAATTTTGAATATACAACATTCATCTAAATCTCCATGTTATAGTAAGTATTTCTGCAAAAGAAAATGGAGAGGACTTAGATAGTTTATATTTTATAACCCTATATAATAATCCATATGGAAACGACTGAACTTAGAAAGGAAATGATGGATTTGTGGAAAAATACTTTTCACGATTCCGATGCATACATCAATTTGGTATTTGATACATATTTCAACATAGAATATATCGAATATTATGAAGAAAACGGTAAATTGATATCAGCACTATTGGGAATACCATATTATTTCGGAAATGGGAAGAACAGAATCCAAGGATTATATCTTTGTGGCCTTGCTACACTGAGCGAATACAGGCATAAAGGAATAATGGGAAAACTCATATCAAATATATGCGAAAAAGCACAAGAAAAAGGATTGTCTTTCGCATTCCTTATCCCCGCTTCCGATATGTTGCGCATATACTACTCTTCAAAAGGATTTGAGAATGCTATGTATGTAGTTGAAGACCGTTATACGGATATACATAATTTCGATAAAGACTATCGTTCAATACTCAATAGGGAAGACGAGCGTATTAGAATAATAAAGACAAAATATTACGAAAATCTACATGCAGAAATATTATCGGAAGATAATCAAGACGTCATTGAAAATATTGTAGATTTTATCAAAAAATCAGAGTGGTGTGACAACAATTATTCTACACTCATGCACGATGAAAAAGATTGCTTGGCCATAATAAAAGAGAACCATATTTCCGGTGGTAATATATTAACTTGTAGAAATACGGATGGGGCAATTACCGGAGTGTTATTCTCCACATTCGACGATAGAAAACGAATAACCATACCAAAGATTTTTTATAAAGATAATTGTTCATATTTCAAACTTCTTGATAAAATTAAACAGCTTTATCCGGATTCATCGATGAGTGTGATTTGTTTCCCAGAAGAAACGGAACGCAGGGCATTATGGTCACCAGCTTATAAAGCATCGGCAAGCGATAGCGGTGTGCCGGGAGGAGCATATGGTGTGGCGGAAAGAGTATATGATGTCAACCGTCATGCACGTCCCTATGGAATGTTGAAAGTTTTAGATTATCGCGAGATTCTAAAATTTCTTGCCAATGACCGGAGCGATTGCAAATTTTCGATTCTCGTGAAAGAGGTGATAAACGAAAAAACAGCACTAAAATGTGACGTCAAAGATGGGAACACTATTTTTTCAGAAGTCCCGACAGAAGACATCACATCCTTCACAAACAATCCAAACATTACAATACTTTCAAAACGAGACCTTAGTGAAATCTTATTTCGCAAAAAAGACAGCAACAGTCTTATAATGGAGGCACTCGGTATCCCACGGCTTTCTTTGAACATGGCTCTTCTTCTCGACTAGAAGAATTATATTAGGGCATATGGCATGCCTTCGATATTGTTTGATCAATCAATCATCTCCTTAGGACTTCCTAAAGAGAATACACAAAACAAAATCGTGCAATCAAACAATATCGAAGGCATCACATTATTATACAATCAACCTAATTTACTATTTATGTCAGCACCTCCTCCTTATATACTTTTCCTGCATCGTATTTTCACTATTTGCATAAAGCACTTAACAAGCTATTGTTAAATAAATTATATCATTTTAAATCCAATTTAACCCCCTCGAGAATCAAACAAGACAAATTAATCGACTACACAGTCGGATTTTTTGCAAACATACCGAAATCGTTTTACACTTGTCTCCATTGCTACGGGTACCATAAAACTAACAAAACAGCAAATTGTTCTATTTAGAACCTATCATATACCTTATTATAAAGAGGGTAGGGGAGAGGCATTATCTATTATAACAAATGCAAAATATCTCATTTGTATATTACAATTCTATCACCATCCATCAACATATGTTGACTATATTTTACAGAATAGAACCATAATATCGATTTGTTAGATTTGCAAATCAACAAATACACATTTTACACCCCTTGTTACAAAACAGAATAATATGCCATTAACATTCATTCACATATATACTATCTATATGATTACCAACAATATTAAAAATTGTAGTTAATGTACTTTGTGGAAACTGACCAATCATCTTTAAATATTAGCATATTTCAAGGATAGCTACATCTAAATTACTGCTTATAACTAAGAATATAACATTCTAATTTCAATTATTACATTAACTAATCTACGATTGTTACACACCATAAATTTACAAACACATCCTTGGCAAATTAACAAATATCAGTTAAAGATTTTAAACCGTTAATTTGATATTCTAAATTATTATTATTAAATTTGCAAACATATAATTCAATAATTTAAACAGGCATGCAAGAGGACAATATCACAATTCGTCTAAAATTCCTTATCCAAGAATTGGGAATCACTAATTCCGTATTCGCGGAAAACTGTGGAATTTCGCGTGCAACCCTCTCTCAGCTCCTAACAGGACGCAACAAAAAAATCAGCGACATCATTATTGGCCAGATTCATGCAGCATACCCCTCTCTATCCATATTATGGCTCCTTTTCAATGAAGGAGAGATGTGGACGGGGAATGCGCAAGGGGATGCCAAAGACAGTAATCCTGACAAGGAGTACACTTCCAGTGCTCCTAATGGTAAAAGCGGCATATCGGAGGAATCAGATAGCGAATTCACAGAATTTGCCGAACCAGGCTTTACAAACACCCATAAAAATCCTTCCGAGAATACAGAATTCCCCACGCCTATACAGTCCGGCTACAAAAACGCCAAGGAAAATGGCGTTAACCGAGCGGATAAACCTACCCAAACATCAGATGCAAAGGGAATTAACAACTGTTTAAGCAGCGTTTATTTTTTTAACGAAATAGAAAATTTAAGAAGAAAAACTCGAAAAGTGGTTCAAATAACCGTATATTACGACGATTCCACATTTGAATCTTTCTATCCAGGCAAAAAGTGATAGCAAAATCCACAGTTTTAAAAGGGCAATAAGGTATTTTCCAAATTCGTTATATATAGATGACAACATGGCTTCACACGACATGCGGCCATCTGAATTAATGTGCAACAATCCTCCAGCATATATTATATATGAAAAAGGAATTTCAATTTGCCCTACGGCATCATAAAGCAATTGCCACCGTTATTTGCTTCTCATCGTTTGTCTCGCTTTTCCCGTCGAATCTACAGTTCGACGGAAGCACGTTACAAGCCATTGAAATCACTCCCGACAAGAACACAGGACTTGACAAATTATATGTGCTTTATGGCATGGACGGAGTGTCGGTCACTTATCACTCTTCTTCATCGTCGCCGGCCAAATGGTATGTTTTCGGCAATACCGGAGGAGCGTTCGCAATTCCGGTTGAAAACGTAGTGTATGAAGGCAACAAATCTACGCTAACCACCCCGACAGGCAATGCCGGATATATCATCGAAGACGGAGATAAAAAGTATTATTTCTGGCTCGTAGATTATAGTTCATATTCACTTACTTTAAACTCGATAATACCTTCTGACGAACAGGATTGCGAAAACACTATAATCGACATTGACGGTAAAGGAGAATCAATAAATTATTACACAATCAACGGACGTAGAGAAACATTATCGCGTGATATTATTCTGGAATATTCCACTTTGCAATGGGATGACGAAACACATAATTTTAAAGAAATAATAATTAAAAAAAATATACCATATTTTTCTGAAAAAATATATCTTATCCCGCCCGTATATTGCGCCACAATATTCAAGCTTTCGGGAGATAGATTTTTAAAAGAATGGAATCGAGAATTATCTTTGGAAAGCAATCGTTTTTATCCCGTATCAGTAGATGTCATGACTGATGCCATTCAAGAAAGTATATCTGACAATGAAACCTCATCGAACCAAATCGGTTCGGAAACAGATGGATTGGGAGGTTCCGCCCCAGCCAACATATCTTTTAAAGCATACACTACAGATGCTGTAATGCATAATGAATGGCAGTTTGCAACAGATGAAAATTTTGAAAATATCACGTATCGATTCAACGAACAAGACCTTGATTTTACTTTCACTGAAGAAGGTAATTATTATGTGAGATTTATTGGAAGCAACAGCGACGGTTCATGTGAATCATACGGTGAAACCTACACCGTCAGCATCGGGTCATCAGAATTGAAAATACCTAATGCATTTTCACCGGATAATGACGGAATCAACGATATTTGGAAAGTCAGTTATCGATCTCTCCTCGACTTCGAATGTAGGATATTCGATCGGCAGGGACATGAGCTTTTCAAATTCAATAATCCTGACGAAGGATGGGATGGAAAAAGGAACGGTAAAACCGTAAGGCCCGGAGTATATTTTTATGTAATCAAAGCCACAGGTTCAGACGGTAAAAAATATAACAAAAGCGGTGATATAAATATCATCCGATTTAAAGGAAGAAATAACCAAACAGGAGTAGAAAATTAACTAATTATGGAAAACATATATTCAGCCACCGATGCGGTGGAAGTTTACGGGGCGAGAGTCCACAATCTAAAAAACATCGACGTGACTATTCCCCACAATTTTTTATGTGTAGTCACAGGGTTAAGCGGCTGTGGAAAATCCTCGCTTGCATTCGACACTATATTTGCAGAAGGCCAAAGAAGATATATCGAGACTTTTTCGGCATACGCGCGCAATATGTTAGGCTCTCTCGAACGTCCCGACGTAGATAAAATTACCGGCCTGAGTCCGGTAATCAGCATCGAACAAAAGACAGTCAATAAGAATCCGCGAAGCACAATCGGCACCACTACCGAAATCTATGATTTTTTCAGACTGCTATATGCACGTCTCGGAGAAGCCCGCAGCTATATTTCAGGAAAGCCGATGGTAAAATATTCAAAAGATAAAATCATATCGCTGCTTCTTGAAAAATATGACGACCGGAAAATTCAAATTCTTGCTCCGCTTGTGAAAAACAGGAAAGGACATTATAAAGAACTTTTCGAAAATCTGCGTAAGAAAGGATACCTCAATGTCAGAATTGACGGAGTGGTAAAAGAACTTGTATATGGAATGAAACTTGACCGTTACAAGAATCATTCCATTGAACTTGTCGTTGACAGATTAAGAGTGAAAGGGAGCGATGTGCAACGTCTCCGTTCTACAGTTGACGAAGCGTTGAAACAAGGAGGCAAACAAATGATGGTTCTCGACATGGACACGAACCAAGTGCGCCACTATAGCCAGCTCCTGATGGACTCTGAAAACGGCATATCATATCCGGAACCTGCACCGCATAATTTCTCCTTTAATTCACCTCAAGGTTATTGCAATAAATGCAAAGGTCTTGGAGTCGTAAATATCGTGGACGAGGCGAAAGTTATTCCCGACAAAAAAATGTCTATATACGACGGAGGAATCGCACCTCTCGGTAAATATAAAAATTCACTTATATTCTGGCAAATCGAGGCAATCTGCCAACTCTATGGAAAAAATTTGAAAACTCCTATCAATGAACTTCCGCAAGAAGCCATTGATGATATCCTCAACGGCACAGATCAACGTCTCGACCTTAGAAACGCCACAATGTCAACTTCGCATTATCCCGTGAACTACGACGGCCTGGTGAAATATATCGAGATGCAACAAAGCGATGATGCCGGCACTGCAGCAAACAAATGGAGCGGACAATTTTTTTCCAAATGCGTATGTCCGGAATGCGGAGGACGCAGACTCAATAAAATCGCATTGAGTTACTTTATCGATGACAAAAGCATCGCGGATGTCGCATCCATGGACATTGCCGAACTATTTGAATGGACAAAAACTCTTGAAGAAAAAGTCGAACCTGAAAGGAGAGTGGTGGCAAGGGAAGTCTTGAAGGAAATCAACAGCCGCTTGAGCTTCCTTCTTGACGTAGGACTCGAATATCTTTCGCTCAACAGAAGTAGCTCCTCGCTTAGCGGAGGGGAAAGTCAGCGTATTCGTCTTGCCACACAAATCGGCTCAAAACTCGTCAACGTGCTTTACATCCTTGACGAACCTTCCATCGGTTTGCACCAAAGAGACAATGTAAGGCTAATCAACAGCCTGAAACAATTACGTGACACAGGCAATTCTATTATTGTAGTGGAACACGACAAAGATATAATGGAAGAAGCCGATTATATCATCGACATAGGCCCCGGGGCAGGACGCCACGGCGGAGAAGTAATGTTTCAAGGGAAAGTGGACGACCTAAAGAAAACCCATTCACTCACGGCTTCATATCTGAACGGAGAAAAAAATATTGAAATTCCTTCGGAAAGGAGAAAAGGCAATGGCAAATATCTTGAAATCAAAGGTGCTACGGGTCATAATCTAAAAGGTGTTGATTTGAAATTACCATTGGGAATGTTCACATGCGTGACCGGTGTCAGCGGAAGCGGCAAATCATCGTTGATCAATGGCACGCTGCATCCTCTACTTAGCCAGAAATTCTATCGTTCGCTCCAAGAGCCATTACCGTACAAAGAAGTAATGGGCATCGAAAACATTGATAAAGTAGTAACGGTAGATCAATCTCCCCTCGGAAGGTCACCACGTTCTAATCCGGCCACATATACTGGAGTCTTTACCGAAATTCGTAAATTATTTGTTGAGCTTCCGGATTCCAAAATAAGAGGATATAAACCCGGAAGGTTTTCTTTCAACATTGCCGGAGGAAGATGCGAAACATGCAAAGGCAACGGCTATAGGACAATCGAGATGAACTTTTTACCCGACGTCTTGGTTCCGTGCGAAACCTGTCATGGCAAAAGGTATAACCGAGAAACCCTTGAAGTGAGGTTTAAAGGGAAATCCATTTCGGATGTCCTGGATATGACCGTGAACCAAGCGGTGGAATTTTTTGAGAACGTTCCTGCCATACTCAAGAAAATCAAAGTTCTTCAAGACATCGGTCTGGGCTACATTAAGCTCGGTCAGCCGTCAAGCACTTTGAGCGGAGGTGAAAACCAACGAGTGAAGCTTGCAACAGAGCTTGCTAAAAAAGACACCGGAAAAACACTCTTTATTCTCGACGAGCCTACAACAGGACTCCATTTTGAAGATATACGGGTTCTTTTGAAAGTAATCAACCGTCTTGCCGACAAAGGAAATACCATAGTGATTATCGAACATAACCTCGATGTGATAAAGTCGGCCGATTATATCATTGACCTTGGTCCTGAAGGAGGGCGAGAGGGAGGTTTGATTGTGGCTCAAGGCACTCCAGAGACTGTGGCGAATACCAACACCCATACTGCAAGATTTTTAAAAGAAGAATTGGAACGAAAATAATCGATACATCATTCTATAGATTTTGCAAAAGCATCTCTGATTACACAAAATGAAATAAACAAAGCGTTTTGTTGTTGTCACTAAAATTGCAGAATAATGCTTCCGACTAATTCGGAAGCATTATTTTTGTATTCAGAAGATCGGCGAAAAGAGATTACAGTCAGCCAGTTTCATCCCATATTCTATATTATCCATAATCACTATTATGTTAAATAGGATGTGTGGAAAATAAATTTTATACTGAATCCCCTATACTTTGAACAAAATTTTGCTATCGCAGGCTCTCGCATCATAAATTTATCGTTTCTTTTTATTAAATTTGTACAACATATTATTAATTCATTAATTTATTTACCATGTTATCTTCTGAACTAAAACAAGGACATTCATACCGTTTCGAGGTTTTGAAAGACCGTTCGTCAAGAAAATTCTACAAGATACAAACAGACGATGGCGTAGAGTTTTCCCTGCAAAAATTTAAATTCCAACAGAACCAACCTATTCCGGATTTTATACGATGTTATGTCAAATCGCTCTACCCTCTTACATTGGGTCAAGACATTTCAATCTTTATCAACGATTTTTATTCCGAAGGTAAAGAATATGACTTTAAAGTAAAATCAGTAAAGAACGATTCTGTACAAGTTTACGAACTCGAAGATGAACACGATTTATGTTTCAGGCTTTATAATGCTCCGGAATCACTATCAATCGGAAGCAGAATTAAATGTAAAATAGTAAAAATAAGAGGGGTAAATGTAACCTTAAAATATGTCGGCACCCTATCTACAAAGTTGCCTCTCGAATTTTTAGACCTTTCCCAATGGCTTTCTTCTCTCGGAATACCACGACATCACGAAGCCTATCTTAACCTTATCGAAACCATACCGGCGTTCCAGACCACACTCCTTAAATACGATGAAGGGAGTCCGGATTGGATTATTGAATTGCTCAAAGCCACATCTGAAAACATAACAGATTGGCTTATAGAATGTAGAGATGACCGCAAGCTATTGGCAAAGACTGTATCCCGGATGACAATAGCAAGAAGACTTGCATTGATTATAATAGAAGAATCGGACTATCTTAGAAATTGCAATGCAGAACAACGTTCTATGTTGCAATCACGGCTTTCATATTATGTCGAATTGTTCGATCAATACGAGCAAGGAGCTACAAGAATATTAAACAAGACCTATGAGGAATTTATCGACAAGATGTTCAGGCGACTAAAAAAAGCCGGATATCTTTATAAACCCTCCAAGCAATTCCGGATAATGATGACAATCCTCAAGTTGCGTCCGGAACTTATAAATACCCGCATGGGCGAACTCTTTGAGGCCTTACATAACTGGGAGCTATCAAATTGGCAATCGGAACCTTTCAGGGGTGCGCTTGTACAGCAACTTCAGATATTCATTAAAGAGAATTGCGGACAAATCAATCTACTCCCCGCCAATGATTCAAGCGAGGACAACAAAGCAATTATCAGAATGATTCTTGCCATTGCAGTGCAAAGCATTCTTGCCACGGAATCAGACGACGTTGACCTCACCATCAACCGTGCCATGCTGTATCGGTATATATCTTATCTGAATCCTGATAACGTACGCACGTTGCTCGATAAAGGGGCTGAAGCTATACTTGGTTCGGAACATCCATCGGAGTTCACCTGGAACGATACCGACCACCCCACCCTACTTATGGAGAAATCGTCACATCCTTTTGCATATTCGGAAGAACGAGAGAATCTTGTCAAGACCTATTCTACGTCGAAGGCATCGGTTCAACTCAGGGCTGGCAATATCCATATTATAGCAAAGAATGCAGAGCCGGAATCAACCGTCATTCCCAACAATCTGATTGATTGGCTTAGTCCGAAGATTTCGATTGAAGACGATATTAAGGTGCAAAATCTAAGGAAAACCAAAGATTTGAAAACTTATGGCAAAATGTGGGACGAAATCGGATGGTCGATTTTCGGTGAAGAACAAACCGCAGGTTCTGTAATTGAAAAAAAGGCTCCTTTCAGCGGAGAAGACGTGAAGGTTGTGATTGACGATTTCCGGATACTCAATTATGGTCCGGAGAAACAACGACTCCAGTTCCATTGCACAATTCACGATGAAATGTATGTGGGCGAAGGCTGGATGCCTTGTGATTCTTACCATATGATAGGTTGGCTTTCCAGCAGAGACGTGCCCGGAAACTACGACGGATCGTTGTCTTTCTCTCTTGACGAGAAAGGGACACCTCTCCTGTTCAACGCCACGGTCAGCAAACGCGACGACAAGCTTATATTTTCCATGAAATCGCAGATAGAAGACTATCTTCTTGAGACATCATGGACCGGAGAAGAAAGCGTATGTATTGTGACGCATTTTGACAGGCACAACAATGTCTGGCTTTGCCTTTCCGAGAAAGGATGTACGTTTAAAGTGCATTGCGACGAATCGACCTCCCATCTTTTCGAGGGAATGCTTGTAAGAGTAAAGTGTCTGGAGCCTGACAGATCAAGCACCACCACCCAATTTTTCATTGGAGAATTATCGGAAAACCAAGAAGACATTCCGGCTTCAATCAAAAAATCGCTGTGCCTGATGAATCTTATGCAGGGTCTGGGAGAATCATTGGAAGAGATTTCGAACGAAGACTCCGAAGTCGTTGAAATTGAGGAAGTGATGACACGAGAGGAGCTTCTTGAAATAATCTATATGTTCCAACGTTGCGCATTCTCTGAAACCGAATATATAAAGGCATTCAACTATCTCGGCGTAGCCTCCATATTATGTAGGCTTGCCGAAGAAAAGAAACTTCTGAAAGAGATTTCAACCCACATGGAGTTGCTTCAACTTCTTCAAGATTTCGGAAAGAACCAGAAAATCGACATGGAATGGCTCATAAACTGCGAGCAGAAAATTAAAGACACCCCTATGCTTGAGCGTCTTTTCACGCGCCTGAAGATTGTGGCCGATATAGACCTTGGTGAAAGCACCGACTGGCTCTGGAACGTGAGAAGAAATCCAAGGAACGAAACGGAACAGCGACTGGCCTCTTTAGTTTTGTCGTTCAACATGCTTCCTAAGGAACTTGACAGGACAAGGAAGGAGATTATGAAAGAAATAACCACCTTGCTCAATGTTAACAACACGGCCCCCTCTTCGAAATATTATGGCGACGAATCACAGACCGTGGAATTCAAAAGCAGCCTGATTTATTCCACGAGCGGAGGCGGACGGCCCGACTTCAAAACGCAGCTGCATGAAATCATTCACGTAATCTGCGGCTTCATGAATGCGAGGGGCGGTACACTCTATATAGGGGTCAACGACTCCGGTTATGAAAACGGCCTTGACGATGATATAGCCTACAGGCGTAGCCACGGGCTGAAGCCAACCATAGATAGCATGATGGTTGATTTGCAAAACCATCTTGACCGCACAATGCCAATGCATGCGAAAGACCATTGGGAAATTGAATCAGACCCGGAATCAAAGAAAGGTGTAATCATTGTCCGTGTACTTCCGGTGGAAGAACCAGTGGAATACGACGGTATAATTTATGTCAGGTCCAGTTCGACTACCAAGCCACGCCTTGATGACCAACGGGAAGAGTTTATTAAAAACCGAAGCCACAATTACCAGCTGCTCATGAAAATCTGGGGAGTAGGACAGGAAGACCCTTCCAAAGTTGCAGATTCTGAAAGCACTGAAGGAAATAAATCTCAGGATGATTCTTTACCACGTAAATCTGTAGTTTCCCATGAGCCCGATGCAGATGCCAGCCATTCGGCTAAGGAAAACGACGAACCGTGCCATATCGGAACCGGCAACCATCGACTGAACGTGCTTCACAACTATGAACCTAACTTCGTACTTCCGCATCTATACGTCTATTTTATGGAAAATAAATCAGTGATGCTTTCGCACGAAGACGCATTCACGGATTATGAGAAAGAATGCAGGCTTGCACTTGCCATAAAAGAAAAGGAGAAATACGGATTCCTTCTCCTGACGTATTCCGACGGCTATGTGGTAAAGTATCCAATAAACGGCTTCCCGCAATATCTTAAAAACGAAATCCGCACGCACAGGCAGTCTCCTGTCCTCAATTTTGTTAACATAGGCAACGACAGCGATTATCTCCTAAGCGTTGTAAAGGCTCCGTACGGCGGTTTGTTCTACCGAATAGACAGCATATCCTGCGTGCCCGAATCAACCAATCTTGACGACAACGGAACTCCCCTATGCGATTCCGAACACACAATCATCACCCAGGAGATTGTCAGTCCAGAAAAACTGGGATTCTTCGACTCCGATGCCATAAACAAAGAATCTCGATTCTTTGGAGCACCCGTGCCGATGGGAGACGGAACACTTTCTGAACAAGAGCGTATCGATAAGCTCCTAAAACCGGTGGTTCATTATGAATGAATCTTGTATTAAACTTAACGCCCGACTCGATTCGAGCCGGGCGTTAAGTTTAATACAAGATTCAGATAGAAATTCACTTAAAAGTATCCGGAAGGTCATTCTCATAAAGAACTGTATCTCCCTTTCTCAGAATACCTGCCAAAACTTGTTGTGCAGCAGCAAAACTGTCAACTTCATACACATTTCCTTCCGGAATATCCCCTTTTCTAACTCCGGCCATTATGGACTCGCGGTTGCATTGCCCCACTATTATTGCCACATCGGCACATTTCGAAATCTCTTCTCCAAACTCCTCGTTAAGCTCAGCCTGACGGTCACCGAGTTCTATCATGCCAGGGGTGACTACAATCCTCTTGCCGTCTTTGAAATCGGAAAGCACTTCAAGAGCCATTTTAGAACCTGAAGGATTAGAATTGAAAGCATCATCTATAATCGTAACCCCTCCAGGCGTCTGCCTTATACTTAACCGATGTTCCACCTGTTCTATTCTTGCCACTGCACGTTGAATAGTTCCCGGCTCCATGCCAAGACGCAAAGCCACTATTATAGCAGCTAAAAGATTGGAGATATTGCAAGCCCCCACAAGACGCGTGCGGAATTCCATCTCAAATCCATCAGGGCCCGCCACCACGAAACTTGTGCCATTCCTCGAATATCTAATATCTTTCGCAACGAACGAACAACAGTGATTCCCATCGTTGCCAAGGCAATATCTCACGGAATCCACATTCTTAACCTCACGGTTGGCGCAATATTCAAAATCATCGTTTATCACCGCAAAACCATCGGAGGGAAGTGCATCGACAAGTTCGAATTTCGTTGACTGCACATTCTCCATCGTCTTGAAAGACTCCAGATGCATCGGCCCAACAGCAGTGACAATGCCAATATGCGGATGCACCAAATCGCATATTTCCTTGATATCGCCTTTTTGTTTGGCTCCCATTTCGCATATGAAAACCGTATCGTAGGGCTTCATCATTTCTCGCACCGTCCTGATTACGCCCATCGGAGTGTTATAGGAACCAGGAGTCATAAGCACTTCGAATTGCTCCGAAAGAATGCGGTTAAGGTAATGCTTGGTGCTCGTCTTGCCGTAAGAACCCGTAATTCCGATAACTGTAAGGTCTGGCATCGAACGTAATATGGAAGCCGCCTCATTCCAGTATTTTTTATTAATCATCCTTTCGACAGGGATAAGAATAGCCACCGAAAGAATAACTACCCCCCATGAAAAAATGGAGATAAGCAACATAATTCCCACCGAAAACTGCGAAGCATGATATCCGCCCCAGAGACAGGCACGATCTCCCGTTGAAAGGATAACAGCTAGATATCCTCCCAACGCCAAGAGGGCTGTCACTCCATAAATTCTCCATACCCTTTTTGTAAAGACGAGAGGCTTCTTGAATTTTTTACGGAATATAAGCCAAATTTTCGCCACGCAGACAATGGCTATTATAAGCAACGCAAGCCTGACGTCAAGAAGCGTCGCGAATAAGAGAAAAAGCATCGCCACATCAGTCAGACGCCACGCGCTTCCTATATCGTTCTTAAGATATTTCCAATATCGCGGAATTCGATAACTATTCTGTTGAAGCATGTGGATGTCGTGCTTGAAATTAAACAGCATGTAAACGCCACACACAACATAAACCACAATTAGAAATGCACTCATACTCTATTTTGTTGTTTTTAACTTAATTATTGACATCTATTTAATTCCAAGCTCTTGTTTGAAAAATTCCCTCAAGACAGCCCGAAAACCTATCGGGTTGTCAAGAAAACTGTAGTGTCCGCATCCGGGGAACGACACAAGACCGGAATCCGGAATCAGGCGTTCCATAGTGCATGCGTCAGACATCGGGGTAGCCGTGTCGTTTTCACCCCATATCAATAACGCGGAAGATTTAATCAACGGCATCACATGTTTCAAATCTTCGTTCACACATTTGCTCATCACGGACCTCATCACAGGAGATGAATTACGATAGTCTGACGAACCCTTTTTTCCGCGCCATTCTTCAACCTTCGCCTTCCCCTTTTCTTTTCCATAAACCCACATCAAAAGATTCTTTATAATTTTAAAGCTATAAACCTTTCGATAATATGAAAGACTCCTCTTGGGCTTAATTCCGGCTGCATCCACAAGTACAATCTTGGGAATCGGATTGCGCGAAGAAAGCAACAGAGCGATTCTACCGCCAAACGAATGACCAATCAATACGGGTCGGTCAATACCTTGCAACGAAATAAACCGCTCGATATAACGAGTGAAATCTTCAACGCCCCAAACCGATGTCGGCTCGTCGCTTTTACCATGACCCGGCAAATCCACACTAAAAACACGCATACCATTCTCAAGCGTGGCTGCTATGCTTCTCACAGTTGTGTGGTCGCATCCCCAACCATGCATCAAGACCACGGGATAACCCTCAATCGGCCCCGTTTCGTCATAATGCATTCTTATGCCATCTATTACTATATCCTTTTCCATATAAAGTAAAAACAATAGAGCATGCATCCTAATGATAAAACCAAAGTTTGCATACCCCTTCAATTTCAAAATGCAAAATTACTTAAAAACCTTTAATAATGGTCCCTCCCGCCAAGCTATATTTGCAGACCACGCTTTTTTTTTATATATTTGCACTCAACTCAAATCCTCGTGGCGACGCCCATTGCGTTAACCTTAGATTAACAACGCTCTGAATTCCCGGCAACGGGATTTCACCATACATTCCTGTCAGAGATGATAACAAAATGGAACTACCAACCTCTCACACTTCAGCAAAAAACTCAGGCTGACGAGCTTCTCCCAAGTTGTGGAGGAGCCGATGCCATTGCAGAATTGTTGATCCGCAGGGGGGTGACATCTCCACGCGAGGCCCAAGCTTTTTTCTCACCTTCCATAACAGACCTCCACGATCCCTTCCTTATGCCGGACATGGATAAAGCTGTCAACAGGCTTAACAAAGCGATGGGCGCCAAAGAAAGGATTATGATATACGGCGACTACGATGTGGACGGCACCACGGCCGTAGCCCTTGTGTATAAATATCTGCAGAATTATTACAGCAATATCGAATACTACATACCAACGCGTTATGAAGAAGGCTATGGCATCTCCCTTAAAAGCATAGAATATGCTGCGGAGAACGATGTCAAGCTTGTGATTGTGCTCGACTGCGGCATCAAGGCTATCGATGAAATCACATACGCCAAAGAGAAAGGAATCGACTTCATAATCTGCGACCACCACGTGCCTGATGAAGCCCTCCCGCCGGCCGTAGCTATCCTCAACCCGAAGATGCCGGGGTCAACCTATCCGTGCCCTCATCTTTCCGGATGTGGCGTCGGGTTCAAATTCATGCAGGCGTTCGCCCTTAGCAACGGACTCTCCAACCATAATGAGCTCGAATCACTCCTCGACCTCGTGGCTGTGAGTATTGCGGCCGACATTGTGCCGATAACGGGAGAAAACCGCGTTATGGCCTACCATGGTCTCCGACGTCTTAATTCAAACCCTAACCTTGGGCTCAGAAGCATCATAAGGCTTTGCAAGCTTACAAACAAAGACATCACCATCAGCGACGTGATATTCAAGATTGGTCCACGCATCAATGCTTCCGGAAGGATGCAAAGCGGCATAGAAGCGGTTGACCTCCTTGTTTGCCGCGACCTGCATGATGCTTACGAAAAAGGGAAAGACATTGACCAATATAATAAAGACAGAAAGGAACTCGACAAAAAGATTACCGAAGAAGCCAACACCCTTATCGAAACAAACGTCAACATCATCCATGGCAAACGTTCGATAGTGGTATATAATAAAAATTGGCATAAGGGAATCATTGGAATCGTCGCTTCAAGACTCACGGAACTTTATTATAAACCTTCCGTGGTTCTCACCTATTCCAACGGCATCGCCACCGGTTCGTCGCGATCCGTACAAGGATTCGACATATATTCGGCTGTAAACTCCACCCGCGATTTACTTGAAAATTTCGGGGGACACACCTATGCCGTGGGGCTATCGCTTAAAGAAGAAAACATACCGGAGTTCAAGAAACGATTCGAGGAATATGTAGCCATGCATATACAGCCGAACCAACTCACTCCGATGATAGAAATCGATGCGGTTATTGATTTTGCCGACATTACTCCGGAATTGGTGGGTTATCTGAAAAAATTCAATCCTTTCGGACCCGGCAATCAGAATCCAGTATTCTGCACACGCAACGTTTTCGATTTCGGCACAAGTAAGCTTGTAGGTAAAAACCTTGAGCATATAAAGCTTGAGCTGGAAGATAACAGCACGAGCCGTGTGATAAACGCCATCGCCTTCAACATGGCTCCATATTTTGAACATATCCATGCCCACAAGCCTATCGACATTTGTTACACGATAGAACAGACAAAACATTCGAACAACCTGGATTCCGTTCAACTTATGATTCGCGACATCCGGCCTTCTGAAGGATAAACAACGGCGACGTCGCCTGCACGTCTATGGACATACACGATATCCTGAAAAAATATTGGGGTTATGATTCTTTCCGGCCGTTGCAGGAAGACATCATAAAATCCGTGTTGCAAGGCCACGACACGTTGGGACTGATGCCTACGGGCGGAGGGAAATCGATTACATTCCAGGTGCCGGGGCTATATTATGAAACCGGAGTGACTTTGGTTGTCACACCACTCGTGTCTTTGATGAAAGACCAGGTTGACAATCTAAAAAAAAGGCATATAAAAGCCGTATATTTCCATGCCGGAATGACCATGGCTGAAAGCCGCGCAGCATGGGAGAAGCTGGTGAACGGAAACGCCAGGTTTCTTTATATCGCCCCTGAACGTCTCAACAACGACCGCTTCACGCTGGAACTGAGAAATATTCCGGTGCGGCTCATTGTGGTTGATGAGGCTCATTGCATTTCCCAATGGGGTTATGATTTCCGCCCGTCATATTTAAATATAAAATCATTACGTGTCCTCAAACCGGGCATACCGGTACTCGCGCTCACCGCAACCGCCACACCGGCCGTTGCCGAAGATATACGCACCCAATTGGGATTCCATGAAGGGAAAACATTCAGAAAGAGTTTTGCACGCGACAATATCAGCTACATTGTGCGTACTTCCGAAGCAAAAATCCATGAAACCCTTCATATACTTTCGCGCACTTCCGGCTCTTCCATAGTATATGTGAGAAGCAGAAAACGATGCCGCGACATCTCAGACTTCCTCAATTCGGCAGACATTTCCTCGACATTCTATCACGCCGGACTCGATTTCACAGTGAAAGAGCAGCGTCAGAACGACTGGCAGGCTGGTAAAGTGCGGGTAATGGTGGCCACAAACGCATTCGGTATGGGCATCGACAAACCGGATGTCAGGGTTGTAATCCACTATGACATACCGCCGTCTCTTGAGGAGTATTATCAGGAAGCCGGACGTGCCGGACGAGACGAACTCCCTTCGTATGCCGTTTTGCTTGCTTCCAAAAACGATCCGGGGCTCATGCACAGACGCATCACCGAAGCATTTCCGGAGCGACAGATCGTAAAGCGAATATACGAACTTATCTGTGTTTTTCTCCATATCAGCGTAGGCGAAGGCTATGAGGCATTGAAACAATTCGACATCAACAAATTCTGCCGGATATTCGAGCTGCAGGAAAAACAATGCAGGTCGTCAATCCGGTTGCTTTCTCAAGCCGGATATCTCAATTTTATTGAGGAGCCAGACAGCAGATCAAGGATTAAAATTATTGTAAGGCGTGAAGATTTATATGAAATACACGACGTTTCGCACACTGCAGAATCTGTGCTGGCAAAGGCTCTTCGACTTTACACCGGACTTTTTTCAGACTATGTATATATCCGTGAACCGGAAATTGCATCGCATCTTGACATACCTGAAACCGAGATATATGAGGCGATGCTTGAGCTTTCCAGACATAAAATCATAAGCTATATTCCCCATTCCGACGTTCCTATGATATATTTCCCGACGGCCAGGGAAGACAAGTCTTATCTGCTGATAGGTAAAAACATCTATGAGGAGCGTAAGCATTCAATGACTCTTAGAACGGAAGCCATGCTCGGCTATGCATTCCGCAAAGAGGGATGCAGGGTGAGCGGAATGCTTCAATATTTCGGAGAACCCGATGCGTCTTCGTGTGGCAAATGCGACATATGTCGCGATAACAAGAAACGAAAAGTCAATTCTCTTGAAGTGGCAGAAAAACTAACTGAACGAATCATTGCTTTTCTTAAAGATAATCCGGGAGGATCAACACTGCCGATGATTGAACGCCACTGCGGCGGCGATACGGCCGAGACTGCCAATGTTGTGACGTTCCTGTGCAATGAAGGTTACGTAAAATGTAAGAACTTGATTTTTTCTATCGCCGAAAATAATTGATAATTATGAAAAAAGTGAGTAAGCCCGTCATAACCGCCATGTTGTTGCCATTTCTTATCGCATGTGGCAGCCATTCGGGAAAAACCGAAAACAACGATGAAGCACCATCGGAATCTTCCGACACGCTCCACGCCGTGACATTATACGGGCCAACATCATATTTTATATACCAAGGGCAAGAAATGGGATTCGACTACGAAAACCTGCGTCAGTTTGCAGAAGATGAAGGTCTTGTCCTTGATTTGAAAGTAGCGTCATCTCTCCAGCACCTATTGAAATTAATAGATTCCGGAGAAGCGCAGCTTGCCGCCTACCCTATCCCAAGAATCGAGGAATATGACAGTATCGTTAAACACTGCGGACCGAAAGAAATCACATGGCAGGTGCTTGTGCAGCCATCTGGGAAAAACAGGGTTTCGGACGTTACCGAACTTGTCGGCAAAACGGTATATGTTGAGAAAGATTCAAAATACCATTACCGCATACAGAACCTCGACAACGAACTCGGAGGCGGAATCGATATAGTGCCTATAAGCAAAGACACACTCATTTCCGAAGACCTCATAGAAATGGTTGACCGGGGGGAGATTCCTATGACCATCGTTGATTCCGACATTGCGGAACTCAATAAATCTTATTTCCCGAAACTCGATGTCGGCATGAAGATAAGTCTTGAACAGTATTCATCATGGGCGGTGGGCAACGAATGCGATTCTTTGGCCACAAGGCTTGACCGCTGGGAGAAACGACGCCAGTCTTCCGAAATGATGAAATCTATTTACAGAAAATATTTCGAAATCAGCAAAAACAATCCGGACCCAAAAGATGCTTCCTCCAGTCTCAACCTCAGGTTGAAAAAAGGAGGTGGCATCTCGCCCTACGACAACACTTTCAAACGCCATTCCGGCATTCCCGGATATGACTGGCAACTGCTTGCCGCCATAGGGTTCAACGAATCGCGTTTCGACAACAACGTAGTGTCATGGGCAGGAGCCAGAGGGATAATGCAACTCATGCCTAAGACTGCCCAGGCAATGGGTATAAAAGGGGACGACATCGACAATCCGGAGCAAAACATTCTTGCCGCCGCAAGACTCCTGAAACATCTTGACGATGCTTTAAAACCGAAAATATCCGATTCCAAGGAACGTCTCAATTTCGTAATAGCCGCATACAACAGCGGATTAGGCCATATCCTCGACGCTATTGCTCTCGCCGAAAAACACGGTCTTAATCCGAAAGTATGGTTGGGCAATGTGAGCGAAGCTGCCTTGATGAAGTCTCGTCCGCAATATTATAACGACCCTATAGTAAAAAACGGATATTTCCGAGGCAGGGAAACTGTGGAATTCGTTGATAAAGTCATGTCAACTTATTCTTTTTTCAAAAAAATGAACCATTCATGATGCATCCACATTATAATAATAACGATTCCACACGTTTATTCTAAACAAGAACTATTAACTAAACAGAAACAACACATATCGAAATCGATGAAAAAGAATACCATCACCGTAGGCCTCCTCATTGCTGCTGCGGCAGTTCTTCCGCTACAATCCTGTATCGGCAGTTTTGCACTTACTAATAAAGTGCTGTCATGGAACAATCAAGTCGGTTCCAAGTTTGTCAACGAGCTCGTCTTTTTCGCATTCTGGATTCTTCCGGTTTACGAAGTGACATCTATAGCCGACCTCCTGGTGCTTAACTCCATTGAATTCTGGAGCGGAAACAATCCTGTGGAAGCTTCAACCAAAGTCATCGACACTGACCAGGGCCGTTACTACATCGCTTGCGATGGAAAAGGCTACACTGTGAAAGCTCCTAACGGAGATGAAATGAGGCTTGATTTTGAAGCCGACACACAGACGTGGTCGCTTATGACCGCCGAAGGAGAATCTTATCCGTTCATGACAATGATTGACGACAGCCACGTAAAAATGGTGACTCCCGACGGAGATTTCCAAAGTGTGGAACTTTCACAAGAAGGGCTTCAGGCCTACTCTGCCGTAGCAAAGGCTCCCACTGCACCCCTATTGGCTTTGCATTGACACGCATCATGTCGGATATACCAATATCAGACAATGAAATGTGAAAAAAATTCACATTTCTCAAATCAAAAGTGTCACTTTAATTGTTAAGTATAATGAAGGGCTTGTGGAAATGTCACGATCAGCATCTTCCCAAGTTAAAAAACACTGTATTTTTTATAAATTAAAATAAAATATCAAATGAAAGCAATTCACGTAATCAGCGCGGTTATCGGCGGAGCAATCGCCGGCGCGGCAATCGGTCTTCTCGTAGCTCCTGAAAAAGGCGACGACACTCGCAAACGAATCATCAAGGCTCTCAAGGAGAAAGGTATTTCTCTGAAGAAAGACAAAATGGAAAAGCTCGTTGACGAGATTGAAGACCAAATCGAAAATATCTAAAAAATCCACCCTACGGCTATAGCCGACAAAAGCAACACATACATATGAAATCTCTTAATATTCTTTATGCATTCCTTGGCGGTGCAATCGTAGGTTGCGGCGCTGCCCTTCTTTTCGCACCTGAAAAAGGCTCTGAAGTTCGTGCCAAAATTTGTGATCTTCTTAAGAAAAAAGGCATCAAAATCAGCGACAGCGAAGTTGATGCCCTTGTTGCAGAACTTGCAAAAGAAGAATAATAACGCTCCGCACTGCGTCTTGACTTATACCAAGCCATGACATTTGCCGTTATAAAGAAGGTGTGTCAGAATTGATTTTTTCAATTTTGGCACACCGTCTTATAGGTAAATTAAGAAGTTGTTTAAACTTTTTCTTTTTCAAGATTTCGTCAGATTTTCGAGTCGATTTTGAAACTTGAAGAGGGAGTTTAGCGGGCTAAACGACCGATGAATGGTTCAAAAGCGGCCGAAAAGATGATGGAAGATTGGAAAAGAGGTCTTTTTAACGTAAAAAGCCATAAGAAAATCAATCTCCGTAAAAAGCTTAAACAACTTCTAAGTAATCTCCAAAACAAGTGCGTTGAAATGACCACTCACAGACACTCTTCACCAGATTATGAAGCAAAAAATCACTGATGAAATCAAAGAAATATTTTCCCAAAGCGTAAATTGGGCGAAACTGGAAGTTGACTATCTAAAGCTTACGGCAGCAGAAAAGTTGATTGTATTGATGAGCGCGCTTATCATAGGCGGCGTAGTGATGCTTCTTCTTCTTCCCGTATTCATAATGTTTCTCTTCGCCCTCGTGGGAGTTTTCAGAATGTTTATGTCAGCTCCGCTTGCATATCTTTCCGTAGGCGGAATCGTATTATTATTGCTTGTTCTGCTCTTTATTTTCAGGAAGGCTCTTGTGATCAACCCGGTTGCAAGATTTGTGACAAAAGTTATAATCGAAAAACATTCATCTAAATCTTAAGAGACATGAACGAAATACAGAAATCGGCACAGGAGACAGAGCGCATCACACAACCGGAAAATAAATTCAAAGGCTATACACTCGAAGAGCTGAGATATCAAAGAGCTCTTGTATTGCTTCAGAAAGAGTTTTGCAAATCAAGAATTACCCGCAACATCAATAATCTGCAAAAATCAAACCCGTTGTCGCCATCTACCGCCGCAAGCTCGCTTCCCGGGAAAGTAGGCTTTGTGGCTTCAAAACTTCTCACCGGCCTGAACTATCTTGACTATGCCATGATAGGGTTCTCTCTTTTTGGCACGGCAAGAAAAATATTTTCTATTTTCAGAAGAAGGAAGAAATGATAAAAGGTGTTAAAATTTTAGTAACGCTTAAACTTTTTAAGGTTTCCAACGTCTTAATAGTATAAGGTAATTGTCGCCGACATTGCCAAATAAAATAATAAAACAATGCTATCGCGACAAAACGGAGTGGAGGTCGAGGCCTTACTCCGTTTTTCATTTCACCCTCACCGCCAATGATAACGCTTATCGCAGAATCAAAAACAATGAATCTTCATGAAATGACAGTCGAAGATTCATCCTTTACAGCCCACCGTCCCGCTTTTGAAGAAGAAGCGGACGCCATTATGGAATATATGGCCGCGATGTCACCTGATGAATTGGCACAAAGGATTTCGATAAGCCATAAGCTCGCCGCCAAAGCCTTAATGATGATTTATGACTTTCCTAATAAGAAAACGGGATTACCCGCATTGGTGGCCTTTACCGGCGAAGTCTTCAGGGCGATTGAAGCCAACAAGCTTCCTTCTGAAGCAATCGAATTTGCCAAGCGGAAACTATTCATAATTTCCTCCCTCTACGGACTATTAAAAACACAGGATATCATCAAACCATACCGGCTCGACTATAATGCAGACTGCTCCCCTTCCGGAGGCGTCTTATCCAAATATTGGAAATCCAAACTCACGATCGCCCTGGTAAATCATCTCAAAAGGAATGACGAACGTGAAATTTTGAATCTGCTTCCGTCTGAAGCATCGAAATGCATAGATTGGAAAGTGGTCAAGGCCTTTGCTCGAGTTGAAGCACCGGAGTTTAAAACGCTCACAGAAAATGCCACATTGAAGACTCCGCATTCGGGCAAGATCAAGGAACTGAGAGGCGATATGGCCCGCTACATATTGACCAAACGGATTGATTCGCTGCGCGAGGTCCTTTCATTTGAAACCTCCCGGTTCTCCGCAGACGTAGAAAATCATCGCAAAGGCATCCCGAGATTTCTTGTAAATGAATGACAAAACCTCACTTGTTAATAACTTTTCGGGACTGGCTCTTGCATATACAAACCATTTCTATTAACTTTGCGTTGTAGAAATAAAGACAACAATAAAGCAAGAGAGCTTTATCCCAAAACCACATCAAAGATATTGGGAAACTCATCAAATATTTATGAAATACCGAGACCAGCCGTCGTGTCAATGGCGGGCCCCACTCCTTAGGGAGAAGCTTTTCAGCGCAGGCGGATTACAAAGATACGGTGGCACTCAAATCCTGTCATTCGGAGTTTCATCACAAATTACTTTGGTGTGGCCTCATACAAGCCGATGATCTGGCCTACAAGCCTTTTCATCGGCTTATTTATAAACCTAATTACAATACCCCTAAATGGAATCTGTAGAAAAATCTTTGCTCGAACGCACAAGCGTACGCAGATATGAGAGGGAGGCTATTCCGGAAAAAGACATGCAGTTCATTTATGATGCCATCCGCAATACCCCCACAAGCTATAACGGACAACAATTTTCTGTAATTGACATTTCAGACCAGAATCTGAAAGAAGAACTGTATGCCCTGACAAACCAGAAACAGCTCAAGACATGCAACCGTCTTCTTATTTTCTGTTCCGATTATAATAAAATTACCCTTCTCGCCCGTCGTAAAGGAATAGATGTGCCGGAGTTCACTAACACGATGGACGGCGTCACAATCGGCATCATCGATGCCTCTTTGGCCATGATGAGCGCCGTGGTAGCCGCACAGGCGTGCGGGCTCGGAAGCAACTGCGTGGGCTATCTGCGGACTGTTGACCCTGCGAAAGTGGCAGAACTGCTCCATCTTCCCAAGGGCGTGTTCGTGGTGTGCGGCCTCGCCCTCGGAGTGCCACGCGAACATCCCGACATCAAACCCAAACAACACAACGAGACGGTGTTCTTCAGCAACCGTTATTGCGCCGATGAGGAAACGCTTGTAAACAATCTTGCGAAATACGACGAAGAAGTCTCACACTACAACGCCACCCGCTCCGGAGGCACAACCGACAATGACTGGTGCGGACACATTCTCGACTATTACCGCCATGCCATGGCATACCGGATTCTCGACTATCTGAAGGCTCAGGGATATGACGTGAAACACTGATTCCTTACATCAGAGGAGCCAGAAAAGCGTCTTCATAGACCTCTACCCTATAATCTGAAAAGTCTCCGGTCAGAGCTACGATATCGAATCTATATTCAAGGTCTCCGTCCAAAGATTTAAGATAGATATCGGCGCCACGCACCATTCGTCTGATTTTGTCCGGCGTCACGGCATCCAAAGGGTCGGTGTCCCGTCCGCTTCGCGCCTTGACTTCAACAAACACAACTGTGTCGCCGATTTGGGCAATCAGGTCTATTTCGATTCTTTTGAACCGCCAGTTGCGCTCCCTTATGGCATAACCGCGGGCAATATAAAACTCCGTGGCCTTTTCTTCGGCGAATTTGCCGAAGTCAAGGTCACGGAGTTTCGTTTCGTTTTCCATCTCAGAAAGCCTTGAACGACATGTCAAGCCCTTTCACACTGTGGGTCAACGCACCCACAGAAATAAAATCGACCCCTGCTTCACCATATTCCCTGAGATTGGCGAGGGTGATGCCTCCGCTCGACTCCGTTTCCATCGTGCCCCCGACAAGCTTTACAGCCTCCTTGGTGAGTTCGGGAGTAAAGTTATCGAACATGATACGGTCAACGCCACCGATGGCCATAACCCTGCGGATATCGTCGAGCGACCTTACTTCTACCTCTATTTTCAGGTCCTTCCCCTTCTCTTTGCAGTATTCCCTTGCTCGCTCGATAGCCTTCTCGATGCCGCCGGCAAAATCGATATGGTTGTCTTTTATAAGAATCATGTCGAAGAGTCCGATGCGGTGGTTTGTGCCGCCCCCTATTTTCACGGCTTCCTTTTCCATGATACGCATGCCGGGAGTAGTCTTCCTCGTGTCGAGCACTTTTGTATGTAGCCCCTTAAGCTCGTCCTGATATTTCGCCGTCATCGTGGCTACGCCGCTCATCCTCTGCATGATGTTGAGCATAGTACGCTCCGCTATCAGGAGCGAGCGCACCGGACCTTCAGCCACAAACGCTATGTCGCCCGGTTTCACTCGTGCGCCGTCTTCTATCATGACTTCCATTCTGATTGAGGAATCAACCTTATGGAGCACCCTTTCAGCCTCTTTTACGCCGGCAAGCACTCCTTCCTCCTTCACTATAAGACGCGAGCGCCCCATGGCATCGGCAGGGATAGTTGAAAGCGTGGTATGGTCGCCGTCGCCTATATCCTCGGCGAAAGCAAGATCAAGCAATTGTTCGATAAGCTCTTCTTTCGTTTCCATTATTTTTCTTAATTTTGCAACGATTTATAAAACGGGAAGAATGCCCGCTTTTAAATCAGGTTAGTTATATTTTTTGCGAAATTACAAAATTTTATGGATATTCTGCTTCTTACGGTCGGTAAAACCACCCAACCATACGTGATTGAAGGTATCGATGAGTATTTAAAACGCCTGAAAAGATACACCTCTTACAAGATTGAATGTCTTCCCGACGTAAAATGCACTCGGTCGCTCACGCCCGACCAGCAGAAAGAGAAAGAAGGAGAAAATATACTTTCCTCGATATCCCAGTCGGACTACGTCATCTTACTCGACGAGCGCGGCAAAGAATACACTTCGGTGGAATTTGCCGGTTACTTGCAGAAAATAATGGCGTCAGGCAGAAAAAGGGCACTCTTCGTCGTCGGCGGTCCCTACGGCTTTTCGAAAGCCGTCTATGAACGTGCCGACGCAAAGATATCGTTGTCGAAGATGACCTTCACCCACGAAATGATACGCCTCTTCTTCACGGAGCAAGTATATCGCGCCATGACCATCCTCCGCGGCGAGCCATACCACCACGAATAACCCATCTCAACGTTCGGCGCGCATCGGGTTGTTGAGGAAGTCTTCGTACGATAGGCGGATGCCGTCGGCGAGTTCCGTTTTGTAGGTCCAACCCAGACGGGCGGCCTTGCTCACGTCGAGGAGCTTGCGCGGTGTGCCGTTGGGGCGGGTGGTGTCCCATTTTATCTCTCCCTCATAACCTACGATGGAGGCTACCATTTCAGTCAGTTCCTTTATTGTGAGTTCTTTGCCGGTTCCTGCGTTGACGGTTTCATTACCGCTGTAGTTGTTCATCAGGAAGACGCAGAGGTTGGCAAGGTCATCCACATAGAGGAACTCGCGCAGCGGGCTGCCGTCGCCCCAGCAAGTAACGGATTCGGCGCCCGATTCCTTAGCTTCGTGGAAACGGCGGATAAGGGCCGGGAGCACGTGCGAATGCTCGGGATGGTAGTTGTCGTTGGGGCCGTAGAGGTTGGTAGGCATCACCGAGATATAGTCGGTGCCGTACTGGCGGTTGAGGTATTCGCAATACTTCAGGCCACTTATCTTGGCGAGTGCATACGCCTCGTTGGTCTTCTCAAGTTCGGAGGTGAGCAGGCACGATTCTGGCATTGGCTGCGGGGCCATGCGCGGATAGATGCATGACGAACCGAGGAACTCAAGTTTTTTGCAGCCGTTGCGCCATGCGGCGTTGATGACGTTCATCTCCAGCATCATGTTGTCGTACATGAAATCGGCGAGGGCCGACGAGTTGGCGACGATTCCTCCCACCTTTGCGGCGGCGAGGAACACGTATTCCGGCTTTTCAGCGGCGAAGAAATCGTTGACCGCCTGCTGGTCGATAAGGTCGAGTTCCTTATGAGTACGGGTTATGACGTTGGTGTAACCCTGGCGTTCAAGTTCCCTAACAATGGCCGAGCCCACCATTCCGCGGTGGCCCGCCACATATATTTTCGAATTTTTTTCCATTGTTGGTTTTGGGTTGTTGGTTGTCAGTTGTTGGTTGTCAGACGAGTCTGACTTGTCTGACTCGTCCGACTCTTCAGTCCTTGATTATGAATTATGCATTTTAAATCTGTTCAGAAACCTCGGCGACGGATTTTAATCGGAATCATATCATCGGAAAGGACTGCGTTGTCGGGAAGCACCAGGGCGAGATGTCCGCCACCGCCCGCACCGAGCATCTTCCATGCGAGTGCCTTGTCGCGGATTTTGTCTATCCATTCCGCCACACCCGGCTGCATCATTGCCGGGAACATAGCCACCTGGGCGTTGAACGAATCGCGGAAAGCGCAGGCGAACGCCTCAAGATTCTTGTCAATTATAGCGTTCCAGCAGCGGTCGGCGGCCTCCGCCAAGGCCTTCACCTTTTCCGGCGTAACGTCCTTCCCTTCCACTACGGAACATCCGGGACGGCGCGGGAACATAGGCACAAGCACGATATGGCTCTCAAGCCATGACAGCACACCTTCGTCATGGCACGACTCTATGCGGTCGGGCCAATACTTGCCGTCGTAATGGTGGCGCGTCAGCCCCGACATGCAGATGCCGATGGCATCCTGCGCTCCAGAAACGTGCCCCTTGTTCTCGGGGTCGTTCTCAAAGCAGAACAGCAGACGGGCAAGCATCTCCTCGTTGTAGTCCGGTAGTTCGTATGGCCATATTTTCCTTGCAGCGTTCCGCGTGGAGGTTGACATGCCCCCGCGTTCCATGAATTCCACAGTAGGCTCTATCGATGCGGTCAGTGCCCAGCCATCGCCATACTGTGACACGTAAGGCTGGTCGATCCAGGTTCCGGCGATGTCGATACGGTAAGGGAGACGGCTTTTCACGCCATTCCTTAGCGACGTGGTGGAACGCGCTTCCAGCCCGGCATCGGGCTCCCTGCGCAGCTCCACATACTCTATGCCACGCTCCTTGCAGAGATTACGTTTGACTTCGCTCCCTCCGTCGGAGTTGACAACGAAAACGTCAGGCTTAACGATATCAAGGGTGTCGAGAAAGTCGAGCATGCCGCTTCCGGGATTGATAAAAGCGTCCGTAACATAGCGTATAGCCTTGACCATATACAGGCGTTCCTTCTCGGAATATACGGTCTTACGGTTTTTCAGCTCCTCTATGGTCTTGTCAGAACCTATGCCCACATAGAGGTCGCCGTATCGGGAAGCCTCCTTGAAAAATGCCACATGCCCCGAGTGGAGCATGTCGTAGCAACCGGAGACGAAAACCTTCTTTTTCATTGTCGTGCCATTAATTTTAACGGGAGAGAAGAATGGGGAGAGTTTTTCTAAAATACAATTTTTACAAATAAAACGACGACGCGTTTTGTTTCTTGTGAGGTGGCCGTAAAAAAACGGTCACGCCAACCGGGCGCCCCCCTTCTTAAGTAATCCCAAGGAATAGATGAGAACCACAAGGAAGCATACCGCCGGCACCCAGAAAGAATTTCCTATACCGGAGCAGTCGGATACGAACGCCTGCACCGGAGTTATCAACGCCCCTCCGAGAATCGCCATAATCAAGCCGGATGCCGCAAGTTTGGCGTCATCTCCGGCCACGCCTTCGAGGGCTATGCCGTAAATAGTGGGAAACATGAGCGACATACAGGCGGAAACGCCAACCAGCGCCCAGACCGAAGGCCAGCCCTCACCGAAAATTACGGCGAGGGTGCATCCTGTGGCAGCCACAGAGGCCATTGCAAGCAATTTCACGGGCCGGATAAATCCCATAAGCCATGTGAATAGAAAGCGGAACAGCGTGAACGCCACTATCGAATAGAGGAAGACGAGCGAAGCGTCTTTTTCCAACACCCCGAGGCGTTCCATGGCGAGCCGTATTGTAAACGACCATACACCGGTCTGCACCCCCACGTAAAAGAACTGAGCCACGACCCCGTAGCGCCACCGGCGGTTACGCCAAAGTTCCCTGAACGAGGATGCAATCTTGAAATTTCCGGCATCCCTGTCGCCCGGCATCCTGACCAGGGCGATAACAACGAGCAATGCAAGCAGTATTCCGCCTATTAGCAAATATGCGCCGGAGACGGCGTCAAGTTCATGGGCCTGGATTTCCGAAAGTGCGTCCGCACCCATTCCGGCACGTTCGGCGGCGTCAGCCTCATGGAGTTCCGAAAGTACGAAACGGCGGCTCAGCAGTATGCCGCCAATCGCCCCGATCGGGTTAAGAGTCTGTGCGATGTTGAGACGTCGTGTGGCCGTTTCCGGAGGTCCCATAGAGAGGATATAGGGATTTGCGGTGGTCTCGAGCACGGCGCATCCCCCTGCCATCACATAAATTGCGAAGAGGAAGAACCCGTATGAAGCAGCCTGTCCCGCGGGATAGAAGAGCACCGTGCCGGCGGCATAGAGGGCGAGGCCGAGGAGTATGCCTGCTTTGTAAGAACGTCGGCTTATGAACACCGCCGCCGGGAGCGCGAAGCAGAAATACGCGCCGTAGAAAGCGAACTGCACGAGCGACGTCTGTAGGTCGCTCATCGACATTATGCGTCGGAAAGCGGCCAGCAGCGTATCGTTCATGTTGTTCGCCACGCCCCAGAGAAGGAAAAGGAGCGACACGAGCGCAAAAGGGAGAATGAGCCTGCGCCCTATCAGACAGCCGGCGGAATTGTTGCCCATCGTTCTTATTTTATTTTACGATACCCTTTTCGAGGTATTCGGCAAGGTTCGTCTTCACCTGTTCGCCTGCGCGTTCCACGGCCACTTTGGCCATGTCGGCATCGACCATGAGGTTGACGAGCTGTTCGAAGCTTGTTTTCTTCGCCGGGTCCCAGCCGAGTTCCTTTTTCGCCTTGGCGGGGTCGCCCCAGAGGTTGACCACGTCGGTAGGACGGTAGAAATCGGGTGATACTTCTATAACGGTTTTTCCGGTGTTTTTGTCTATCCCCCTCTCGTTTTCACCCTCGCCGACGAATTCAAGTTCTATTCCTGCGCGTTTGAAGGCTAGAAGGCAGAACTCGCGCACGGAATGCTGTTCGCCCGTGGCGATCACGAAATCCTGCGGTTTGTCCTGCTGGAGGATGAGCCACATGCACTCCACATAATCCTTGGCATATCCCCAGTCGCGAAGCGATGAGAGATTTCCGAGATAGAGCGTCTCCTGTTTCCCCTGGGCTATGCGTGCGGCGGCGAGGGTGATCTTGCGGGTCACGAAGGTTTCGCCGCGACGTTCGCTCTCATGGTTGAAGAGAATTCCCGAGCAGGCGTACATGTTGTAAGCCTCGCGGTATTCCTTCACAATCCAGAAGCCGTAGAGTTTGGCAACGGCGTACGGGCTGTAGGGGTGGAACGGAGTCTTCTCGTTCTGCGGCACTTCCTCAACTTTTCCGTAAAGCTCCGAGGTCGATGCCTGGTAGAAACGGCATGTGTCGGCGAGTCCGCACTGGCGGATACCTTCGAGAATGCGGAGTACGCCCGTGGCGTCAACGTCGGCGGTGAACTCCGGCGAGTCGAAGCTCACCTGCACGTGGCTTTGAGCCGCGAGGTTATAGACCTCGTCGGGCCTTACCTTGTTGAGCACCTGGATAATCGACATGGAGTCGCCGAGGTCGGCGTAATGGAGATGGAAATTGGGATGACCCTCCAGATGTGCGATACGTTCGCGGAAATCCACGGAAGAACGGCGGATGGTGCCGTGTACGTCATAACCTTTCTCAAGAAGCAGTTCCGCAAGGAAGCTGCCGTCCTGTCCGGTGATACCGGTAATCAAAGCTGTTTTCATCAAATATAAATTTAATTATTATAGACAGAGTGGGGCGGGAGGAGGAATTTTGTCTTTTTGTATCAGATAGTGAAATTCTGGACCAAGCTTGATTCTTAACTTAGTTATTATCAACGAATGAAGAGATGTGGTCCAAAATAAATTATGAGGTGGTCCAGAAATTGTTAAAAACAGTTATGATCGGACCCGAAGGCCCGGTAACACAACAAGGACAGACCCATTCAAAATAAGCACATAACAATAAACACCGGGAATGGGGATTGCCAAACCGAGTGTATGTAAGCATTGTTAGATGTCCCGGTTTGTCCCATTGTCCCACGGATAGGACACGTGGGACAGACTAAATTCTTTTGGTATAAAAAATGTCGCAGAGGGTAGCAGACACCTAATCTATAGATAGATAGATACGGCTTATTGCCTCAAATTTAGAGCGCAATTGTGATTAAGGTCGTATAGAAAAGAATACACGTTCATATCATCATAGTAGAGGTCTTCGTCAAATTCATTATATAATGCCAAAGTTTTACGACAGTTCGGAACAGTGTCGTTTGTAATGAACGCTTCACCATTTTCAATGACTCCCTCATATATGCCATTTGCTTCAAGGGTGCGGAGGTTTGTTTTGCCGTTCAGATAATTGTTAAGATCGGATTGCGTTACAGGAATCACCATATATCTGCCTTTACAGTCTGACGACAGAAAAAGATATATTTGCCTGGAGTCCATCCCGGCAAATAACGAAACGACAGGATAACCAAAATCCTGTAGAGTCGCTACCTTATAAATCTTTCTTTCCCTTAGCATTTTCAAATAATTTACGGTAATCTACTTCTATTGGTTTGAAATCATGATCCCGGTAATCTTCAGTATTAACGTCGTTATAAGGTAAATAGTTGCAATGTTGATTTTTAAATTCAGAAAACTGTCCGGACTCAGGGTTAAAATTATATTTTACGATAAAACTCCCACGGCTTTCACTGTATTTCATTATATCCGGCCATATATCCTCTACGTCAAGACCGGCGTTGCTCGCAATGTTTACTTTTTTAGTAATCTGTTCTTGAATGCTTTCTAAAGCTGCTTCCGGCGAATCGTTGCATGAAAGTCCTATGTTTCCGACAAGACGCCTTCTCCTTTCGTACGGAAGTGACGCAATCTTTTCATCAGTCAATCTTGATTCATATTTCAAGATATCTTCTTCTTTCCGCAAAGTTCTTGGCGTATTGTCAATCTCTCCGGGAGGTAATTCGATAACAGTCCGAAAGACAGTAACTGTCTTCTCAGAATATTCGGCATCGATTACATCGGTAAACTTTCCAAGATACTCTTCGTATTTAAACCTCTTTCTTTCAGCCACGACAATCCTTCTGATTAAAGTCTTCTTGTGCTATCGACAAAATCCACGTCGTCAGCGAATTTTTCAATGTCAATATCGGGTAGAATAATGGCTTTAATTAATTTTTCTTTACTTCTTGCCATTAATAATCCGGTTCCGACAAGCCACGCTTTTTCGCATAATGCTTTGATGATCTTTTTATTTTTCACAGGACTCTCTCCGGCAGAAAAAGCCTCAGACCACCCGGTTGCTGCCATTCCGATCAGGAACCCGAATTTCACAATGACTTCATTTTTTGCCCAGAATCTTATATCAATCTGAAAACCAATAAAGTCTGAATCCTGTGAGAAACGAATTTGGGGTATAGCTTCGACATTAACGTCTGTTTCGTTTTTCAAGTCTTGGAATTTGTCACTGATTTCGCAAGGTCCGGGACTATATGAAACTATTTTTATTTCCATAGATTAATATTCGTTGGGAAAAGATTGGCAATGACTATCTTTACTGCATAAAAAACTATAAGGAGATTTTCTATTGCAGCGGCTTTAACAGTATTGACCTGTACATTCTATTCATAGTTCAATAGTGTAAAAGGATATGTCATTGTCTATAAGAATTGCAAATATAATAAAGAAGTTTTAACCTGCCAAATAATCATTCATTTTTCGTGTAAGGGCAATCGTTTTTTGCTATAAATACCTTGAAAACTTTTTCAGCATTATGAGAGGCCCTAATGCTTTCCGGCAATCTTTGCGCGTTTGTGTGGACGTAATGCCGATTAACGACTAACGAACTTACGACTAAATAGTCTTTAATTCTAAATTGAGTGGCGGGGAGATTTTTAGAAAGATTCAAAAGAAAGTTATGAATGTTGCATATTTAGGTTACAAATATGTTTCTTTCTTTTCCATTCTGAAAACAATAGCCCCGGTAGCGTAGCAAGGATCCAACTACAACGCTTTAATTGTTTCTTGGGTTCGGAGAATATTCTGTATATGAATTCAAGATGGTTGTTTACCATCCAATCTGGAGCTCGTTTAACATCCAGCCCACTGTAAAATTTGAAAGCGGCACCAACGGCAATCATTACCCCTCTGTTTAAATAGGGTTTTAAATTCGCCATAAAGATTTCCTGTTTTGGTGCTCCCAAGGCAATCCAGACAATGTCGGCGTGATCGTTGTTAATTAAATTTGCAATTTCGGGATAATCGAATTCATCAACATTACGGAATGGCAACTCAATGAATTTCATTTTTTCCACGTTCGGATTAAACTTCATAATCTGTCCCTTTAAGCCATCCAGAATATGCTGTTGTGTCCCAAGAAAAATCATTCGGTATTTTTGACTTGCGATGATGTCCTTGAAAATTTCGCTTCCACAATATTGATTGTAACGAATTCCATATAGCCATTTGATATAGAGCGGAACAAAGCTGCTATCGCAAATTGAAAACATCCCACCGTTAACTACATCCAAATAAGCATTATTTCTATTTGCATTGTTCAATATGACTCCATCGGCAACACAAATATAGTCACTTCCCGGTTGGGATAAACGCACGGCAATTGCGTTATGAATTTGATTTTTATCAAATTCATAACGAATATTGAAATAGGTGTTCATATGAATGGTTAGTATAAATTATAATACCGTAATTGGCAATAGGATATATTTAATTGAAGAAAGTATGATAGATGCATTATAAAATATTAAGCATCTCCTTTTTTAAGTTAAATTTCAGGTTTGATTATCTTAGAACTTTATAATCCACTATCACTACAATATTCTTCGATTTGAGATGCAAGTTGTTAGGCTGCTTTAGTGCGAGGCAATTCTTTAATAAAAATTGCCTCGCACTAAAGCAGCCTAACAACAATGAGTCTTAGAAAGAATCTTTAGATAGGATTGATAGCATTTTAGATTCAAATTTATGGATATTGAAATTTTGTTTAAAATGTTCGAATCCAGCCTTTCCTAACTCCTCTCGAAGAGATTTATTATCGATAAGTAGTTTAATTTTTTCTGCTAAAGCTGATGAATCTTGTTGTTTTACGAGCAATCCAGTCTTTCCATCAATTACTATGTCGGGAATACCACCAACATCAGTAGTAATAACCGGTGTTGACTGCTGCATAGCCTCAAGTATAACAAGGCCAAATGTTTCATTTATATAGTATGTCGGAAAAACAAAAATATCAGATTCAGCAAATTCCTTATCTTTTTCAGCTCCGAACTTTTTTCCAACATAAATGACATAATCTTTCAACCCTCGGTTATAAACTTCTTCCTCAAATCGTTCGGAGTTTATCTCTTTTGTTTCGCCCCCAATAAATCGACAATGAAAATCATAACCCTCTTTTTTTAGAATTTTACAAGCATCGAGCAGAGTAAAAACGCCTTTGCTTTCTATCAAATTGGAAAGAAAGAGAATCTTTGGTGTATTTTTTTCTTTAACTTTGGAATAAATCTTTGTAAGAGGGATTCCATTGGGACAAATATGAACATTATTTTGAGGAACAATCTTTTCAATATCAGGATAAAGATGCCATGAAAGTAGGACTACTTCAGCGTTATTATATACTTTATGGAAAAGCCACTTGTAAAGAAATTTGTCAACATCCCTTGACATTCCTTTATTATGCTGATGAATTATGATACGTCCTCGATTAAGCAATTTTGCCATAATTACAAATGGCGCATCTTTTAAGAAACCCAAGCCATGACATGTGATAGCAAAATAGCACGCATCATATTTATGTGTCAATAATTTTATAAAAGTTTTAGCATAAGATGAAGCAAATCTCCATAATTTAATAAATGTTGTCTTTCCAATTTCTTCCATCCGTCGGGATGTAGAAAGATTAACCCAATTCAATTCTAAAGCATCATTTATTATAGTGCTGTCCTTGATGTATTGTGTCATCATTGCTGAACCATGAACAGGAGGGGGCAAAGGTGCAATCATCAAAATACGAGGCTTACCAGTTTTTTTCATTAAATAAAAATAATTTAGAAAGACTTATTTTCCCGAAGCTGACCCAATAAACTATTTAGGTATTCATCAAAGCTATAAGGCATTCTAGACATTCTGAGTGTAACAGGAAACTTGATTGGAGAGGATTTCGATATCAAATCCAAGAGTTCCTTTTTAAAAGAATCGGAATTCTCTGGGGCGAAAGTATATCCATTTTCGCCATTTTCAATAAGGCAAGCAGAACCGGCTTTATCTGAAATTAATCCATAACATCCTCCTAAGAGTGCCTCATTCGTTACGGCTCCAAATGGTTCTAAAAGGCTTGGAAGAACAAAAACATTGGCAATATTATACCAGGCAAATAACTCTTTCCCTTCCAACCGTCCTGTAAAAATGATATTCTCATTATTCTTGGCAAGTTTCCGTAGTTCATTTGCATAATTGCCATCTCCCACAATAACTAATATAGAGTCAGTTAGATTTAACGAAATAAAGTTCTCTATAAGGAATGATATGTTTTTAATTTTTACAAGACGACCTACATATAGAATAATTTTCTTATTTAAAAGAGAGTGCTTATTAATTGCTACCTCACTTTGTAGTATAGCATTTAAATACTCCTGTCTAATTCGTTTATCGTCTGCGACAATTGGAAAAAAAACACCTTTGCCATAATGATAGAAATACCATTCCTTCGACTCTGGTTGTACAAGAATCAAGTCATCTATATGTGGAACTATAATTTTACGTAGTAGCCTGTGGACTTTTGAAAAGTCATTCTCAGATTCAAGCATGTCAATACTGTCATCACAAATTGATATTATCTTATATGTTTTGCGTAATATTACTCTATATATAATGGCAGCAATGGCATCCAGTCCAAATTCACTTACTATCACTATATCCGGATTGAATTCCTTTATCTGATGCCAATAGCCTTTACATAAGTAGCGTCCTTTAAAGGTAATAAAATGTTTAAGATAAACAGGCTTAAATAAAAACTTGGAAGAAATCTCAGAATAGTCAAAGGTTTGATCTCTTAAATTCTCATAAGACAAGCAAATCCGGGTAGTGTATGATTTATAAAAATAGTTAAATAAATCAATTCTATATGGAGCAATCGTCGGATGAAAGATTAAAACTCTTTTTTTTCTCATATTTATTTGATTTGATTTAGTTGTCTATTATAGGTACGCAAATATTGGATTCATTAATAATCGATCTAATGATTCATATGTGAAAGATCCAGAATTATACGTAATTAAGAATCGTAAAGGCATTAATATTATTAATCCATACCAAAATATAGTTTTACTATTATCATTGCTAAAAAGTAGAGGAAGTAAAATAGGCATATAAAAGTATGAATAATAAAAAAAACGATATTGTAGTAATGGAGAATTAAAAGATATTAAAATAAATAAGGCAATAAAAATAAACGAATATATAAATGGATATATAGGTTTTAAATTATAATTTTTTCGGTTTAATAACACAATACATACTAGCAACAAAGGAAACAATATTGACATAATCAAATAAATTGATATAGAGACTCCATCGGAATCGTTTTGATTAGAAACTCGTTCCAATCCATAACTTAATGGATTTATACCTATTAAACCACCAACTAAATCTGATATACTAATTATTAATGAAAAAATTAAAATACCTAAGATTATAATATAAAATAATTTTTTTAAATTCATTCTATGGTAGATATTAGGAATAAAATATAACAAAGCAAGAAATATTGAACTCATGTGAATTAATACTGCACAAATTATTAGAATCCAATTATTCTTTTTATTAATTGATTTTTCTGAATAGGCAAGAATAATTATTGATCCTGCTAACATTTGTCTTAAAATATGAATAGTAAGTGTAAAGAACTGTGTAAAAAATGCTATCGTAATAACAGCTGCTAGTATGCCAATATTATCTATCTCCATACTTTTATAAACAATATGTATGCTATGGAAAATAAGGAGATATATTATTAGGGTGGTTAATAAAAAAAATATCTTTTCGTCTCCAAAACAAATATAATACCCTATCCATGAATATAATGCATATATGGGCTCTTTAACCCCAACCCCGGAGAACAAAATATAGTCATTAAGAGAAAAATCGGGAGCAATATCAAATATCGCAATATAATTTAATTGGTCGGATTCCGGAATTTTCGTTGTATTTAGAACGGCTAAAAATAAAGCTATTAATATATATATGAGATGAAGGTACGGATTTGAATTTTTATTGACTATAATAATAGCTATCGTTGTGAGAATCCCTATAATGGGATTAAAAATATATAAGACAAGACAAACTATTATATTGACAGCTATTATGGTTGGATATGAGGACAAGACAGACTTCATACTAATTATCAGCAATTATTTCTTGAAATAATTCATTCCATAAAGGCATTATATTATTAATTCTATATTTCAATGATTCTTGATAAGCATGATGCCCCAATTGTTTTCTTTCGACCTCCGACAACAAAATATATCTCTCAATTGCCCTTCCCAGTTCAATAATATTTTCACGATTGACAAGTATGCCAAAATTTTCTTTAACGATATCTTTAGGACCACATGGACATTTAAATGCTATAATCGGTAATCCGCAGCACATAGCTTCCACTATAACTAATCCAAATCCTTCATGTCGAGAACTTAAGACAAGCAATGAACTTTTAAGATACTCTTCCCTAATATAATTGGTTGGTGGTTTTATTTCCACCGTTCTTTCCATGTTGTATTTGTTAATTAATTTGTTTAAAGCAGTAGAATCTCCACCTCCGAAAATTACCAGTTTATAATCTGGATATTTTTTATTAATCGTTTGCCATGCCTCTAATAGCAAGTCAAATCCTTTCTGATGTACTAAACTACCAACCGCTATGATTCTTTTATTTTCAAGTTTTGATATTTCATCTTGTCTATTATCTGAAAAAGAAACAAAGTTTGGGATAACTGAAATGTTATCCATAGGACTCCATGCATCCTTATCTTCATTAGTTAATACAACAAATCGATCATATTTTCTTATTTTCTGCTTTAAGAATATCTGTCGTATCTTTAGAAGAAATTTGTAAAGAAATTGTTTCGTATCGATAATTTCACTTTCTCGAGAAAAATGGAATTCTAAAATCTTTTTACTTCCATCTTTTATTTTATATAAGAAACCTATATCATGTGTCATTAACGAGATTACTATATCATATTTCTCTTTCTCTAACAAATATCGAAGTTTTTTATAATGCTTTCTCTTTAATCTTATAAATTTGAAATATCTTACAATTCTTGAATGTTTTTGATATTGATTATAATTAATATTTAAATCTACTAATTTTATTTTATCAGATAATTTAAAGAAAGTCTTTTTATTTGATTGATCCGTTGTTATTATTGTAACATCATATCCGAATTTTTCCACTAAATAATTTGCTTTATTTAGTAAAATTCTTTCCATACCTCTATTATTATAAATTGAGGAAAAACAATATGCGATTTTCATACCTTAATATTAGAATATATATATTTGATGAAGGGATATAATCCAAATAATGAAATAATAAACATTAATTTTCTTTTTTTTGAGACTACTCTATTGTATGAAAGATACCCAATATATTTCTTAAATCTTCTATTAAACTCTCTTGCTCCGATTGAAGCTGAATCGAATACTCTATTACATAATATTTCGATAATAAAAGAATTACAACAAAACATGTATTCATTTGATGAATCCAATGATAATAATTCTATTGTTTTAATTAACTTAATTGATTCTTCAAAACATTTTTGACTCATTTGATTAATTGCACTATCAGTACGAAAGGTCATATAATAGTATAACCCCGTATTACAGTATCTAATATTTAATCTCTTGTTTAGAATTTGAAATAGATAGCAAACATCTTCACAAAAATTAATATCAGGTATGAATCTTATATTTTTACATAATTCGGATTTAATTAGCTTATTCCAAAGACTTCCTTGCAATTTTGTTTTATTCTTACCCGATATACCTGCCAACAAATCTTCTGATTTTAATTTATCAGGCTTCTGTTTTTTTAAAGTCAATATCTCTCCATTCGTCACTTCGTAGTAATCGCAGAGGACGAGGTCGGCGTTAGTTTCTTTGGCTTTAGTGTAGAGTTGTTCATACATGTCAAGTTCGACCCAGTCATCGGGGTCGCAATGGATGATGTACTCTCCCGTAGCTGCTTCCACTCCGTCTTGACGTGACTGGCTCACACCCTGATTGATCTCATGTCGAATCAGTTTTACCTGTGGTTTTCGGACGGGATATTCTTCAAGCACCTTAAGCATAACGTCGATACTGTTGTCGGGGCTACAGTCATCCACAAATATGTATTCCAAGTCATCGAGGGTCTGGGCGAAAAGCGTGCGTACACATCGCTCTATATATTTTTCGACATTATAGACGGGAATGACAATACTTACTTTGGGTGTGGGCATATATGAGTTTATTTATATTTCTCAAATATTGGAGATAAGATAATGAAGAGAATGCTCCCGAATTTTATCGAAGGTTACAGAACAGATTCCTCCCAGCTTTTCAAAATTTATTTTTTTGAAATCTTCTTCCGAGGTGATGAGGTTATATTGGAGGCCAAATGTTGTGAGAAGAGATGTGAAGCGGCCCATACCGCGTCCAGCATTGCCTATTGCGAGGAACGGTTTTCCAAAAATGATTGAGAATACGCAAGCGTGGAAACTGTCGGTGACTATGAATTTTGCATCCAGGAATCCTCTCAACCATGACTCTAAAGGCGGCTGCACTCGTTGTTCCAAAGGAAGGCTTATGTTATCGACTTCTGCAAAGACATTAAACGGATTGAGTCCTTTTTTTGTAGAGACTTTGTTTATTACCTCCACTTTCAGAGGTGAAGGGTCAAGGATATAACATAGCATATCGCCGGGGCTTGCCGGAACGTCCCCTTCGTTTACAATTTTTTCGTAATCTTCCTTGCCAAGCAGCATGGTTGGATCAAGAACATGGGTTGCATCAACTCCGAAATTTGATTTGCAGATTTCAATTCCGGTATTTTCGCGCACGGACACGGCATCGAACATTGCGATGGACTCCTTACAATCCCTAATATCGGATTGTGAATACTCTCCAATATTGTCCATTCCGAAAGAAGCAGCGTAGGCAATTCGTCTTACATCCCAACCTTTTGTAAAAGCAAGGAATGCATCCTTCATTGGAGCATGCCACATGCCATTGAAATAAGGTTTCCTCCAGATTTGATCGCTTCCAACCACAAATACATCGTAGTCAGAAGAAGATATTTCTTTCAGAGATTTGATTTTGCGGAGATTCAGATATTTTTCAATGAATCTGTCAGTATATTGTCTTATTACAGGTCCTTCTTTTTTTCTTTTCCTTTCAAGAAAGACTGGGATATTGCCATCTTTAAAAACTTTAGCAGCAAAACGTTTCCCATAGACGAGAGGCATCAGCAACGGGTTATGGCTTGCAACGGAATCGGTCTGAAGTACTTCTACGTCATGCCCCAAACGTTGCAAAACCGTCTGAAGCGCATAAGCTTGCAGAATGCCTCCATAGTTAGTGTGAAGCGGAAGTGTAAGAATCGCGATTCTCATTTTCCGAAGATTGTTTTAGCAAATTTGATTCCCTTATCGCCAAGGGCATCCTTAATAATTTTTTTTGCAGTGCCTTTGGTGGAATGACATGTTTCATTGATTATCTTCAAGGCATCGCTTTCCTCTTGGGAGTCGGTAAAGACTTCGAAAAGGATTGGACGTGAATCATCAGAGAGAGGGGAAAGGAACTTCTCAAGATGGGAGAGGTATTCTTCTTTTGTGTCGGCTTTAAGATATTCGAAGCCGAGGTCTTCTGCATAGTGTCGCACGAGATTGTGCGATTTATTACCGTAGTGACCTCCGGCGGCGATATAATTGTCTGCTTCCTCACCGAAAAGGGCGCCAAGATGCGTATAGTTTCTGAATTCGGTTCCTTTTCCGTTGTTGATAAGGAGAATTCTTATGTTGTTGCCTATATGGCGATTTCCGGCAGCATTCATATCGTAGAAGAATGCAAGGTCTCCCATAATTGCGAAAAACAGTTTGTTTCTGTCTGCCAAAGAAGCACCCACGAGGGTGGAAAGTATACCGTCTATGCCAAAACCACCGGTATTTGAAGTTGAAGAAACCGATTCAGGCATTTCAAACATGTTCCAGGCACGAAGTGAATTAAGTATGCCTAAATGGACTACACTGTTCTCCGGAATTCTATGTGCAGTTTGGGATGCAATCCAAATATTTGAGAAAGGGATTTCGGAAGGGTTGATTTTACTCCTTATTAGTGAAAGAATTTCATTGCATTCTTTCAAGTAAGAGTCCTTTGGAGAAATTGACTCACAAGATGGTGCGTAATGATTAAAAAGAACTTCCGGTTCCATTTCAAACACTCTTGTAAGCTTCCGGAAAAAGTCTTTAATTTCCCCATCAGGACTGACTCTCCACACATTTTGCGGTACAATAGTCATATATGCTCCGGAAATTTCTCCAATGTGGATAAGCAAATCAACTTTATTGACATCGAAAGAAGCGAGAGTCTGTGTGGTAATCAGTGGAAGAAGAACACGGTATTTCCCTTTATAACCGGATGTGTGGTCGCAGAAAACCACAGCGTTGTATCTTGCACAGAACCTGTCGATTGCTTCGGTCGCTTCCAAAGAAAAATCGTTGTGACGTCCAAGGAATATTGCAATTCTACCGGATACTTTTATTTCGGGGAATATATTCCCGGGATTAGATGAAGGGTCAACGAGTGATGTACGGAATATAGCCCTCGTTTCAGGACACTCTTTTACCGAATAATCACGTGGATAAATAGTCTGGAAGTCAAGATGCACCGGGCCTCCTCCGTGATGATGGAGTGCAAGGAGTGCACGGTTAATTTTGACATTGTTGCTCCATTCCTCTTCTTCATTTCGTGGACAAGGTATGTATTCACTTAATACAGCAATATCGTTCTGAATAGTTCTTCTATCCATAACCTGCGCTATCAGATGTCCAATTCGTTCACAACCTTGAGTAGAAGTAAGTGCCAGGATCGGTAGTTTGTTGTAAAAAGCTTCTGTTAAACCTGGCACGTAATTCCTTGATGCCGTAGCTCCCGTACATGAAATAATAACCGCTTCCCCAGTCTGTTGAGAAAGTCCACAGGCAATATATGCGGCAGAACGTTCATCCACACTTGAGTACACTTCAAACCAAGGGTCATTCTGAACAGACCAAACAAATGATAGATTAGTATTCCCCGGGCTTGCAACGATTTTACGTATATTATGCTGTTTAAGCAGAGAAATCAGCATCTGTACGGATTTCTCTATGCTATAATGATGTTCCATATTAAATCTAGTTTTCAATTGAATAGTCTATATCATTTTGCTCAATTATACCAGCCCCTCCTGTCATATATACAATGTCCCCAACTATGGTTTTACCCGTCGGTCCGCATAGAAACAAGGCCATTGAAGCAATTTCTTCGGGAAGTGCGTATCTTCCAATAGGACTTGACTTTAGACCAATATCTTTGTAATCCTCTTTTCCAAGCATTGAAGTGGCTGTAGGCCCTGGGGCCAATCCGTTAACTGTAATGCCGTGAGGTGCAAGCATTTTTGCTAATCCTACGGTTAAACCTTTTATACCCCATTTGGATAACATATAAGCTGAAATTGCCGGCCTGATACTTGAGGAGGATGCGATGTTTAAGATATTGCCTTTTATTCCATTCCCAATCATGTGGTCGGCAACATGTTTCGAAAGAAAGAAGACACTCTTTAGATTTGTTGACATCACCTTATCGAATTCCTCTTCCGATGAATTCCTAATGTCTCCACCACCAATTCCGGCATTGTTTATAAGGATGTCTATACTTTTGTTTGGGACAGAATCAATTATTTCCTCCAAATTCTTTTTCAGACCGCTTATGTCCGAATTGTCTAAACCTATCCCTACAATTTTCTTGCCTGTCGGGTCTATCTGTTTTGCAATTTCAGAGGTTTTATTATTATTCCTTCCCGTAATAACAACAAATGCCCCCGCCTCAATAAACAGTTTTGCAATAGCCTTGCCTATGCCACTTGTCCCTCCCGTGATTAAGGCGGTCTTTCCATTCAATGCCCTATCAGGAGCAACCAGAGTAATGTTTGCGGTTACCGGCCTGTGTTGTAATAATCTGACAACAGATTTTACTGCATTTTTTAATCTATTCATTTAAATCCGATTAAGAATCCGGTTTATTGGTTTCGATATCAGTGACCTCTCGCTTTCGTTCATGCCGAATTTCCAAACGATGGGAATATAAACTGCCAGCATGCAAAGGACGGCATAAAAGAATTTCAGCCAAGTGTCTATAATAAAATTATGAATCAGGAGACAACCAATGACTGCAACTAAAACTGGGACTACACTCATTTTTCCGATTTCTTTCCAGAACCGGATTATATTGAGACGTTGTTTCGTTTGGTAATACCAGTTGAGGATAACTCCCTGGCCGATTATATTGGCCGCACCGACCGCTATGGCACATCCTACAGCACCGTAATATTTTGACAGAACCACTTGTAAAATCAAACTGGAGGCACCGACAATTACAAGCATTAACGAACGGTATTTTTGCTGGTTACGTGCCTGAAGAATTGCAATGGCAGTATTTTGGATAAGTGGAACAAGGGTGGAAACAAAGAATATTAGACCGATATAATATACCGGAGAGTAGTTTTCGCCCGCCCATAAAGCAATAAACGGCTTCCCAAGTATTATGTATCCCACCAGGATTATTGACATTACAATATACTGTAACCTACCGGTCCGGATAAAGAGGTCGGATATCTCTTCATCTGATTTATGCAGAGCCACCATTGAGGTGATTTTAGGTAACAATACTCCGCTTATACCCCCGGAAAACATCATATACATCTGCATGAGCGTTACGCCCAACGCAAAAAGTGCCACTTCGATTGTACCCGATGTGGCACCGAGTACAAACTGGCCGGTATTGTAATAGAATTTGAACATGATATCTCCAAGGAAAACCCACACAGAGAATCCGAGGATTTGTCTTACAAAAGACCATTTGATGCTGTCGAACTTAAGTCTCACACTAAGTTCTTTCCGGCAATATATATAGTTGGCAGAAAGTAGCAAGACATTGAAAACCGTCTGCACCACGACAAGCGCGACAGCTTTGTAACCCAAAGCAAGGACAGCAATCAATACGCCGGTAGAGAGGACTATGCGGAGAATCAGTACAGACTTTTGGAATATGAACTTTTCGTAAGCCCCGATTATCGAGCCGAAAACGCTCATAGGGAACGTAAAGGCAAGGTTGAAAAGCAAAAGCAGGATCATCACCCTCGCCTGTGACAAATCATCCGGCGACATGGTCCTGTCGAAAAGCCAATCGATGTTGAAATAGAGGAGCAAACCTATGCCGAATGCAATGACTCCAATAATTGAGTAGAGGGTGAAGAAGAGCCCGAAAAGTGAGTGCTGTTCACGGGTTTTACCTTCCGCACGGTATTTGGCGGTATATCTTATGACAGCAGGGCCGAAGCCGAAGTCAAGCAGGGTAAGATATGCGATGATGGAGGCCACCAATGAATATAGCCCATACTCGTTCTGTCCCAGACACCTCAGCATAAATGGCGTATATAACAACCCCACAAGTGCGTTGAGGGCTATTATGACGTAGTTGAGTACTGCTCCTGCTTTTATCTGGTTCATCTGCTTATCTTTTCAATCTCAATTATATCATCCAAATTTCATATTCCGATTGGATTCGGGGGACCTCAAAGAGGTCGGGCACACAACATGCTGCTGTTTTAATTTACCGGGGAGTCAGTCCCTCACAATTCAAATTCAACATTTGACGACTAAACGACTCACGACTCACGATTAACGATTAACGAACTAATGACTAACACTAATTGCTAATTACTGTTTGCTAATTGCTAATCAGGTCGAGGTGATGGAAAAGGAGGAGGCGTTTGTAGCGGGGTTCGTTGCGGGTTTCGAGGGGACGGAGGTCTGCGGCCAAGAGGGCGGTAACGATGTTTCGCTTTTCGTCTTTGGTCATGGGGAGAGAGGTGATGCCGTTGCGGAACCAGCCGTGCCAGCGGGCGAGGGTTTCGCTGTTCCAGCGGAGGGGTGCGCCGAGGAAGGCGGCGTTGCCGCGTGAGAGTTCGCGGGCGATGGTGCGCTGGAGCCGGTAGCGGTCAACCGACTTGTCGCCGCGGATGTATGCGTCGAAGGCCGAGAGGCGGAGAGAGTCGAGGTATGACTGCGGCGTGGAACCGGAGGCTTCGAGCTGGTCGGCGGTTCTTAGCAAGTCGTTTTTTTCAATGCATAATGCATAATTCATAATGCACAATCTTTTTTTTTGACCAGAGGGCCAGAAGTTGTCAGTTGTCAGTTGTCAGAAGTTGTCGTTTTTGTTTTTTTCGGCACTCAAGGAGTTTTTGCAGACAACGGAAAACGGAAAACGGACAACACGACTAAATCGGTTCGAGGAGGTCGGGGTGGATGAATGGGAGGAGGACAAGGCAGACGCCTTCGATGCGGACGACGACGTGTCGGTTTTTGCGGACGCGTTGCACGCTTCCTTCGTAGCCTTTGAATGGTCCGGCGGTTACGCGGACGCGCTCGCCTTCGCGGAATTCGCTTTTGCGGTATATCTCGCAGCGTGTGGCGTCGTCGGCGGTGAGGAGTCGGAGGAGGGTTATCTGCCGTTCGGAGATGGTCTGTATCTCCTTGCTTTGAGGATAGCGGTATATCCAGAAGGGAATGGCGGAAGCGGGGTCCCGCCGTCCTTCGGCCTCGAGATGCAGCGCGTGCTGTTCGGTTGTCTTGATGAAGAGGACGTGGGGTATGATGGCGCGTTTGCGACGTACTCCGGCGGCGTTGCGGACGATGTCGGTGGGGAAGAAGACTTCGTCGCATTGCTGCGAGAGGGCTTCTGCTGCGCGGAAGTCTTGGCGGGTCTTTATGGCGAACCAGCGTTTATCCAACTCAGAATTCATAACTCAGATACTCTAACCAGGACAACCGGAATTAGGCTCCAACCAGGACAGCCAAGGACAACCAGAATGTGGTTGAGACGTCTCTTGGGGATCGAACCAGGCAAACTGGATTGTGGCTCCAACCAGGAAAACCAAGGACAACCAGAATGTGGTTGAATGCATAATTCATAATTATTTCATCAGGCGGTGATTATGCATTGTGCATTGTGCATTATGCATTATATACAACTTCCTTTTGCAGGGCGAACCGGTGAGGGTGTGCCATGCATCATGAAGAACCGCCGGGATGCTTGCGCTTCCGGTCTCCTGGACGAGCCTATACAGGTGCTTTCCGGGTGGTCTGTTTTTCGCCTTGATAGTCAATATTTCTGGCGAAAATTTTAATTATCTTTTCCGAAGAGATAATTAAAATTTACAACAGGCTACCACCCAAGAATTTATGATAGTTAAAATATGTTAATGTGTAATTTTTGAGGATGCTCTTAAAAATATGATTGGTAAATTTTTCGTATTTAGGAGAAAAATTAGTAAATTTGCACCGTTTTAATTATCTCTTCGGAAAAGATAATTAATTTTTGATAAAGGAATTTAAGGGGAATGCGGTTTTGACGATTGGGATTTTTTCATTAACTTTGGGATTAAATACCCGAAGCTATGAAAAGAATATTATTACATATTGCGTCTGTCGCCTTTTGTGTTATGATGGCGGCTTGCGGTTCCGGTTTCAATCAGAATAAGGCTACCGAACTGCTCCACAAACAAACCTTTACACACGAAGAATATGACGAGCTGCTTCATCTTTATGAAACAGGTATGAACGACGCCATAGAGTTCTCGAAGAAGGATGACAAGTCTTTGTCGGAAAAAGACCGCAACGAGGTGCTTACAGTTTTCGCCATCGGGATGCGCCTGAGCAAAGACGAATCCAATCTCTCGGCAAAGCAAAAGGAAGAATTCGAACTTATAAATAAAAAAGGGACTGACGCGATAAAAAATAATCACGTAGAATGATTTCGGTCAATAATCTTACGGTGGAATTTTCGGCACGTCCGCTTTTCACCAACATTTCTTTCGTAATAAATCCCGCCGACAAGATTGCCTTGGTCGGAAAAAACGGTGCCGGCAAATCGACCATGCTGAAAATCCTCGCAGGGCTTCAGCTCCCGTCGGGAGGGAATATAGGCAAGCCGTCGGAAATCACGATAGGTTATCTGCCGCAGCAGATGAAACTTGCCGACGAAACCTCAATAATCGAAGAAACCAAAAAAGCTTTCTCAGGGAGAATAGCTTTGGAAGAAGAGTTGGCGAAGCTCACCGCAGAGCTTGAAAAGGCCACCGATTTCGAGAGTGAAAGTTATCATAAGCTTCTTGAACGTATAGAACATCTGAACGACAGAATCGCCTACGACTCCACCGACAACATGGAAGCCGAAATAGAAAAGACCCTGACCGGCCTGGGCTTCAACCGTTGCGATTTCAACCGCCCTACAAGCGAGTTTTCCGGTGGATGGCGAATGAGGGTGGAGCTTGCGAAGATTCTGTTGCAGCGTCCCGACGTTTTGCTTCTCGACGAGCCCACCAACCATCTCGACATCGAATCGATTCAATGGCTCGAACAGTTTATCAACACCAAGGCCAAGGCGGTGGTGCTCGTGAGTCATGACCGCGCATTCCTCGACAACGTCACCAAACGCACCATCGAGATTTCATGTGGCAAGATTTATGACTATAAGGTAAGCTACTCACCTTTCGTGAAACTCAGGGAGGAGCGTGTGGAGCAACAAATGAGGGCTTACGAGAACCAACAGAAACTCATAGCCGACACAAAAGACTTCATCGAGCGTTTCCGCTACAAAGCCACCAAGGCTGTGCAGGTGCAAAGCCGCATCAAGCAGCTTGAAAAAATCGTGCCAATAGAAGTTGACGAGGTTGATAATTCAAGGTTACGGCTGAAGTTCCCCCCTGCCCCGCGTTCAGGAGATTTCCCGCTGATTGTGGAGGGACTTGGCAAAACCTACGGAGACCACAACGTTTTCTCCAACGCCGAGTTCACACTCCGAAGAGGAGAAAAAGTGGCCTTTGTGGGTAAAAACGGCGAAGGGAAATCAACGCTGGTGAAATGCATAATGGGAGAAATACCCTACGACGGCCACCTGAAACTGGGACATAACGTGAAAATCGGTTATTTCGCCCAGAACCAGGCGCAACTGCTTGATGAAAACATAACCGTATTTGACACCATCGACAACGTTGCCACCGGCGACATCCGTACGAAGATAAGAGATATACTCGGTGCTTTCATGTTCGGAGGAGAAGACTCCGACAAAAAGGTAAAAGTGCTTTCCGGCGGCGAGAAAACCAGGCTCGCCATGATCAAGCTACTGCTCGAACCGATGAATTTCCTGATTCTTGACGAGCCAACAAACCATCTCGACATGCGGACCAAGGACATTCTCAAAGATGCCATAAAAGACTTCGACGGCACCGTCATAGTCGTGAGCCACGACCGGGAATTCCTTGACGGACTCGTTGAGAAGGTATATGAATTCGGAGGAGGCGCCGTAAAAGAGAACCTCGGAGGAATCTACGACTTCCTCCGCAAGAAGAAGCTTGAAAACCTTTCGGAACTTGAGCGTTCCAATGCTTCGCTGACAAGGAACGCCCCCATCGCTACAAACGAACCGGAAACAGGGAGCGACAGCTCCGACGTTGCCACCGACTCTTCGTCAGCCACACCGCGCCCTCTCTCATATGCCGAGCAAAAAGAGAGAGACAGACAAATACGCAAAGCCGAAAAGGCGGTTAAAACCGCCGAGGAAAGAATTTCAGCACTTGAAGAGAAGCAATCGATGCTTGAAGCCAAACTCTCCGCAGGCGACGCATCGGCAGAAATATTGGAGGAGTATTCCGCCATTTCAAAAGAACTTGAAAACGCCATGACGGAATGGGAAGAGGCTCAGGAGGCTTTTGATTCAATGCACAATGCATAAAAAAATAAGGCATATAAGGCATATAAATCATATTTACACAGGAACCAAATATTATGAATATAACGGATAACGACATATCAAACATTTCCGAAATGGAAGCAAAAGCGGAACCATCGAGAACCCACGGCATCGATAAAAACAATCTTGACGAGAGCGTTTCCCCCGCCGACGATTTTTATCTATATGCCTGCGGCGGATGGATGAAAAACAATCCCCTCACGCCTGAGTTTTCCAGATTCGGGACGTTTGACCAACTCCGTGAAAACGCCAGGCTACAGTTGCAAGACCTTATCACGAATCTTTCCGACAATCCTGATTCGAAAACGCCAGGCACCATCGCACAGAAAGTGAGCGACCTCTACACCATAGGGATGGACAGTGAAAGGCTCAACCGTGAAGGCGCGGCGCCGGTGATGCCTTTTGTTGAAAAAATCAACGATGCCGACACCGCCAACCTCTACCCTCTCCTTTCTTGGCTCCACAACGGAATCACGAATTCCTTCTTTTCAACCTGTGTAGGCGCCGACCCCGGCGATTCCGACCGCAATATACTCCACATAGGGGAAGTGGGCCTGGGCCTGGGCGACCGCGACTATTATCTCGAAAAAAACGAGACCAACGACAAGATATTAGCCGCTTACGAAACATACGTGAAGCGTATGATGGAGCTAATCGGATATGACAGAGAAGCGCAGCAGCGTGTCTGGGAAAACGTAATCGCCATAGAAACGGAATTCGCACGTAACAAGATGACCCGCGAACAACGCCGCAACCCTGTGCTGCACTACAATATGCGCAACATCAGCCAAATCCGCAACGACTACAACAACATCGACTGGGACACTTATTTCTCCGGACTTGGAATCGACGGACTGACAGAAGCCAACATAGTCTCGACCGGATTCGTGGAATTCATCAACGGCTATATTCCCACCCTCACGCCGCAACAGATAAAGGACTACCTCGTATTCGATACAGTTTCTGATTCTTCGGGTGTATTGAGCGATGACTTCCACAACGCCAATTTCGAGATGTTCGGCAAAACGATGAGCGGCAAGGAGGAGCCTGAGCCTCGATGGAAAAGAGCAATGGCCATTCCCAACTCCATGCTCGGGGAAGCCGTCGGTGAACTTTACGTATCAAAATATTTCCCCGAAGATAACAAGAAATATATGATGAAGCTTGTCGAGAATCTCCGGCTGGCACTCGGCAAACATATCGACAACTTGACATGGATGTCGGATGCGACTAAGGCAAAGGCTCACGAAAAGCTCGCCACATTCACGGTCAAAATCGGGTATCCCGACAAATGGAAGGATTATTCCGAAATCACCATAAACCCTGCGGAAAGTTATCTTGAAAACGTGTATAAGGCTTCCGTATGGTACACCCAAGACAACTATAGGAAACTCAACAAACCGGTGGATAAGACGGAATGGCACATGACTCCCCAGACTGTCAACGCCTATTATAACCCCACGACCAACGAAATATGTTTTCCGGCAGGAATTCTTCAGGCACCATATTTCGACCTTTCAGCAGACGACGCACAGAACTACGGCGCCATAGGCGTGGTAATCGGGCATGAAATGACCCACGGATTCGACGACCAAGGACGCCAGTTCGATAAAGACGGCAACCTAAGCGACTGGTGGGAACCCGCCGATGCGGAACGTTTCAACAAACTCGCCGACAAACTTGTGGAGCAGTTCGACGCCGTGGAAGTGGCTCCCGGAGTGCATGCCAACGGACGATTCACTTTAGGCGAGAACATTGCCGACCAAGGAGGACTGCGTGTGGCGCTTACGGCATATCTCGACTCGATGGATGGGAAAGACGGGCGCGACATCGACGGCTTCTCCCCTCTCCAGCGATTCTATCTCTCCTATGCCAACGTTTGGGCCGGAAACATCAGGCCGGAAGAAATCCTGGTGCGCACAAAGACCGACCCGCATTCGTTGAGCGAAAACCGCGTCAACATGACAATACGCAACATCGAACCGTTTTTCAAAGCATTCGGCATAAAAGAAGGCGACAAGATGTTCCGTCCAGAATCTGAAAGAGTAGTAATCTGGTAAAAAAATCATTATGTACGGACTAATCGGCAACCCTCTCGGGCACTCTTTTTCCGCGGATTTTTTCAATGATAAATTCGAGCGAGAAGGGATAAACGAACGATACGAGCTTTTCCCGCTTCCCGAAATCGATCGGCTTCCAGACCTTCTTAAGGCACACCCTGACCTGGAAGGACTGAACGTGACGATTCCATATAAAGAAGAAGTGATTAGCTATCTCACCGCCCTTTCCGACGATGCCAGGGAGATTGGCGCGGTCAACGTCATCAAGATATCGGACAACGGAAAAAAACTGACAGGATATAATTCAGACGCCATCGGATTCCGCGACACAATCCAACCCCTTATAAAGCCTTACATGCGAAAAGCGCTTGTGCTCGGCACCGGGGGAGCATCGCGTGCCGTAGCATACGTGCTCCGCAATCTCGGGCTGGAGGTTACTAAGGTTTCAAGGCATCCTGAGGAAGGGGAACTATCATACGACGGCCTGACTCCGGAGTTGATGGAATCGAGCCACGTCATCGTCAACACCACACCCCTCGGAATGTGGCCGAACACCGACCAGGCCCCCCCGCTCCCCTACCATCTCCTAACCCCGGAGCATCTATGTTACGATCTCGTCTATAATCCGGAAGTGACGAAATTTATGGCACTATCTGAAAAACAAGGTGCGGACGTAAAAAACGGACTTGACATGCTCCACGGCCAAGCCTTGGCGGCGTGGAGAATCTGGACCGAAGGATGACGTTTCTTATCCCTCTCGTAGCTTTGGTGTGCGGCATATTGCTCGGGTCGTTGCTCGACGGCCCGGCATGGGGAGCCGTGCCCATCGCCATGGGATTGGGCTATTATCTTTTCGTTACCAAAAAAACGGCATTGCCGTTGAAAGCCCTAAGATTCAATCGGCGGCATTATATTTGGATTTTCCTTTTGTTTTGTGGTATCGGATTGTTCGATTCCTGGTTCCACAAACCACTTAATCTTTCTGCCGACGAACTGAAAACGTATGTTGCGGCGCAAGGGGAGGTTACCGATGTCGCCAGTTATGCCGACGGCGACCGTCTGACCGTCAGAATCGACCGTCTCGCCGACCCGCAGGGCAATCTCAAAGAATGCCGGAACCTGAACATAATACTTTCTACCGACGGTTTTTCAGCCAATAAAGGCGATGTCATAGTGTTTCCGGCAAGACTGAAAGTAATAACCGACAACCCCAACCTTCGGTCAACCGGCAAAGCCGAGAGGCTAAAACGGTCGGGATTCCTGTATCGCTGTTACGCCGAAAGCGAAGAGATATCATTAAAAGGATTCCACAAGACCATCAAGAGCGAATCATCGCGCCAAAGAGACTTGCTTATTGCAAAAATCGAAAAATCAAAGTTGCAACGCCCAGTAGCCGACTTTATAACCGCCATAACGCTTGGCGACAAATCGTTTCTCTCGACCGACATACGGGATACGTTCAGCAATGCAGGGGTGGCACATGTGCTTGCCCTGAGCGGCATGCACGTGGCCATAATCATGGGGATAGCATTGTTTCTTCTATTTCCTCTAAGATTCGCAGGGCTTTACACCCTTTCGTTATGGTTGGCCACTATCCTTATATGGATCTATGCCTTTTTCAGCGGACTCGCCCCTTCAACCACAAGGGCATGCATCATGACAACATTCGTGGTGCTCGCCCTTACATTGCAAAGGAAAAAAGCTGCAGGCAACGCATTGCTCGCCTCGGCCTTCGTCATCCTCCTTCTCGACCCCCTCTCGCTTTTCGACATCGGGATGCAGTTGAGTTTCCTTTGCGTGGCGTGCATACTCGCCTTCGCAGGTCCACTCAACACCGTCAACCGCCACTACCATCCCAAATTATATACGGCGACTTCGGCAATACTTGTTACACTTGTGGCAACGCTCGGCACATGGGTGCTTGTGTCATACTATTTTAAAAAGATTCCACTGCTTTTTCTTCCTGTCAATCTTCTCCTGCTCCCGCTTCTTCCTATATATATGTGGGTGGCGCTTGCATATATTGCATTGTTGGTATGCGGCTTTGACTCGACAATTATGGCTTGGCTCCTCAACGGCGGCTACGACCTTTTTATTTGGCTCACCGCCACACTGTCAGCCTACGGAGAATCCGCCATAGACTTCCAGGTACAGTTACCGGTGGTGATATTATGGCTCTTAGGGGTGATGGTGGTGGGTTACTCCATGAAAAGGAAGAAGAAGAAAACCGCTATGTTGGCTGGAGGCGGACTCCTTGCGGCAAGCATAGCGTTGACACCGCTCCTTGCGGGACACAACCCGGACGGAATTATATTCCAAAAGAACTATTCCGAAATATCGCTTGCCCTTTATGACTCCGACGACGAACACATTACCGTATTGCCACGCAACACGGTAAGCCGCATCTTACATAAAGGGAACGAGATTCTTTCGGTAGATTGCAAATCAAGCCTCGACACCATTGCAACGATGCTTATGAAAGAAAGGAGCGCAAGGAAACGCTATCTCGTTTTAGGGTCGGGGGCACGCGGGCTAAAATTGAAAGATATTCCGGGATATGAGAATTTCGACAAAATAATTCTCCATTCTTCGATGCGACGAAAAATGGAGACTCAATTCTTTGAAGAAGCTAAAGAAATCGGACTTAACACCATTCACAGCTTACGTGAAGACGGCCCTCTCGAAATAGAATTCTGACAAAGCTGGCGTTCCAGCAACGGCTTGAATGCGCTGTTTTCAGTTATGATGTCTTCTTCTTCCAATAAATCCCTTGCAAGACTCGCCGTCTTCTTCGGATCATCATAAACATCAAAATTAACAAGTCGTCTGATCCCGAGAAGAATCATGACCATGGCGGCTAAGATTACAACCACCAGAATACTTTGGATTATCATCGACATACTTTCAAAGGATATGTGTTGGTTAATAATTCATTTTATTTCTGATTTCTTAACTATAACAAACCATGTCGCGCTAAAGATTTCCGATACTTTAAAAAATTCAAGAAAAATGTAAAGAAAGCAAAATCCACCGCAATTAATCTGCATAGAAGTTACCCCGACGGATAACAATAAAAGCAATATAAGTACTCCCATTACTATTTAAATAAATCCCACACAAATTAAGAAATAATTAAACCTTATGATGGATTGTGTGTTTTAATGATAAAACAAATCAAATTTCTCTAAATCTTAAATTCAATCGAGTTATGAAAAGATCAATTTTATTTTTGGCTGCCCTTGCAACGCTTTCATGCGGATGGAGCCAGAATCTTTCGAAAAACGAAGCCAAAAGCCTTCAGGCATTCATCAATCAGCCGGCAGCAAAAGGCGGCAACAACGGCCAGGCACTCGGGTTTGCCGGTGGGAATGTAGCTTCAATTCCCGGCATCAAGATTGAAAACGGACACGTCACCGAAATCAAGTGGGACAACAAAGACCTCGGGGGCACACTCAACCTCTCCGGGTTCCCCGCTCTCCAGAAAGTAGATGTCAGCGGCAACAAGCTTACCGAGCTCACAGTGGTTTCTCCTACCATCGTAGAACTAAACGCCTCGAAAAACCGACTTACATCGGTAGGTATCGACTGTCAGCAGCTCCAGATTCTCAAGCTCAACCGCAACCGTCTTCCGGAGATTGACATCACAGGCGCGCCGTTCCTCCAGAAGCTTAATATCGCATCAAACCAGATTGTAGATCTCAACGTTGCAAACGCACTCAACCTCACATATCTAAACTGCATGAGCAACAAGCTTGAGGAACTCTCCGTTTCGAATTGCCAAGCTCTCAAGACCCTCTATGCGGGCTACAACGACCTGACCGGAATGACCCTCACCGGCCTGACAAAGCTTGAAAACCTCAACGCACAGGGCAACAGGATTCAGAAACTCTATATCCAGGGCCTTCCCTCCCTCTTCACTCTTGCTGTCAACGACAACCACATGACAGAACTTGCAGTGAACGACTGTAAAGCCCTCAGCGATATCTTCGCGCCTTACAACGACCTCACCTCCTTCACGGTGACAAACGTGCCAAACCTGGCATTCGTAAACCTTGAATGGAATGACCTCACTTATGTTGACCTCAGCAACCAGACGTTCCTCCAGAGACTGAATCTCAGCAACAACCAGCTCCAGACTCTTGACGTGAGCTTCGACTCGATGCTGACCCATCTCAACATCAGCTACAACGTAAACCTCACCGACCTCCGCACCACCGGCGACACCCAACTCCGTCAGATTGTGGGCGAATGGTCTAACTTCAACGACCCTGAAGGTTTCTAACCTTTAAGATACATAGAAAAACGCCACCGAGCCGGAAAGGTGGATAGATTAGAGAAAACAATGTGAAGGTGTCCCCTACCCGGGGGCATCTTTTCTTTTATAGACCAACAATAATTTGTATATTTATGAATTTATTATTAATTTTGTATCTGTAATCGCAACATGGATACCATTTAACGGATTTATGCGGCGATTTCTCCTTCTTTTCGGAAATATCACACGTTGATTTATCTTGAATTAATGAAAACGAGACTCATAGCAGACGCAGGCTCGACAAAACTGGAATGGGCATTTCTGGCAACGGACTCAGCCGTTTTGTCATCTTTCACGTCTGCAGGAATAAACGCGCTGCTTGCCGACCCGGACTCAATTGCAGCTTCGTTCAGGGATGCTTCTTCAAAACTTCCGGAAGGCATCCCGGTGGACGAAGTGCATTATTACGGGGCAGGATGTGCCACCCCATCGATATGTGATAAAATATCAGGAATATTATCGAAAGTGTGGGAAAAAGCGCAAGTTTTCGTGTATTCCGACCTTATGGGAGCTGCCCGTGCCTTGTTTGGAGAGGAAAAAGGAATAGCCTGCATTCTCGGCACCGGATCGAATTCCGGCCTCTATGACGGCACCCGGATTGTTGACCAGATTCCTTCTCTTGGGTTCATACTCGGAGATGAAGGGAGCGGTGCAGCTTTAGGGAAAAGACTCGTCAGCGATGCCCTTAAACGCCAACTGCCCGAAGGCATTAGGAAGAATTTCCTTGAAAAGTATTCGCTCATACCCCAGGAAATCCTCGACCGTGTGTATCGGCAAAGCGCCCCAAACAGGTTTTTGGCGTCGTTTGTGCCGTTTTTAAGCGAAAATATTTGGGACCACCACGTTTATTCGCTCGTGCACGAAGAGTTGACCCGTTTTTTCCATCGGAACATAGCCATGTACCCGGAAGCTCATTCGCATGAAATCAGTTTCACCGGCTCCATTGCATTCTATTTCGAAAAAATACTTAAAGAGGTTGCATCTTCACTTGGCTATCGGGTAACGGCAATCACCGCAACCCCCATGGATGGGTTGATAAAATATCATGGTAAAACCAACCGTTTTGGAAATGAGAAAAAAGCTCTATAAATGCCTTTTTACGTTATTTGCACTGTCGTCTGCGTTTCAATGTTTTGACGCCGAGGCAAGAAGCGAATATTGGGAACAACGGGTTTCTTTGTTCGACGAACTTCCCGTGGAGCAAGGCGACATTGTATTTTTAGGGAACTCAATCACCGATGGCGGAGAATTCTTCGAACTCTTCGGAAATAAAAGAGTAAAGAACAGAGGCATTAATTCCGATGTCATTTCAGGAGTAGCCGAGAGACTGCGTCAGGTCACTGCCAATTCCCCGTCGAAGATTTTCCTCTTGATAGGCATCAACGACATTTCACACAATAAGACCGTCTCAGCCCTCGCCTCGGAATACGAACAACTTGTGAAGGCAATCAGGACACAGGCTCCGGACACACGGCTGTATGTCCAATCGGTCATGCCCATCAACAATGACTTCGGACGCTACAAGAATCTGAAAGGGAAAGAGGATGTGGTGAAGGGGCTTAATAAGAGGCTTAAGGCGATTTCCGACAGAAACGGAGCCGTTTATATCGATCTTTGGAATGCCCTTGCCGATAAAGAAACAGGGAAATTGCGTAAAGACTTCACCAACGACGGACTCCATCTCCTCGGGAAAGGCTATAAAGCCTGGATATCGTTGATAAAACGTTATGTGGAAGAATGATTCCCGGAATAATTTGAAACCAAAATTAAATAAAACCACAACATGACATATAAACTCAAAACGATTATTAAGACATCGTTGCTTTCAATGTCTTTGCTCATCGCAACCCCTGTTTTTTCCCAGGAGACGATTCAGATTGCACCTCTTTTCGAGTATCCGATGGCACCGGAAGAATTGCAGTCGATAACCGATAAATCGAACTATCTTGTCGAACGTTTTTGGGACTCCATGGATTTTAAGGCAAAAAAAACGGTTGACCAGAACGCCCTCAATGATGCATTCCGTGTATATTCCGTGCCTCTGAGATGGGCGGAAAAAAGCAAATCGCTTGCGTCGGCCGACAAACTCATAGAGAAAGTGTCGAAAAACCCGACGCTTATGCTCCAGTTTATGAAAGCTGCGGAAGAGTGTCTTTACGGTCCACGGGCCGATGCCTGGATTGACGAGATATATGTCAAATTCCTGCAATCGTTCGTCAAAAACAAAAAAATTCCGGAAGCGCGTAAGAAACGCTACGAAAGCCAGCTTGCCACACTTGAGAAGTCGATGCTCGGCACCGTTGCGCCTGAATTTAAATTCACAGACAGGAGCGGTAAGGAAGCAACCTATTTCCCGATGACCACCCCCACCGTGATTATTTTCGGCAACCCTTCGCTTTCCGACTGGCGTCTTTCAAGACTAAGGCTTGAATCCAACATAGCCCTTTCCCAGGCGGTTGACAAAGGTCAAGTCAATATTATGTTTATCGTGCCTTCGGAAACAGAGAACTGGAAAGTGGAAACATCCGACTATTCCGACAAATGGACCATCGGTTATGCACCCGGTATCGGAAACTCTCTCGATTTACGTACCACCCCGTCGATTTATGTCATAGGGTCGGACGGCAAAATCGTGATGAAAAACGTCACCCCTGAAAGCGCGGTAAATGAAGTGTTAAGTCAAATTAAATAAATTCCAACACATCCCCCTCTCCCGTTTCAACAATGAAGAGATTCAGCATATCGAAATTCATAAAGAGCCTGTATTTCAGAACCACGGGCTACTCATATACAAATCTCGGACGTCTGTTCCTTCGTCTTTTCGTGGGCATAATGCTCATGCAGTTCGGCATTCGGCAGATTGCTCGGTTCTACGAAATCCGCTACATGTTTCCCTCCGTGCTCGGTATGGAATCGGAAACGTCGCTTGTGGTCATGATCTGCATCGAACTTGTATGTTCGCTTTTCATAATGTGTGGATTCATGACTCGTCTGATGTCACTTCCACCGTTTGTAGCCATGATTATAGCCGAATACCATCTTCTCCACGATTATGTCAATGAGGCCTCTTACCTTCTCGACTGGCAACAGCAGGGCTATCTTCCCATAATGTTCCTCGGCATCTATTTCTTTCTCATGCTTGTAGGTCCGGGGAAGATTTCGGTAGATTATTTCCTGTCGTTGCACATCATCCATTCCGAAAACAAAAGTGAAGCAGAGCTTGAAGAAGTATGAAGATAGCGGTTTTAATTTCCGGAGGCGTTGACAGCGCCGTTGTGGTTCACAAACTTCACGAAGAGGGACATGACCTCCATCTTTTCTATATCCGTATAGGCATGGACAACGGAGAAGGCGACTGCTCCGCCGAAGAAGATATAGAAATGTGCAGTCTTATAGCCAGGAAGTATTCCCTTCCTCTTCAGGTTGTGTCGCTCCACGAAGAATATTGGGACCACGTCATGGACTATGCCTTGCGTACGGTTAAGGCGGGCTTGACCCCGCATCCTGACATGATGTGCAACAAAATGATTAAGTTCGGCTTTTTCGAGCAACGCTGGGGTAAGGATTTCGACAAGACCGCCACAGGGCATTACGCCTCGATTAAGGAAAAAGAAGGCCTACTCTATCTCGCCACAGCAAAAGATCCGGTGAAAGACCAGACCGATTTCCTTGCACAAATTTCTTACGACCAACTGTCGCATCTCATGTTCCCGCTCGGGGAGCTTGAAAAATCGGAAGTAAGGGAAATCGCCCGCAAGGCCACCCTCCCCAACGCCTCGAGGAAAGATTCGCAGGGGATATGCTTTCTCGGCAAGATAGACTACGCTGATTTCATAGCGCGACATCTCGGTGAAAAAGAAGGACCGATAATCGACATTGCATCCGGAAAGAAAATCGGCACTCACAAGGGGTATTGGTTCTACACCATAGGGCAACGAAAAGGACTCGGCATGAGCGGCGGCCCATGGTTTGTAGTGAAGAAAAATGTCCGCGACAACGTGGTTTACGTCTCCAACGGATATGACACCAGACTTCAATACGGGAGGAAGATTCCTCTCGAAGAGATGAACTGGATTACCAAATCACCCTTTCAAGATAAAGACAACGACGAAATCCGTATTTCGTTTAAGACGCGCCACTCTCCGGAATTCTATGACGGAGTTCTTAAAAAAAGCGTCAACGGATATATCCTCGATTCCGAAACCGATGTCCAGGGCATAGCTCCGGGGCAGTTTTCAATTATATATACTCCCGACAGGGAACTTTGTCTCGGATCCGGCATGATAACGTCGGCACCTCCCAAAAAAAGACATCGCCACTATTAAACTTTAATCTCTCGACATGGAAAAAAGATATAGACTTGAATTGGTCGGCATAACCTACAACCAGATAGAATCAGGCGTCTATGCCCTCATCTTGCAACAGGCGGGCGGCACCAGAAGAATTCCGATAATTATCGGTTTCCCCGAAGCCCAAGCCATCGAATGCAAGCTTCAAGAGGTTGCGACACCGCGTCCGTTGACCCACGACACCATGGCAGCCACCCTTGCAACTTTCGGGATTTCGCTGATTGAAGTTGAAATAAGGAAACTGCCCAACGGTGTGTTTGCAGCCAATTTGCTTTTATCTGACGGAGAAACGCAACGTATAGTCGATTCGAGGTCGTCCGATGCGGTGGCTCTTGCAATCCGCGTCGGCGCCCCCATCTACACCTCGGAGACAGTGCTTCTTGAGTCGGGATTCGACCCAGACATGCAAAAAGAAGACGAAAACGATGGTGCTGAGGAAAAACCGACGGATTCTGCCGGCGGCTCCTCCGCAATACATGGCGACGATCTTTCCTCTTTATCCCTCTCTCAGCTCTCCGAAGCCATGATGAAAGCTGCAGAAAATGAAAATTATGAGGAGGCCGCCAGAATAAAGGCCGAAATCGATAACCGCAACGCAAACAACGACCGATCATGAAGAATAGAAAAAAAAGAATAGATCTTATCGTAGAGCTTATCCGCAACCAATGCATAGGAAGCCAGGAGGAACTGGCACACATCCTTGCAGAAAAAGGGCATAACGTAACGCAGGCTACTCTTTCGCGCGACCTCAAGATGCTCCGCACCACAAAAGTGCCGACCGATAGAGGCACATACATGTATGTGTTGCCGGAAAGCGATTCGCTCAAAGACAAAATCCTCAACACCGGAAGAGCACCCATGAGGGCAAATTACCAAAGCGGGTTTCTGTCAATGAAGTTCTCCGGCAATATCGTGGTGATAAAGACCCGCAACGGATATGCTTCGGGCCTTGCCTACGACATCGACGTGAGCGGTATGCCGGAAATTATCGGCACAATCCCCGGAAGCGACACCATTTTTGCGGTGCTTCGAGAGGACGTGGATAGAGAACGGGCAAAAGAGGTTTTCGCTTCGATTCTTTCCATCGACCCTGACCAGATTGAATCATGACAACAACCTGTTTAAAACGTGATGAACTATGATTAAAGTTGGAATTATCGGAGCCGATATGCCTGACGCCGGAGAACTACTCCGCATCCTCCTCCATCATCCGGAGGTGGAAATCAAAAATCTCTATGCCCCTGCCAAGGCCGGGAGGCTTGTGTCGTCATGCCATCACGGCTTTATAGGCGAGGAAATAATGAACTTCACCGACAAGTTGAATCCATCGGGAATCGACATCCTTTTTATTGCCGATGATTCGGAAGCCGGTCGTGAAATTCTGAACCGTTCCGACGAATGGCCCGAACTCAAAATTGTAGATATGTCGCCGCATCGTTTTGACTATTGGGAATCGTCAGGACTGGAATACGGGCTTTCCGAAATGAACAGAAAAAGCCTCGTAAGAGGCGCAAGGCTCGCGATTGTGCCTACGGCGCCTGCGGCACTTGCATTGGCAGCCCTATACCCCCTGGCATCACATCTGCTGCTTAACTCAGACATCGACATTGACGTGGAAATGCCAGCATCACTTTCTAAGACCACCGACCCGAAATCCGTGGCCCGTGAAATAGCCGCCATGCTTGTAAAGACACAGGCAAGCTTCAACGGAAAAGTCAATGTGACCTTGTCGCCTTCAAACCTTGTGAGGTCGATGCGGACAAGAGTAGTTATGAAATGCCCGTTAGACATATCTGAGATAGACAAAATATATGACTCAATCTACGACGACCACAGTTTCACTCACACAAGCCTGTCCGATACGGGAGTAAGTGAAGTAGAAGGCACACACAAATGCGTCGTGACATTTAAGAAAATAGATGCAGAATCTATTGAACTTATCACGGTTGGAGATTGTCATATAAGAGGAGGGGCTGGAGATGCGGTCCATCTTTTGAACCTGTTTTTTGCCCTTGATGAAAAAATAGGGCTTAACATGAAGCCTTCATGCTTCGGCGATGAGACATCTCCGAAGCAACAGTCGTCATGGTTCGCCTGATTTAAAACAGACTTCTATGTCAGTAAATAAAGTTATCCTCCTCGGCCATGTAGGAGCGGACCCCGAGATGAGATACCCGGAAAAAGACCGCCCTATCGCATATCTCTCGCTTGCAACCAACGAAACGAGAGGGGCAGCTAAAGTCGAGGTAACCGAATGGCATTCACTCGTGTTCGGAGGCCAGAACGCATCGATTGTGGAAAGATACGTGAGAAAAGGCACACAATTATATGTGGAAGGCTATCTACGCACAAGGGAATTTGAAGACCGCATGAAAATAATCAGACGTAAAACGGAGATTATTGTAGAGAGGTTTGAGATTCTCGGCAGAAAATAACGTTTGTCTGCCCCCCTAACAAGTATTAACTCAAAAAAAACATCATAGACACCAGAAATGAGAAAATGGCGCATTGAAGATTCAGCCGAGATTTACAACATCAGCGGCTGGGGACTGAAATATTTTTCTATAAATGAAAAAGGCCACGTGCAGGTAACTCCTCGCGTTGGCTGTGCCCCTGTTGACCTTAAGGACGTAATCGACGAACTTAAGATCAGGGACGTATCCGCCCCGGTACTTCTGCGGTTTCCCGACATTCTCGACGACCGTATCCAGAAGATTTCATCATGCTTCAAGAAAGCAGCCAACGAATATTCCTACACCGGACAGAATTTCATCGTATATCCGATTAAGGTGAATCAGATGCGTCAGGTGGTGGAAGAAATAGTAAGCCACGGCAACAAATATAATATCGGACTTGAAGCCGGGTCGAAGCCGGAGCTTCATGCCGTGCTCGCAGTCAATACCCACACCAATTCACTGATTGTCTGCAACGGTTATAAAGACGAGGATTACGTGGAACTCGCGCTTCTCGCCCAGAAGATGGGAAGAAGGATCTATCTCGTGGTCGAAAAACTCAATGAACTTAAACTCATTTCAGACGTGGCACGCCGCCTCAACATCGTGCCAAATATCGGGATAAGGATTAAACTGTCGTCGTCAGGAAGCGGCAAATGGGAAGAATCGGGAGGAGACGTGAGCAAATTCGGACTTAATTCATCGGAACTGCTCGACGCCTTGTCGTTTCTTGAAAAGAACAACATGACGGAATCCCTCAAGCTTATACATTTCCACATCGGTAGCCAGATTACTAAAATACGCCGCATCAAAAACGCCTTGAGGGAAGCGATGCAGTTCTACGTGCAGCTTTCGAAGATGGGATTCAATATCGACTTCGTGGATATCGGCGGCGGACTCGGCGTGGATTACGACGGCACCCGATCCTCGATGGGAGAGAATTCGATGAACTATTCTATACAAGAATATGTAAACGACTCGGTGTCGGCGCTTGTGGATGTCTGCGTGAAAAACAACCTCCCTCAGCCTAATATAATCACCGAGAGCGGACGGTCGCTTACAGCCCATCATTCGGTGCTCATAATCGAAGTGCTTGAAACCACACAGCTCCCCATATGGTTCGACAACGAGACCATAGCTGAAAACGCACATGAACTTACCAAAGAGCTTTACAACATTTGGGACCGCATCAACGCCACTACCCTTTTCGAAGACTGGCACGACGCACTCCAGATCAGGGAAGAGGCATTGGAATTATTCAGCCTCGGACTGCTTGACCTCCGCACAAGGGCGCAGATTGAAAAACTGTTCTGGTCGGTGGCGCGCGATGTCAACGACCTCACACGTAGCATGAAGCATCCCCCGGAAGAGCTGCGCAAGGTTGACCGCATGCTTCCGGAAAAGTATTTCTGCAATTTCTCCCTTTTCCAGAGCCTTCCCGATTCTTGGGCTATCGACCAGCTTTTCCCGATAATGCCTATCTCCAGACTCGACGAAAAGCCCACCCGCAGATGCACCATCCAGGACATCACCTGCGATTCCGACGGAAAAATCAACCGTTTCGTCTCGCCTCAGGGAATGTCATACTCCCTGCCGGTGCATACATTCAAACAGAACGACAAGTATTATATCGGAGTTTTCCTTGTGGGGGCTTATCAGGAGATTCTCGGCGACCTCCACAATCTATTCGGCGACACGAGTGCGGTGCATATTTCCGTCAACAGCGAGAGCTACCAGATAGAGCAGGTAATCGACGGCGAGCCGGTGGCCGACGTGCTCGATTATGTGGAGTATAGCCCGAAGAAACTTGTCAGAAATCTTGAGGCATGGGTGTCGGCATCCATGAAACAGGGCATAATCACTCCCGAAGAGGGGCGTCAGTTCCTCAACAACTATAAGTCTGGACTTTACGGAATCACTTATCTCGAAAGAGATTAGCAGATGATTATATTATGAGATACTTTCTCCGTCTTTCATACAACGGACAGCGTTTCCACGGCTGGCAATCGCAGCCCAACGCAATGAGCGTGCAGCAGACCATAGAAGAGGCGTTGGCCGTGATATGCAGGGTGCCGGTTCCCATAACGGGAGCCGGCCGCACCGACGCAGGCGTACATGCCCGCTGCATGTATGCCCATTTTGACTTGGCGGAAGCGTTGAAAGACAAACACAGATTCCTGCTTTCTTTGAACAGGCTTGCAGGTAAAGACATAGCATTCCACGACCTCATTGAGGTGCCCGACGATGCCCATGCGAGGTTCGATGCCATGGAACGGACTTACAAGTATTTCGTGACCTACACCAAATCGACTTTTCTTTATCCTTACAGTTGGCACTCCCCTTCCCGTCTTGATGTCGATAAGATGAACGAAGCGGCGCGCCTGCTTATAGAAACCGACGATTTTTCCTCATTCGCCAAATTGCATTCTGACGCTAAAACCAACATCTGCGATGTCAGGGAAGCAATCTGGACTCCACTCCACGACAATGTAAGCGGAGAAGATTCCGTATCTCTGCCGGTATCCGGAATCGTTTTCACCATTTCCGCCGACAGATTTCTGCGCAATATGGTGAGGGCCGTAGTCGGCACCCTTGTGGATGTCGGCAGAGGGAAACTTGACATCGACGGTTTCAAAAGAATTATCGAAATGAAAGACCGATGCTCCGCAGGCGTTTCGATGCCTGCGGAGGCGCTCTTCCTATGGAATGTGAAATACCCGTATATCCCCGTTTGATATGTTGTTATCACGTAAAGCCAAAGGCTATATAATCGGAGCCATCGCCGCAGCCAGCTATGGCACAAACCCTCTCTTCGCACTTCCCCTTTATGACGACGGGATGAATCCTGACTCGGTATTGTTTTTCAGGTATCTTCTGGCAATACCGGTGATGGGAATAATGCTGCTTGTACGCCGAGGTAAAGAAGAATTTGCCACCACCGGAAAAAGCCTCGCCCAACTCGCCGTCATGGGATTGATGATGGCACTTTCTTCATTGGCGCTTTTCATGAGTTATGGCTTCATGGATGCCGGCATAGCATCGACTCTGTTGTTTGTCTATCCCATAATGGTGGCGCTGATTATGGCTGGATGTTTTCACGAAAAGCTTTCGTTGACTACAGGAATCTGTATCGTCACTGCTTTGTCTGGCATAGCATTGCTCTATAAATCGTCAGACGGGACAACGCTGAGCCTTACAGGCACCCTGTTGGTGATGGCGTCATCGCTCACCTATGCCATATACATCGTGGGGGTGAACCAGACGCAACTCAGAAATCTCCCGACCCTAAAGGTGATTTTTTACGTGCTCCTTTTCGGAATGTCGGTGTTCTTGATACGGTTCTTCACCGGAAGTCCATTCATGATTCCTTCAGGCCCCCTCCTTTGGCTTGATCTCCTCGGACTGGCGTTGATTCCCACTGCCGTTTCGTTCGTCTGCACCACCTCCGCCATCCAACTTATAGGCCCTACCCCTACGGCTATTCTCGGTGCTCTCGAACCGCTCACGGCAGTCATAATCGGCGTATTGGTGTTCGGCGAAACCATCACCCTCAGAATTGCCATAGGGATTCTGCTGATAGTGTTTGCGGTGAGTCTTGTAGTGGCGGGAGGCAACATAACCCGGCATCTCACTCATATCCGCAAGCTTTTCCCGAGAAAAAATAAATAAATCGTTTTTATGACATCCGCTGAAGCAAAAGAAAAAATAGAGGCGTTACGCACCGAGCTGCATCGCCACAACCATAATTACTACGTTCTGAATTCCCCGGAAATATCGGATAAGGATTTTGACATGATGCTCAAAGTCCTTGAAAAGCTTGAGAAGGAATTTCCGGAATTCGACGACCCCCTCTCCCCTACGCGGCGCGTGGGTTCAGACCTTACCAAAGGGTTTGAACACGTGGCGCATGCACGCCCCATGATGTCGCTTTCCAATTCATATTCGCTCGAAGAAGTTGACGACTGGTTCCTCAGAATCAGGAAAGCTCTGGAGGGGGAAAAGTTCGACATCGTCGGCGAAATGAAATTCGACGGCACATCCATCTCGATTACGTATAAGGATGGCAGACTCGTGAGGGCCGTTACTCGGGGCGACGGAACGCAGGGCGATGATGTAACGGCAAACGTAAAGACAATTCGCAGCATCCCCCTTCAGCTGCAACCCGGCGACTGGCCTGAAGAATTCGAGATTAGGGGTGAGATTCTTATGCCATGGGAGGTTTTCGAAAAGCTGAACGCAGAAAGGGCATACAATGAAGAACCGCTTTTCGCCAATCCGCGCAACGCCGCTTCAGGCACCCTCAAGATGCAGGATTCACGGGAAGTGGCAAGGCGCCATCTTGACGCTCGCTTCTACTATCTTCTCAGCGACCATCTCCCCTCCGACAATCATTTCGACAATATCAAGGCCGCCGAACGATGGGGGTTCAAGGTTTCAAAGGCCATGAAGCTGCTCCACTCCCTTGAGGAGGTGAACGAATACATGAATTATTGGGACGTTCACCGCAAAGAACTCCCCGTAGCCACCGACGGACTCGTATTTAAAGTCAACTCTATCCGCCAGCAACTGAACCTCGGGTTTACGGCAAAGTCGCCACGCTGGGCCATTGCCTTCAAATTCAACCCGGAAAATGCCTGCACGCGGCTTCGTTTCGTGTCGTTCGAAACCGGCAGGATGGGCATTGTCACGCCTGTGGCCAATCTTGAACCCGTGTTGCTTTCTGGCACCATCGTAAAGCGCGCGTCGCTTCACAACGATGATATCATTCAGGAACTCGACATACATGAAGGAGACTGGCTTTATGTGGAAAAAGGAGGGGAGATTATTCCGAAAATCACCGGCGTTGAAGTTTCGAAAAGGGAACCCGATGCCGCAAAGATTCACTTTGTGGAGAAATGCCCCGTATGTGGCACTCAGTTGGTCAGGCTTTTCGGGGAAGCGGCATGGTGCTGCCCCAACCATTACGGATGTCGCCCGCAAATCACCGGTAAAATCGAACATTTCTGTGCACGCCGCATGATGAACATCGACGGAATCGGTGAAGAAACTGCTGAATTGCTTTTCGATTGCGGAATGGTGGAACGTATAGCCGACATCTACGACCTCACGCAGGAAAAACTTCAGACCCTCGACCGAATCGGCGAAAAATCGGCAAAAAGGATACTTGACGGAATCGAAGCTTCGAAGCAAGTGCCTTTCGAACGCGTGGTCTATGCGTTGTCTATACCCAACGTCGGGGAAACAACTGCAAAACGCCTCGCCATGTCGGTTAAAAATATGGACAACCTTCTCGCAATGACCGAAGAAGAGTTGACAGCCGTGCAAGATATCGGTCCGATTATTGCAAAATGTATCTACGAATACCTTAGAGACCCGATTAATATCGACAACATCTCACGACTGAAGACGGCAGGCGTACAAATGAGTCTTCCGGAAGAAAAACTCGCTCCAAGCGGAAACGCACTCGACGGTAAGACCATAGTTATTTCGGGAACTTTCACCGCCCATTCACGCGACGAATATAAAGAAATAATAGAACGTGAAGGCGGCAAAAACTCAGGCAGCATATCGAAGAAGACTTCGTTTGTGCTTGCCGGTGAAAACATGGGGCCGGCCAAACGTGAAAAATGCGAGAAACTCGGCATACCATTAGTTTCGGAAGAAGAATTCCTAAAAATGATTCAATCATAATCATTTTTAAAGGGAAGATGTTGCCAACCAAGCAAAATGCAGGGACATGCCTCCGGCATGTTTAATTTGCAATTTGATTGCAACTAATTAACTATCAAAATTCCAAAGACCTGACGTCCCTACATCAAAAAAGGAATCGAATGAAAAAAACGCTACAATCGGCAAAAGAATGGCTGCAGTCGCTCTCGTTTAAGACGGGAGTAACTGTAGTCGCTTTCTGTATAATTTGCTATATATTGTCGTTTGCACAGATGCTGCTTCCATTCTCAATTGCCGTGAAAGGCACTTTATGGGCAGTATTTTACGGACTTGCCAAAGCATCGCAATACACAGCCATCCTTATACTTGGCAAAACAGGAATTGAAAAACTGAAAAAACGCTTCGGCAAAACATCAAAATCAACTCCGATGCAAGACACCTGAACCGAAACCATAGGTAATAAAAACGGATGGCATGGCTTCAAAAGGAAGCCATGCCATCCGTTTTTATATTATTGCTGTCCGATAAAACTTTTTAGGGCAAGATAAATTTAAAGATTGCTCGACAAGTCAAAAATTCTTCAGTTTAACCGAGAAAACGGAAGTGAGAGGTACACAGCTGGATTCATCTGGTCGTGATGCTCTACGCCGTGAAAATGCGTTTCGACTCATTGCGGGTGATAACAGCCGGTTTGCTTGCCGAGACACACAAACAGGCACACCATGGCATCTCATTCAAGATCGGACGCAGCACACTCGCCGATGCCAGCAAAAAACGTCCGGAAGCCATATTTGAAGCCGTTTATTGTGATTTATATGCCACTTACTGCCATGTGCTCTCCTTGGCCCGAACCATCACTGTTTGGTTGAGGGGGCTTGTTATGTCGAAAAGAAGACTCGAACACCGTAAAATCAGCGTTCGAGCCATACTTTATTGCATTATCTGAGTTTTATCAGACAGCAATAATCAAATATCTATTTTTTGGAGAGGATTCTATGAGAGTGATTTGAGGATATCGATGCGGGAGTGCGGGTCGGGAGCACCGAAGACGTAGCTTCCGGCCACAAGGATATCGGCACCGGCTTCGGCAAGCTCTTCACCGGTCTTTTCATTTACGCCTCCGTCAATCTCAATCATTGCCTTTGAGCCGGACATATCGATAAGCCTGCGCAATTCCCGCACTTTATCGAGGGTATGGCGTATGAGTTTCTGTCCTCCGAAACCGGGATTGACCGACATCAGGAGCACAAGTTCCACATCTTCGATAATATCGACAAGCGAAGACACGGGAGTCGCCGGATTCAAAGTTACGCCGGCCTTCATGCCGGCTTCATGAATCTGAAGCACCGTGCTGTGAAGATGGGTGGTGGCTTCAACATGCACGTTCATAATTTCGGCCCCGATTGCCTTCACCTGTGAAATCCATTTTTCCGGCTCAACAATCATCAGATGTACATCGAGTGGTTTCCGACAGATATTTCCCACCGCCCTCAATACAGGAAAACCAAACGATATATTAGGCACAAACACCCCGTCCATTACGTCGAGATGAAGATAGTCGGCCGACGATGCATTAATCATATCGATTTCAGTTGAAAGATGGGCGAAATCGGCAGCCAGCAATGATGGTGAGACTTTCATAAGCGTTATGATTTATTAGGCTTGTTTCTTTTTAGGTTTGAAAGCATTCCAAAGGATGAAGCACAGACACACCACGGCGATGCCATAGCCCATCCAAGTGAGATATTGATTATATTCCTCGACCTTTACAAACAGTTGGTCGGGACTGACAGTCTTCGAAAGCCAATAGCCGAGAAGTGCAAGCACTCCGTTCCATACGCCGGCTCCCAAGGCCGTGAACAATGCGAATTGAGCCACGTTCATCTTCGAGATACCCGCCGGAATCGAAATGAGCTGGCGAATAGCAGGAATAAGACGGCCTACAAATGTGGAAATAGCCCCATGCTTGTCGAAATAAGCCTCCGCCTTCTCAACTTTTTCCCTGTTAATCAGAAGGGCATGCCCAAGACGGCTATCAGCAAAACTATAGACAACAGGACGCCCGATCCAGAGAGCGAGATAATAGTTTATAAACGCACCACAGAGAGCGCCGAGAGTGGCGAAAAACACCACAAGCCATACATTCATGTCGGCACCGGCTCCCGCATTGGTGCAAGCGAGATATGCGGCCGGAGGAACCACCACTTCCGACGGGAAAGGGATGAACGAACTCTCAACCACCATGAAGACGAACACGAAAAGATAGTTTGCATTTTCAACAAACCATTGAAAGAATTGACTGGCATCAAAAAGAGCCAATGGAATCAGGTCAAGCATAAAACAATATAATTACTGACAAAATTACAAAAATAGTTTAGAAATTCATAAGAATATGAGCACAAGTAGCTGGGCAATCACCACGCGAGAGAACATGGCGAGCGGATAGACAGTGGCATAGCTCACCGCCGGATTGTCGCCGGGCAAAGTATCGTTGGCATAATTTAAAGCCATCGGATTCGCCATGGCTCCGCAAACCATACCACAGACGGATCCGAAATCAAGCTTCGACCATCTAAGCGCCACCAATTCCATTATCACGACCGGCAACACCGTTATAATAAAACCGACGCCTATCCATACCAACCCGTCGCCCCTCATTATCGTTTCCACGAAATGGGCACCTGCATCGAGGCCGAGACAAGCAAGATAAAGCGACAACCCTATTCCACGAAGCATCAGGTTGGCACTCCGCGTGGTATATGTCACCATGTGGAAGCGAGGACCAAAACGCCCCATCAATATCCCCACCACTATCGGGCCTCCTGCCAGACCAAGCCTGACAGGCGCAGAAATCCCGGGTATCGCAATGGGAACAGATCCCAGTAAAAGCCCCAGTACAATTCCGACGAATATGACGGCGAGATTCGGGTCTTTCAATTTCGATTCAGTATTGCCTACAACTTTCGCCACCTTCTCGATCTGGCTCTCCTTACCGACTACGGTAAGCCTGTCGCCCAACTGAAGAATCAACCCGGGCGTGGCAAGCAGGTTGACCCCGCTGCGCGACACCCTCGTGATGTTGATTCCGTAAGTGTTGCGTAGTTTCAGCGAGCCGAGCTTGTGTCCGTTGATTTCAGGTTTGCTGACGATGATATGACGCGACGTCAGGCTGCTGTCGATTTTGTTCCAATCAATGTCGCCCGTGTTCCAATCGCGGCTCTCATGCTCACCGAAGAGCACCGTGAGGGCTTCCACGTCTTTATCGGTGGTGATAACCATGAGCCTGTCGCCGTCTTTTACTACCGTGTCGGAAGTTGGGATGCACACCTCTCCGTCGCGCCATAAACGTGAAATCACAAACTCGAGATTCGACAATTTCACGAGTTCCTTCACACTTTTATCAAACACACCGGGGTTCTTGACCAGATACGTGGCAATAAAAGTCTGGTTCTCGTCGTCAGGAGAATCAGAAGTAATGTCCGAAGAGCGGACAAAAAAACGTCTGACCACCACAATCGCAAGAATCACACCGACCACACCGAGCGGATAAGTCACGGCACAACTCAATGCGGCGCCGTTGGCTGAAATCCCGAGTTGCGACAAAGCCTGTTGTGCAGCACCAAGTGAAGGCGTGTTGGTCGTAGCCCCGCTTATAATTCCCACCATATCGGCCATGGGGATACGGAAGACGTAGGTCAACGACACGGCCACGCCGGTCCCCAACAATACGGTGGCAAGCCCAAGCAAATTCAACCTTACGCCACCTTTCCTGAACGAGCTGAAAAAGCCGGGACCGACCTTAAGGCCAAGCTCATATACAAACAGAACAAGACCGAAACTTTCAGCATAATTCAGCATATCGGAATTGATTGACAGACCAAGATGACCGGCAAGGATGCCGGCAAAAAACACCCAGGTCACGCCAAGCGACACTCCAAATACATGAATCTTACCAAGAGCGAGCCCGACAGCTATGATGACGGCAAGAACAATGACCGCCTGCACCGCTGAATGCTCTACAAAAACACTTTGAAGCCATTCCATTTGATATCGTCTAAATTATGCCGAGATGATGGAACATACAGGAATAATATTCCGCTTTTTTCTCCAGTTTAAGCGGATAGGCACGACTTGTGGAAGGCATGCGCCAAATTTCCAGACCTTTGTCCGACACGACCATCTCCCCCATTTTCGGGATGACGGTGTCGGTGATTCCGGCTATGACGGAAGCTGCCTTCTCCCCCGTAGAAGCCACAGCATGACACTCCGGCATCTCAGCAAGAAGGTCGTAGAGCGGCACCGGTTCCACTATATCGAGATATTTGTCAGAAGCATTACCTTTAAGCCTCCGCACCGCACGTGCCGTATCATTAAGTGCTATCCCTTTTTCATTCAAAAGACGCTTAATGGCCTCGACATCAAAATTGCATCCCGACTCATCAAGAAGCATTTTGCGGTCGCCAAAGAATATCAATCCCATCATAAACCAGAAATCGTTCAAGCGGTTGGGATAATAAAAATCCATCGACCATCGCTTGTTTTGAGGGGGGAAAGTGCCCATAATGAGCACCTTCGCATGCGGAGGTATGAACGGAGGCCAAGGATGCCTCTCCAATTCTATAATATCAGTTCCCATATCATGAAAACGGACGGCACAACAAAAAAGTTATGCCATCCGAAGATAATTAACAAAAACGCAACGCTATAGCCGCTTCCATTTCAAATGAAACAATTTTCATTTCAACCGAAGGGCCGCAACGAAATTATCCACAAGCCTGTCGATGTCTTCAAATGTCGATTCATCGGCACTCTGTTTCATAACCAAGGAGTCAACCACCTCAAGCTTCATATCGGCCACATATTCGTTTAACTTTGCCCCTGCTGCCGCAGCCCAAGTAAACGAACCGAACGTTGCCACCACCTTATCCTTGATTTCCCGGGTTTTCATGGCAATCATAAATTGCTCAACGGGAGGAAGAATGTTCATGGAATATGTAGGCGAGCCGACAATCAACCCCTCATAGCGGAAAGCATCCGAAATCATATAGCTCATATTCGATTTTGAAGCATTATGGATTTTGATGTTCCTAATGCCTTTGGCCGACAGTTTCCTACCTATCTCTTCCGCCACTTCCGCAGTATTGCCATACATAGACCCATAAACAATAGTCACGCCGGGTTCGCTTCTATATTGAGCAAGATTGCGGTAGATGGCGACAACGTCGGCTATTTTATCATGCCACACGGGGCCATGTGTGGAACAGATGTACTCTATCGGCAGGTCCTTAAGTTTGTCGAGGGCCCTCGCCACAAACCTTCCATATTTCCCTACGATATTGGAATAATAGCGATACATCTCGTCGCGATACCAGCCTGTTTCCATCTCGCAATCGACGACTCCGCCGTTAAGCGCGCCGAATGTGCCGAACGCATCGCCCGAAAAAAGCACCTTGTCTTCCTCCACGTAGGTCATCATCGTTTCCGGCCAATGCACCATCGGAGTCAGATAAAACTTCAAAGTTTTCCCTCCAAGGTCAAGAGTGGAACCGTCGGTTATTTCCATAAGACGATCGTCATCAACATCATAAAACCCCCTTACCATGCCGAGAGTCTGCTTGTTGCCTACAAGTTTCGCTTCGGGATATTTCGAAAGAATAAGGGGGATACTTCCGGAATGGTCCGGCTCCATGTGGTTGACAACCACATAATCAATACCTCCGTTGCCAATAATCTCATGAATGGCCTTAAGATAGTCAAGGATTGTGCCAATCTCCACCGTATCGACAAGGGCCGTCTTTACGCCTTTTACTATATAAGAATTGTAACTTACTCCGTAAGGGAGCGGCCAAAGAGCCTCAAACCGGTCGGTCACCCGGTCGTTGACCCCGGCATAAAAAATGCCGCTTTTAATCTCGCGAATATTCATCTTATAAAATATTTTCCTTGGTGTCAAAAAAAAACGATAATACTGTCAGAATCTCGGAGAGATATGTCATGACACGTCTTAATCATAGTTTTTAACTCGACTGCAAAATTACTTAAAAATGCGATTATACCCAAACCGGACCCTTTTTTATGACAACATTAAAGCGCAAACAGCCAATAATTCTTTAATCAGATTGTTTTTTTAAGTAATTTTGCACTCCAATTCTTTAACTGAGTTATGAAAGCATATGTCGTAACAATCATCCTCCTCGTCATATCCAATGTCTTTATGACCGTCGCGTGGTACGGACATCTTAAACTCCAGAACATGGGAATAACCAAAAACTGGCCCCTCTTCGCCATAATTGCGACGTCATGGGGCGTGGCCCTTTTGGAATATTGTTTTATGATTCCCGCCAACCGAATCGGTTTTCAGGAAAACGGAGGTCCCTTTTCCCTCTTCCAATTGAAAATAATCCAGGAAGTGATTACACTCACAGTCTTCACGGTGCTTGCAATGTTTTTCTTTTCGGGAGAAAAACTCCACTGGAACCATGTGGCGGCTTTTATCTGCCTTGTGGGTGCCGTATGTTTCACATTCCTTCCTCAAAAATAAACAAGCATGAATTATCATTTCGCCCCCGTGCAGGGACACACCGATGCCCCCTATCGCCATTATCATCGCAAAATATATGGCAACCTCTGCGATTACTACACTCCGTTCATCCGCCTCGAACAAGGAAAACTGCGGACGCGCGACGTAAAAGACTTCACTTCTACGTTAAACGAAGAATCGCGCACAATCCCCCAGATAATATTTCGGGACGAGCACGAATTAAACTCTCTTATTTCCCTCATGAGAGAAAACGGAGCGAAAGAAATCGACCTCAACATGGGATGCCCGTTCCCCCTACAGACAGGCCACGGACGCGGGGCCGCCACCGTATCGCGCCCCGAACTCGGTGAAGCCGTGGAGAAAGCCGTATCGGAGAATCCGGATATTCTTTTTTCTCTTAAAATGCGCCTGGGTCTGACGAATCCTGACGAATGGAAAATTTTGTTGCCGCATTTAAACAACATTAGACTCAGACACATAACCGTGCATCCCAGGGTGGGCAAACAGCAATATGGCGGAGATTTAAATCTCGAGCAATTCGGCGAGATATTAAAATCGAGCAGCAATCCAGTAGTGTTCAACGGAGAAATTAAGACGCCTTCCGATATCAGCCGGATATTTGAACGTTTTCCCGAAGCGGCAGGCATAATGATGGGACGCGGTCTGTTGGCGCGTCCGTCGCTCATGACAGAGTTTAACGAAGGGAGCGAATGGGACAAAACGAAACGGATCGAAACCATGCTCGCATTCCACCGTGCGCTTTTTGACCACTACTCTTCCACTCTTTGCGGCGACAGTCAAATCATCTCAAAGATAAAACCGTTTTGGGAATACGCGGAAGATGAAATCGGAAGAAAACCGTGGAAGGCTATAAAAAAGGCTGTGAATATAGCCAAATATCACTCCGCCGTAGCCTCCATTCAAAATTTGTAACCATTAACATTAAGAATATGAAAATAGCAATTCTTGCGGCCATGGACAAGGAGCACGACCTTATCGTGGCACTCCTTGACTCTGCTGAGGAGATGGACTATGAAGGAATAAAACTGTACAGAGGTCTCCTTGGGAATCACGAAATATTTGTAGCAAAATGTGGAATAGGGAAAGTAAACTCCGCACTCAACGCATATAAGATCATCAAGGCCGTAAAGCCCGACTTGATTATCAATTCAGGAGTGGCAGGAGGAGCCGGGCTACCCGTAGGTTCTGTTTTAGTGGCCGATAAGGTGGCATATCACGATGTCTGGTGCGGTCCGGGCACTGAATATGGAGCCGCCGACGGTTTCCCTCGCGAATTTTCACCTTTCGCAAAAGTGGTTGATTTGGCGAAAAACACGCTCGCCGGCAGCGCAATGACAGGATTGATATGCAGCGGCGACAAATTCGTATCCACGCCCGAAGAAATCGCCTTCATTCGCTCCAAGTTTCCCGATGTATGTGCCGTCGATATGGAATCGGCGTCTATTGCCCAGACTTGCACAATGGAAGGCATCCCTTTCGCCATAGTAAGGATTGTAAGCGACACACCGGGAGAAGGAGAGAATATATCGCAGTACCAGGATTTCTGGAAAGATGCGCCTTTAAAGACATTTTCAACGGTTCGCATTCTTATCGAAAGTCTTTAAGTCTTATCGTTATGCATTTGGCAATAAAGAGGTCGCAACTAAAGACCCTGATGCTTCCTGTTGCAATGGTAGGGGGAGCCATTTTTTATCCCTGGATGGGCCATATCACCTTTCTCTCCCCCTATCTGATTTTCACGATGCTTTTCATCACATATTGCAAATTGAAAATCTCGGACTTCCGGCCCAACCGATTCGAAGCGACACTTCTTGCCGTGCAACTTGCTTTGGCAGGAGCTGCTTATGGGCTCACTTTTTTCTGGAACAAGACTCTTGCCGAAGGAGTGTTTATATGCTTCTTCATACCGACGGCCACAGCAGCGCCGGTGATTACGGCAATGCTTGGAGGAAGCATATCACGTGTGGCCACATACAGCCTGATGTGCAATGCCGTCGTAGCTGTTGCGGGGCCCCTCGTCCTCGCAGCACTCGGCGAGCATGCCGAAATGACGTTTATCCAGTCGTTCAAGCTTATTCTTTCGCAAGTGTTCCCCCTCATCATCATGCCGCTTGCGCTTGCCCTGATATTGCGCTATACACTCCCTAAGGTCCATTCCAGAATCGTGGAGATGCAGCAACTTTCTTTCTATCTTTGGGCTGTTTCGCTTTTCATAGTTGTAGGAAGCTGCGTTAGTTTCGCAATAAAGAACTGGACGCCCGCCTCCACCATCACCATGGTGCTTCTTGCATTGGGCGCCCTCGTGGCTTGTCTGCTCCAATTTAAAATCGGGAGAATCATAGGTGGGAAATTCGGCGACAAGGTTTCCGGTGGCCAGGGCCTGGGACAAAAGAACACAGTTCTCGCCGTCTGGCTCGCGCTTGCCTATATGAACCCGATGGCATCCATCGCACCGGCCGCCTACGTGGCATGGCAAAATTCGATAAATTCATGGCAGCTCATGCGCCATGAACACAACACAAGGAAAAAACATACAGCATAATGACCACCCCTTATATCTTACGAACGTCAGAATGAGGAGTAGCGAAAAAAAATCCCGGCGATCGCCGGGATTTTTTGTATCTTTCAATAAACTCTATCACTTAATGATTATGCGCCGCGCACCGAGGTAGCGTTTTGCATAATAGCCGCCACATCCATCGATTTTGATGCCTCCGGAAGTACTCGCATGTATAAACCTGAATGTTCCATTCTCATTATCCGCACTCACCACAATACCAACGTGTCCGACAATACCGCGTTTACTGTTGCGTCCGGTAAAGAAAACCAGGTCGCCTTCGCGAAGCTCATTCCTTTCAACGCTTTCCCCTTGGTTAAACTGATCGCGTGAAGAACCGCTGAGTTCATATCCGAACTGACGATAGACATAGCTTGAAAACCCGCTGCAGTCAAAAGACGACGGGCCCTTGCCGCCGGAACGATAGCGCTTGCCGATATGCTTCCGGGCTTCCGAGAGAAGGTCTTTAATCATTGCCGACGATTCGGCAGAAAGCGGATTATTGTTAAGGACTTCCGTTTCACGCCGGTCGATGTCATGTTTCATGAAATCTTTTATGACATCCTTGTCCATTCTCATTTTGACATTAGCAAGCTGCCGCTGATGGGCAGCCTGATGAGCAGCGGACAATGTCCTGGATTCATCTACATCTTTGGCAGATGTTCTTTCCGCAGAAGCGGCAAGAACACCTGTAGAAATCAATATTATGCTTAAAACGTTCCTAAGTTTCATGGAATTGGGTTATAACTTAAGGCGTCCCCGAAATATACATCAAATACGTATAACATGAATACCAAATAGATATCCAACATCGCGGATTGCCGATTATGTATCCGTGTGCAAATTTAACAAAAAAATCCCAGCATACAAAATTTGGCACTCTTGATTATGCCTTATATTCAACTATTTAATATTCTTTAGCAATCGGCACACCATGTCAAAAACTGTGCAAAACCATTCTCTGCTACACCTTTTTCATATCAAGAGCGCATAAGAATCAGATGCAGCTTTGAGCTTAAAACAGACATTTTCCCGGCGAATGACGTCGTTTAATATAATTTAACAGAATTTCAAGATAAAACATACCTTTTACCTTATTGTTTAGACCATTGACTCTTCCGACATATCACATTTTTTTGTAATTTTGCAAAAGTATTAGGCAATTCTTTCCAATTCCACTGAAACTAAGAATGTTCGGATTTTCATATCCTGTCTGGTTCTGACATTCCGAAACGGCTATTTATTTGGTGCCACCATTGTTTTTTGAGTGTATTTTTTGGATTGATTATATGTCTGGCATATAACCCGACTTTACAGCATACGCAGTCTAACGAACTTTGCAAAGTATATTATTCGATGGGAAAGAAGTTAAACACCCGAATTGAAACCTGGAAAAAACTTTTGCTTGATTTCGGCAAGAGAAACAGACTTATAAATTTTATTGAAGGCAAAAGAAATTGTCTGAGAATCACATCTCCCGTTTTTGACGATTTATATGAATCCATTGTAACCAACGAACGTGAAATTTCTTTCCCCTTCGCCAAGAAACTGAGATTTACTGTGGATGGAGAGGAAGTGTATGAAACGGTGATTGAAGGCGACATCGAAACGACAAAGCCTATCGGCGAACTCCAGAAAACGCTTAAGAATTTGAGAAACAAAGCCCGTATTTCTTTGGAAGAACAAGGAATCAATACACTCTATCTCACGTTCGGCATGCTTGAATGGGAAGAAGAAGACACGCCACAGACATTGTCCTCCCCCATTATTCTTGTCCCCGTCAAATTGGAAATCGGGTCTTTATCGTCGCCCTATCGATTGTCGATACAAAACGATGACATCGTAGTTAATCCGACACTTGCACATAAGCTTGAAAATGACTTCAATATCGTATTGCCGGATTTTGAGTCGTCGCACGATATACCCGAAGAGTATCTACAATCAATCGACAAAATTGTTGCCTCTCGTGGGTGGGTTGTCGATAGAAGCTCTTACCTCACAAATCTGTCGTTCCTCAAGATAAACATGTATAAAGATTTGGAGCGGAATGTGGATTTGCTTAATGACAATAAGGTCATTTCCGCGCTTGCCGGAGAGAACAAACCCCTGACTTACCCAAGGGGGCTTGATAATTTCGACCATGATAAAAAATCCAGACCTATTGAAACATTCAACGTAGTCGATGCGGATTCAAGCCAACAGGATGCGATATTATTGTCGAAAAAAGGAGTCAGCTTCGTTTTACAGGGCCCTCCCGGCACGGGGAAAAGCCAAACAATCACCAATATCATAGCCGAAGCCATGGCCGACGGAAAAAAAGTGCTTTTCGTGTCGGAAAAAATGGCGGCTTTACAGGTTGTGCATAACAGACTCGCTTCCGCCGGACTCGGTGATTTTTGTTTCACGCTCCATAGCCATAAGGCCAATAAAAAAGAGATTTTAAGCGAACTTGAAAATTCAATAAACACTGCCAGGACACGGGTAAACGATGACGCCCTTACCCAACTTGAAGTGCTCGAAAAGAAAAGGACTGAACTCAACAGCTACCAGAAACAGCTTCACACCACCACGTCTTCTCTCGACACCACTATATATGCCGTAAACGGATTGCTTGCAGAATTGGAAAATATGCCCGACGTCATATTCGATATCCCTGACATTGGATTCGTTACACGAAAAAACCTTGACGACAGGATATACTTGCTTTCAGAACTGGCAAAAACAATCGGCAAGAAAAGCGAGGATTATACTGAAAACGCATGGAGAGGGTCAAACGTTACTTTCCTTTCAAATGAACTTCGCCACAACATCGACTCGTATGCATCATCTATTATTGGAAAACTGGAAAATTTAAGCGACTTAGCCAAAGGGATTACCTCTATTCTGAAATTGGAAACCGAATATTCCGCCAATGACATTGACAATATTTTGTCGCTTGCAGAATTTATAGCCGAATCTCCTCTTTTCCCATTATCATGGCTGTCGGAAGAAGACATCGACGCTCTTATTGAAAAAGCGAAAGCATTCAAAGAGAAAGCTGACCAGATTCTGAGTCTTAAATGCGAAATATTGAAAAAGTATGACCCAAAAATTTTTGAAATCGATGCGCAACGCCTGAAAACGGTTTTACTTTCTTTGATATCCATGACAAAGGAAAATTTGTGTTCCATCGAACTCCCTGCCCTTCCTGCCCATATACAGAATTCCGGAGACATGGTATTGCATGCAACTGCCACTTTTGAAGAACTTTTTGATAGGGCGGCATCGCTATCAACCAAAATCGGCATGAAGAAACCGGAGCGTATGACGGAACTCATAACATTTTATAACGATGCAAAAGCTTTAAGCCGGATTTTTGATGTCACGCCTCCCAAATCATGGTTCGATGCGAATACTCTTCCGGTAATAAAAAGAGACGTATTGCTCCATTATGACCTGCACGAGAATACCAAAGAAAGGAAGAATTCAATATTGTCTAAATATGATAAGGAAGTGTTGGACATCGACTATTATCCCATGCTTCAGCGCTTCAGGCTCGACTATTCCTCATCATTGCGCATCTTTAAAGGGTCTTACCGGACAGAACGGAATAAACTGTCGGTTTACAAATTGGAAGGCGGAAAAATCACGTTTAAAGAAGGCCTCGATCTCCTCAACTCTATCAAATTTATTGCCGACAGCGAATCTGAAATAAAGGAAAGCTGGCAACTTTATAATTCCCGTTACGGTGATTATTATAAAGGATACCACACACAATGGACACGGATAGAAGAAGACATTAAGAATTTTGAAAAGACGTGCCGGGATCTTTCCCGAATCACCCCGGAGCTTGCGAACCATATTGAGAGTGGCGAACTCCCGCAGGAAGAAATTTCCAAATTCATTCTCCTGTTTGAAAAGAGCGATGCCCGTAGTTTGTATGAATCGTTGGTTTCTGTCTTCAATCAGAATTTCGACATTGAATCAGACTTTGACACAGTCAGGAAGCATAGTAAAGAATTTGGTTCACTTGCCATGGAAGCCGCGGAATTCTTCCGGAACATGGACATTTCATACGAAAATCTGACATCTTTATGGGATTTGTTGGGAGACCTTGATTCCATTGTGGATGTGAATAAAGGGTTCAGCATGTTTGCCGATGCAACCGAATCACTTGAATCTGCCTATGGCATGTATTTTAACGGACTTGAAACGGACTGGGACAAGTTGCTCTGCGCTTTACATTATGTTGTAAAGTTTAAATGCGAAGCATCCAAATATAATTTAGACGAAAATATAAAAAACGAAGTTGGCGGGAATAAATCATTTTTAAGCCTCGTCAAAGCGAAAGAGGAAGAATTGGCCTCTGCAATTCAAACGGCAAAGGAAGATTTAAGCTGGTTTGCATCTCTGTTTGACGAACCTTCGCAATTCTATAATAGAGATATTCTTGAAGTGGCGTCCAGAATTGAAATATGTAAGGACAAAAAGTATTTGCTTGAAGAATGGGTGGATTATTGTTCAAATAAAAAGAAATGCGAAAAAGCCGGTATGGCAGAATACATGTCGGCGCTCGAACATGCGAAAATCGCCCCTTCCTTGATACCGGGAGCCTATTTAAAAAGGTTTTACAGACTTTGGCTTGACCTGGTGGTCGAGGGATTGCCGGCAGTGCTCAATTTCAGGCATAGGATACAATCTCAGAGGGTTGAGGATTTCTGCAAGCTCGACAAAGAACAGTTTAAAGTTGCTCAGGCACGGGTAAGAGAGCGAATCACTAACCGGATTCCCAACCTGAACGCCATGCATGAGGCCATAGATGAAATAGCAATCCTGAAGCGGGAGCTTAACAAACAGCGCAGACTTATGCCGCTGCGGAAACTGTTCAAGTCTATTCCAAATCTCGTCACGACGCTACGTCCTTGTTTCATGATGTCGCCATTGTCGGTGAGTGTTTTCCTTGAAGCTGACACCTATAATTTTGATATGGTAATTTTTGATGAAGCATCGCAAGTGCATACCGAAGACGCCATAGGCTCCATCATGAGAGGAAAACAAGTTATTATCGTTGGCGATACCAAACAATTGCCTCCTACTTCTTTCTTTACTACATCGCTGAACGATGAAGACTTCGATATCGATTCGGAAGACGATTCCGACTATGACTACGCAGGAGCTTTCGACTCCATCCTTGATGAAGCTGTGACCGTTATGCCGGAACGTAGCCTGACATGGCACTATAGAAGCCGTCATGAAGACCTTATCGCGTTTTCCAATATTAAGATATATAACGGACAGCTCATCACGTTCCCTTCTGCCATAGCCAGCGCACGAGATTTCGGTGTGGAATACGTGTATGTCAACGGCATATATGAACGAGGCGGAAAGCGGCATAACATGATTGAGGCGACAAAGGTGGCGGAACTCGTTTTCCAACACTTCAAAGACCATCCTGGAAGGTCGCTTGGTGTAGTGACATTCAGTGAATCGCAACAGAATGCAGTGGATATGGCCATACGTCAAAAAAGGATGGAACATCCCGAGTTCGAAAAGTTTTTCATTGAAGATAAAGAAGCTGCATTTTTTATCAAGAACCTTGAAAACGTGCAGGGAGATGAACGCGACACCATTATTTTCAGCATCGGATATGCCAAAGACAAAAATGGAATCATGTATATGAACTTTGGTCCGCTAAGTCGTGAAGGGGGCTATCGGCGACTTAATGTGGCAATCACCCGTGCGAAATATAACGTAAAACTTGTCGGATCCATTTTACCGGACGACATAGACCTCGAAAAGACATCTTCACAAGGAGTAAGGATGCTACGTTCTTATATAGAATTCGCCAAAAACGGCATATCGGCGTTAAACACAGACATTGTCAGAACATCAAATCCTGAGTTGGAATCAAAATTCGAGTTCGTTGTGAAAGATTTCCTTGAATCGAAAGGTTACGACGTTGTAACTCAGGTAGGATGTTCGGGGTTCCGTGTAGATATGGCCGTAAAATATCCGGGTAATGACAACCGATATGCCATTGGAATAGAATGCGACGGCCAGACCTATCACAACACAAGGACCGTAAGAGAACGCGACAGGCTCCGCCCCTCGATGCTGACAGAAATGGGATGGAACGTATATCGAGTATGGTCAACCGACTGGATAAAAGACCCCGTCTCGGAAAAACAAAAACTTTTAAATGCCATAGAAGAATCTTTGGAAATTATTTCTCGGGAAAACTCTGATGAAATGTATGCGTGCGTAGATGGCTACGAAAAAAATCACGGCACCCTTGGCCGGGATTGCGAATCACATATATTGCCTGTTGAAGAAATCGAGACTGTAGAAGAAGAACCCTCTTTACACGTAAAATCAGAAGATGTGCCCGACAAATTTCAAATTTATGAAAGATGCAAAAATCCAGGCAAAGGCTCAAACCTAAATTATAAGCCACTTATCTTGGATATATTGAAAATTGAACAGCCTGTACATTTCAAAGAATTGTGTAAACGGCTTATGACATTTGCCGGGAGAAAGAACCTTACGACCAATTTCATAAATGATATCAGCGAAATCCTACTCTATGAACTCAACGACAAGATCGTGTGGGGATTGAACGAAACAGTAAGACTTAAAGACTTCAATGAAATCAATGCGAGAAAACCGAATCCTGACGACTATTATTTAAGGCCGATAACCCAGATTTGCGATGAAGAACTGGCATTGGGGCTAAGAATAGTGTCGAAAAACAAAGGCGCGCTTCCCGTTAAGGAATTGTTCGTGGCTACCGCAAAAGAATTCGGCTTTGTCAATCCCGTCCAATCCACGTTGGCTCCGTTCAACAGGATATATAATTTATTGTTGAAAGACGGCATATTTACAGAATCCGAGGGTATCGCATATTTATCGTGAACCCTTTTAGCTGTTATGGCATGGAAACAAGGCACCCCGCCACTGTAAAACCGTTTCATAGCTAAAAGACATAAGAGAACCACGCAGCGTAAAAAAGTTTAAAAAGCTTCTATGATAAATTCAAATTAATTGCGTTATCTTTAAAGAAGACATTTCATTGGAGGAAAAGAAACCGATGAATAACTCTTTATTGAGCACCTGTATGACAGATTCTCATTTTTCTTAACTTATATATATGAATAAAATTCTTACATTTTCCATGGGTATGGCAGTTGCATTGCCCATGGCGGCAAAAGACCGTGTAACCCACGATCCTAACGCCACTAATACCGAAACAATCCTTCATGCCTGGAGCTGGAACTTTCCTACCATTGCCGACAATATGAAGAAAATCGCAGATGCAGGTTTTACAATGGTTCAGACTTCTCCGGTGCAGAACTGTTACAGTCCTGAAGGAAGCGGGAAAAAGATTTTCGACGATGACGTTACCGAAGGGAACTGGTATTATTACTATCAGCCCACCGACTGGAAAATCGGCAACAACATTCTCGGCACTAAAGAGCAGATGCAGTCTATGATGGATTCAGCCGCCAAATACAACGTGAAGATTATCGTAGATGTTCTTCCGAACCATACGGCGTTTGACATCGATGCGGTTTCTGAAGACTTTTACAAAGCCGTCGGCGGCCGCGACAAAATGTATCACTCCAACGGCCTTCAACCAGTAGAAGATTATAACGACCGCCTTCAATGCACGCTTTGGGGTTCCGGCGCACTGCCGGATGTCAACACGGAGAATCCGGACTTTCAAAAATATTACATGGAGTTTGTCAACGAACTTCTCGCAATGGGAGTCAAAGGATTCAGATATGACACAGCCAAACATATCGGTGTACACTCGGACCCCGTTGACAAAGCATCTGGAGTGAAAGAAAATGATTTCTGGGATGTGGCGACAGGCCGGAAAAGCGTAAAAGGAGTGAAGCTTGCCGTTCCTTACGATTCATTGTTTGTATATGGGGAAGTGCTTCAAGACCGCAATGTTCCGGAAGCAGAATATGCCGACTATTTCGGTCAAACCGCTTCTGGATACGGCCACCTGCTTCGCGAAGCGCTGGAAAAGGGGAATGCCAATGGCATCGATCTTAAAAGCTGGCACCATACTTCAGCACCGGAATACCTCACAACGTGGGTCGAGAGCCACGACACTTATGCCAATGCCCATGAGTCGGCACACCTGACCGATGACCAAATCCGGACCGGATGGGTGTTTCTGACGGCTCGCCAGAACGGCACTCCCCTCTTCTTTAGCCGTCCTGCAGGGTCAACCCGTAAAGCTTATTGGGGCGACAATGTTCTCGGCGCCCGTGGCAATGATGAGTTTTTCCATCCTGAAGTGGTAGCCGTCAATAAATTCCGCACGGCCATGGCAGGACAAACGGAAGACGTGCAGATGTCACCCAACGGACAGGTATTGCTTGTGAACCGAGGGAAAAAAGGTGCGGCAATTGTCAATATTTCCAAATTTGCCAATTCTGTCAATCTTCCCACTGGGCTTCCTGATGGAAAATACAAAGACTCCGTTTATGGACAGGAATTCAAAGTAAAGAAAGGAAGACTAATCGGTCTTCTTGCCCCCGAAAGAAGCTATCTGCTTATAAAGAAATAAATTGATTATCGATCATCGACTGTTGTGGCATACCGTTGAATCGAGACGACGGTATGCCAAATGCAAATTTACTATAAAAGAGAAACAATTCCATGCAGAGAGTTGTTTCTCTTTTATGCTAAGTAGCTAATAAAAATAATGATATCGTCATATATAAAATGTCTGTATATCTTTTCTGACATAGCAGATAAGTTGATTTATTTACACGGCAACAAAGTTGACCGTGATTTTGGCACGATATTTGAATAAAACTACTACAGAACATTAATTATAACCCTATAATTTATAAACATAACATGAATATCAGACCATTGGCAGACAGGGTTCTTATCGAGCCTACCGCCGCAGAGGAAGTCACTATGGGTGGCATCATAATTCCTGATTCAGCTAAAGAGAAACCACTCAGAGGCAAAGTGCTTGCAGTTGGCAATGGCACAAAAGACGAACCTATGGTGCTTAAAGAGGGAGACAAAGTGCTCTACGGCAAATATGCCGGCACAGAAATCGAGCTTGAAGGTGTGAAATACATAATGATGCGCCAAAGCGACGTACTCGCTGTGATAGATTGAATATATAACATCTGAAAGACTCCTAATAATGATTATGCCCGGCACACACATTTCCGTCCGGTGCATTTTCAGGTCAGATATAAAGGATATAAGAAAATGGCAAAAGAAATTAAATTCAATATCAAGGCTCGCGAAGAGCTTAAGAACGGTGTCGATGCTTTGGCTGATGCCGTAAAAGTTACGCTTGGTCCTAAAGGCCGCAATGTTATTATAGAGAAGAAATTCGGTGCCCCCCACATCACCAAAGACGGTGTGTCGGTTGCACGTGAAATAGAACTTGAAGACCCCTTCCAGAACATGGGGGCCCAGCTTGTAAAAGAAGTTGCTTCGAAAACAGGCGACCAGGCAGGCGACGGCACAACAACCGCAACCGTCCTTGCACAAGCCATCGTTAATGTCGGCCTTAAGAATGTGGCCGCCGGTGCCAACCCCATGGATTTGAAGCGCGGTATTGACAAGGCCGTGTCTGCCGTAGTAGAGGGAATCAAAGCCCAAAGCCAGGAGGTTGACGACGATATCAACAAGATTGAGAATGTTGCCCGTGTTTCCGCCAACAATGACGAAGAAATCGGCCGACTCATCGCCGAGGCAATGCAAAAAGTAAAGAAAGAAGGTGTGATTACCGTTGAGGAAGCAAAAGGCACCGAGACAACCGTAGATGTCGTTGAAGGCATGCAGTTCGACCGTGGCTATATTTCACCTTATTTCGTTACCAACAGCGAAAAAATGGAGTGTGAAATGGATTCCCCTTTCATTCTTCTTTACGACAAGAAAATTTCCAATCTGAAAGAGCTTCTTCCCATTCTCGAAACAGTGGCACAGAGCGGACGTCCGCTTCTAATCATCGCCGAGGATGTTGACAACGAGGCTCTTGCCACTCTCGTGGTCAACAGGCTCCGTGGTTCACTCAAGATTTGCGCTGTCAAAGCTCCAGGATTCGGCGACCGCCGCAAAGAAATGCTTGAAGATATCGCAATCCTTACCGGAGGCACCGTCATCAGCGAAGTCAAAGGAATGCAGTTGTCGCAGGCAACCGTTCAAGATCTTGGCACTGCCGACAAAGTGACCGTAAACAAAGACAACACCATTATCGTTAACGGCGCAGGCTCAAAAGATGCTATCAAAGACCGTGTAAACCAGATTAAGGCTCAGATTGAGACCACCACCTCCAACTACGATAAAGAGAAGCTTCACGAACGTCTTGCAAAACTCGCCGGAGGAGTTGCCGTCCTCTACATTGGAGCTCCGTCCGAGGTGGAGATGAAAGAGAAGAAAGACCGTGTTGACGATGCCCTTTCCGCAACCCGCGCTGCAATTGCCGAAGGTATTGTTCCCGGTGGTGGAATAGCCTATATCCGTTGCCTTCCTACCCTCGACGAACTCAAGGGTGACAACGACGACGAAAATACGGGTATTGCAATTATTCGTCGTGCCATTGAGGAGCCCCTGCGTCAAATCGTAGCGAATGCCGGTGTGGAAGGCGCAGTGATTGTCCAGAAAGTGAAAGAAGGGGAAGGTGATTTCGGCTACAACGCCCGCACCGACACATTTGAAAACTTCTTCGAAACAGGAGTAATCGATCCGGCCAAAGTTACCCGCGTGGCTCTCGAAAATGCAGCGAGCATCGCAGGAATGTTCCTTACAACCGAATGTGTTATCGCCGATAAGAAAGAAGAAACTCCCGCCGCTCCTATGGGCGCTCCCGGCATGGGCGGCATGGGCGGCATGATGTAACATACGCTATAACCAAACCAAAAAGAGGAAACGCCACGTTTGGCATTTCCTCTTTTTTTATTCCTACATAATACCTACTGATAGGTATTATTGGCAATTCCATGAAATCAGTTTATGTTTAGTGATTAAAAATGACTAATTTTGCAGTGTTTTTTTACATATATTTAAATTGAATTTAAATAAGAATGAGGTTATCTGATCTCAAGCCGGGAGAAACCGGCGTGATTACCAAAATATTGGGTCATGGTGCGTTTCGCAAACGTGTCATGGAAATGGGGTTTGTAAGAGGCCGCGAAGTGACGATGGTTCTTAACGCACCCCTCCAGGACCCTGTCAAATATAGCCTTATGGGCTATGAGGTTTCGTTGCGGAATGCGGAAGCGCATTTACTTGAAATAGAAACCATCGATGAATGGAATAAACATGAGCGCAAAAAGTTTGAGATTCATCCTGAAAACTCTGTTTCTGAAGAAGAGGCAACCGTAAGGAAAGACCGAATAATCAATGTGGCTCTTGTCGGCAATCCAAATTGCGGCAAAACGTCTCTTTTCAACATGGTTTCAGGAGCGCATGAACACGTCGGCAATTATGCAGGCGTCACTATCGGGGCGAAGGAAGGGACCATGAAATACAAGGGCTACCAGTTCAATGTGGTCGATCTTCCCGGCACATATTCGCTGTCGGCATATTCTCCGGAGGAACTTTACGTCATGCGATATCTTAAGGAGGAGACTCCTGACGTAATAGTCAATGTTGTTGTGGCTTCAAATCTTGAACGTAACCTTTATCTTACAACCGAACTGATTGACATGAACCGGAGCATGGTGATTGACCTCAACATGTATGACGAACTTGAAAAAAATCATTCCGAACTCAATTATGTTCAGCTCGGCAAGATGCTTGGAGTGCCGATTGTGCCTACAACTGCCTCTACGGGATGGGGAATCGACAAACTTCTTGACACTATCATTCAGGTGTATGAAATGAAAAATCCCGACACCCGTCATATCCATATAAAGATGCGTCCGGAAGTGGAACAAGGCGTTTCCGCCCTAAACGAAAGCATAAAGGAAGACCCGTCAGTTTCACAAAAGTTCTCTCCGAGATATCTTGCCATCAAAATGCTCGAACGCGATCCGGAAGTGGAACACATGCTCTCCGACAATCCCAATTACGCAAAATGGAGCAAAATACGCGATAACGAAAATATTAGAATAGAAAGAGAACTCGGCGACGACGCCAACTCGGTGATAGCTTCTGAAAAATACGGTTTCATTCAAGGAGCGCTTGCGGAGACGATGCAGAACGGAGAAGCTTCGAAAGAGCAATCCACAAAGATTATTGATGCACTCGTCACAAACAAACTCTTCGGATTTCCAATCTTTCTTTTAGTAATGTGGCTGATGTTCTGGGCCACTTTCAGCATAGGGGCATATCCTATGGAATGGATTGAAAATCTCGTAAGTTGGATTTCGGTAGAAATCGGTAAATACATGGCCGACGGACCATTTAAAGACCTTCTCCTCGATGGCGTCATCGGCGGCGTAGGAGGGGTAATCGTGTTCCTTCCGAACATTCTTATATTGTATGCTTTCATCTCGTTTATGGAAGATTCGGGATACATGGCCCGTGTGGCTTTCATCATGGACAAACTCATGCATAAAATGGGGCTGCACGGAAAATCGTTCATCCCCCTTGTAATGGGATTCGGATGCAATGTTCCCGCAATCATGTCAACACGCATAATCGAAAGCAAGTCAAGTCGGTTGATTACAATTCTTATTAATCCTTTCATCAGCTGCTCGGCAAGGATTCCTATTTATATACTTCTTGCAGGCGCATTTTTCCCCACCTACGGGGCCTGGGTGTTTTTCGGACTCTATCTGCTTGGAATCTTTGTCGCAGTGTTGACAGCAAAAATACTACGTAAATTTTGGTTCGGAAAAGATGAAACCCCTTTTGTAATGGAATTGCCCCCTTACCGTATTCCGACCGCCAAAGCTACGATAAGGAACATGTGGTCGAAAGCAAAACAGTATCTCAACAAAATGGGAGGTATTATTCTTGTGGCGTCAGTCATAATATGGGCACTCTCCTATTTTCCACGTTATGACGCTTCGCAAGTGCCGGATGCTTTTAAAGAAAATGCATACGCTGAAATGCCGCAAGCCACTCTTGAAGGCAACGCTCCTGACGAAATAAACGATTTTATAACAAACGAATATCAGCAGGAGCATTCTATTCTCGGACACATAGGAAAAGCATGTGAGCCCGTGATGCGCCCTATGGATTTTGACTGGAAAATATGTTGCTCTCTCCTGGCAGGATGCGCCGCCAAAGAGGTAGTGGTATCCACTTTAGGTGTCCTATACGTAGGCGACGACGATGCCGAAGTTTTGTCGGAACGTCTCACCACGTCATCCAAAGTGACTGGCAAAGCGCCTTTCGACCCTGCAAAGGCAATAGCGTTTATGGTTTTCGTTCTTCTTTATTTCCCGTGCATTGCCTCCGTCGTGGCAATAGTAAAAGAAACGGGGTCTTGGAAATATGGAGCGTTTACGATACTTTACAACACCGCTCTGGCATGGCTTTTCTCATTCGTCACATACCGGATTGCCCTACTATTCCTTTAAGACATTTCTCCGATAAATCAATAAAAAGTGGCCCGCCCCGGATTTGCTCCGGAGCGGGCCACTTTTTATTGATTCACTCTATCTTAGAGCGCGTCGTTCCTTAATCCTCCTGCGCCAAAGTCGCGGGAGAATCGAATGACAACGGTTCATACGTCATCGAAGGCTTTTCATCACCTTCCTTGTATGCCACGGAAATAGTGCCGCCTATTTGTCCTTCGGCATTGAGTTGAAGCATAAGCTCGGCAAGTTCGTCCTCAAGATATTTCTGTATGGCCCGTTTGAGAGGACGCGCGCCAAAATTCTTATCATACCCCTTTGTGGCAATAAAGTCTTTAGCCTCTTCAGTAAGTCTGAGCTTGAATCCAAGTTTCTCAATCCTTGAATAGAAATCTTTGAGTTCGATATCGATTATCTTGAAGATTGCATCCTTATCGAGTTGGTCGAACATAATTATATCGTCAACACGGTTAAGGAACTCAGGAGAGAACGCTTTGTTCAAGGCTTTGGATATAACACCATGGGCCTGCTCCTTGCTCACTACCTCGGTATTGAATCCTATGCCGCCCCCGAAATCCTTAAGTTGCCTCGACCCGACGTTGCTCGTCATGATAAGGATAGTGTTCTTGAAATCGATGCGACGCCCGAGAGAATCGGTGAGACGACCCTCGTCCATGACTTGAAGAAGCAAATTGAAGACATCGGGATGCGCCTTTTCAATTTCATCAAGAAGCACGACCGAATAGGGATGGCGCCTTACTTTTTCGGTAAGCTGTCCACCCTCTTCATACCCCACGTATCCCGGAGGCGCTCCGACAAGTCTCGACACCGTAAACTTCTCCATGAACTCACTCATGTCCATTCTGATAAGAGCATCTTTCGAATCGAAAAGATATTCGGCAAGTTTCTTGGCAAGATGAGTCTTACCTACACCCGTAGGTCCGAGGAACATAAAGACTCCAATCGGTTTATCCGGGTCTTTAAGACCTATCCTGTTTCGCTGTATGGCTTTTACGACTTTCTTGATTGCATCGTCCTGGCTGATTACGGCTCCCTTAAGGGAATGTCCCATCTCAAGGAGTCGAGAACCTTCGGCCTGCGCAATACGCTGGGTGGGGACGCCGGTCATCATCGCAACCACTTCAGCCACCTTGTCTTCGTCAACTTCCTGACGCTCGGTGTCAAGTTTCTTCTCCCAATCGGCTTTGGCCTGTTCAAGTTCCGCCTTCTTCTTCGTTTCCTTATCTCTTAGAGAAGCCGCCAATTCAAAATTCTGCGACCTCGCGGCAGCAAGTTTATCCTGTGTCGTTTTATCCACCTCAATTTCAAGGCGTTCTATTTCCTCAGGCACAACTATATTTGTGATATGAACTCTTGAACCGGCCTCATCGAGCGCGTCGAGGGCTTTATCGGGGAAATTACGGTCGCTGACATATCGTTCCGTCAAACTTACACACGCCTGCAGAGCCTCGTCAGTATAACTTACGTTATGATGGTCTTCATACTTTTCTTTTACTTGCCTTAGAATCTCAAGGGTCTCTTCCGGAGTAGTAGGCTCGACCATAACCTTCTGAAAACGTCGCTCAAGCGCACCGTCTTTTTCGATATTCTGGCGATATTCGTCAAGTGTAGTCGCGCCAATACACTGTATTTCCCCTCTTGCAAGGGCAGGCTTAAGCATATTGGCGGCATCCATCGAACCGGGAGCCCCTCCGGCTCCGACAATGGTATGGATTTCATCGATGAAAAGAATTATGTCCGGATTCTTTGAAAGTTCATCAAGCACGGCTTTTATTCTTTCCTCAAATTGACCTCTATACTTGGTGCCTGCCACCATTCCGGCCATGTCAAGACCGATGACACGTTTGTCGAAAAGAATTCTCGACACTTTTCTTTGCACAATGCGCAATGCCAGCCCCTCGACAATGGCCGATTTTCCCACACCGGGCTCTCCTATCAGCACGGGATTGTTTTTCTTTCTTCTTGAAAGAATCTGTGCAAGCCTTTCAATTTCATTTTCCCGGCCCACAACAGGATCCAACCGCCCTTCCGCGGCTGCTTTGGTCATATCATATCCAAACTTGTCAAGCGCAGGCGTATCCGTACCCCCTTTTCCGCCGGAAACCTTCTTAGCGGAGCGCGAAGATTGCTCGCGGCCCGGCTGGTCATTGCCTTTGAATGGAGAAATCTCTTCTTCCTCCTCTTCATCATCCAAATCATTGCCGGCAGTCGGAGAAGACGCTTCAGAAAGGTTTTGAATCGATATGTCGAAGTCAAGGTATTTTTCTTTCAACTGGCGCAAAAAATCACTGTCCATGGCACGCTGGTCATGGATTAGGGCAAGCAATATATGTTCCCCCGAAATGGAGTGGGCATTCATTTTCCTTGCCTCCGAAGTGGCGAGCTGAAGATGACGGATGGCTGAAAGTGAAATCTTGAACTGTTGCTCAAACAAGGTGGTGGTTTCCGAAGGGGACTCCGCACCTGCAAGATACTCTTCAATATCTTTAGTCATCTCGTCAACCGGCACTTGGAGCTGACGAAGAATTTTGAATGCATATCCGTCTTTATTGCGCAACGCCGCCAATACGAAATGCTCGCTTAATATGGCAGGCGACTGGAAATTCTGGGCTTCGGCATAAGCCAATTCCAGAATGGGACGGAATTGCTTTGAAAAATCGTTTTTCATCAAAAATATCTTATGATTATCGGTATTCATTTTTTAACTTTAAACACTCTCTTTAGTCTTATAACAAAGGAGTGTTTACAAATAATACACAAACATTGTATGTTTTGTTGCAAATAGCGTGCCAAATTCTATAAAATGATGTTACACGAGAGGGTCAACCATTCTTTCAAATAATATTTTATTATAGGGATTTTAATGAAAAAGCCGTTTGTCTGTTTCAATAAAAATTTGTAACTTTGCTCCTTGGAATAAGAAGGGTTTGCCCTTCCCCGCCCTGCCCTCTCCGGGGCGATCTAATTTTGAAGAATGAATTTTTAAAATGCAAGGAGAAGACAAAATTATTCCGATAAACATTGAATCGGAAATGAAAAGCGCCTACATCGACTATTCCATGTCGGTGATAGTGTCGCGCGCCCTGCCTGATGTCAGAGACGGTTTTAAGCCTGTTCACCGCAGGGTGCTTTACGGCATGAATGAATTAGGCAACTTTTTTTCCGGCGACACAAAAAAATCCGCACGCATCGTAGGTGAAGTGATGGGTAAATACCACCCTCACGGTGATTATTCCATTTATTTCACCATGGTCCGTATGGCGCAAGAATGGTCATTAAGGTATCCGCTTGTGTTCGGGCAAGGCAATTTCGGTTCGATCGACGGCGATTCGCCGGCGGCTATGCGTTACACCGAGGTCAAGCTCGCACGCATGGGTGAAGAGATGCTTCGCGACATCGATGCCGAAACCGTAGATTTTGTCCCCAACTTCGACAACACCCTTTCCGAACCGGCTGTTTTACCCACAAGGATTCCTAACCTCCTTGTAAATGGAGCTTCTGGCATTGCCGTCGGAATGGCCACAAATATGCCTCCCCATAATCTTACGGAATCGTTAAACGCTTCGATTGCGCTTATCGACAATCCCGACCTCGATGTGGAAGGCCTGATGGAATACGTAAAGGCCCCCGACTTCCCTACCGGAGGTGAAATATTCGGACTTCAAGGAGTCCGCGACGCCTTTGAAACCGGACGCGGAAGAATCGTAATACGTGCAAAAGCAGAAATAGAAAACGACGGCAATCATGACCAGATTATAATTTCTGAAATACCTTATGGCGTTGTAAAAAACGACCTGGTCAAAAGCATTGCCGACCTCGTGGAAGAGAAAAAAATCGAAGGCATTTCCGACATTACCGACACTTCCGCCAGAGGACAGATGCATATCGCCATAGACATCAAGAGAGATGCCAACGCGAAAGTTATTTTAAACAAGCTTTACAAGATGACACAATTGCAGACCTCGTTCAGCGTCAACAATGTGGCTCTTGTAAACGGAAGGCCGAAAACACTTAATCTCAAGGAACTCCTTCAAGCATTCGTTGACCATCGCCACGAAGTCGTGATTCGCCGCACTCGATATGAGTTGAGGAAAGCCGAAGAACGCGCCCATATTCTGAAGGGGTTGATGATTGCCTGCGACAACATCGACGAGGTCATCGCGATTATCCGGTCTTCACAAACCACCGACGAAGCACGCACCCGACTGAGCGACCGTTTCGGACTTGATGAAATCCAAACGCGCGCCATCGTCGAGATGCGTCTCCGCCAGCTCACCGGACTGGAAATGGAGAAACTTCGCGGCGAGTATGACGACTTGATGAAGCTCATAGCCCATTTGAACGACATCCTCAACAACGACGAAGTATGTCGCGACGTAATGAAACAGGAGCTTATTGAAATCTGCGACAAATATGGCGACGAACGCCGCACGAAAATCAACATGTTCTCAGGCGATCTTAATGCGGAAGATTTCTATCCCGACGATGAAATGATTATCACCATTTCCCATCTCGGATATATCAAACGCACTCCCCTCTCGGAATTCCGCGCTCAGCATCGCGGAGGAGTAGGAGCCAAAGGAAGCGATACGAGAGATTCTGATTTCATAGAGCACATATATCCTGCCACCAACCACAACGATATGCTTTTCTTCACGGAGAAAGGCCAGGTATATAGGATGAAGGTATATGAGATTCCCGAATGCACGAAAAATTCCAAAGGACGTGCAATCCAGAATCTTCTCATGATTGATGCCGACGACCGCGTCAATGCCTTTATCCGTGTGGCAACAGGCAAAGAGGAAGGATATGCCGACTCCCACAACCTTATATTTGCAACCAAAAACGGAATCATCAAGAAAACGAAACTGAGGGAATATGCCTACATCCCGAGCAACGGAAAGAAGGCTATAAAAATTCTTGAAGGCGACAGAGTGATTCAGGTTCGTCTCACCGACGGCAACGCCGAAGTTATCCTCGCCAACCGCGAGGGCCGGGCCATCAGGTTCCACGAAAGCAAGGTACGCGAAATGGGCCGTGTATCAACCGGAGTGAGAGGCATGACGCTGGGCGACAACGGTGATGAAGTCGTAGGCATGATTACAATGACCGGGGCTCCTGACGAAACCGTGATGGTCGTTTCACAAAACGGCTACGGCAAGCGTTCCCCGCTTGAAGACTACAGGGTTACGAACCGTGGCGGGAAAGGAGTCAAAACCCTCAGCGTCACCGACAAGACCGGAGAACTCGTTTCCATTAAGAATGTAAACGATTCCAACGATCTCATGATTATAAATCAAAGCGGAATCACCCTCCGTCTTCCGGTGGCAGGCATCAGAGTCATGGGCAGGGCCACTCAAGGCGTTAAACTTATCGACCTCACAAAACGGGGAGACAAAATTGCCTCCGTCTGCAAAGTCGATTCCGATCCTGAAGATGAAACAGAAGATGAAATCACAGGAGAGGCCATGCCGGAAGCTTCTTCCGATGCCACTCCCTCCGCAAACTTAGAATCGGGAGAGGCGTCATCCGAGGAATGAACCAATGTAAAAAAACGGATAATTATTCACATTTCATAAAATATTCTGCAATGAATAGATTTATAACAATTGCGCTTTGTCTCGCAGCCGTTGGAACTGCAGGCGCACAGAAAGCTAATGTGGATCAGGCAAACAAACTTGCAGGCAAGCCCAATGAGCTTAGCAATGCAAGAAACCTGATTAAACAAGCCATGGAAAACCCTGAGACCGCAAATGATGCACGCACCTATTTTGTGGCAGGAAAAATCGAGTTTGACGCATTCGACAAAGCCACTACGGCAAAGATGATCAATCCCGACGACCCAACCGCCAAGCCCGCCGTTATGGCAGACGAGCTTATGAACGGCTATAAATACTTCCTTAAAGCACTGCCGTTGGATAGCGTTCCCAATGAAAAAGGACAGGTTAAGCCTAAATATTCGAAAGATATTCTTAACAAGATTACGGGCCACGCCAATGATTTCTTCACCGCAGGCGCCAACTATTTCAACGAAAAGATGTATTATCCGCAGGCCTACGAGGCGTTCATGGTTTATGGCGACCTTCCGGCATCCGGAATGATGGGCAAGGCTTCGGCTTTGATTCCGCAGGAGCAAATAGGCACTGCTTATTTCAATGCGGGCCTTTCCGCCTATTCCGGCAACGATGTGGAGAAGAGTGCCGAGGCGTTCAAGAAAGCCCGCAACGCCGGATATGACCAAAAGGAAGCATACATATATGAAATTGCCTGCTGGCAGACAATAGCCCAAAAAGACGAAGCTCGCACCAAGGAAGCCCAGGACCATATAATGGATGTAGCCAAGGCCGGAAATGATAAATTCGGTATCGAGGAACCCATATTCATCAACAATATGATCAACTCCCTTGTAGTTGACAATAAGATTGACGAGGCTCTCAACCAATTGAACTCCGTTATCGCCGCCAACCCTGACAATGCCAATCTTCTCGGCCTTCGCGGCTATGTTTATGACCGCGCCGACAACGACGATGCCTCTGAGGCTGATTATCGCAAAGCCGCTGATATGGCAAACGTTGATTTCGAAACCCTTAAGAACGCAAGCAAGAAGATTTTCCGTGTAGGCACCAAGAAGTGGGACAGCATCGAAGGAACTTCCGCAGAAGCTGCCCAGGCTCGCAAAGATGTAAAGGCCAACTATTTCGACGTTGCCAAATCTATTGCTGAAAAGGCAGAAGGCATGAATCCCGGCGATTCTGACCTCCAGACCCTCATGGAGAGCATCAACTATGTGCTCGAAACCTATTTCAACAACTGATTGGAATAATTAACCCAACAGGATGCGTGCTTTCGAAAGAAGGCACGCATTTTTCATAATATTATATCGCATTTTATTTTAACGGCTTATTTTTTTTCATTAACTTTGCATTTGTTTTATAATAGCGCTCGCTGATGAAGCGATTCGCTTTTTACCCGCTACGTTAAACACGACTGAATAATGGGAATATTTTCATTTACGCAGGAAATTGCAATGGACTTGGGCACAGCCAATTCCATCATAATACACAACGATAAAATCGTGGTCGATGAGCCATCTGTAGTGGCCATCGAGAATAAAACCGACAAGCTCCTCGCCGTAGGTAGCACCGCCCATCTTATGGAAGGTAAAGAGCCTCCCGGCATTCGGACCATACGCCCACTTCGTGATGGAGTCATCGCCGATTTCAATGCCGCCGAGCAAATGATTCGCGGCATGGTTAAGATGGTAAGTTCGAAACGCCGTTGGTTCTCTCCGTCATTGAGGATGGTGGTTTGCATCCCCTCCGGTTCTACCGAAGTAGAAATCCGCGCCGTCAGGGACTCATCTGAACATGCAGGAGGCCGTGATGTTTATATGATTTATGAACCCATGGCCGCCGCTCTCGGCATCGGTCTTGATGTAGAGGCGCCCGAAGGCAACATGATTGTAGATATAGGCGGAGGAAGCACCGAGATTGCAGTCATTTCCCTTGGAGGAATAGTCAGCAATAAGAGCATCCGCCTTGCCGGCAACGACCTCACGGCCGATATCCAGGAACATATGGGCCGGGTACACAACCTTAAGGTCGGCGCAACAATGGCGGAACAAATCAAAATCAACGTAGGCTCCGCCCTACCCGTGCTCGACAATCCGCCGGAACCGTTTATAGTTTGCGGGCCCAACAGGATGTCGGCCCTTCCGATGGAGGTTCCGGTAACATACGAAGAAATTTCCCATTGCATTGACAAATCTATTTCGAGGATGGAAGCGGCAATTCTTGCCGCCCTCGAAGAGACTCCACCGGAACTATATGCCGACATCGTACGCAACGGCATTTATCTTGCTGGCGGCGGAGCATTGCTCAAGGGTCTTGCAAAGCGATTTACCGACAAAATCAGAATTGAATTCAAAATTGCCGAAGACCCGTTACACGCTGTTGCAAAAGGCACCGGTGTTGCTCTCAAGAACATCAATAAATTTTCGTTCCTTATCCGATGAGCCCTCTCTTGATGGAGGAGTCAGTCACACACGCCGCTGTCCATCCCGGATAGCGGCTTTAATAGTGTGTATTGAAACACGACACGCTTTAAAAATATCTCAAAGTGAGAAATCTGCTTAACTTTTTTATAAAATATGGCACATGGTTCCTATTTATGTTCTATGTGATTATTAGCTGCATCTTGTTGTTCAGCCATAATTCTTATCAGCAATCGGTTTATCTCACTTCTGCAAATGCCGTGACATCTTCCGTTTACGGAACCACATCACAAGTTACCGGATATTTCCACCTCCGCGCCATTAATGAAAGTCTTCAGGAGAGCAACGCCATGCTTGAAAATGAAGTGTTGAATCTGCGTCACCAACTTGACGAATGCAAAACTATATTGCCTGATTCAACACAAGGAACCAGATTTATAAATAGATTCAATTACATCCCGGCGACTGTCATAAACAACAGCGTTAGACATCCTCGCAATTATTTCTCGATAAACAGGGGGGCTAACGACGGAGTGAAAGTCGGAATGGGAGTTGTTGACCAAAACGGTGTGGCTGGCATTGTGAACGTGGTCGGGCCTCACACTTCAAGGGTTATTTCATTGCTTAATGCAACCCAACATTTTTCAGTGAAATTAAAAAACACACATTTTATCGGCAGCCTCAATTGGAAAGGACACGATCCGGCCATCGCCTACATGGAAGAGGTGCCGCGACATGCAGTTTTTCACGCAGGCGACACGGTTGTGACAAGTGGATATTCCACGACTTTTCCGGAAGACATTCCGGTTGGTGTCGTCATGAACAGAATAAAAGGCGCCGACGATAATTTCTACATTCTTAAAGTAAAATTGAATTCCGATTTCAAAGCATTGAGCACCGTCAGGGTCATTATCGATGAATACAAATCCGAACTTGATTCTTTACAGAATTTTGATATAACGTCTGATAAATAATTACAGAAAAGCAAAATGAATAAAGAGATATTTAAATTTACGGTTCTTTTTATCCTGATATTACTCATTCAGGTCTTAATCTGCAACCATATCTCACTTTTCAACGTGGCAATTCCAATCGTGTTCATATATTTTATCATACGTCTTCCCATTGCCATGGGAAAAGGTTGGCTATTCACTCTTTCTTTTCTGATTGGGCTTTGCGTGGATATCTGCTCTGACACTCCCGGGGTTAATTCTTTGGCCTCCACATTGCTGGCAGCTTTTAAACGCCCCATCTATTATGCCTACGTACAGAGAGACGATAAGACAAAAAATTTGATTCCATCTATCTCTTCTCTTGGAGTAGCCACATATTGCAAATTCCTTGTCACCATAGTTGGCGTGTATTGCCTCATGGCGTTTACTATAGAATATTTTAACTTTGCCGACGTTAAGGAAATAGTGATATTGTCAGCGGCAAGCTGCGCTTTCACATTCATTATTTTATTAGCTATTGACTGTTTAATTATCAGAAAATCGTGAGTAAAGACTATAAGTTGGCAAAACGCAGATATGTAATCGGGGGATTTATCTGCCTTATAGTCGTCATATACCTTTTCAGGCTTTTCAGTCTTCAGGTAGGCGACGACAAATATAAGGAAAACGCAGAAAGCAACGCATTTTTAAGACGCGTCATTTATCCGGCAAGAGGACTGATATATGACCGGGAAGGCAGACTTATCGTGTTCAATCAGCCTGCCTACGACGTAATGATAATCCCGAAAGACGTAGGAAATTTTGATACGGTAGCGCTTTGCAACACTTTAAACATAACCAAAGAACAGCTTCAGGAGAAGTGGACGGAAATGAAGAATCCGAAAAAGAATCCCGGATATTCTGCCTATACCCCTCAGAAACTGATTTCCCACCTCTCTCCTGAAGATTACGGACGCTTACAGGAAAAGCTTTATCTTTTCCCCGGTTTTTTCATCCAGACAAGAACCGTGAGGCAGTATAATTATGCTGCAGGCTCAAATATTTTGGGTAATATAAGGGAAGTATCAGCCACCGATGTAGAACGCGACAGGTATTACCGTTCGGGCGACTACACCGGCGACCTCGGCGTAGAAAAAAGCTATGAAAAGCATCTTAGAGGTGTCAAAGGGGTTGAAATCCTTATGAAGGATGCCTACGGACGAATAAAGGGGAAATATGAAAACGGCATCCATGACGTCGCTCCTCTTTCCGGAAGGAATCTCACCCTCTCCATAGATATGGAGCTTCAGGAATATGGCGAACGCCTTATGGCTAATAAAATCGGCGCCATCGTAGCCATCGAACCCTCCACTGGAGAGATTCTCGCCCTTGTGTCGTCTCCCAACTACGACCCCTCCCTTCTTGTTGGTAAAGAACGAGGAAAAAACTATGCCGACCTTGTAAGGAACCCTTATAAACCACTTTACGACCGCGCATTGCAGGGCGCATACCCTCCGGGTTCTACTTTCAAACCCACCCAAGGACTCATTTTTCTCCAAGAAGGCATTGTGACAACTTCGACTCAATATCCGTGTTATCATGGCTATATCAATCGTATCCGGGTAGGATGTCATGGACATGGCTCCCCTATCGCTATCAAACCGGCCTTGCAGACGTCTTGCAATGCATATTTCTGTTGGGGATTGAAAAACATGATTGACAAACGTGGCACGAAACCATACGACCAGCTCACAAAGTGGAAGGACTATCTTGTCGAAATGGGCTATGGCTACCGGCTTGGTGTTGACCTCCCCTCAGAGAGCCGTGGCTTTATCCCTAATTCCGATTACTACTCCAATTCTTTCAGAGGGTCTAAATGGAGTGCGAATTCAATCATCTCGATTGCAATCGGCCAAGGCGAGGTGCTTGCAACCCCACTTCAGATAGCCAACCTTTGCGCCACCATCGCGAACAGAGGACATTTCTATACCCCTCATATCGTAAAAGCGGTCGCAGACACGGTGATAGATGGCAAGTATCGTGAAAAGCACGCTCCAAGTATCAAGAAGGAATACTATGAAGTAGTGGCGGAAGGTATGAGAATGGCAGTGTTGGGCGGCACTTGCCGCACAGCCAACCTTCCCGGCATCGAGGTCTGCGGCAAGACGGGCACCGCTCAGAACCCTCATGGAAAAGACCATTCCGCTTTTATGGGTTTCGCACCATATCATAATCCGAAGATTGCCATTGCCGTGTATGTGGAAAACGCCGGATTCGGCGCCACATTCGGAGTGCCTATCGGCAGCCTTATGATGGAAAAATATCTTACGGGTAAAATCAGCGAAACTCGAAAAGGATTGGAAGAAAGAATGTTTAACTCTAACACAATCATAAGTAGTGGGGTCAAATCGCACTGAAGCCAACGTCTCCGTTTTCCGGTCGCTCGACTGGTTTACGATTATATTATATATCCTGCTTGTATCGGCGGGAGCGGTGAGCATATATGCAGCAAGCTATGATTTCGACAATGCAAGCATGTTTGATTTTGCCGAATTTTCAGGTAAACAATTCCTATGGATAGGGCTTTCCCTTTTTATCGGATGCATCATATTGTTGCTTGATTATAGGATTTATGAAGCCTACGCCTATCCGATATATGGGGTGGTAATCCTCATTCTGATAGCCACCATTTTTCTGGCTCCGGATATAAAAGGGTCGCGTTCGTGGCTTGTGTTCGGGCCGATAAGCCTCCAACCGGCGGAATTCGGGAAATTTGCCACAGCGCTTGCGCTTGCCAAGCTATTCGATTCCTATAATTTTGCATTAAACACAAAGATAAGCAATTATTTCAGGGCACTTATAATCATATTCCTCCCGATATGCCTTATTCTGCTGCAACGCGAAACCGGCAGCGCCCTCGTTTACACTTCTCTGATCTTCGTGCTCTATCGTGAAGGTATGAGTGGGCTGGTGCTTTTCTCTGTGTTTTGCGCAGTGCTTTATTTTGTCGTGGCGGTAAAATTCACAACGCCCCTTGTAATGGGGATTCCTGCCGGAGAGTTTTCCGTATTTGTAATAATCCTTGTGATATACGCGGCTATGTTGCTGCTTTATTGCCGCGACTTTATAATTGCAAGAAATGTGATTATAGGATTCATCGCATCCGGATTATTGGCGGCTTTGCTTTGGGTGTGCGGACTGCATATAAACGGTCTTGTCTTTTTCCTTGTGGTGCTCGGACTTGCAATTGCCTACACTCTTTTGGCAATGTTTCATCACAGAATCGAAAAATTCCTTGTGACGGTGGCTTTCGCCGTCGTGTCGGTCCTTTTCCTGTTTTCAGTCAACTACGTGTTTGGGAATGTGCTTGAACCTCATCAGCAACTTCGAATAAAGGTAGCCCTCGGCATTGAAGAGGATCTTCGTGGAGCCGGATACAATGTCAACCAATCGAAGATAGCCATAGGGTCTGGAGGTCTTACAGGAAAGGGATTTCTCAATGGCACGCAGACGAAATTAAAATACGTTCCGGAACAGCATACCGATTTTATATTCTGCACCATTGGCGAAGAGGAGGGGTTTGCAGGGTCTGCCACAGTACTTGTTTTGTTCCTTGCCTTGATTCTCCGGTTAATTCATATTGCGGAACGACAACGGAAACCATTCGGCAGAGTATATTCTTATTGCGTGGTTTCATTTCTGATATTCCATTTATGCATCAATATCGGGATGGTTATCGGCCTTTGTCCGGTAATCGGGATTCCTCTTCCATTTTTCAGCTACGGAGGGTCGGCACTTTGGGGCTTCACCATCCTTCTTTTCATACTTCTCCGTATTGATGCATCGAGAAAGGAACGTCGCGACTGATATTTAGAGCGCGTCGTACATTTGTACGACGCGCTCTTATAATAAAAGAGCCATTTTATTTGTTATAAATATAGAGTGCCTGTATTAGACATTCATAACCCAAATAAAATAATTAAACATGGCAAACAAACGTGAATTCAAGAAATATGTGGAAGCAATCGGAGCTTCGGCATGCGACGCTATGATGGCTACCTATTACAATGTAGAGGGTGCCGACAAAGAAGCAATCGTCAATTCCATAAAGATGGTGCTCGGTGCCGTAGGTTCTGCACGTTCCAACGCCAATGTCACTTTCGACAAAGGTGTAAAAGCTTTCGATTCTCTCGAAGATTACTGCAAAGCCAAAAAAGAGTTCTATTCGAAAATGTTTGTCAAAATCAACGATGATTTTGCAAAGGAGATCGACGAGGCGCTTAAGGTGTTCAACGGCGCTATCCCACAGGCTGTAAAAGATTCATACAAAAAGGCAGTTACTGCAGAGTAACACCAAAATATTAAGAGAAGGTCGTGAATCTCTGGAAAGAAATATTGAAGTGGAGCGGATGGACGGTTGAAATCACAGCCCCACGTCGTGACAAATGTGTCATTTGCGTTGCACCTCATACTTCCAACTGGGATTTTATACTTGGTCTTTTCGCATATAAATCATTGGGAAGGGAAGCCAATTTCTTGATGAAGGAATTTTGGTTTTTCTTCCCATTGAAATATCTCCTGACCGCCCTTGGAGGTATTCCCGTGAGACGTAAAAACAAACAAGGGTCGCTCACTGAAAGCGTCATCGAGATGTTTCACAAGCGTCCCTACGTCAATCTTGCCGTCACACCTGAAGGCACAAGAAGCCTGACCGACAAATGGCATACAGGATTTCTCTATATTGCTAAAGGAGCCGGCGTTCCCGTCCAACTTGGTGTTATCGACTATTCCACCAGACACATAATCATTAAGGAAGAGTATATCCCCACGGGCGATGTAGAGAAAGACCTTGCCTACATTCGGAAGTATTATTCAGGATTTGCCAACGCTGCGAAGTTTCCTGATAAATTTAAAGCTTGACAAGTGATAACACATAATCTTAACATCTGTCTTCTTCCCATGGAAATTATGTGGGAAGACAAAGGGAGCAATATCTTTACTCTTGAAAATGCGCTGAAAGCCATCCACCCCGACACGGAACTTGTGCTGCTCCCCGAAACATTTTCTACCGGATTCCCTTCAGGAGAGAATAAAGAACATGTAAGAGCCCTGTCGGAACGAAATACGGGGGAAACGATTGAACGTATTAAAACACTTGCGTATAAGTACAATGTAGCAATCGCCGGCACATTCATAGCCGACACCGGGGGATTACTTTTCAACCGAGCTTTTTTCATAGAGCCTACCGGTGACGAATATTTTGCCGACAAGCGTCATCTTTTTACTATGGCAGGAGAAGACAAAGTCTTTTCAAAGGGAGACTCGCGACTTTTCGTACGCTATCGGGGATGGAACATTGCAATGGTTGTTTGTTACGATATCCGTTTCCCTGCATGGTGCCGGAATATCAACAACCAATACGACTTGCTGCTCGTTGCGGCAAACTGGCCTGAAGTGCGTATCGATGCATGGAAGAAACTTCTGCCGGCGAGGGCTATCGAAAACCTTTCATATGTAGCAGCCGTAGATTGCATGGGGATAGATAAGAATGGTTTCAAGTATGATGGAAGTTCTTTTATCTTTGATTTTAAAGGCAACGACGTCTCGGTCAGAGATGAAAAAAACAGATTCGTATATGCTTCCCTTTCACGCAACAAACTCGATTCCTTCCGCGAAAAATTTCCTGCATGGCGCGATGCAGATATTTAATGAACAAAAAAACAAGAGGGTGTATCAAAATTTCATTTTGATACACCCTCTTTCCAAGTAGTTGAGATAGGATTGACTCTTTCAGAATTTAAACTGGATTCGGGCCTGGATGATGTTCACATGACGGTCGTGCATTACTGCGCTGTTTCTTACATCGGTATATGAATAGCGAAGTCTCGCAATGATATATTTGTTAATGTAATAATTCAAAGTCAGCGAATAGTCGTTGGTGATGCCGCCCATTATATTGGCCTTCGAACACGAGCCGTTGGTATAGTTATACCCTACTACGAATTCAAGCGTCTTGGGTCCCGGTGTGGCCAGTCCGGCGTCTGCGTGAGAGTATCCGTAAGAGCTGTCGCCTATAAGGAGGCCTCTGACTATACCGTAAACACCTTGCGCCGTATATGAGGGAAGACCGTCCTTTCGATTCACGTTCATATAATAATATTGGCCTTCGAGGGCGAATCTGTCTTTCGACAAGAGCAGTTCGGGAGAGAGTTTCACCATACCTCTTGCATTGTCAACATTGGCACCCAACATGCTCACTTTGTCAACTCTTGTCGGAAAAGTGGCGCTGAAATCAAAGAATCCCGGAGAAACAACAGGTTTTCCATCAACTTCCTCTTTTTCATGCATGGCCGTCTGGTACCAGCCTGACATTCCGACCTGTACAACCTGCCCAACTTCGTGATACGGACGCCACACAAGGCGTGTCGTGCCACCTACGCTGACTTTTCCGTAGTCGCTCGCCGGGGTTGTTATATTGGTTCCGCACAATGCGCTGACGCCTGCAAAGAAGTCTCCCTTGTCATATACATATTGTATTCCAAGGTTCCTCGCTGTTCCGGCAAAATATGTATCGGTGGTTGGTGCTTCCATCTGCGGCTTCATTGAACTCGACGTGGCAGCCTGTAGTCCGAACTGATGCACGAAGTAACCCGCCTTTATCAAGTTGTGGTCGTTGAAACTATATTGGATGAAAACATCTTTCATACTTAATTTCCCGAATCCGTAACCCACGTCAATTTTTGCCATCCAATTTCCATAGGTTGCTTTTCCTCCGAGTCTTACATCGGGTATGGCCACTCCGTCGGCGAATCCGTCGCCATCAGGAAAATAAAGTGCGCCGTCCGTCAAAATTCTACCGGCAGGAGTAAATTTGAACTTCGGACCTTCTGAATCATCGTCCTGTGCCATGACAGGTTGAACCAATCCTGTTGTCGCCATTATAGCTGCAATGAGCGATATGTTTCGTATGTTTCTCATAGTGTTTAATTTTTTTAGGTGGAAAGGGCTGGCGGTCATACAACCTCACTGACCCTCAAGTTTAGTTGGAAGAATGAAAAGGTGTTTATAAATGTTGTGTCTTGTTAACGTTTCTATCGTTTTATATGTTCACATCATGATAAAAAATAAAGTGTAAAAGCACGAATTTCCGGCAAATCAAAAATCATGTGAACCATGGCTGACTTCATATGTTTATATATTGGAATTTGTTTATAAATGTTGTAATTCCTAAACAAGTTGAAAAAGCTTTATTATCAAACAACAATTCTGAATCGCATGCTCAAGACCGCTTGCGAAAAGAATAAAACCTGATTATTTTATGAAAAGCTCTCTACTGAAAATCGCTCTCGCCTCTCTTTTTCTCTTTCCCGCCGTTTCTTTCGCCCAAACTCCGAGAAGTCAGGATTTCAAAGACAAATATAAGCTTAAAGAAGCTGTTGTCTTGAGTCGCCACAACATCAGGTCTCCCCTTTCCGACAGCAAAAGCGCCCTCGGAAGAATGACACCCCATGAATGGAACAAATGGACTGCCGGAAAAAGCGAGCTTACGCTACGCGGAGGGGTGCTCGAAACGGAAATGGGTCAATACTTCCGTAAATGGGCTGTCGATGCCGGTCTCTTCCCTGAGAATTATGAACCGACCGCCGATGACCTCAACGTGATTGCCAACTCCATGCAGCGATGCATTGCCACCGCCCAATACTTTACCTCAGGCTTCATGCCCGTGGGTAGTGTCACCGTAAATCACCGATACACCCCGAGCAAGATGGATCCGCTCTTTAATCCGCAGCTCACCAAGGTTAGCCCGGCATTTGTGGCGGAAGCAATGAAGCAGATTAATGCAATGGGCGGGAAGAAAGGCATCGTAGGTATAAATGAAGCGACTGAACCGGATTATAATCTCATGATTGAGGTGCTCGATGTGGATGATTCCCCTATGGCCAAAGAAAAGGACCCTTACCTCGACGCTTTCAAGAATTACAACACCGAAATTGTTTTTGAGAAATATAAGGAACCATCGATGAAGTCCGGGTCGGCCCTTAAAGAACTCAATTCGGCAAGCGACGCGTTTATCCTCCAGTATTATGAACAGCCCGACACTCTGGCAGCTGCCTTCGGACATAAACTGTCGAGAAAAGATTGGGAAAAACTGGCCCACGTGAAGGATACGTACCAAGATGTGCTTTTCACCGCCCCCATAGTCGCAACCAACGTAGCTTATCCATTGATTCAATATATGTATGATGAACTTCGTTCTCCCGACAGGAAGTTTACATTCCTTGTAGGTCACGACAGCAATCTTTCAGCAGTGGCAACCGCCCTTGGAGTCGAAGAATATGAATTGCCAAATGCAATTGAGAAAAAAACACCTATCGGTTCGAAGATTGTGGTTGAAAAATTTGTAGCTCCCGACGGCGAGGAATATGCCGACGTCAACATAGTTTATCAGTCGGTTGACCAGTTGCGCAACATGGAACTCCTTGACCTCGACAATCCTCCGCAGATTTACCAACTTTCCCTGAAAGGACTTGAGAAGAATGCCGACGGACTTTATAAAATGGCAGACGTAGCCAAGAGGTTTGAAGAAGCCCTGGCTGCCTACGAAGCAATACCCATGTAACCGGCAAATCATATATGTAAAAGATAAGGCGGACGAATTCGTCCGCCTTATCTTTTACATATATGATTAATTCATTTTACTTTGCAGCCCTGGCGGCATTAAGCAGAATCTCGCTGACAGTGGGGTGTCCGAAAATGATTTGGGTCATTTCACGGCACGTTACATTACGGTTCATAAGATCGGCACATTGCTGGGCAAGGTCGGCGGCTTCAACGCCCATTATGTGGGCCCCTATCAGTTTGTCGTCATCCTTTTGGAAAATCAGCTTACAGAGGCCATCGGTTTCCCCCATTGCCAAAGCTTTCCCGTTGGCCCGGAAGAAGCTTTGTCCGATAATGGTTTCAATCTTTTTCTCCTTACACTGCTCTTCGGTGAGTCCAACCATTCCACATTCCGGAGTAGTGAAAACAGCTGAAGGAATAATATCGAATCTTATGGAATCGTTTTCATTGTCGATTGCATTAAGAGCCCTCATTCCTTGGAACGATGCAACATGGGCCAGCATCATGCGCGCATTGACATCGCCGATGGCATAAATATTGGCGACATTAGTCCGCATATTGTCATCAACAGAAATACCTTTCGGGGAATATTCCACTCCGGCGGCTTCGAGGTTAAGGCCCTCAACCCGTGGAGTACGACCAACTGCCATCAGCAAATCGGAAGAAACAACCTTTTCCTCTTTCCCTTTAGACTCGTAAGTCACCTCGATTTCATAAAACTCATTCTGCCTGATTTCCTTGGCTGCCGCACCTGTTATAATTTTCACACCCTTTTTTGAAAGTGTCTGCTTGAGACGCTTAGCGATGTCGGAATCAAACGGTGGAAGAATCTGTTTCATGAATTCTATTACAGTCACCTTGGAACCAAGGTTACTGAATATGGAAGCGAACTCCATACCGATGACACCTCCGCCGATAATCGTGAGCGACGCGGGTATATACTCAAGATTGAGAATCCGTGTGGAATCCATCACACATTCGAGGTCATGTCCGGGGATAGGAAGAGACTTTGACACACTGCCGGTGGCAATTATAATGTTGTCTGCCTCATATTCCTCTCCGTCGGCAATCACAGTCCGGCTGTCTTTAAAGGATGCCATTGCATTGACCACGTTCACTTTCGCCTGCTTCAGCATCATGTCGATGCCGCCTCTCAAGGTGTCGGTCACGTTTTTCTTGCGTTCGAGAATCTTATTGTAGTCTATTGCAAATGTAAAATCCTCGATGCCATATTTCTCACCCTCTTTGAAACGGGCAATCATGTCGGAGTCGTTACACAGGCATTTCGTAGGAATGCACCCTTCGTTTAGGCAGGTTCCTCCGAGACTGCCGCCGTTGAAAAGCGTCACGCTTTTACCAACCTTAGCAGCCTCCAATGCGGTTTCATATCCGCCGGGGCCGGCACCGATTATAATAAGGTCGGTTTTCATTTCTCGGAATCTTTAAGGGCCTTGTAATTCAGAATCGGATTCTTGGCAGCCGTGGTTTCGTCAAGTTTGCGGACGATTGTGGTAAGCGGGGCATTCAACACCTCTTCCGGAGTTTCGCGGGCCTCTTGCGCCACCTTATGCATCACGGCGATAAAATCGTCGAGAGTCTCCTTGCTTTCGGTTTCCGTAGGCTCAATCATCATCGATTCATGGAAAAGAAGAGGGAAATATATAGTCGGGGCATGGAATCCATAGTCAAGAAGACGCTTCGCAACATTAAGGGTGGTTACTCCCGTCGATTTGTCTTTTAGACCGTCGAATACAAATTCATGCTTGCACACACCGGAAATTGGAAGGAGATAATCATCCTTAAGGCTTTCCTTAATATAGTTCGCATTCAAGGTGGCAATCGGTCCGACGTTTTTGATGTTTTCCTTGCCGAGAGAAAGTATGTAAGCATATGCTTTCATCATCACTCCGAAGTTTCCGAAGAAAGTGGAAACGCTACCCAGGCTATCGTCAACGTTTTCTACATAGAAAGTGCCGTCGGCCGCCTTCTTCACATGAGGATTCGGAAGGAAATCCACCAAATGTGGGGCAACGCCTACAGGGCCGGAACCCGGACCGCCGCCTCCGTGAGGCGTGGAGAATGTCTTGTGGAGGTTTATGTGCATGATGTCGAAACCCATATCGCCGGGACGCACCATACCGAGAAGGGGATTCAGATTCGCCCCGTCGTAATACAACAGGCCACCTGCCTCATGGACGAGCTTCGCTATTTCAAGAATCTCGGTCTCGAACATTCCGAGAGTGTTCGGGTTCGTCATCATGATTCCGGCAATGCTGTCGTCAAGAAGCGGTCTAAGATCTTCAACGTCGATTGAGCCGTTAGGTTTCGATTTCACCTCCACCACTTCAAGACCCGCAACCATGGCCGACGCCGGGTTGGTGCCGTGGGCCGAATTAGGCACGATTACCTTCGTGCGCTTTTCATCGCCGCGCGAGAGGTGATACTGGCGCATCACCATCAGACCGGTCAACTCACCGTGCGCTCCTGCATAAGGATTGAGGGTAAATTCGGCAAGACCGGATATATTGGCGAGCATATTCTGGAGATTCCAGTAAAGCTCCAATGCTCCTTGGGCCGACTTTACATCCTGGAGCGGATGAAGGGATGAGAACTCGGACATAGCCGCCACCTCCTCATTGATTTTAGGATTGTACTTCATCGTACAGCTCCCGAGAGGATAAAAGCCTGTGTCAACGCCGAAGTTCTTGTTGGAAAGGTTGGTGTAGTGACGCACTACGTCAAGTTCGCTCACCTCCGGGAGTTCAGCAGGTGTTTCACGAAGAAGTCCTGAAGGGATTGCCGAAAGTCCGTCGGTCATATAATTGTCTGCCGGCAACTCGTAACCTTTTCTGCCGGGACGTGAAAGCTCGAATATCAGTTTGTCGTATGTTTTCATAATGGTCAGTCCTCAAGCATTAATTCTACAAGGTTGTCAATCTCCTCTTTAGTCCGCTTCTCTGTCACGGCAAATTCCACAAGGCCGTTTCCAAGAGAAAGACCGCCCATTATACCCTTTTCAAGGAGACGGGCGTTGATTTTATCGATGTCGAGATCAGTTTTGACGACAAACTCCTTAAGGAACGGCTTTTCGAACGCCGGCTGGAATTTACCTGTAGAGATAAGTCTGTTGAAAAGATAGTGGGCACCGTCGGCCGAAAGCACGTTAACCTCCTTCAGACCCTCCTTGCCGAGGAGCGAAAGATAAATTGTGGCGTAAAGCGCCATCAGGCTCTGGTTCGAACAGATGTTGCTCGTGGCTTTCTCCCGACGTATGTGCTGCTCACGTGCCTGAAGAGTCAACACGAACCCACGTTTACCGTCGGCATCTTTGGTAGCACCCACCACCCTGCCGGGCATTTTACGGAGCATCCCCTTGTTGCAGGAAATAAAGCCAAGATACGGGCCTCCGAAAGCGAGAGGCATACCGAGGGTCTGTCCGTCGCCACACGCAACGTCGGCACCCCATTCGGACGGAGTGCGGAGAACGGCAAGCGCGGATGGGTCGGCGAATACGGCAAAATATCCTTTAGCGGAATGAATTGTGTCGGCAACGCCTGTAAAATCTTCCACAATTCCGTATTTATTGGGAGTAGGCAAAATCACGCCGGCCACATCGTCATCTTCGAGTTCTTTGGCAAGCATGTCAAGGTCGGTGACACCATCTTTCTCCACAATCAAAGACACCTTCACGCCATGGAATTTGGCATATGTTCTGACCACATTTATAACCCGTTCGGAAAGGGTTGACGAAAGAAGCACGCGATTTTTCTTTTTGGAAGATGCCACCATCATAAACATCACTTCGGCAGCGGCCGTCGCTCCGTCATACATCGATGCGTTGGTGGCCTCCATTCCGGTCAGTTCGCTTATCATGCTCTGATATTCGAAAATATACTGGAGGGTGCCTTGCGAAATTTCAGGCTGATAAGGGGTATAGGCTGTATAAAATTCGCTTCTCGCAAGGAGATGAGCCACCGTTGAAGGGGAATAATGGTCGTATGCACCACCGCCGGCAAACACGGTAAGGGCCTTGTTTTTTTCACCCAGCTCCTTGAAATGACGGCGTAATTCTATTTCCGACATGGCGGATGGAATGGAGTATTCCCCTTCGAAAACCACTTCCTGCGGAACATCGCTATAGAGGTCGCGCAGCGACTGAACGCCGATACGGTCAAGCATCTCACGGATGTCTTCCTCTGTATGTGGAATATATTTGTTAGGCATTTTAGTTGGTATAATTGTGAGAAATGCATAATCCGTGAATAAGAAAGTTTTCACGGACCATGCATTCCAATTATGTATTAAGTTTGATTATTCCTCGCAGATTTTTGCGTATGCAGCCGCGTCAAGAAGCTTCTCAATCTCGGAAGGGTCGGAAACGCGCACTTTCATAATCCAGTTGCCGAAAGCATCCTGGTTTACAAGTTCAGGTTCGTCTTCAAGCGCTTCATTGATTTCAACCACCTCGCCGCTTACCGGAGAGATAAGGTCGCTGGCAGCCTTTACAGACTCAACAGCCCCGAAATCTTCGCCCTGCTCTACTTCATCGCCCACTTCAGGCATATCTACATACACGATGTTGCCGAGCGCATGCTGTGCATAGTCCGTGATACCAACTGTGGCGATATCGCCTTCAAGTTTCACCCATTCATGTGATTCCGCATAACGGAGATCGTCTAAAATTTTGCTCATTGCTATGATGTTTTAAAAATTTCAATCACTTTTTGTAGTTCTTGTCGTAGAAACGCTTTTTCACCACCGTCCCGGGGAACGTTTTCTTACGGATACGGACTTCCACTTTTGTCCCGAGTTTGTCGTAAGGCTTTTCTATCATCGCCATGGCCACGCTCTTGCCGGTGGAGATGGAACGGTAACCTGTAGTGATTTCACCAACCTGTCTTCCTTCGATTTCTACAGGATAGCCATGACGTGGAATCGCGTTCCCCTCAAGTTCGATGCCAACGATGCGACGCTTTACGCCTTCAGCCTTCTGGAGCGCGAGTGCTTCCTTTCCGATAAATTCCGGTTTGTCAAGTTTGACAAACATGCTCAGGCTTGCCTCAAGGGGAGTGATGTCGGCACTGAGTTCGTCGCCGTAGAGGGGAAGTCCCACTTCGAAACGCAGGGTGTCGCGGCATCCGAGTCCGCAAGGTTGCACGCCGGCCTCCATCAGTTTGTCCCATACGCGGCGAGTGAAGTCATGGCTGCCATATACCTCGAAACCGTCTTCTCCGGTATAACCGGTGCGACTTATAATCACCTCTTCACCGTCAAGCTGGAATGTCTTGAAATTATAGAAAGCGATATCCTGCACCGGTATGCCGAGAACTTTTTCCATCGTCTCTTCGGCTTTCGGTCCTTGGATTGCCACCTCTCCGTAATAAGGGCTCTGGTCTTCTATTTCCACATCGTAGCCTTCGGCGTGGCTCTTTATCCATTCCACGTCTTTGGCAATGTTGGAGGCGTTGATTACGAGGAAATATTCATCGTCGTTCACTTTATAGACAAGAAGATCATCTACCGTGCCACCGTTGTCATAGCACATCATGCCGTAGAAAATCTGTCCGTCGGGCGCGCCGGTCACATCGTTCACAAATATATGGCTGACGAACTTATAAGCGTCCGTGCCTTTTACCCTTACCTCGCCCATGTGGCTGACATCGAAGACGCCAACTTCGTGGCGCACTGCATTATGTTCTTCGGTGATGCCCTTGTATTGTATAGGCATATCGAAACCTCCGAAAGGCGACATCAAAGCACCGAGTGCCACATGACGGTCGTGAAGGCATGTTTTAGTTAGATTCTCTTCCATTTGTATGTTCTGTGTTATTGATTGTTTTCATTTTTACCCACTTAATGTGCGTAAAGTGGCATTTAGAAATAAGGAATCCGGATTCTATCCCGGTTTTCTCTGCCAAAGTTAACAAATGACAATTTAACGACCAAATTTTTTCATCCGAAAAAAATGAAGTCGTAGTTTTTTTTCATAACTTTGCGCCATGAATTATCCTTTGTTCATAGCTCGCAGACTTTCTCTTTCCGCCGGTGGGAAACGCAAGGCGCCGGCGGTGACCGTGGCGGTGGCTGCAGTGGCACTCTCTGTTGCCGTGATGATTGCCTCGATTTCCATAGTGTTGGGGTTCAAGCAGGAAATCCGCAACAAAGTGGTCGGTTTCAATGGCCACATATCCCTGTTCACATCTCCGGTCACTCCCGACGAAGACAACATAGTCACCCTCACCCCTTCTTTAAAGGAAGAATTGGCAGGACTGGATTTTGTCGATGACTATATACTCCAGGCCGTAGCCCCTGCCATTCTTAAGACCTCGACAGATTTTAAAGGCGTCTATCTCAAGGGGCTGAGCGGAAAATCCGCCATTGATTTTATGAATGCCAATCTGGAGGAGGGGAAGCTCGTAGATTTCTCAAAACCCGAAAACAAGAATAAAATCGTCATTTCAAGAACGGCCGCCCGTCAGCTCGGACTGAAGAACGGCGACAAAATCGACACCTATTTCATAACCGACGACGTCCGCGTCAGAAGATTAGAGATTGTCGGCATCTTCAATTCCCACTTCGACCAATATGACGATGTGCTTGTGTTCGGATCGCTGCCGCTCGTGCAGCAGCTTGGTGGAATAGGTGAAAACCAAGGCACTTATCTACAACTCACCACAAACGACTTCGACAGGATTCCTGAATATACCTCTCTTTTACAGTCGCGGCTCAACGAAGCCCTCGAAGACGGACGGCTGTTCCGTCTGTATAAGACCGACAACGTTTTAAATCAGGGAATGGGATATTTCAGTTGGCTCAATCTCCTTGACACGAATGTAGTGGTGATTCTCTTCCTTATGATGACAGTGGGATGCATCACGCTTGTTTCGGGCATGCTGATAATCATTATAGAGAAAAAGAGGTTCATCGGCATGATGAAGGCCCTGGGGGCCCCTACCGACAAAGTGCGCCGGGTGTTTGTTTATCTCGCCATACGCGTTGCGCTGTGGGGCATGATTATCGGCAACGTAGTTATGATTTCCCTGATGTATGTTCAGGAAAAAACACATTTCATTCCTCTTGATGCAGAGTCTTATTACATCGATTTCGTTCCCGTGAAACTGTCTTGGATTGGGATTGCGCTCCTCAATGCAGGAGTGCTTGTAGTCACCTATATAGTGCTTATTCTCCCGTCAAGATTCGTGGCAGGCATCTCTCCCGCCGAGACTATGCGCTACGAATAAATCCCGTTCTTTTTCAGGTAGCCTTTTTGATTCTGACCGATGTGGCGGGTGAAATTATCAAGGGAGTATTTTCCACCGTTAGGTTGCACACGCCAAGTCCGAAAGCAGTGGCGTCGCTTCTTGAAAACCGTCCAACCATGTCATGCAGATTCATGACGAATGCCTCTTTTCTGCCACACGCGTTTTGCGAGGCGGAAAACAGACGGGAAATAACTACAAACCTGAATTCCCCCGCCACACCATGACTTTTCAACGACGGATAGCGGCTTGTAAGGTTAAGTTTGTTTTCTGCCACAAGGTCTTCCACAATCTGACGTAGAAATACGGTCAGCTTCGGCTGCACGGCATAACCGATGCGGATATCCACGCAATATATCAGTTCGTCGCCATACACCTTCACATTATAATCAAGCGTATCGGGAGCATCGTCAAATTCCATCCGTATGAACCAATAATGGTCAGCCCTCTTCGGGCTCTTGTTTATAATCGAATATATGATTTTGCTTTCAATCATGTCTGCGGCATCCGACCGGTTTATATACACAAGATTGGAGGCATAACGGGGAATTTCGCGGTCGTTCGATATATCGGATATTATCCCGAGACAGTCATCGATTCTCCTGTATTCTTTAAAAGTGTCTTTTATTATCGAGCCGTTGCGCCAAGTGAGAATTATCATGGCAAGCACTCCGGCTATCAGGAGCGTGTACCATCCCCCGTGCATGAATTTGAAGAGATTCGAAAACAAGAACGCACCCTCTATTATCCCGAAGAAAATAATGAAGAACCCTACCCCCCATTTCGGCACGCCTTTATGCCGCAGATATATGGCAAGCAACACCGTCGTCATAAGCATCGTTATGGTGATGGCAAGTCCGTAAGCGGCTTCCATCTTATCGGATGTCCTGAAAACAAGCACTGTCAAAATGCATCCGATGTAAAGGAATATGTTGATGGCGGGTATGAAAAGCTGACCTTTGCTGAGCGAAGGATATTTTATCTTCATCCAAGGCCAGAACATGAGCGCAATCGCCTCACTGAAAATAGTAAACGACCCGCTTATTAATGCCTGGCTGGCAATGATTGCCGCCAAAGTGGCGAGCGCTATTTCAAAAACGAGCCAGCTGTGGGGAATAATCGAGTAGAAAGGGTTGGTATCGGCCCCGATTCCAGGATGATTGATTATCCACGCCCCTTGTCCCAAATAATTGAGCACAAGCATGACTTTTACCACACCCCATGCCATCGAGATATTGATTCTCCCGCAGTGGCCGAGGTCGGAATAAAGGGCTTCAGCTCCTGTGGTGCAAAGGAATATGGCTCCGAGGATTACGAACCATCCGGGATATTCCGTAAGAAGTCTTACCGCCCACCACGGATTGAACGCTCTCAAAATAGATGGATATTCCACCATATTGATTGTCCCGAAAACTCCAAGCGACAGAAACCATACCAACATTATCGGGCCGAACCATTTCCCGATTTTCGCCGTCCCCAACCCTTGAATTATGAAAATCGCGGAAATAATTGCCAGCACAATACCGGTGACCGGGATGTCGCTGCCGAAAGTTTTAAGCCCTTCGATGGCGGAGGTAACCGTCACTGCCGGCGTAATCACACCATCGGCTATAAGAGTGGCCGCCCCGATGGCTGCCACAATATATAGCCACCGACTCCCTTTGTTTTTTACAAGTGAATACAGCGCCAGTATCCCGCCCTCCCCTTTGTTGTCTGCCCTCAAGGCTATGATCACATATTTTATTGTGGTCTGAATTGTCAAAGTCCAGATAATGCACGACACGGCTCCTATTATATAAGCCTCGTCAAATCCGGGGGTTGCCCGGACAATGGCTTTCATCACATATAACGGCGAAGTACCTATGTCGCCGAAAACTATGCCGAAAGCCACCAGCAAACCCATGGCGGTGGCCTTGGCCACCTTTTTTGATTCATTTATCGTGTCGTGTCTTTTATCCATATTGATTATGTTTTTGATGAACTATTTAGAATCGAAAGGCCACGTTGTGGTCAATAAGAAAAACAAACTTCCGTAAAAAAGTATAAACGTCTTCTAAAATTTTCAACCCCATTCAATTCGAATATGTTTAAAATAAGTAGTTGTTAAAAATTAGCAAACATATTATCGCGAAGGATTACGGAGGGATTATCTAATTTGAATGAAGGAGTTTAGCGGGCTAAACAACTGAATGAAAATTAGAAAACAACCCGTGAGACGAGTGACGATATGTTTGCCCGGAGAGTTAAGACAAAAAAATATCATATAACTAATTTTGAACAGCTACTTATGGCACGATATTTGCAATTCTTCAAATAAGTAACAATATTCGATAAAGGGTGTAATGGCATTCCTACTAAGCCATGCATATCTTTGCGAAATCAAATAAAAAACTTAATTATGGCTACAGGCAAAATTGGGGTTACAACTGAAAATATCTTCCCCATTATCAAGAAGTTTCTATATAGCGACCATGAGATATTCCTTCGTGAGCTTGTCTCCAACGCTATCGACGCCACCCAGAAACTGAAAACCCTCTCATCATTCGGCGAGTTCAAAGGCGAACTTGGCGAGATGAACGTAAGAGTCACCGTCGATAAGGAAGCGGGCACGCTCACCGTCTCTGACCACGGCATCGGCATGGACGAAGAAGACGTCAATAAATACATCAATCAGATAGCATTCTCCGGTGCCGAGGAATTCCTTGCTAAATACAAAGACACGGCCAACTCTATTATCGGACACTTCGGACTCGGATTCTATTCCGCATTTATGGTCTCGAAGAAGGTTGAAATCCGTTCGCTTTCTTATAAGGAAGGGGCTAAAGGTGTGCAGTGGATTTGCGACGGAAGTCCCGAATTCGAGATGAATGAAATCGACAAAAAAGAGCGTGGCACGGATATCATCCTCTATATCGACGACGATAACAAGGATTTCCTTGAACAGGCTCGCATCGACACTCTTCTTAAAAAATATTGCCGTTTCCTTCCCGTGCCGGTTATTTCAGGCAAGGAGCAGGAATGGAAAGACGGCAAGTATGTTGACTCCGACAAAGACAAGGTTGTCAACGCTTCGGAGCCGCTTTGGACCAAGAAACCCACCGAACTTACCGACGAGGACTATCTGAAGTTCTACCACGAGCTTATGCCGGGCAACGAAGACCCGATGTTCTGGATTCACTTGAACGTTGACTATCCGTTCACCCTTACGGGAATACTCTATTTCCCGAAAATCCGCAACAACATCGACATTCAGAAAAACCGCATCCAGCTCTACTGCAACCAGGTTTATGTCACTGACCAGGTGGAAGGCGTCGTGCCGGAATTCATGACCCTCATGCAGGGCGTTATAGATTCTCCCGATATCCCTCTAAACGTCAGCCGAAGCTATCTACAGGCCGACCAGCAGGTGAAGAAGATTTCTTCCTATATCTCGAAGAAAGTGGCCGAAAAACTCGACCGCATGTTTAAGGACGACCGCAAGTCGTTCGAGGAGAAATGGGACGATATCAAGGTGTTTATCGAATATGGTATGCTCACCGATGAAAAATTCTTTGAGTCTGCCAAAAAGTTCTTCCTGCTTAAGGACGTCAGCGGAGTGTATTACACACTCGATGACTATCGCAAACTCGTAGAGGCAGAACAAACCGACAAAGACAACACCGTCATCTATCTCTATGCCACCGACCCCACCGCCCAGTTCACATACGTCAAGGCGGCGGAAGATAAGGGCTACAACGTCCTCGTGATGGACGGTCAGCTCGACCCACACATCGTCGGCTTGCTCGAACAGAAAATTGAGAAAACTCGTTTCGTCCGTGTCGATTCCGACATCCCGGAGCGTCTTATTGTCAAGACCGACAGCAAGGATGCCGGACTCTCCCCTTTGCAGACCGACATCATGAGCACCGTCGTTCGTAGCCAGATTCCCGAAGTGGATAAGGCGCAGTTCATCGTTACCTTTGCGGCTCTGCGCGAAGACGGCGCACCTGCCACTGTCACCCAGAACGAGTTCATGCGTCGTATGAAGGAGATGGCTGCAATGCAGCCGGGCGGCGGCTTCTATGGCCAGATGCCCGACAGCTATGAGCTTATCGTCAACACCGAGCAGCCCGTTGTGAAGAAAATCATCGAGGAAGCCACTTCTTCTCTCGAAAACGAGGTTACTCCCATACGTGCCGAAATCGAGACACTCAACAATGAGATTTCCGAGGCTCGAAAGAAGGCAACCGACAACAAGGAACAGACCCCCGACCTTTCCGACAAGGAAAACAAAGTGGCCGAGTTGCGGAAGAAAGAGGAGGATATCGTTTCCGCCTACGCCAAAGAGCAGCCTAAGGTGCGTCAGATAATCGACCTCGCCCTTCTCCAGAGCCATCTTCTGAGTGGAGAAAGCCTCAACGACTTCATCAAACGTTCCGTTTCACTTCTCTGATTGTTCAGTAAGTATTATAAATAAGGCTCCGGTCGCCCTTTTACGGGCGACCGGAGCCTTATTTCATATCCGTGCCTTATTTCTTGAAAGGCGTTTTGCTTACATATACTTTGAAATCCTTGATGGCGCCAGGCACCTCGCTCTCCATTCTTGGGAGATACTGGATGGCTGACACCTTCTTGGTTCCTCCGAGGTCTATAACCACCGCGTGTGGGAACGGGGCTCCCTTAACCGTGCTCCAGTATGTCGATTCCTGAAGGTCGAAAAGTTTGTCGGCGGAACGGTTGCCGGTTTTTACGTCTTCGCTGTCGGCATAATCTACAATCCACGGTTCGCGCGAAAGACGTTCGCCATTCTCGTCGAGCACATAGAATTCCGCAATAGCCGCCCTGTCTTTTCCGTCGATTGAATTGAGGGCTTCCAGACAGATATAGCGTCCTTCTGCAGGTGTGTCAAGCTTTCTCTCCTGCCATCCGTTGCCTGGATTGAACGTGCCGACAAGCACGGGGGTCTCGCCTGAGAGGTCGAGTTTCTCACCTTCCAGACGGTGGGTCAACGGTTTCTGCACCTGGAGATTGTCGAGCAACGGAGTTTTGAGTCCTTCCGACACTGCCTCCCTCGGGCCGACGATATCGAATACCATTATTTCGTTCTCCCCTTTATTAAGCCAGCATCCGGGCATGTAAAGGGTCTGTTGCGGACCTATTTCCCAGATTCTTCCGAGCGGATGGCCGTTGACATATACCAGTCCTTTACCCCACGTTTCGAAGTTAAGGAACGTATCGGATGGCTTGCTTACGTTGAAAGTGCCTTTATATACGCCTATCGGTAGTCTGCCGTCTTCTCCGGCTGAGAAAGCCCCTATCGGCATATATTCCATGGAGTCATAGAATTCAGGGGTGTCTTCGAGGTTAAAGACTTCCCAGTTCTTGAGGTCGCATACGAAAGGATAGCCGTTCTTGTCTTCAGTCACGGTCACGTTTTTCGTAATTCCCTTGAAGTCTTTGATGGCTCGTCCGAAGTTTATACGGCCCATTGCTTCCACAAGGATGTCAAGGCGCGCATCTTTCTTGCAGGAAGGGAGCACCACCTCTTTTTCACCGTTTCTGCGGTCGATTTTGCCGATATACTTGCCATCGACAAACACCTGGGCGAAGTCGTGTGCGTCGTTCACGGTCAGCACTCCCCCTTTCGGAAGTTCGGGAAGCGAAGTGCGGTAGAGGATGCTTCCGAATCCCTGGTCATATTCCTCCATCGTCTTTATGTCCCTGTCCTTTTTGGGTTCCGGAAGATTGGGGAACAACGGCGCCACTTCGGTGAAATTGAATTTTTTTATTTCAATCGGCTTGATTGTTGCGGGCACCTTCGGAAGCTTCTTACCCTCATAATATTTTTCGAGGGTTTTCCTTAGTTCCCAATATTTGGGAGTGGTCTGCCCGCTTTCGCTTATCGGTGCGTCATAATCGTACGATGTCACGTCAGGCGCGAAACCGGGAGAGTTGGCACCCGCCCAATGCCCCCAGTTTGTTCCGCCGTGGGTCATATATAAGCTGAAGGATATCCCTTTTGAAAGCATCTCGTCTATGCCGGCGATCATGTCGGCAGCCGGACGAGTCTCATGGTTGGCACCCCATTTGTCGAACCATCCGCTCCAGAATTCGGAACACATCAGCGGGCTTTCGGGACGCAGTTCCTTCAGTTTGGCAAACTGTTGGTCAATGTTGGCGCCGGTTCCGAAGTTCATCGTCCAGATAAGGTCGTCGAGACCGTTGTTGGTGAAATTAGACGACCAGTCGCATTGGAAAAGGGTGACGTCGTTTCCGAAATTCTTGCGAAGCATGTCACGGATATTCGAAACGTATGGCTTGTCGATGCCGTATGAACCATATTCGTTCTCCACCTGCACCATGATAATCGGCCCTCCATTGTCGATGGTGAGGTCGCTCACCTGGTCTGCAACGGCTTTCTGGAATTTATCCACACGCTCAAGGAAATAGGGGTCGTTCTCGCGCAGCTTGATATCCTTTTTCTTGAGAAGCCACCAGGGCAGTCCGCCCATCTCCCATTCGGCACATACGTAAGGACCGGGACGAAGAATTACCTTCATTCCGTTTTCCTTACACAGTTCCACGAATGCTCGCAGGTCGTTCTGCCCGGTAAAGTCGAACCTGTCCTCTTTAGGTTCGTGTGAATTCCAGAAGGTATATAGGCAGATTGTGTTCATGCCGAGGGCCTTGCAGAGCTTTATACGCTGGTCCCAATATTCGCGCGGTATGCGCGGGTAATGGAGTTCGGCGGCCTTCACCACAAACGGTTCGCCGTTGAGAAGAAACGTGCCGTTGCCGGCTTTGAATTCTCCGGAAGGGAAAACCACCTGAGGGCCATCTTGCGAACCGGGAAGAAGATTTGAGGGATAAGATGCGCCGTATGCCGTGAAGCCGAACATGGCTGAGAGCGCGGCGCACATCAGAATCCGTTTCATGTTAGATTTACGTGTTAAGTGATTTCAAAAATTTTTTGCGAATTTACAAAAAAAATACCACTGCCGAGGTTGCCAAACAATTCAAAATAGGTATCCAAATCATTCATCTTGTTTTTTAAAAGAAAAAAAGTTCCCAAATCGTGCAGAAATGGGAACTTTTCATTCATTCGGTCTTCAATCGCGGGCTTATGCCATCGGGCATCTCGGTTTTAGCTGCTTGAAGAAATCGTTGCCCTTGTTATCTACAAGAATGAACGCCGGGAAGTCTTCAACCTCGATTTTCCATATTGCCTCCATTCCAAGTTCGGGATACTCCAAAAGTTCCACGTTCTTGATGGAATCTTTGGCAAGGATGGCGGCGGGACCGCCTATCGATCCGAGATAGAAACCGCCATGCTTCTTGCAGGCATCGGTCACCTGCTGGCTGCGGTTACCTTTCGCAATCATAATCATCGAACCGCCCGCTGCCTGGAACTGGTCAACATACGGGTCCATCCTGCCTGCTGTAGTCGGGCCGAAAGAACCTGAAGGCATACCTTCCGGTTTCTTGGCGGGTCCGGCGTAATAGATGGGATGGTCTTTGAGATATTGCGGCATCGGCTCGCCGGCGTCGAGACGTTCCTTTATTTTGGCGTGCGCTATGTCGCGACCCACGATAATGGTGCCTTTAAGCGACAGACGGGTTGACACGGGATATTTGTCGAGCTCTGCGAGCACCTCTTCCATCGGGCGGTCAAGGTCGATTTTCACTACTTCACCCTCCCCTGCCTTGCGGAGTTCTTCGGGTATGAGTTCGCCGGGGAATTCGTCGAGCTTCTCAATCCAGAGGCCGTCTTTATTGATTTTAGCTTTCACGTTGCGGTCGGCAGAGCAGCTCACGCCCATACCCACCGGGCAAGATGCTCCGTGACGCGGCAGACGGATCACACGTATGTCGTGAGCGAAATATTTGCCGCCGAACTGTGCACCGAGTCCTATGCAATGCGCAGCCTCAAGAAGCTCCTTCTCAAGTTCCACGTCGCGGAAAGCCTGGCCGTATTCGTTACCCTTCGTCGGAAGGTTGTCATAATATTTCACCGATGCTTTCTTCACTGTGGCGAGGTTCATCTCTGCGGAAGTTCCGCCGATTACGAAAGCGATATGATACGGAGGACAAGCCGCCGTGCCGAGGGTCTTCATCTTCTCTATAAGGAAAGGCACAAGCGTCTTCTTGTTGAGGATGGCTTTCGTCTCCTGATAGAGATAAGTCTTGTTGGCGCTGCCTCCCCCTTTTGCCACGAACAGGAATTCATACTCGTTACCCTCCGTGGCGTGTATTTCAATCTGGGCCGGAAGGTTGCAACCGGTGTTCACCTCGTCATACATCGTGAGAGGTGCATTCTGGGAATAGCGGAGATTGTTTTCGGTATAAGTCTTATAAACGCCGAGAGAAATTTTCTCCTCATCGTTGCATCCCGTCCAGACATGTTGCCCCTTGTAAGCCGCACAGATGGAAGTTCCCGTATCCTGGCAGAAAGGAAGCACGCCCTTGGCTGCAACTTCCGCATTGCGAAGCATAGTGAGAGCAACGAACTTATCGTTTTCGGAAGCCTCCGGGTCATTAAGGATTTTTGCGACCATCTCGTTATGTTCCCTACGGAGCATAAAAGAGCAGTTGTGGCTTGCCACATTGGCGATAATCGTAAGAGCCTCGGGATCGACCACGAGCATCTCATGTCCGTTCCAGTTTTCCACCTTCACATAATCCTTGGTGATAAGCTGGTATTCCGTAGTATCAGGTCCGAGAGGAAACGGCTCCTGATAATGAAAAGGTTTTGTAGCCATAATAGTTATTTGGGTTAGATTATTTTCTAATTAGGCAACGCAGAAATCCCTCAGCCAAATCCCTATACAGAGAAAATCCGGATGCAAAGGAATCCCTTTATATAGGGACATCTCCAATGCAGAAACATGCTATCATGTAGGTAAATGCCTCCGACACATTTCGAGCGCACGAATTAAAATGCGCCACTATCCGCATAAGAATATGACTGCGCGACGCGCGATGCAAATTTAATCAAAAATCCCCAACGCACCAACATCCACCCTCAATATTTTATCGAATGAAAAATTTTGTCGAATCCAAGTCGAATCCAAGCCCCCTCCCCGCTTACCACCAAAATCCGGTTGTCCATGGATTGGCACTTAGATTCAATGCACAATGCATAATTCACAATGCATAATGCATAATCAAGACATTCACAAAAAATTTTGAATTTTGAATCTCGAACTTCCACAAATTCTGGTTGCCCTTGGTTGCTGTGGTTTGAGCACAATCCGGTTGCCCTTGGTTGCTCTGGTTGGAGCACAATCTGGTTGTCCTTGGTTGCTCTGGTTGGAGCATAATCTGGTTGTCCTGGTTTTCAGTGATCCTCGTTGTGTTACCGGGCCTTCGGGACCGGTCGTGCATGCCCTATTCCCCTTAAATTCCTTTATCAAATTTTAATTATCGCTTCCGAAGAGATAATTAAAACGGTGCAAATTTACTAATTTTTCTCCTAAATACGAAAAATTTACCAATCATATTTTTAAGAGCATCCTCAAAAATTACACATTAACATATTTTAACTATCATAAATTCTTGGGTGGTAGCCTGTTGTAAATTTTAATTATCTCTTCGGAAAAGATAATTAAAATTTTCGCCAGAAATATTGACTATCAAGGCGAAAAACAGACCACCCGGAAAGCACCTGTATAGGCTCGTCCAGGAGACCGGAAGCGCAAGCATCCCGGCGGTTCTTCTTGATGCATGGCACACCCTCGCCGGTTCGCCCTGCAAAAGGAAGAGGCATGCAGTTGTCCGTTGTCTGTTGTCAGACCAGTCGGACCCGTCTGACTGGTCCGACCTGTCCGACCTGTCCGACCAAATCTAACGACTTAAAAAAAACTATGACTGAAAGCAGCTGGTTCGCCATAAAGACCCGCCAAGACTTCCGCGCCGCAGAAGCCCTCTCGCAGCAATGCGACGAAGTCTTCTTCCCCACCGACATCGTCC